>CAZGXI010000042.1:0-34814 GCA_964529715.1 uncultured Anaerolineae bacterium | reverse complement strand
CTGTGCGCCGCGTGCTGGACGTTTCCCTCGTCGTGCGTCAATCCACCGCCCCGCCTGGCCAACGCTAACGGAGGTGCGCTGGCGATTAACGCCCGGCGCCGGAAGACTTCGACACCCGGCGACGACCACACCGTTCACACCAGCTAAGGTAGGAAGCGTCATGAATGTTCCGCTGGCTCTGGAGATGATCGGGATTTCCAAGCAGTTTCCGGGGGTCCAGGCCCTCGACCAGGTAGACTTTGCCGTACAGGCAGGCGAAATCCATGCCCTGATTGGCGAAAACGGCGCCGGCAAATCCACGCTAATGAAAATCCTCTTCGGTGCGATTCCGAAGGACGCCGGTGTCATTCGCATCCAGGGCCACGAGGTCGAAATCCGCAGCCCTGCCGACGCCCAGCGGGCCGGCGTCAGTATGGTGCACCAGGAATTGAACCTGGTGCCGCAGATGACTGCCGTGCAGAACATCGCCCTGGGCCGTGAGCCGTCCGTTGATCCCTTAGGGCAGGTGATGGACCGCGCGGCTATGCACGCCGAGGCTGAACGTTTGCTGGCTCAACTGGACGCCCACCTGGACATGACCGTGCCGGTGCGCAGGCTCAGCATCGCCCAACGCCAGATGATCGAGATCGCCAAAGCCCTGTCGCTGAAGGCCGATGTGCTGGTGATGGATGAGCCGACCTCCTCCCTGACCGACAAGGAAATCCACGACCTGTTCCGTGCGCTGCGCAGCCTCACGGCACAGGGCGTGTCCATCGTCTTCATCTCGCACCGTCTGGAGGAGGTCTTCGAGATCGCCGACCGCATCACCGTGCTGCGCGATGGCCACACCGTCGGCACGGTCAACCGGGCAGACGTGCGCCCGGACGACGTGATCCGCATGATGGTAGGCCGCGAGGTCAAGGATATGTTCCCCAAGCAGTTCGCCCGACGTGGAGACGAACTGCTGCGCGTGGAACATCTCACCATCCCCGGCGTTGTGGAAGACGTGTCGCTGACGGGCCATGCCGGCGAGATCGTTGGGCTGGCCGGGCTGATCGGTGCAGGGCGCACCGACATCGGCTGGGCAGTGTTCGGCTGTGCGCCAGAGGCCCAAGGGATAATGTTCATTGCAGGGGAACCCGTTCACCTGCGCTCGCCGCAGGACGCCATCCGACGAGGGGTAGGTTTTTTGACAGCGGACCGCAAGACACAGGGGCTGGTACTGCCGCTGGCGGTGCAGAACAACATCAGCCTGGCGAACCTGAGCGCCCTCACCCGCTGGGGCGTGATCGACTTCGGCAGGCGAGCCGAGGCGGCCCGGCGTTCGGTGGAAGACCTGCGCATCCGCCCACCAGACATCCGCCGCGCGGTCCGCACACTCAGCGGCGGCAATCAGCAGAAAGTGGTACTTGCCAAGTGGCTGTTCAGCCAGGCGCGCATCCTGATCTTCGACGAGCCGACGCGCGGCGTAGACGTAGGTGCAAAGGTGGAAATCTACCAACTAATGAATAAGCTGGTCCAGGCCGGCGCGTTTATCCTGATGATTTCCTCCGAACTGCCGGAGATCATGGGCATGAGCGACCGCGTGCTGGTAATGCGCACGGGCCACCTGGTGGCCGAGTTCCGCCGCCAGGCCGACGGCAATTGGCCACCCGACACCAAGCAAGAAATTCTGCGCTACGCGATGGGTGAATTTGAGGAAGCAAAGGCATGACGACCGAAACTGCCCCTACCACCGCTCCACTGCCCGCGTCAGGATCGCAACCGACGCGCCGCAGCAGCGCCTTGCAGATGCTTTCCCGCTTTGGGCTGCTGCTGGTGCTGATTCTCCTGGCGACGGTGTTCAGCATCCTGTCGCCGCTCGTGCTGGGCGAGCAGTATTTCCTCGACACACGCAACCTGATCCAGGTGGCGCTCCAGGCGGCGATCAACGCCATTATCGCCGTCGGCATGACCTACGTCATCACCACCGGCGGCATCGATCTGTCGGTCGGTTCAACGGTGGCGCTGGGTGGGATCGTCGTGGCAAACCTGCTCAAGAACGGCGGCACACCGTTCACGGCGCTGCTGGTCGGCATCGGGGTGGGCATCCTGTGCGGCATAGTCAACGGCCTGCTGATCACACGCGCTAACCTGCCGCCCTTCATCGCCACGTTGGGCACAATGGGCATCTTTCGCGGCCTGGCGCTGATCATCAGCGAAGGGCGGCCCATCTACGGCCTACCGCAGGAGTTCATCCGCACCTTCGCCGGGCAGGTCGGCCCGATCCCCATCCCGGTGATCGTGGCGCTGATCACGGCGGTGATCTTCGGTTTCATCTTCGTGCGCACCAAAGTAGGTGAATACACCGTCGCCATCGGCGGCAATGAGGAGACCGCGCGGCTGTCGGGCATCAACGTGCGGCGCTACAAGCTGATCGTCTACAGCATCAGCGGCGCGCTGTGCGGTCTGGCGGCGGTAGTGCTGACAGCCCGCATGAGCGCCGCCGAACCGATTGCCGGAAATGGCTTTGAACTGGACGCCATCGCCGCGACCGTGATGGGCGGCACAAGCCTTTCCGGCGGCGAGGGCAACATCCTGGGTACGATAATCGGCGCACTGTTCACCAGCCTGGTGCGCAACGGCATGAACATCTTCAACGTGCAGGCTTACTGGCAACAGGTCGTTATCGGCGCCGTGATCGTGCTGGCGGTGGTGATCGACCGGGCGCGCAAACGTTAGCCCTCACCCCAGCCGGTCGAGAAGAAAGGAGAAAGGTCGGAAAAACTTGTCAGAATCGGCAGACCTCAACATTTACGACGTCGTCCAGACAGGTTGTTTGCTGAGGGAGGAGAAAAAATGAACCGCTCGAAAATCCTTAGCCTGGCATTGACCCTGGTTCTGCTGGTTGCCGCGCTCGGACCGGCCAGCGTCACCGCGCAGAATACGCCGCTGCGCTTCGGTGCGATTATCAAGACCGAAGCCAACGAGTACTGGCAGGCGATGGCCGAGGGCTATCGCTTCGCCGCCGCCCGCTATGGCGTCGAGATCGAGATCGGTTCGGTGCCCACCGAGGCCGATACCGCGCAGCAGTTGGCCCTGGTCGAATCTTGGCTGGGCCGCAACTTCGATGCGCTGCTCGTCTCGCCGATCACCCCGCTCAACCTCAACTCCGCGCTGGCTCAGGCCACCGCAGCGGGCATCCCCATCATCAATGTGGACGAGCTGATCCCCGCCGACGCCGCTGCCGAAGCAGGCATTCGCATCGAAACCCGTATGGCCTCGAACAACTATCAGGCGGGGCAACTGGCCGGGCAATACGTCTTGGACCACCTCGACCCCGGTAGCCAGGTCGCCATCCTCGAAGGCCTGGCCGGCAACGTCTCCGGTCAGAACCGCCGCGACGGCTTCTTCGACACCGTCTCCGCTACCATGGAAGTCGTCGCCTCCCAGCCCGCCGACTGGGACCGCGCCAGGGCGCTCAACGCCGCCACCAACATCCTTCAGGCCAACCCTGACCTGCGCGCCATTTACGCCTGCAACGACACCATGGCCCTCGGCGCTGCGGAAGCCGTTCGCGCTGCCGGCCTCGAAGGCCAGGTCATCGTCATCGGCACTGACGCCATCCCCGAAGCCCTTGACGCCATCCGCGAGGGCCGCATGACCGGCACCGTCGCTCAGTATCCGTTCGAGATCGCGGTGCTGGCCGTCGAGAATGCCATCAAGCTGGTGCAGGGCCGCCCGATCCCGACGCGCATCGACGCGCCGATCCGTCTGCTGCTGGCCGAAGACCTGGATCAGCCGGTGCAGCCGATCCCCGATCCGGCGATCCCGGCGCTGCGTTTCGGTGCGATTATCAAGACCGAAGCCAACGAGTACTGGCAGGCGATGGCCGAGGGCTATCGCTTCGCCGCCGCCCGCTATGGCGTCGAGATCGAGATCGGTTCGGTGCCCACCGAGGCCGATACCGCGCAGCAGTTGGCCCTGGTCGAATCTTGGCTGGGCCGCAACTTCGATGCGCTGCTCGTCTCGCCGATCACCCCGCTCAACCTCAACTCCGCGCTGGCTCAGGCCACCGCAGCGGGCATCCCCATCATCAATGTGGACGAGCTGATCCCCGCCGACGCCGCTGCCGAAGCAGGCATTCGCATCGAAACCCGTATGGCCTCGAACAACTATCAGGCGGGGCAACTGGCCGGGCAATACGTCTTGGACCACCTCGACCCCGGTAGCCAGGTCGCCATCCTCGAAGGCCTGGCCGGCAACGTCTCCGGTCAGAACCGCCGCGACGGCTTCTTCGACACCGTCTCCGCTACCATGGAAGTCGTCGCCTCCCAGCCCGCCGACTGGGACCGCGCCAGGGCGCTCAACGCCGCCACCAACATCCTTCAGGCCAACCCTGACCTGCGCGCCATTTACGCCTGCAACGACACCATGGCCCTCGGCGCTGCGGAAGCCGTTCGCGCTGCCGGCCTCGAAGGCCAGGTCATCGTCATCGGCACTGACGCCATCCCCGAAGCCCTTGACGCCATCCGCGAGGGCCGCATGACCGGCACCGTCGCTCAGTATCCCTATGAGATGGCATTCATCGCGGTGGAGAGCGCGATCAAGGTAGTCGAGGGTCGCCCAATCCCGACTCACTTTGACGCACCGATCCGCCTGCTAACGGCAGAGAACTTGCCGGAGTAACCCTTCTTCCGGCGAAGCGTCCTTTTACACCATAAGCAAGGGCCAGGGCAGCGGTAGATCGGGTTTTGATCTGCCGCTGCTACCGTTTAAAGCGAATGCCTGTCCCCCATGTGGTCACATAGGA
The DNA here is from genome assembly GCA_964529715.1 of uncultured Anaerolineae bacterium. Taxonomy (GTDB): domain Bacteria; phylum Chloroflexota; class Anaerolineae; order Aggregatilineales; family Ch27; genus CAZGXI01. The sequence continues at coordinate 30,043 of CAZGXI010000042.1, read as the reverse complement.
GCCGCCCAGGACTCCTGTCGCCGGCGGGCGAACTACACAACATCCGCACAAGCCTGGCTGAAGAACATCTTGCTCTGCTGAACGTCCGTCTTTACGCCCTGGATGTCAAACGATCCGGTGCAGCGAATGTCCTCGGACGAGCTGCCGATCATCACCTCGACTCTGCCGGGTTCAACCACAAAGCGCCGCTCCCGATCATAGAAGCCTAACTGGTTCACCGCCAGACGGAAGGTGACGGTCTGCGTCTGCTGCGGTTGCACGGTCACACGTTTGAAACCCTTGAGTTCCTTCACGGGGCGCGTCACCAACGGAACATCCTGATGAGTGTAAAGCTGAACGACCTCATCCCCGGCGCGATCACCCACGTTGGTAACGTCCACCTGAATCGTGACCTCATCTCCGACCCGGACGGCAGCGGGTTCAATACGCAAACGCCCGAACTCGAAGCGGGTGTAGCTCAAGCCATAGCCGAAGGGATAGAGGGGACGGACGCTGGTTTCGACGTAATCCACTTTCCAGTGGGAACGCCCTCCCGACGGGCGGTGTCCATAATAGATCGGCACCTGGCCCACCGAACGCGGAAACGTAATCGGCAGCTTTCCGCCGGGGTTAACGTCGCCGAACAACACGTCGGCAATCGCGTTCGCCCCTTCTTCTGATGGGAACCAGGCTTCCAGGATGGCAGGCACCGCTTCGGCAATCCCCCCCAGGCTAACCGGCCTTCCGTTGATCAGCACCAACACAACCGGCGTACCCGTCTCGTAAATCGCCTGGACAAGCTGCGCCTGAACGCCGGGTAGGGACAGGTCGGCCCGGTCGCGCGCCTCGCCGCAGGTGCAATCGTCAGTCAGCCCGGCCTTGTCCCCAACGACGACGATGGCGACCTGAGCCTGCCGCGCCGCCGCGACCGCTTCAGCAAAGCCGGCGGTGGAAGGATCGAAAATTCCACAACCTCTGGCATAATGGACGCGAGTTTGCGGCCCGACCGCTGCCTGAATGGCCGCCAGCACACTGATTGCCGGGATAAAATCGTCGATTGCCTGGACAGGCGTATCCGGCAGCGGCTGGTTAAACACGTTGGCCTGGTTGATGGTTTCGAGCAGCGTTTCCATGTGGGCCGGATAGGCATAGTCGCCGAACAGGTTGCGCACGCTGTCGGCATTGGGGCCGATCACGGCGATGGAATCGAGGTGTTTGTCTAGGGGCAGCAGACCGTCGTCGTTCTTCAGCAACACGATCGATTTCTGGGCGATCTGCCGCGCCAGTTGACGTTGATCGGGCGTATCGAATACGACGATACTGGGGTCAACGTAAGGATTCTCGAACAGCCCCAGAGCGAACTTTTGCGCCAACACCCGGCTCACCGCGGCGTCGATCAGGGTCATTGAGACTTCACCGCGCAGGACGGCTTGACGCAGAGGATCGCCGTAGCAGTCGGTAAACGGCAATTCGACATCGATACCGGCCTCCAACGCGATACACGCTGCCTCAGCCTTACTACGGGCAATGTGGTGATAATCCGCCAGGGTGTTGATGGCAAAGTAGTCCGAAACCACCGTGCCGTCGAAGCCCCATTCCTCGCGCAGAATGGTAACCAGGAGTTCTCTGGAAGCGCCGCACGGCACGCCGTCAAGCTCATGATAGGCATTCATAATCGAGGCCAGATGGGCCTCGCGGATGGCAGCTTCGAACGGGAACAGATACACCTCACGCATCTCCCGCCAGCCAATATGCGGGGGCGCCCAGTTCAGCCCGCCCTCCGACATGCCGTAGCCCACAAAATGCTTGCCGGTAGCGGCAATACCCCGTGCCAGCGCATCTCCTTGCAGCCCGCGAATGTAGGCCGCGCCCAGACGAGCAACCAGGTAAGGGTCCTCGCCGAAGGTCTCCTCGACACGGCCCCAACGGGCATCGCGTGTCACGTCCAGCACAGGCGCGAGGGCATGGTGCGCCCCCACCGAACGCATCTGGGCGCGAATGACATCCGCCATCGCCTCGACCAGTTCAGGCTCCCAGGTGCTGGCGACGCCAATCGCCTGGGGGAACACGGTGGCCCCCCGCGCCATATAGCCGCTGCAACATTCCTCGTGGATCACCGCCGGAATACCCAGGCGGGTATGCTCGATTAGGAATTGTTGAATGTGGTTGGCCAGCCGGGCGCTCTCGGCAGGCAAGACATTGCTGGCGCCGCCCTTGCGGGAGATGTGACCGATGCCGTTGCCGACCAGTTTCCGCGCTTTGTCCGGGGAGAAAGTCACGCCGTCCAGCAGTTCATACACCCACCGGCTCCCCAGTTGGGCGATTTTCTCGTCCAGCGTCATTTGCTCCAGCAGATACTGCACGCGATCATCGACGGACCGTCTGTCATCGACAAGCAACGCCCGATTCATCGACATGGATTGTTTGCCTTTACGGTCTGGAGGATGACACCGGGGAAATCAGCCTTTCAGTTCCCCGCCCGTCAAGCCTGTCACGATATATTTTTCAGCGATCAAGTAGAACAGCACGGCCGGGATGATCAGCAACGTGACGTATGCCATGATGCGCGCATAGTCCGTGCCGTACTGGCCCTGATACTGCATGATGCCCAGCGGCAGGGGCCACTGCTGTGGATCGGCGAGCACGATCAATGGCAAAAAGTATTCGTTCCAACTGCCGATCACCTGCAAGGTTCCTACGGCCAGCAGCGCGGGCCGCGCCAATGGGAGCAGAATAAAGCGGAAGAAGCCGAACGTCGTGCAGCCGTCGATGTAAGAGGCGTCTTCCAGTTCGCCCGGCACGCTCATGAAGAAGTTGCGCAAAATGACCACACTGCCCGGCAGCCCAAACGCCACCAGCGGCAAGATCACACCCCACATCGAGTTGACCAATCCAAGCTGGCGCACCTGGATGAAGATGGGCAGAATGGCAACCACCAGTGGGAATAACAGCCCGATCAACAGGATGTTGAACAACAACGCCCGCCCGCGAAAAGTCACGCGGCTGAAGATAAAAGCCAGCATACTGGCAAGGGTGACGTTCAACAGGGTGACACCGCCCGTGATGATCAGGCTGTTCTTCAGGGAATTCCAGAACGAGCCGCTGCCCAGAATGCTCGTGTAGTTTTCCCACTGGATGCCGTTGCGCGGCAGGCCAAAGGGCGTGCTCAAGAACTCACCCGTCGTGCGGATGCTGCCCAGGACCGCCGTCACCACCGGTCCCATGATGATCAGGCAGAGGATAATCAGGATGGCGTATTTAAAAGCTGCCTGCGCGCGTGGTTCGCTCCGCTGTCCCGTCACGATTTCCCCCTTTCAACGCTGTCCGTCTAACTCGTAGTCCCGCTGCATGACGATGCGCTGATACCCCAGGGAGAAGGTCAGCGTGATAACGAACAACACCACCGCTACGGCAGCGCCATAGCCCAGATGCAGGCGTTTAATGCCGAACTCGTACAGGTACGTGGCGAACAACGACGCAGCATAAGCAGGGCCACCCTGGTTGGTCAGCACCCAGGTCAGCACAAACTGCTGAAAAGAGCCGAGGACGGACAGAAAAATAGTCAGCCGGATCGTGCTGCCAAGCAGGGGGATCGTCACGTAGCGCAGGGCTTGCAGTTCCGTCGCGCCGTCCACACGGGCGGCGTCCTCGACTTCCATCGGGATAGTTTGCAGCCCGGCCATGTATAAGATCATGTAGAAGCCGAAATACTTCCAGGTCAGCACCGCGAAGAGCGAGTACAAGACAATGTTGCGGTCGCCCAGCCAACTGATGGATTGCATCGTGGGAAAAATGATCCGCAGCACCGCGTTCAGCAGTGCCTCAGGGTCTGGGCTTAACACGTAGCGCCAGATGATGGCCGTGATCACCTCGGAAAAGACGTAGGGAATGAAGAGGATGATACGGAAAAACTTCCTGCCGCGTAGACTGCCACGCCCGACCAACAACGCCAGCAACAGTGCCAGCGGAAGCTGGATCGCCAGCGAGAGCGACATGATGGTCAGGGTATGACCAAGAGACATCTGGAAAATGGAGTGATTCAGCAACTGTTGATAGTTGCCAAGTCCCACGAATTCATCCAGGGGACCGAAGCCATTCCAGTTATACAGGCTGTAATAGGCCGACTGGGCGATGGGCATGAGCACGAAGAGGAAGAAAATAACCATGCCGGGCAACGTAAACAACACGATCAGCAGGGTGTTATCGTTGCGGCGGCGCACCTGTTCACTGTGTGTTTGGGCCTGCACATAGGCACTTGGCAAGACTCGGAAGCGGGGAGCAGACATGGCACTATCTCTTTGCTGAACGATTTGCGTGTGCTGGGGGTTCTGTTATGATGGCGAAGCGTCCACTGCCACGCTCCTCGACCACCCCAATCAGCCCCCCGATGTCGTCGCCGGTAGAAGAGGGGGAGAGCGCAGCAATCCGGAGACTGCCGCGCCTCCACCTTTTCATGTACTAACTATCAGTCGAGTTCTGCCGCTGCGGCATCCTCAATCGCCTGCGCAACTTCCTCAGGCGTGGCGATGCCCGCAAAGAGCATCTCTACCGCGTCGTTGACCGCACCACCCACAGCAGGGGGCAGGAACTGGTCGTAGTAAAGCTGGAAGTACGGCGCGTTGTTGCGCGTTTCGAGGATGGACTGCATGACCGGGTTATCCTCGAAGATATCTTCCAGCCCATTCACCACCGGCACGATAAAGATTTCCGCACCGGTACGCTGGTTCTCGACGCTGGTGAGGAAGCGCAGGAAATCGACAGCTTCATCCGGGGCGTTGGCGCCGACGGCGAACCCATCGCCGCCACCGAGCACATCACCAGGGTTGCCCGCGCCTTCGGGGATGGCGGGGAAGTTGAAGAAGCCCAGGTTCTCGTCGCCGATGCCCTCGCCGCTCTCGCTATACTGCGCCTGCGCGTCGGGCACCCAGTGGCCCATCAGGATCATGGCCGCTTCGCCATTGCCGAAGACGCCCTCGCTCTCAGGATGGGTCATGCCCAGGAAGCCTTCGTTGAACGGCTCCATGTCGATGAGTTGCTGGAGATATTCACCTGCCTGCACGAACGGCGCATCGGTGAAAGCGCCCTCGCGGTTATAGGCGCTGAGGAAGGCTTCCTCGCCGCCCAGCCGGAGCGCCAGATAGACCCACCAGAAGTGGCCGGGCCACTTTTCGCCCTCGCCCAACGAGATCGGGGTGATGCCGGCATCCTTGAGCGTCTGCACGGCGTCCAGGAATTCTTCCCAGGTGGCGGGAGGATTGTCCGGATCAAGCCCGGCCTGCTCAAACAGCGCCTTATTGTAGAACAACCCGACCGCGCCCCAGGTGTAGGGCACGCCGTAGTATTCGCCGTTCTGCCCAAACAGGTTCAGCGCCGCCTGGGTAGCGAACGACTCCTGCCACTCGCCTTCCAACTCCGGGGCGATATTGCGCACCAGGCCGTTGTCGGCATAGGTCCACAGCACCGCACCGCCCCAACTCTGGAACAGGTCAGGCGGATCGTTGGCCTGCATGACCGTGACCAGGCGTTCCTTGAAAGCTGCATTTTCCAGAATGGTGATCTCGATGTTAACGTTGGGATGGTCTGCCATATAAGCGTCGGCGAGGCTCTGCCAGTAGGCGGCCTGCGACGCCTCCGTGCTGATGTGCCACCAGTTAATGGTCACCTGATCCTGGGCGGAAACGGCGTTCAGGGACATTACCAGCAGCAGCACCGTCAACAGCAAAATAGTCGAGAGCTTACGGGTCATGGACGAACACTCCTTTTATATGGTGGCGATCTTCTCACGGTGTATAAGCTGCAAGTCCTGACTTCTGGGATGTATCACCTCCTTTCACGAAAGTCACGACTTTAGAGCCTATGTAGCTTTCTGCGCCGGCCTGACTTCCGGCGCGCCGCCGGGCTACGGCGTGGGTGCCCGGCCCGTTGATTCGCGGATGACCAGTTCGGTTGCCAGTTCGCGTCGGGGATTCAGGAGTGGGCGTCCCTGGAGCAGCGTCACCAGCATATCCAGGCCGGTTTCCCCCATTTCGGCCAGAGGTTGGCGCACAGTGGTCAGCGGCGGGTAAGCGTGTGAAGCCATGTCGGTGTCGTCGAAGCCAACAATGGAAAGGTCCTGACCGATTTTTAGCCCTGCTGCCTTCGCCGCATCCATCGCCCCAAACGCCATCACGTCGTTCGAGCACAGGAGTGCCGTCGGGGGGGCTTCCATCTGAAGCAGACTTTGTGCCTGCCGAAAACCCGACGGTTGCAGAAAATCCCCTTCGCGCACCAGCGCCGGGTCAAAGGGCAGGCCCACCTCGGCCAACCCATCCCGATAGCCCTGCAAGCGGTCGTGGGAACAGGCGATGTCCATGCGCCCGGTGATAAACCCGATACGGCGGTGTCCTAGCGCCAGCAGATGGCGCATGGCATCGAGCATTCCTTTGCGATTGGTGGCGGTGACGCTGGGTTCATCGCCGGTATCGCTGTGGTGGTCAATGATCACGTAGGGCAGGTCGCGCTCTTTCAGCTCGCTGACGATCACCCCGTAGTCGTGCGGAACGACCATCAGGACGCCATCCACCAGGCTGTTGCTGAGCAAAGAGAGATAATAGCTGGTACGTTGGGCGTCGCCGACGGTTCCCTGGGTATACAGGATCAGCCCGTAGTTCAGGCGTTCGGCGGCCCCAGAGATGCCGCGCAGCACTTCGCCCATGTAAGTCGTGGTAATGTCTGGGATTAGCAGGCCAATCAGCCGCAACCCACCGACGCGACTACGCGGCGTCAGATTAGGCACATAACCTAACTGCTCAACCGCCTCCAAAATGCGCTGGCGTGTTTTCTCCGAGACTCCCGGCTGCCCATTGATCACGCGCGAAACGCTCATCTTGGAAACCTGAGCGAGTTTTGCCACATCCGCGATGGTTGCGCTGTTTTTTTCCATACCCTCACCTGTAACGTTATTCTACGTTACTGTAACGTAGTTTGTCAAGTGATTCGATTGACCAACTTTACCGCCCGAAACGGGGAGCTGGGTTTAGGCGTGCAACCATGCGCGGGCCGTCTCCAGCAGGGCATCGATGTTTTCTGGCGGTGTGCCGGGCGAAACCCCGCCACCAAACGAGAGGATCATCCCGCCGCCGGGCGCAGCCTTCTCCAGACAGGCGCGGGCCGCCTGGCGCACATCATCCGGCGTGCCGCGCACACCCACGTCTAGCGGCGGCACATTGCCCATCAGCGCGACGCGGTGGCCCATCACCCGCTTGACCTCGCCGATGTCCGTTTTGTGGCTAAAGTTGAATACATCGAAGTTCGCCTCGGTTAATGCCTCCAAGAGGTGCGGACAGGGGGTGTCGTTGTGATAGACGCGCAGCAGGCCCGTGAACTCGTCAAAAATGCGACGCAGGTGCGGGTGAACCAACTCCGCGTAATGCTGCCGCGATACCATGCCCACCAGGTCGTCGAGCAGCAGAATCCCCTCTGGCTGAGCAAGCGCGTCGAGCTGGGCATGCAACCAGCGGATGATGGTCGTCGTAACGGCATCGAGAATCTTCGTCACTCGCTCAGGGTTCACGGCAATGTCCATCATCAGCGGCGTGATGCCCGCCAGCCAGGATGCAACGGCCATTGGCCCGCGCGCACACACCATCCTGATGCCCAGGCCCTCGGCGCGCAGACGTTCATCCATTATCGTGTACAGGCGCAGGACCAGCGGCATCAGCCCGTCTTCCTGCGGGTTGGCCGGCTGGATCGCGTCGGCCCAGAACGCCAGATCGCTTATGACCGGTTCGATAGATGGCGGACGGTCAGGATAGAAGCGCACCTTGCAGCCGAACGCCGACGGTTCAGCGGCCATGCCGTACTCGATCCAGAATCCGGGAATCCAGACAGCGTCCGGAAAACGGTCCAGCAACCCCCGGTTAATCGCCAGCCACTGATCGGGAAACAAGAAATAATCGCGTGTATCGATTCCGGCGTAACCAGGCAGCCAGGGACTATCCACGATCAAGGCGACCGGGACCTGTTCCGGCTCGCCCCGCCGGGCAGCCTGTTGAAAGCGTTCCCAAGAGGTGCTCATGGTCTCTTCCTTGCAACGTTGAGAAAATCAGCAGCATTCTACGTGTTTTTCTGAGGTACGGGTAGTGCGCCGGAAGGAAGGGTACAATGCAGGGCAACAGCGTATCCGGCGATGCAAAATAAGGAGAGTCCTATGTCTGCTCGCCCAAACGTGCGTTTCAGTGTGATCGGCATCGATCACCCTCACATCTACGGCCAGACCAACCTGCTGCTGCGGGCCGGCGCGGAGTTGGTGGCCTTCTACGCTACCGACCCGGCCCTGATCGCGCAATACACCGCGACTTATCCTCAGGCCCGGCAGGCCCGCAGCGCCGAAGAAATTCTGGAAGACGAAACGATCCATCTGATCGCCAGCGCCGCCATCCCCGATGAACGGGCGCCGCTGGGCATCCGCGCCATGCAGCACGGCAAAGACTTCATGAGCGATAAACCGGGCTTCGTCAGCCTGGAACAGTTGGCCGAGGTGCGCCGCGTTCAGGCCGAAACGGGGCGCATCTATTCGATTGATTTCAGCGAGCGCCTGGAGGTGCCCGCCGCCGTCAAGGCTGGCGAACTGGTACAGGCCGGGGCCATCGGCCAGGTTGTGCAAACCATCGGCATGGGGCCGCATCGCATCCGCATTCCCACCCGTCCCGACTGGTTCTTCCGGCCTGAACGCTACGGTGGCATCATCACCGACATCGGGTCCCACCAAGCTGATCAATTCCTGTTTTACACCGGCTCCACCCAGGCCGAAGTCGTTTCGGCGCAGGTCGGCAATTTCAAATATCCCCAGTACCCGGCGTTCCAGGATTTCGGCGATCTGGTGCTGCGCGGAAACGGCGGCGTCGGCTACATTCGCATCGACTGGTATACCCCTGACGGCCTGCCGACCTGGGGCGATGGCCGTTTGTTCATCTTGGGCACAGAGGGTTACATCGAACTACGCAAATACACCGACATTGCCGGGCGCGACGGCGGCAATCACCTGTTCCTGGTGGATCATCAGGGCGTGCACTACATCGACTGCAAAGACGTGCCGCTGCCCTATGGCCCCCAACTCGTCTACGACATCCTGAACCGCACCGAGACTGCCATGTCGCAGGCGCACTGCTTTCTCGCCTCCGAACTGGCCCTCAAAGCGCAGGCCCAGGCGACCCGGCTGGGCTACCTGAGCAAACCGGCAGCCGTGTAGGAGAAAACCCGGATGAGCAGGAACATCATTCCCCGCAGACCTTCGCCCAATGACCGCATCAACATCGCGCAGATCGGATTTGGCCGGATCGCCAAAGAACACGACCTGCCCCTAACTATCCGTCACCAGGGCGTTCGGGTCGTCGCCGTCGCGGATGTCGATCTTAAGCGGACCAATGACGGCAGACAATGGATCGAAACCTGGTATCGGGAAAACCGGGGTGAGCGCGCTGTCACCGTGCAGGCAGTTCAGGACTACCACGAGCTGCTCCAAGACCCCAGCATCGACGCCGTCATCATCTCCACGCCTGATCACTGGCACGCCCAACCCGCCATCGAGGCTGCCCTGGCGGGCAAGGATGTCTATCTGCAAAAACCGGCCTCCCTGACGATCCGGGAAGGCCGCCAGATGAGTGACGCCTTTCACCACACTGGCAGAATCCTGCAAATGGGCAGCCAGCAGCGGTCGCTGGACCCCTGGCCGCAGTTTCACCGCGCCGTCGCGTTGGTTCGCAGCGGGCGAATCGGCGACATCACGCAGGTCGAAGTAGGGCTGATGATCGACCCGGCAGGCAGCGAAGAGCCGGAAATGCCCATTCCGCCCAACCTTAATTACGACATGTGGCTGGGATCAACCCCCTATGTCTACTACACCGAGAAGCGAGTCCACCCCCAGCGCGATTACGACCGACCGGGCTGGCTACGCTGTGAGCAGTTCGGTGCGGGCATGATCACCGGCTGGGGCGCTCACCACGTGGATATTGCGCACTGGGGCATGAATGCCGAATATACCGGACCGGTTGAGATCGAAGGCGAGGCCGAATACCCGACCTCCGGTCTGTGGAACGTGCACGGCCACTTCCGCGTGCAGGCCAGGTACGCCAACGGGGTGATTCTCCACATCGCCGATACCTTCCCGAACGGTATCCGCTTTATCGGCACCGAAGGCTGGATTTTCGTCTCGCGCGGAGATACACCCGTGACGGCCTCTGATCCCAGTGCCCACTGGAAGAGCGCGCCCGCGCTGGAAGCCAGCGATCCCCAAATCCTGGAAACCGTCGTCAACCCCGCCGATGTTCAGATGGACATCAGCCAGGAACAGCATCAAAACTGGCTAGACAGCATCCGGTCGCGCAAACCGCCCATCGCGCCCGTCGAGATCGCCCACCGCTCCACATCGGTCTGCCTGTTGAGCCAGATCGCCATGAAGCTACGGCGGCGGCTGTTCTGGAATCCCAACGCCGAACGGTTCAGGAACGATGACGAGGCCAACACGATGCTATCCAGACCGCAACGGTATCCCTACGGAACCGACTACATTCAGTACTAAGGTGTCTGTCGTAGCAGGGCGAGAAGGACCTCGCCCTGCGCCTTCTGGTCGGGTCGTCAGCCGAAGCGCCACTCGCGGATTCCCGGCACATAGTAGTGAGTCAGGCGCATGTAATAGTCGAGCGTGTGGACAGGCTGCTCATACTGCGGGGGAATGGGCAGCCTGGAAAACGTCTGAAAGTAGAGCAGACAGGCGTCGCGCCACCAACGCGCCTCCTGCGCTTGAATGCGCAGCAGTGCCCTGACGTGTTCAAGACGGGCCACGTCCACAAACTCGGCCAGGGCATCCCAGGTGCGCTGGATCTCCCGCACAGCCTCGACGCCGCTGTTATACACATAGCAAAGCTCGTCCCACAGCGTGCGCCCGGATTTCATGCGGTGTTGCCAGGGAACGTGATGGAACCACAGCAGCAATTCTTCCGGGCAGGTATCGAGGTTTGCCACACGCTCCCGGTAAGGCGAGCAATACTGGCTAACGGCATTGCTGCCCGTCGGCGTGCGATCAAAGCCGATGCCTGCCGCATCTGCCCGGTGATAGTAAACCGAGGTCCAGTCAGGCCGGCCCTGATCGACCCAGGGGCCGGGGCCGTAGTGATGCCCCTGCGCCATGATGTGATGCAAACCGAGCGGGGTCATATACTTCACCACCGCCTCCCGGGACTCGATCATCATCGCCCTGGCAGGCTCGATGAACCGCGCATCGTTGGTAAAAGTCATGCGCAGCCATTCCCCGGCGATCTCCTCTGCTGTAAGGTGGTGATCCCAGGCCAGCCGCCCAAACGCAAACCAGTTGGCAGCGGCGAAAGGATGCCCACACCAGTTGCGCTCGTCGCCTGTGTTGGCGACTCCCGCCATGCCCGACAGGGGATGCCCGTCGAGGCTGCCGTCCACCACGCGGGCGACTGTAGAACCGGGACCCTGGCAATACGTGTCTGCATCGAGCGTCTCTTTGAACAGCGGCGCCAGGTAAACCAAATGGGTCGCACAGCCCAGGTATTCCTGCGTGATCTGCACTTCTAGCGCCAGGGACGTGTGAGGCATTGCGCCAAACAGCGGGTGAAAGGGTTCGCGCGGTTGAAAATCGAGGGGACCGTTCTTGACCTGCAACAGCACGTTCTCACGAAACCTGCCGTCGTCGGGCACCAGTTGGGAATAAGCCTGTTTGTGGCGATCTTCAGGGACAGTGTGATCGTAGACGAAGGCGCGCCAGAACACGACGCCGCCCTGCGGCGCCAGGGCGTCGGCGAGCACGTTGGCGCCATCGGCGTGAGAACGCCCATAGTCGTGTGGGCCGGGTTGCCCTTCGGAGTTGGCCTTGACCACAAATCCCCCGAAGTCAGGGATAAGATCGTAGATTTCCCCGGCCAGGCGTTTCCACCAGTCCGCGACTTTGGGGTCCAGGGGATCGGCGGTCTTCAGCCCGCCAAGCTCCATCGGCGCGGTGAAGCGCGGCGCCAGGAAGACGCGCATCCCATAAGGGCGAAAGACATCCGCCAGCGCCGCCGCCTTGACCAGGTACGGCCTGGTCAGAATGAGAGGACTGGCATTGACGTTGGTCAGCAAGGCACCATTGAGGCCGATAGAGGCGTTCGCGCGCGCATAATCTTTATAGCGGGGATCGAGGTAGTCCGGCAGTTTGTGCCAGTCCCAGAGGGAAAAACCCGCGTAGCCGCGCTCGATGGTCCGATCCAGGTTGTCCCAGTGGTTGAGCACCCGATACCGGATGCGGGGCGCGCTGACGACCGGCAAAACGTCGAGCGGGCAATGGGTTTGCAATAGCCGCAAGAAATGAAACACACCATAAAGCGCGCCCACGTCGCTGTTGGCGGCGATGACGATGCTGTTTTTGCCCTGCGCCTGGGCACGTGTGATCACGAAGCCCTCGCTTCCGGTCTGCCCAAGCGCCTCCCGCAAGTCGAGCGCCGCGATTGCCTGGGAATGGCCGGGCGTGCCGACGATCAACGCGCCGTCCTGGCTGACCTGTTTTTCGATAGGGATAGAAAGGCCGAGCATCCGCTTTAGCGCCAGGCCGAGTTCTTCCTGCGCTGCCAGCAGGGAAGGGGAAACAGCATCGATCACCACCTGGGTGAGCGCCGCCCGATAGGCGGCCCGAATCGGCGCATTATCGATGTGCGGGTAGCGCAGCCAGAGTTGATAACCATCCTCAGGGGCGGGGTTGCGTTCCAGACCGGGGTTCATCGGTTGCCTTTCAGACGGCCCACCGTCAGGAAATCGGCAAAACACTGCGTTCAGGGTCATACCGCAAAGGAGTATTCAGGTGTTGATACACCGTTCGTGCATTTTGCGCAACGCCTGCTTGACAAATTGCTCTACCTTCAGTTACAATGACGTTACGGTAACGTAGTGCACAATTCAGAGTAAAGTTTTATGTAACAGTACAGGCAGGCTTTTCGAGAGATTGCCTCACCTGTGTCCAAACAGGATATCTACCAGATGAGCGATGGCCTGGTTGTGTGTTTTTGAAGATGCAAAACGACTCCAGGCACAAATCGCCCTCACCTCTACACATCCACGCCGGTGGTTCAATGTAGAGTAGATCGCGCTGTCTATCCTTAACACAACAAGCATCTCCTATCGACGACTACAGCGCAACCGGCCAAAAATCTGATGTCACAGCGACGTGTTGTAAGAATGCACTTAGCGTAACTGCTGGCGACGGGTTCTCAGGTATCTCCAACCGGTTTAAACGCAGACCGCCAAGCGTGTGGTCCTCAAAACGTTCTGCTGCGAAGGCGGACGGTTTGTTGCCGCAGCCATTCGGCGAAGAAGTCACGCCGTTTTGACCATCAGGCCAGGAGCAGCGCATGAGCACCCTACAAAAACAATATCCTGCCATCAGGGGACTGAGCTGGCATCGCGCCCAATATTACTCGTTTTATACCCCGATGGATTGGCACCGCTTTGCCTGGCCGGATGACCGTCAGGGAGAGATTTACGGCCCCGATGCAGATGATCCGTTGACCGGGTTTGCAGTGGAAGTCAGAGACCTCGGCACAGAAATCAAGGACGACGATCTTGATACGCTGGCCGAGGGTTTTTTTAAGAGCCTGGAACAACTTCCAGCGTGTGAGGTTCAGAGCCGCAGCCAGCGGGTGGCGGGCAACCTCCTGGAACTAGAAGCCAAATACACCTTTCAGCAAGATGGGGAAACGCGCAAGTACTGGGTGCGCGTGTTTTATCATCGAACGCGCCAGATCGTGATGGCGGCGCGGGGTGCAACCCCTGCTAAATACGATTATTGGCTGCCCTGGTTCTTCGAGGCCATGATGACGGCCAAAGTCCATTCTCAAAAACCGCGAGAACCCTGATCCGGCTTTTGGGCCGGATCGGCGCGCCGGTTCCCCTGGTCTCCCAGGGGCGGTGTAGGTGCGATCAGGTGAAGGGAGGTGATATTGAGACCCACGTGACACCTGTAGCTTAACAAGCCTTCAATACAACAAGGAGGATAGATTCGATGGGTAAAGAGCTTTCGCGCCGCGACTTCTTGAAGACCGTGGCCGGTGGCGTAGCGGCAGCCGTAGCGGCCAGGGTCGTGCCGGTGGCGCTGGCGGCGCCGATGCGCCAGGCGCAGTATCACGAAGCCCCGATGCTGGCCGAGTTGGTCGCAGCAGGCCAACTCCCCCCGGTTGAGCAGCGTATCCCGGTCAATCCGCGCGTCATTACCCCCTACAGCGAGATCGGTGAGTACGGCGGCACCTGGCGCCGCGCCTTCAAGGGCCTGTCGGACCGCTGGGGACCGGTCAAGCTCACCGAAGAGCCGGCTATTCAGTGGGACGCCCCAGACGAAAATACAGTCAACCTGGTCGCTAACTACATTTCTGAGTGGTCGCAGAACGACGACGCTACCGAGTTCACCTTCACCCTGCGGGAAGGCCTGAAGTGGTCCGACGGCGCGCCGTTCACAACCGAAGACGTTCAATTCTACTACGACGAGATTTTCCTGGCCCAGCTCCTCAACAAACCGGGCATGTACACCGCCGGGAACGTGGACATGGAGCTTGAGGTCATCGATGAACTGACCTGGACCATCCGGTTCGTTCAGCCCAATCCGCTGCTGCCTATTCAAATGGCGAAGACCACCGGCGGCATGGTCAGTGGCCCCAGCATGGCGGCCCCGAAGCACTATCTGAGCCGCTACATCCCGCATCTGACCGACGATCCGTCGCTGATCGATGCCGCTCTGGCTGCCAACGGCCTGACCAGTTGGGAGCAACTGCATTACGAGACGGCCCCCGGCGATGGGCGTGGGCCAATCAACTTCTGGTATCGCAACCCCGAACTGCCCACCATCACCCCCTGGATATCTGAAAACTCGCCCGTTACGGACGATCCCTACCTGATGGTGCGCAATCCTTACTACCACTGCGTCGATACCGAAGGGAACCAGCTTCCCTACATCGACCGGATTTCGCACGCGCTGTTCCAGGATCAGCAGACACTCAACCTGTGGATCGCGCAGGGCCTCATCGACATGCAGCAGCGCCATCTGTCGTCTGCCGACTACACCTTCTTCCGCGAGAACCAGGAAGCGGGCGACTATCACGTCGTGACCTGGAGAGCCGCCCAGACCAATGCCTTCCACCCGAATATCTGCTGCGCCGATCCGGTGCTGCGGCAACTCTTCGACACGCCCGAATTCCGCGAGGCGCTCTCCATCGCCATTAACCGCGAGGAGATCAACCAGTTGATCTACAGCGGGATCATGACCCCGCGCCAGGCATCGCCCGTGCGCGGCTCCCCGCAGCATGATCCGGAGTTCACGTCGCGCTGGACCGAATATGACCCGGAGCGGGCCAACGCCCTGCTGGACGGCCTGGGCCTGACCGAGCGCGACTCGGCAGGACACCGCCTGCGTCCCGACGGCCAGGTCCTCGGCTTCACCATCACTTACAGCGAGGTCCTGGGCAGCATGAACCCCGACGAGGTTCAATTGGTGGTTAATTACTGGAAAGCCCTGGGCATCCGGGTCAGCCAGGAGATCGTCGAGCGATCCCTCTACGACGAACGGACGCGCACCGGGGACATCGAAGTGGGCGTCTGGTTCGTGGACCGCAGTTCGATTGTGCCCGCCGACCCCTACCGCTATCTGGGCACCATCAACGACGGCCCCTGGGCGCCTCTGTATGCACATTGGTGTGCTGCACAGCGCACGGCAGACCCCGCCACCTATGGCTGGCCCAACGAAGAACCCCCCGCAGATCATCCGATCCGCCAGATGTGGGACCTGTGGGATCAGGTGCAGCGCGAGCCGGATGAGGCCACGCGCCATGCGCTGTTCATGCAAATCCTGGCCTTCCACAAAGAGCATCCGTATATGATCGGCACCGTCGGCGAGGACCCGCAGTCGGTGGTCGTCAAGAATAACTTCATGAACGTTGGCAGCGGCTTCATCTCCGACGATACGCTGCGCAACGAAGGCATCGCCCGCCCGAAGCAGTTCTTCATCCGGCAGGCGTAAGCGCAAGGTTCTGGATGGCAGGGGAGCGCATGTTCTCCTGCCATCGGGTCTTGTCTGACTGCACCACCGCTGCTTCATGGGCCAGACAGGGTAGGAAAAACCATGATCCGCTTTCTCATTCGCCGCTCGCTCATCGCCGTCGTGACCGTATTCGCCATTTCCATCGTCAGTTTCATCATCATCCAGCTTCCCCCCGGCGACTTTCTGAGCGCCTATGTCTCGAATCTGGCACTGATGGGCGAACGTGTGCCCCCAGAACAGCTTCAGGCCATCCGTGACCACTACGGCCTGGATGAACCGATCTACGTTCAATACATCCGCTGGATGGAGCGCGTTCTTCAGGGAGATTTCGGCCAATCTCTGTCGTTAGGCGCGCCGGTCAGTGTGCTCATTGCGGATCGGCTTCCCCTGACCGTCATCGTGGGGCTGTGTTCGGTTTTCTTCGTATGGACCATTGCCATCCCGCTGGGGGTATTTTCGGCCACACACCAGTACTCACTGTTGGATTATGTTTTCACCTTTCTGGGGTTCCTCGGTGTGGCGATTCCCAGCTTTCTGCTGGCGCTGGTGTTGCTGTGGATCGGCTTTTCTGTCTTCGGGATGAACGTGGGCGGCGTGTTTTCGCCGGAGTATCAAAATGCGCCCTGGAGTCTGGCAAAGGTGGCCGACCTGTTGGTCCACCTGATTGTGCCGGTCATCATCGTGGGAACATCGGGCACTGCCGGCTTGCTGCGCACCATGCGCGCCAATATGCTGGACGAAATTAACCAGCCCTACGTAGAGACGGCACGCGCTAAAGGGCTGAAAGAACGTTTTCTGATCTGGAAATATCCGGTGCGCGTGGCCCTGAACCCCTTCATCAGCACGGTCGGCTATGCCCTGCCCGATCTGGTCGGCGGCATCGTCATCACGGCCATTGTGCTAAACCTGCCCACTATCGGCCCCCTGCTCCTGAATGCGCTAACATCCCAGGACATGTTCTTGGCCGGAGCCATCATGTTGATCATCAGCGTGCTCACGGTCGTCGGCACCTTTATCTCCGATGTCCTGCTGGCCGTCTTCGATCCCCGTATTCGACTGGAATGACGAGGCACGACATGGACACAACAGAAAACAACGCACCGGCAGTCGGCCCTGAATCTACGCCTGCTGTCGAAACCGACGAACCGATTGGCAACGAAAAAGAACTGATCGCCGTCGCCACGCCACGCCAGTTGATGTGGTGGAAATTCCGCAAACATCGTCTGGCTGTGTTCAGCGGCGTGCTGCTGATCATTTTCTACATCATCGCCATCTTTGCCGATTTCATCAGCCCGTATGATCCGAACGCCTACGACGCCAACTTCAAGTTCGTGCCACCGATGACGATCACGTTCATCGACGCGGAGGGGAACTTCACCTTCCGTCCGGGAGTCAACGGCCTGATCGCCCACCAGGACATGGAGACGCTGCGCATCACCTACGACGTCGATACCTCAGTCTGGTATCCGATCCACTTTTTTGTGCACGGCATCCCCTACAAGCTGCTGGGCCTAATCGATACGGATATTCACCTGTTCGGCCTGAGCGAGGAAGCCGTAGACCAGGCGGGCCACCGGATGCCGATTGCTGTTCTGGGAACAGACCGTCTGGGGCGAGACATGTTCTCCCGCGTGCTCTATGGGGCCAGAATATCCCTCGCCATCGGGCTGGCGTCGGTCTTTTTGAGCCTCACGCTGGGGATCGTGCTGGGCGGCATGTCGGGCTACTACGGCGGGATCGTCGATACCCTGGTCCAGCGCGTGATCGAACTGATCCGCTGTATCCCCACCATGCCCCTGTGGATGGCCTTGAGCGCCGCCCTGCCGCGCGACTGGTCGCAGGAACTGCGCTTCTTCGGCATCACGATCATCCTCTCTGCCATCGGCTGGACAACGTTAGGACGGCAAGTGCGCGGGCGCTTTCTGGCGCTGCGCACGGAGGATTTCGTGCTGGCGGCCCGTCTGTGCGGCGCCAATGACCGCCGCATTATCTTGCGCCACATGGTGCCGTCGTTCACCAGCCATATCATCGCCTCGCTCACCCTGGCGATCCCCGGCATTATCCTGGCCGAAACGGCGCTCAGTTTTCTAGGGTTGGGGTTACACCAGCCCGCCGTCAGCTGGGGAATCCTCTTGCAAGAAGCGCAGAACATCCGCACAGTGGCGCTGGCTCCCTGGCTGCTGCTGCCCGGTCTGGCAGTGGTGATTACCGTGTTGGCGTTTAACTTCCTGGGCGATGGCCTGCGCGACGCTGCCGATCCCTTCAACCGATAGGAGCCACCGGGATGCCAGACAAGCTGCTTGAAGTCAGTGATTTGCGGGTCAGCTTTTTCCTCCACGAAGGCACCATCGTGGCCGTCAACGGCGTCAGCTTCGCCGTTGAGCGCGGCAGAGTGCTGGGTCTGGTCGGCGAAAGCGGCTGCGGCAAAAGCGTGACCGCGCGCGCCATCTTGAACATGGTCCGCCCACCCGGTCAGATTTTGTCGGGCCAGATTGTGTATCATGGGCTTCCCGGCGGGCCAATCGACATCGCCGCCCTCGATCCAGGCAGCGAGGAGATCCGGCGGATTCGGTGGGGCGAGATCGCCATGATTTTCCAGGAACCGATGACCTCACTCAGCCCGGTGCATACTATCGGCAATCAGATGATAGAGGCCATCCGCCTGCATCTACAACTAGATAAAAACGCCGCCCGACAGCGCGCCATCGAATTCTTGGGCCGCGTAGGGCTGCCTCAGCCGGCGCGCCTGCTCGATCGCTATCGCCATGAACTTAGCGGCGGGATGCGCCAGCGCGTCATGATCGCCATGGCGCTATCGTGTAACCCTAAGTTGTTGATCGCCGACGAGCCGACAACGGCGCTGGATGTCACCACGCAGGCACAAATCCTCGACCTGATGCGCGATTTGCAGGCCGAATTCGGCATGGCGATCATCTTTATCACCCACAATCTCGGCGTTATCGCCGAAATGGCCCACGATGTGGTGGTGATGTATCTGGGAGAAGCAGTCGAGGTCGCCGACGTCGATACCCTCTATCATAACCCGGCGCACCCCTACACTCAGGCGCTGCTGCGCTCGATCCCGCGCCATAATGTCAAACTGGATCGCCTGGAGACGATCAAAGGCAGTGTGCCCGATCCCGCGAACATCCCCAAAGGCTGCACCTTTTATCCGCGCTGTCCGCATTACATCCCGGCCAAGTGCGCCAATCCGCCGACCCTACAAGTCGGCGAGCAACATTGGGCCAAGTGTGCGCGCGCCTTCGAGATCAACCCGCATCTTGCGCAGGGAGAGATGATCCGATGACGACGACAAATGACACCCTGTTGCGGGTTACCGATCTGAAGAAACATTTCCCCATCTACAGCCGGGGCATCTTTTTGCGCCGGGCCGTCGGCTACGTGAAAGCCGTTGACGGCGTGAGTTTCACCATCGGGCGCGGCGAGGTGCTCGGCCTGGTGGGCGAAAGCGGCTGCGGCAAGACGACAACGGGCCGCGTGATCCTGCGCGCCGACACCCCGACCGCCGGCGAAATCCTCTTCTGCGACCCGGAGAAAGGCACGGTCGATCTGGCGCAGTTGGGCCGCGATCAACTGCGCGACATCTGGCGCAATGTCCAGCTGATCTTTCAGGACCCCTACTCGTCGTTGAACCCACGTATGACGCTGGAACAGATCGTCGGCGAACCACTACGCAATTACGGCGTGCTGTCGGGCGACGCGCTGCGCGACCGCGTCGCCGAGCTGCTGCGGCTGGTCGGGCTGCGTCCCGAATACATGTCGCGCTATCCCCACGCCTTCAGCGGTGGTCAGCGCCAGCGCATCGGCATCGCCCGCGCCCTGGCGCTGAACCCCCAGATGATCATCTGCGACGAGCCGGTATCGGCGCTGGACGTATCCATTCAGGCGCAGATTCTCAACCTGCTGAAGGACTTGCGGGAGCAGTTTCAGCTCACCTACCTGTTTATCTCGCACGATTTGAGCGTGGTGCGGCATCTCAGCGACCGCGTCGCAGTGATGTATGTCGGCAAGATCGTCGAGATCGCCGAGACGGAGCAGTTGTTCAGCGACATTCAGCATCCTTACACCGAAGCACTCCTATCCTCCGCGCCGACGCCCGATCCCCGGGTTGTGCGCAAACGTGTGCTGCTGCAAGGCGAAGTCCCCGACCCGGCCAACCCACCCAGCGGCTGTTACTTCCACCCGCGCTGCCAGTACGCCCAGGAACAGTGCCGGGTCGAAGCGCCGCCGCTGCGCGAGACGAGGCCGGGGCACTGGGCCGCGTGCCACTTCTCTGAAAAATTGAGCCTGGGGGTCTGAGCGAGATCGGGCGCGCGCAACACGATTCACCAGGCGTGTGTATGATTACACCCTGACGGCACAGCGGCCCGATAGGATATGCGCCCGATTCTGGATAATTAGGACAACCATATGAAGGTAATGCTGCTCTTTCCGCCGAACTGGACGCCGAGTATGCCCCACCTGGCGCTGCCGACGCTCACGGCCTACCTGCGAATGCACGGGGTCGAGGTCATCCAGCGCGACCTGAATGCCGAGGTCTTCGACGAAATTCTGACCCGCCAGCACATCAAACAGGCCGTCGCCCGGCTACGCCAGGAGTACGGGCCGAATGCCGCCCGCAAACCATCCCGGCGCGCTCTCCCGCAGCGGGAACGTATTCTGTGGGCGCTGCGGGAAGGGCCACGCCTGGCCGACGCGGTGCAGAAGGCCAGGCAGGTGATCCGCAGCGATGCCTTTTTCGACGGCCCGACCAGCTTTGCGGCCTTCGAGACCCTGATCCAATGCCTGGAAATCGCCTCGCTGCCCTGCTATCCGGCCTCCCTGACCCTGCAAAGCTACGTCTCCGCCTACCCGGTCGATAGCAGCGCCGGCCTGCTGGCCGGAGTCCAGGACGCGCGCCACAACATGTTCCTGGACATTTATCGACGCGGCGTTCTGCAAGACATCCGGCGCGAGAAACCGGACATTGTCGGCATCTCGATTCCGTCCATGCCGCAGATGTTGGCCGGGATGACGCTCGGCTACCTGATCAAAGCGGAGGCCGGGGTGGATTGCCACGTCACAGTTGGCGGGCCGCACATCACGATGCTGCGCGACGAACTGCCGAAAGTCCCTGCCGTGTTCAGCCTGTTTGACAGCGCGGTCGTGTTCGACGGCGAACTGCCGCTGCTGCGCCTGGCCGAAGCCGTCACCGGCAGCGGCGACCTGTCACACGTCCCGAACCTGATTTACAGGGACGGCAACCGGATTCGCGTCAATGATCGCAAACCGCAGGAGAAGATTCAAGACCTGCCGCTGCCAGATTTCGACGGCCTACCGCTGAATCGCTACCTGGCGCCCCGGCTGGTGCTGCCGCTGCTGGCGGCACGCGGGTGCTACTTCGGCAGGTGCGCCTTTTGCAACGTAGGCTACGGCGAGCCGGAAGCCTTCAGCCAGCTCAAAGCCGAGCAGCTTGCCAGGCACATGCTGACGCTGCACGAAAAGTACGGCGCGCGCCACATCTTCTTTGCCGACGAAGCCCTCACGCCGCGCCTTCTGCGCCAGTTGCCGCCGCTACTCGAAGCGGCGGGTAAGCCGATCCGGTGGGGTGGCTGCGTGCGCTTCGAGAAAGTCATCTCCGGCGACCTGCTTCAGGGCATGAAACGCGGCGGCGGCATGATGCTGCTTTTCGGCCTGGAAAGCGCGTCAGAACGGGTGGCGCAGTTCATGGTCAAGGGCATCGAACCGGAACACATGAGCCGCATCTTGCGCGAAAGTCAGGCAGCGGGCCTGTGGAATCACACCTTTTTCTTCTTCGGCTTCCCCGGCGAAACGTTGGAAGATGCGCAGCAGACCGTCAACTTCCTGTACGAACACAAACGGCACATTCACTCGGCGGCGCTGGGCACCTTTTTGTTGGAACGCTATTCTCCCGCGCACCGCTTCCCCGGCGCGTACAGGATCAAACGGATCGTCGAGAATCGAGAACGGGACCTGGCGATCTACTTCGATTACGACGTGGCAGAAGGGCTGGACGCCGCTACAGCAGAATTGATTATGGCGCGCCTGACGGATGCTCTGCCGGACAAAGCCTACCCGCAGTTCTACGCCAACGACGTCTATCGCTTTCTCTACGCCTGCCATCTCGATGACCAGAGCGCCCCCTTGCCGCCCTGGTTGACGCCGGAGCAAGCGTCGGCCTGACGGGGCTATCCGGCCCGGTGCAGGACGGGGATCAACAGGGTCAGCGCCGCCCCCGGCCACGCGAACCAGTGCCGCGAGACCACGCCGCCCGTGAGCGCGTCATAGGCTTCTGGCAGCGCGCCGTCCCACTGCGCTGCGGCGCGCAATCGCCGGACAACACTCTCCTGCCGAGCCGAGTCGCCCGCGAGCGCGGCGAACAGCCCTTCCTGCACGTCGCCCAGCGGCCAGGGCGCAGGCGTGTGCACCGATCCCAGGCCGCCGAACGGCCCGGCGTAATATCCGCCTTCGTTTTCTGGAGAGAACGCAAACGCCATTGTCGCCCGCCAGATCGGATCGTCGGCAGAGCAGAAATCCCAGGCCGGGGCCAACGCCAGCGGCAGGTCATTGGCGTCATGGTAGCAGTGATGCCGCCCTCTGCCGTCGGTGAGATAAGCCAGGAGCCGTCGCCCGTCCTTTGCCGCCACGAAATGCCGCCAGATCGCAGCACGGACGCGCTCCGCCAGGGCGGCGAGCGCCGCATCCTGCGCCAGCGGCGCGATCCGGTGCAGGGTGTGCCACAGCAGGATGTGGCTCGAAAGGTGATAGGGCAGCGCCACCGGGTCATCGGCGGGCGTTTCGTCGGTGGGAAACAGCCCGCTGTCGCCGTCCTGCCGCGCCAGCAGCATTTCCACAATGGGCCGGATGTGCCCGTGCAGCCGCGTGAACGTATCCTGCTCACCGGTCTCCGCCGTGTACTCAGCCAGTTCCAGCAGCGGGAAAAGCTGCTGGTCAAGCTGGAAGGCCGCGTCCTTGACGCGCCCGTTCGCCAGGTAGGAACGCCCCCAATATCCCTGCGGGCGCTCCGCCGCCTCGAACAGCCAGATCAGGTGGCGGCGGACGACCTCCGGGCCATTTGCCGCCCGCCAGTCCAGCAGGGCGCGTGCCGTGTAATAGGAATCGCGGTTCCACGAGAGCGGCAGCAGTTGGTGATCGGTGAGGATGCAAGTCGCCTCGTCGCTCACCGGAATGGCGCACAGCAGCCCGTACACCTGCCCGCGCCGCAGCAGCGCGTCCAGCGGGTGATCGGCCAGCGACCAGCCAGTCCAGCACATGCGCCACATGTCGAGGGTGCGCAGCAAGAACCCTTCGGCGTCATCCTGCTGAAGATCATGAAAACGCACCTGGGCCTCGCCAGAGGTAAGCCCCGGTGCGAACACGAGCTTACCTTCCTGAAGCGGCAGCTCATCTCGCGCGAACTCGACCGTGCCATCGGCGCGCGCCACGCCGTCGCCACTTACCAGGATGGCCCAGCCCGGCGCCGGGTTTTCCACGCCGAGCGCGCCCGGACGCCGATAGAAAATCTGCGCCTGAACAGACGGCGGTGGGATCGGCCCGCCTTCGGTCAACTGCGTGTAGGCGCAGCGTTGCAGCGAAAACCTGCCGCTCAGGTGGGGATGCGCGTCCGCTCCACCAGGTCGCGGATCGCCAGGCCGAGGGGGATGTTCATCGGGATGGCGCAGGCATTTTGCGGAAAAATCAGGTCGATGCTGAACGTGCGCACGAAGGCTTCCAGTTCGGCACGGATGGCATCGGCAGCGTCGTAAATACGCCGGTGCAGGCCGGGCGGCGCATGAGGCGTGCCGAAAGACTCGTCGTGCAACGCCTGAATGGTCGGGGCTTTGAAGTGCATCAGCGGGACCAGACGGCCCGGTGGCCCCTGCGGGTCCAGTTCCCCGGCGCAATAAAAGCAGCGGTGGCCCATCTGTTCCAACAGAGCGGCAATCTTGGCCGTTTCCAGGCTGACGCCGTCCACGCCCGCCAGCCGCGTCGCAACGAAGCCGATATTCACCGTTCCCTCTGTTTTCCCTGTACCCTGCTATTCCGCCTTGAGCCAGGCCACTTGATAGGGCGCCAGCGCGAGGCGCAGCACGCCGCCCGGCCCGGCCCGGTATCGTCCCCCGCCGAGCAGGTCGCGCCACGCGCCGCTTTCCCCGGCGGGCGCGTCCACGCTGAGCGTCTCCGCACCGACGTTGTGCAAGGCGATCACGCACGCGCGCCCATCGGGAGAGGTCCGCTGAACGGCAAAGACCGCCGGATGCACGTCCAAAACGGTCTGCCCGCCCAGGGGATGAAAGGCCTGCTCGTGCACGCGGACCCGTAGCAGATCGGCATAGCGGGTGAAGACCCGGCGGCGGAGCGAGCGTTCGTCCGCCAGTTCTGCCAGCAGGCGGTCGGCGTCGAGCTTTTCCCGGTTGATGCTACGTTTCTGGCCGGTGCGGGCTGCGCCTGCAAGATCATTGCGCGAGCCGAACAGGCTGTGAAAGTAGATACCCGGCACGCCTACCAGCGCCAGCGCGATGGCCTGCGACGCGACAAAACGCGCGACAGCCACATCCGGCTGCGCGGCGGTAAGCACCGGATCGTTGATAGCATCGAAATACGTGATGTTCAGTTCGTAGGGACTTTGGCTGCCATCGCTGTTGTTCTTGTAAGAGACAAAACCGCCATGCACTTCGGTCCGTCGCAGCAGATCGGCGATCTCGGCGTCGGTCAGCAGGCCGAGCGCAGGCCGCACGCCGATCCCGTCGTGCGAGGCCGTGAAGTTGAAAAAGGTGGTACGCAGACCGGCAGGCGGCAGTGTCGCAGCCCAACGAGTCAGGGCGCGGGCGTCACCACTGTGGAAGGCGTGCAGGGTCAGCGGCGGCAGGGGAAACTGGTACACCATCTGCGCCTCGTTGCTGCCGTCGCCGAAGTAGGAGATATTCTCCGCGTGCGGGACGTTCGTCTCGGTGATCAGGATGACGTGCGGTGCAACCAAATCCAACACGTCGCGCAGCAGTTGGACCACCAGATGGGTTTCTTGCAAATGCAGGCAGGTCGTGCCGATCCGCTTCCACAGGAAAGCGATGGCGTCCAGGCGGATCAGGTCCGCACCCTGCCGGACGTAGTACAGCAGCACGCGGATAAGGTCCAGCAGCACGTCAGGATTGCTCACGTTCAGGTCTACCTGATCGGCGCTGAAGGTCGTCCAGACGTCTTTTGCACCCCGCGCCGTCTCGAAGCGCGTCAGCAGCGGCAGGGCGCGCGGGCGGACGACTTGCGACAGATCGGCGTCCGGCTCGACAGTGATGAAATAGTCCGTGTAGGGCGCTTCGCCCCGCAGAAACGCTTGGAACCAGGCGCTCTGAACCGACACGTGGTTGAACACGGCGTCGAACATCAGCCGGAAGTCGCCGTGCAGGGCATGGATGTGTTTCCAACCGCCGAGGGCGGGGTTGACGGCGTAATAGTCGATGACCGAGAAGCCGTCGTCGGAAGAATAGGGATAAAAAGGCAGGAGGTGAACGGTGTTGATCAGGGAGCGGACCGTCCGGCTCAACAGGTCGTGCAACGTGAACAGGGGGGCTTCCCCCGGCCTGTACACCTGATCGCCGTAGGTGATGAGGATGACGTCCTGCTCGGATAGGGACAGCGCG
This sequence comes from uncultured Anaerolineae bacterium, assembly GCA_964529715.1. Taxonomy (GTDB): domain Bacteria; phylum Chloroflexota; class Anaerolineae; order Aggregatilineales; family Ch27; genus CAZGXI01. The sequence continues at coordinate 4,348 of CAZGXI010000042.1, read as the reverse complement.
GGCAGTGTCGCAGAAGGTTGAACCGGCCCGACGATTTTCATCAGGCGGTCGAAGATGGCGGGTGCGCGCGCTTCCCCATACAGCACGGCCAGTTTGTGATACAGGCGGTCCAAAGCGTTCGCCCCCCATTCGTCATGGTGAATTGCCTGGGTGCAGTTTTACAGTGAATTCGGTGAAAAGACAATGCCGGGGGGCAACAGTCAGTTGAAGGGAGCTTCCCAAAAAGTATCGCCGCCGGCTTACCCTGCCAACAGCGACAGGGCAGGCCGACGGCAACGGCACTGTATGCGATTGACGCGGGCAAAGCCCCCGGCGTTACCGCACGATCCGGGCGAGTTCGCGCCCCAACATCGTCGCGTCGATGGGCTTGGGGAAATAGGCCATAAACCCAGCGCGTAGGGCTTCTTCACGCAGCTTGGAGTTATGATAGGCCGTGACGGCGATGCAGGGCAGGTTACTGGTGCGCGGATCGGCCAGAATTTCATTGAGCAATTCCCAGCCATCCTTGCCAGGCAGGGCCAGGTCAATGACGACGGCGCTGTACGGCACACTGGAACCAGACAGGAACTTGGACGCCTGCTCGCCATCGTCTGCCGTATCGACCACGTATTGCAGGTGTTGCAGCATGGTCGTGATCATTTCCTGGCCGTCCGGGTCATCCTCAACCACGAGAATCCGTTTGTTTACCATCATCGTCCTCCAAAGTACTGAGCCAACGAGGGAATGTCGATCAACAGATTGACCAGATCCCTGATGAACGTATTGACAGTCAGCGGCTTGACCAGATAGTTGTGAAAGCCCGCTGCAAGCGCCCGTTCCCGATCCCCTTGCATGGCATGGGCAGTCAGTGCGATTACAGGGATGTCCGCCAACCCACGATCCGCCTTGAGCGCATTGATGAACCCCCAGCCGTCCATGACAGGCATCGAGAGATCTGAGATGATAAAGCGTGGCTTGACCTTACGCACGACCTGTAAACCATCGGCGCCATTGGTTGCTGTGTGGACATTGGCCCCATACTCCAGCAGGATCACCTCGGCGACTTCCAGGCTATCCTCTTCATCGTCCACAACCACAATGTCCCAGCCAGCGAGCAGATTATCGGGTATCGTTTCCATGCGTTTACGCCTTCACAAGCTGTTCTTCCAGATGGATGGGCAGCAAGACCGTAAAGGTACTGCCGACCCCCACTTCGCTGTCTACTGTTACCGTGCCGCCCATAGCGCGAACAAGTTTCTGCACAATTGCCAGCCCCAGGCCGGTGCCGCCGTACTGCCGCTTGGACGATTGATCCACCTGGCGAAACTCCTCAAAGATAAATTCGCGGGCATGAGGCGGGATGCCGATGCCGGTATCCTGGACGGCCAATTCCATCTGATCGCCGCGCTTTTTGATCGACAACGTCACCGAGCCGTGTTCCGTGAATTTGATGGCGTTCCCCACCAGGTTCGTGACGATCTTGGAGAGCGATTCTTCGTCGCCGTAGATGGTCTGCAACAGTTCGGGGTCGAGCGTAACCTCAAAGGTCAGCCCCTTGTTTTCCGCCAGAACGCCCAAGTTGTCTTGCCAACGTTGCACCATTTCCGGGAGCGACATGGGCAGGTAAGCCAATTCCAGCCGACCGGACTCGATGCGGGAAAGATCGAGAAAGTCGTTGATCAGGCTTAGCAAGCGTTGGCTGTTGGACTGGATTTTGGTCAGATAGCGTTCTGCTTTGGCGTTGTATTCGACCCCCGCCATCCGCCGCAGCATGATGCCGGTGAAGCCCTCGATGGCATTCATCGGCGTGCGCAGTTCATGCGACATGGTAGATAGGAACTCGGACTTCAGGCGCGAGTTCTCTTCCGCAATACGCTTGGCGGCCTGCAAATCCCGGATCAGCATTTCGCGCTCGACGCGGGACCGTTCGAGCTTTTCCACATGATCGCGCAAGCCATCCAGGGTTTCTTGCAGGTGGGCGGTCATCCTGTTGAAGGCGCGCCCTAAGGTGGCGATTTCGTCTTGGCCATCCTCGTTGGCTTTGGCAGACAGGTCGCCTTCCTGAATAGCCTTCGCCACACGCGCCACTTCGATGATCGGCTTGACGACGCGGCGCACGGCCCAGATCACGATAATGCCGGACACCACCAGAGTAACGATGGTGATGATCGCCGAAAGTCGGGTCAGGTCCGAAGCGAGCGCAGTCGCGTTGGCATACGTCGTTTCGGCGACGACTGTGAGTTCCAGGTTCTCCAGCCGGATTTTGTCCGTTGCCAGCACAACGTCGCTGCCGCTCAACCCGATATGCCGGCCTGCCACTTCGGGGGGATTGAAGATTGTTTCGCGGAGCACCAGGTTGGGATTACGGTGGGCAATCACCACGCCGTTCTGATCGACCACATAGACATCTTCGCCTTCACCCAACCCCAGGTTGCGGAGCACTTCTTCTTCGACGTTCTGGAAGCGCACTTCCGCGATCAGGACGTATCCCGTCTCGCCGGTGTAGAGGTCTTCCATCGGCACGGCAATGGTAATCAGGCGGTCGCGCGCGTCTTGGTTGAAGTAAACTGGGCTAAAGCTCACCTGACCGCTATCTGCCGCTGCCCGGAACAACGGGTCATCGGCGCGGTTCGCCAGGTCGTTGGTTGTAATGACCTCACCGCGCGTCAGACGGATGGTTTCCTGGCCGTCGCCATTCACCAGCGTCAATTCGTAATAGGCAGGCTGTGCGCTGAGCAGTGTCAGCAGGACGTCGCGTTGCGCGCGCGGTTCCAGCGCGTCCAGCCCGTAGACCTGCGCCAGCACCTGGAGTTCGTTCTGGCGCTCACTGAAAAAGGCACCCAGGCTGATCGCCGTCTGCCGCGCCAACTGCGCCTGCTTCTCGACGGACTGCTGTTGCAGTGTGTCAAAGCCGCGCAGCGAGATCAGCGTCCCTACGATTAACAGGGGCACAATGGTCAGGCTGACGAAGAGCAATGTCAGGCGGATACGCAAACTACTGAACATGGGATCGTTCCTCTTCCCTCATTGGCGCCTGTCTGCCGTACATACGGCCCCCGTTTCAGACAGGCGCCCTTTCCCCTGGTCTCAGGAGTCTTGCTGCGACGAGCTGTTGGGATTGTCGAAATAGCCGGGGCGGACGATCAGATCAGCCTGGCGCAGAACGCTGGCCGGGATTTCCATGTGGAGGGCTTCCGCCGCTTCCAGGTTGATGTACAGGTAGTTCTCGGCGGTTTGAACCGGCAGGATGGCCGGGGAAGCACCGCGCAGGATGCGGTCTACCTGGCGAGCGGCCTGCCGGTCGCTAGCGTCGATGTTCGGGCCGTAGCCCATCAGATAGCCCTGCACGGGAACGAACATAAAATAGGAGATGGGAATCTGGTAAGTCTCCGACACGGTGAGCAACGCCTGGGAGAATTCCTGGTCATAGGGTACATACGGCGTCAAGAACAGCCAGTCGGTGCCGTCAGGGATGTTCTCCAATGCTTCCATCCCACTCTCCAGGTCCGCAATCGGTGCCGGAATGACCTCGATGTTCAGTTCTTCTGCCACGGCCAAAACCTGCGCCAGCACGGTTTCGGCCTCACCCGTCTGCGTGCCGTACAGATAGTACACCCGGTCGGTCGCCGGATTGATCTCGGTCAACACCTGTAGGCGGCGTTCGTGCGGACGGTTGGTGATGTTCCCGGTTATGGTGCCGCCGGGAGTCACCAGGTCCTGCACAGCGCCGGTCGCCACCGGGTCGTCGGAACGCCCGAACACAATCGGGATGTCGCCGACCCGCTCACGGAGATTAACCGCGTCCGAGTCCGTATTGGTGACAAACACGTCGGCCCCGGCATCGACCATCGCCTGAATCTGCGCCCAGTACGAGTCCCAGATTTGCTCTGATTCCACACCTTCAAATGAAGGGATCATGTACGTGATGTTCTCGCCATCCACGTATCCCAATGCGGCCATCTCCTCCATAAATGCCGGCGTGATCCATATATTGGCAATACCGACGATATAGTGTTGACCGCTTTCTTGCGCACGCACATCACCCTGCCCAACAAGCGTTCCTATAACGATGAGGATCAGGATGATTTTGCTGGTCTTCATATCATGTTCTCCAGGTCGTCGTGATCCGCAGCCGCGAGGCTTTGGAAACGGGAAGCTACAATTTAAATTCTAGAGGAAATCTATAGGGAGGCAACTGTACTAGGGGGAAATTACGTGAAAAGTACTTTTGAGTATCCTACCCGCCCGGTGAACACGAAACGCAACGCCTGACCCACTGGCCGACGTTACGCCCTGGCCGCTCCGTCCGAGCGGGCTTGATGACTGCGCCTTTCGGCAACGGACGGTGGAGCTTGACCTTGATCTCCCC
>CAZGXI010000041.1:0-35159 GCA_964529715.1 uncultured Anaerolineae bacterium | reverse complement strand
TGCTTGAACTGGCCCAGGCCGATGCTGCCGGTGTCGCCGTCGCCGCTGACGCCGATGGCGGTCAGGCTGCGGTTGGCGAGCATGGCCCCGGTCGCCGCCGAGGGCATCCGCCCGTGTATACCGTTGAAGGCGTGCGAGCGCGACATGAAGTAGGCCGGACTCTTGCTGGAACAGCCGATGCCGCTCAGCTTGATCACGCGGTGCGGGTTGATGCCTTCCTCAAAGCAGACGGCGATGATCTGGTTGGCAATCGAGTTGTGCCCGCAGCCGGCGCACAGCGTCGAGGCCAGGCCCTTATAGTCGGCCCGTTCCAGGCCGATAGCGTTGACTTTCTCGCGTGTAGCTCCCATGTCTTCCTGCTCCTGTAACGGCAGGACGTGTCTGCCGCAGCATATTTCGTGTTGTCGATTTCAACGGTACACAGATGACACAGAAAACACGGATTTTCACAGATTCTTTGGAATTGTTTGATTCATCCGCGCAATTCTGTGTCCTTCAGGGCCATCCGTGTACTACAGGAACGTCTCTTCCTGATCCCGACCTTGCCGTTATGCCCGTTCGCGCTCCAGCACCTGGTCTACCACCCACTGCGCGGTGAGGGGCAAGCCGTCTAGCTTGGCAACCGAGACCAGGTTGGCGGCGCAGTCCGGCATGTCGATGCGCATGATCTGGCAGAGCTGCCCTTCCAGGTTGTTCTCTACCACGTACACGCGCTCGTAACGCCCGGCGAAGGCGAACACCTCCGGCGACAGTGGCAGGGCGCGCACGCGCAGATAGGCCGTCTCGACGCCGTGCCGCGCGCGCAGCAGGTCTCGCGCTTCTACGATGGCCGGGTCCACCGTCCCAAAGGCGATAATGCCGACCTGCGCCCCGTCCGGCGCATCGGTGATCGGCTCCGGGACGAGGGTACGAGCGGTTTCGTGCTTGCGGCGCAGGCGGCGCAGATTATCTTCCCAATCGTCGGGGCGCTCGCTGTAACCGGCTTTGGTATTGTGGCCGGTGCCGCGCGTGAAATAGGCCGCCAGCGGGTGATCGGTGCCGGGCAGCGTGCGATAGGGGATGCCGTCGCCGTCCACGTCTTCGTAGCGGAAGAAGCGGCCCAGCCGCGTCAGGTCTTCGGCATTCAGCACCTTGCCGCGATCCATCGGCCTGTCGGGATAGGCAAACGGTTTGCTCATCCAGGTATTCATGCCCAGGTCCAGGTCGCTGAGGACAAAGACGGGCGTTTGCAGTCGTTCGGCCAGGTCAAACGCCTTCCAGCCGAACTCGAAGCACTCCTCCGGCCTGGCGGGCAGCAACACGACGTGGCGTGTGTCGCCGTGACTGAGGAAATAGGTGAAGGTCAGGTCGCCCTGCGACGTGCGCGTGGGCAGGCCGGTGCTCGGCCCGACGCGCTGCACATCCCAGATGACGCCGGGGATTTCGGCGAAATAGCCCAGCCCCGAATATTCTGCCATCAGCGACAGGCCAGGGCCGGAGGTGCAGGTCATCGCCCGCGCGCCCGCCCAGCCGGCGCCCAGCACCATGCCGATGGCGGCCAGTTCGTCCTCCGCCTGGACGATGGCATACGTCGCCGCGCCCGTGTCGGGTTCGTGGCGCAGGCGGGTGAGATACTCGCGCGCCGCGTCGGCCAGGCTGGTTGAGGGCGTGATCGGATACCAGGCGATCACGCTCACGCCGCCGAACACCGCGCCGAGCGCCGCCGCCGTGTTGCCGTCGATCAGAATCAGGCCGCGCGTGGCATCCATCGGCTCGATGCGAAAGGTTGACTGCGACGGCAGGTGGTCGCGCACAAACTGCTCAGCGCGCTCCACCACGCCCAGGTTGAGCGCGATGGCTTTGGGTTTGCCACCCAGGTAGAAGCTGATGGCCTCTTTCAGGGAGTCGAGCGGAATGTCCAGCAGCCAGCCTAGCGCGCCCACATAGGCCATGTTCGCCACATAATCGACCAGGTTAGGCGCAGTACCGACGTCTTTGGCAAGCTGTTTGGTGGGGATCGGATAGTAGGTCACATCGGTGCGGTCGAACCTGATTTTCCAGTCGTCAGGGTAAATGACCATGCCGCCGGGCGACAGGTTCGCCACATCTTCGTTGGCGGTGGCCGGGTTCATGGCGACCAGGATGGCGTACTCGTCCTGGCGCGCCGTGTAACCGTCTTTGCTGACTCGAATCTGGAACCAGGTGGGCAGCCCGGAGATGTTCGAGGGGAAGATGTTCTTGCCGCTGACAGGGATGCCCATCTTGAACAGGGCACGCACGATCACGCTGTTGGCTGTTTGGCTGCCGGTACCGTTGATCGTTGCCACCCGGATCGAAAAGTTGTTGACCCGCTGTTGTGACGGAACTTCCTTAAGTATGGTTTGTGATTCTAGGACTTGCATAGTGTCGCGCCGGGCCGTCGGGCAGATGGCGAGATGGCGCTGGCCTCCTTTAAACGTGGTTGTGCGTTATCGAAAAAGAGATGTACCACCTCTTCTGATAGAGACACATAGCGGCGGAACCGTTCCGCCGCCATGATAGGCAGTCCCACCGCCTGGCTTCACTCCATTAGTAAACGTGTGCGTTGTTGCGAACGTCCGCCGTTTGGCCCGGTGATGGGATGCTCGCTACCGGGCACGTTGCGGTGACGCAACAGGCGGGTATGTTCGATAAACGCTTGCAGGCTGTTGTCCACGTCGCCCGCGCAGATGCGCTCGGCGATGCGTTCGTGGTAGGTCCACACTTCACGCAGATAGGTGTAGTCGGCATAGACGTGGTATTCAATCGCCTCGTAGGCTTCCCAGAACGCCTCCAGCAGCGCCGTGACGAACGGGTTTTCCAGCCGTGAGAAGATGGTCAGGTGGAATTCGCGGTGCTCACGATGGGGCAGCCGGACCGGCGTATCGTTGAGCTTGGCCCAGGCCGCCGCGACCAGCTCACGCAGCCGGGCGTGATCGTCTGGCGTCAGGCTGAGCACCGCCTCGCGCCAGAAGCCGACTTCTATGGTGGTCCGCAGGGCGCTGAACGCTTGAAAGTACTCGCGGTCCAGGGCCAGGGCATAGAGCAGGCTCAGGCGCACAGCAGGCAGGGCGCTGTATTCGGCAGCGCGGATGCCCGTGCGCGGGCGCACTTCCACCAGCCCCAACACGCGCGCAACCTCAAGCTGCTCACGCAGCTTGTTCACGCTGACGCCCAATTCGTCGCTGATGTCGTTGAGGGTGGGCAGGTGGTCGCCGGGCCGGACCTGGTGTTCGAGCATGTAGACCAGGAAATCGGAGGCGATGCCTTTGGGAAGCATAGGAGATTCCCATTGATCCGATAAATCAGAGTTATGCCAGCATAGCACGGCGGGCCGGTTTTGTCAACAAGGACTTTTGTGTGCTTTGCACAACGGGAAAAGGGCGGGCCAATCAGGGCCATTGTAAGACGGTAGTAGGGACACGACATGCCGTGTCCCTACTAGGCACATACGCGAGGCGCGAGCCGCCCTAAAACCCCACCAGCTTGCTGAAGTCCGCCCGGCCCGCCGCGAGGCTCGCCACCGCCTGCAAGAGCGCCAGGCGGTTTTCGCGGACGGTCTGATCTTCGTCCATCACCAGCACGTCCTCGAAGAAGCGCGTCACGGCAGGGACCATCTCCGCGAAGGCCGCCAGCATCGCGCCGACGTTGTCGCTCAGGGTCAGGCTGTCTGCCGCCCGGCGGTAGGCGGCATAGAGATCGCGCTCGGCAGGTTCGGCCAGGGCGTCTGGGCGCAACGTGTAGGCGGGCTGCCCGCGCGTGATGCGCACGCAGCGCGCAAAGCTATCCAGCACGGCGAACCAGTCCTCGCGCTTCACCCATTCCCGCAGGTCGTCGATGCCCTGTACGGCGCGGTAAGGATTGCGGCTCTGCTCGGCCAGCACCGCTTCGACCACATCGTGCGGCAGGCCCAGGTCCAGCAGCCAGGCGCGCAGCCGCGCCGCGATGAACTCCAACACGGCGGCGCGCACCTCTGCGCTCACCGGGATCGGCTGTGCGTCTGCCACCGGATCAAGCGCCTCAGCCAGGTCCAGGTCGATCTGGCGCGCGGCGAGAATCTGCACCACGCCCAGCGCCGCCCGCCGCAGGCCATAAGGATCGGCAGTGGCGCGCGGCTCCAACCCGGCGGCGAACAACCCCGCCAGCGAATCCAGGCGATCCAGCAGCGCCAGGGCGATCCCTGCCGGGGTGCGCGGCAGGTCATCGCCCGCCGAACGCGGCAGCCAGTGCTCGTAAATGGCCTCGGCCACCGCTTCCGGCTCGCCGTTGAGCAACGCATAATGACGCCCCATGACCCCTTGCAGCGAGGTCATCTCTACCACCATCTGCGTGGCAAGGTCGGCCTTCGCCAGATATGCGGCGCGTTTGGCGACCGACAGGACATGCTCGCCCATGCCCAGCAGCGCCACCATCGCCGGGACGAGGCCCACCAGGCGGTTGTTCTTGTCGAGCACGCTGCCCAGTTTTTCCTGAAAGGTGAGCGTGCCCAGGCGCGGCAGAAAACTCTCCAGCGGGCGGGCGGTGTCTTTGCGGTAGAAGTAAGCCGCGTCGGCAAAGCGTGCCCGGATGACGTGCTCGTTGCCGTGCGTGACCTTATCCAGGTGCTTGCCGTCGCCGTTGCGCACAGCGATGAAATAGGGCAACAGCTGGCCACGCGCATCCTCGACGGCAAAGTACCGCTGGTGCTTGCGCATCACCGTGACCAGCACCTCGCGCGGCAGGGCCAGGTGATCTGGGCTGAAGCCGCCCCGCAGCACAGTGGGCCGCTCAACCAGGTTGGTCACTTCGGCCAGCAAATCGGCGTCTTCGGGAATGCGCCCGCCCACCTCTGCCGCTAACGTGCGCGCCTGTTCGACGATGCGCGTGCGACGCTCATCCTGGTCCAACACGATGCCCTGCTCACCCATCGCCTTGAAATAGGCGGCAGCCGACTCGAGGGACAGGTCCGGCGAGCCGTAGGGCCGCAGCCCGCGCGACACGTTGCCGCTGGCCACGTTGGCATAGGTGAAGGGAATCACGTCCCCGCCGAACAGGGCCACGATCCAGCGGATCGGGCGGCTGAAGGCCACCCCGCTGGCGTTCCAACGCATCGCCTTGCCAAACCTGATCCCGGCGATGAAGCCGGGCAGCGCCTCGGCCAGCACATCCACCGCCGGGCGGCCCGCCGTGCGGACCACCGCCGCCACGTATTCGCCGTCTTTCGTGGTGATGCGCTGCAAGGCCGCTGCATCTACGCCTTGCTTGCGCGCAAAGCCGAGGGCCGCCTGGGTCAGGTTGCCGTCGGCGTCGAAGGCAGCACGGGCCGGTGGCCCCTGCACGGTACGCTCTAAATCAGCCTGGCGGGGGGCCAGCCTGTGCGCGTAGACGACCAGGCGGCGCGGCGTGGCATAGGTGACGAGCGACTGGCATTCCAGGCGCAGGTCGCCGAGTAACTTCGGCGCGGCAACACGGAGCTGCGCCAGCGCGTCATCCACGTCGCCGGCGGGCAGTTCTTCCACGCCGATCTCCAGCAAGAAGTCGGCGGGTTCGGCGGGTCGAGACACGGCATGTCGTGTCCCGACCGGTCTGGCAATCGCAGGCGCAGCCCACGCCGGGTTATCAATGGGATACCCCATCTGCTGGCGCTGTTCGGCGTAGGCCAGCGCCACGTTGCGCGTCATGGCGCGCATCCGGCGGAAGTAGCCTGCCCGCTCGGTCACGCCGATGGCCCCCCGCGCGTCCAGTTCGTTGAACAGATGCGAACACTTGAGCACGTAATCGTAAGCCGGGATGACCAGGCCGTGTTCCAACGCGCGGCGGCTCTCCTGCTCGTACACGTCGTAGGTGCGGCGCAGCCCGTCTACGTCGGCCACATCGAAGTAGTAGGTGCAGTGCTCCACTTCGGCGCGCCGGAAGATGTCGCCGTAGGTCAGTTTGCCGCTGGCTGGGTCGAGCCAGTCGATGTCCCACACGGCGTCTTTGCCCTGCAAGGCCAGCACGATCCGCTCCAGCCCGTAGGTGATCTCCACCGACACCGGCGCCAATTCCAGGCCGCCGGCCTGCTGGAAGTAAGTAAACTGTGTGATCTCCTGCCCGTCCAGCCACACTTCCCAGCCCAGCCCCCACGCACCCAGGGCGGGCGATTCCCAGTTATCTTCCACAAAGCGGATGTCGTGCTCGCGCGGATCGATGCCGATGGCTTGCAGGGATTGCAGGTAAAGCTCTTGCGGATTGCCGGGATCGGGCTTGAGGATGACCTGATACTGGTAGAACATCTGCATCCGGTTGGGATTTTCGGCGTAGCGACCATCATCCGGGCGGATGGACGGCTCGACATAGGCCACGTACCAGGGTTCCGGGCCGAGGACGCGCAGCAGCGTGGCCGGGTTGCCCGTGCCTGCGCCCAACTGAATGTTGTAGGGCTGCCAGAGCACGCAGCCCTGCCGCGCCCAGAATTCGTGCAGCCGCATGATCACGTCTTGAAAGGAAAGCGCCGTCATAACCGCGTCCTCTAGCTGTGGGGATGTTTGCCGGATACCGAATGGGCGGAATTATACCATGAGTCCGGCCCAGCAGTGGCCGGGATCGACACCGATAACTTATATCTGTGAAGCACGCCGACGTCATCTGTGTGGACGATAGCCTTTGGGGAAATGCAACGGCCTCACCCTCGAAAAATCGGGAGTGAGGCCCCGCCTGACGGCTGATTGCTAACTATTACCGGCTGCGCCTACGCCTCCGGCATGATGATCCACAGCACAATGTAGAGCAGCACACCTGGCCCACCAGCCAGCGCCAACAGCACGAACACCAGCCGCACCAACACCGGATCGACGTTGAAGTATTCGGCCAGGCCCGCGCACACCCCGGCCACCATGCGGTCGCTGCGAGAACGGCGCAGTTTCTTGGGTTCTACCGGTTCCATTTCCTCAAGCTCCTTTTTGCCCCAGGCTAAGTCTTGTCAGTGGTCTTGTCTCTACCGTACTTATACGCAGGCCCGGCGCGAAAGTTTCCCTCACCCCGCCCGCTGCCACACCCCCGTGCACTCCGGCAGCGTGAGGCGCTTTTCCGCCGCGACCCACGCCGCCAGCGCATCCCCGAAGAAGAAGCGCGTCAGCGTCTCGGCCTCCACTAACGTCTCGAAGCGATAATCCGTGCGAATCCAGTCGACGGCAAAGCCATGTTCGTGTTCCAGAAAGGCGTAGTAGGCGGCCAGGTCGTGGGTGGGCGGCAGGGGAGTCTCCCGGCCCGTGCCGAGCGTTTCCAGGATCACCGCCGTCCCGCCGGGGCGCAGCACGCGCATCATCTCCATGACCGCCCGCCCGATCTCATCCCGCCACGTGGTGGGATGCCAGCCGGTAAAGTGGCCGAAGCTCCATCCGGCGACGGCAAGGTCCGCGCAGCCGGAAGCGACCGGCATCCGGCGGTTATCGGCGACGGCGGCGCGCCAGTTGTGCAGCCCCAGCGCCTGGAAACGCTCCACCGCGACACCGAGCATGGCCGGGGAGCGGTCCGTGATCAGGAGCGAGCGGACCAGGGGAGCCAGCAGGCGGCTCAGGCGGCCCGTGCCCGCGCCGAACTCCACCACGTCGATCCCGTCCAGGGGGCAAATGCGCCGCAGCGCCGCCGGGATGTTGCCCAGCCAGTCTTCGCGGGAAACCAGCCGGTCGTACTGCACCGCTCCGGCGGGCGAAGCATAGATGGCGTGGAAATCGACCACGACGGCGTCATCCTCCTGCGATCAACCGCGCGACCAGGAGAATACCCAACCCGGCCAGCAGCAGCCAGATTCCGACGATCCCGATAGCAGCGGCCCGGCTGACCGGTTTTTCCTCCATCTGCCGCGCCTGTTCGCGGCTGTCGGCCATCACCTGCGCAGGGATCAGCCGCAGCGCGACCGCCACGCCCAACGGGATCAGCGCCAGGTCGTCCAGGTAGCCCAGCACCGGGATGAAGTCAGGGATCAGGTCGATGGGGCTGAAGGCGTAGCCCACCACGACGGCGGCGAAGACTTTGGCGTACCAGGGCGTGCGTGGGTCGCGGTAAGCCAGGTACAGGGCGTAAGTTTCGCGCTTGAGCTGGCGGGCGCGTTCTTTCCAGGCGGTCATCATCTGGGGTCTCCAATAACCTGCCGAATGGTCGGAATGTAAAGCACGGCCCGGCGGCCCGCCATCCCCAATGTTGGGGGCATCCCGTCATGAGACGGAGGTGTCTTTGTAGGAGCGACCGGCCGGTCGCCCCTACGGGGCCGCCGCCAGATAGCCCAAAAGTCCTAAACACATACCTCGGACTTCGATGTATGATACCTAGAAAACAGAGGTATTAGAGGTGGTTTCATGAACCTTAAAGGCAGCCTGCCGCTGCTGATCCTGGTCATCCTATCCAAAGCGCCGTGTCACGGCTACCAGATCGCCAGGGCGATCAAGCAGCAGTCCGACGGCGTACTGGACTTCAAAGAAGGCACGCTCTATCCCACGCTGCATGGCCTAGAAGCCCAGGGCCTGGTCGAATCGTTCGCGGTGGAAGAAGGCGGGCGCACCCGCCGCTACTACCGCCTGACCGAATCCGGTCAGGGCGAGCTGGAGCGCCAGTTGGCGCACTGGGCACGCTTCACCGAGGCGGTGAATCTGGTGCTGAAAGGGGCGGAGTCATGAGCGCCAACATCGAGGCCGATCTGGCCCGCTAGCTCAAGACGGCCACACACGGCCTGCCCCGCACGGTCGCCGCCGACGTGCAGGACGAGCTGGTGGCGCATTACGCCGACGCCGTCCAGGAGTACCGGGCGTGCGGGTTCTCGCTGGTCGAAGCGCACCGCGCGGCCCTGACCGATCTGGGCGAGGCGGCGCGCGTCGGCGGGGAACTGCGCGAGACGCATTTCGCCGGGCGGCGCTACGCCCTGGCAACCGTCGCCTGCCTGGTCTTTCATGGCTTCCTGATTTTCCTGGGGACGATGCTCTCGGCGCAGTTCCTGACCTACGCCGCAGGGATGGCGATGTTGTGCCTGTTCTTTCTGCTGCCGAACCTGTACGTGCTGGAGTCGCTGGGGGTGCTGCTGCGGCAGCGGTGTTTCTTCACCGGTGCGGACCGCGCCCTGGCGTTGGCGCGGACAGGGCTGGTGATGGTCGGCCTGCCGGTGTTGCTGACCCTGCCGCTGACGGCCCAGCCGGAAATCGATCTGTCGCCGTTCCCGCTGTTCGGGCAGGTGTTCTGGGCCACGTTGTTCGGCGGCTTTTTGCTGCTGGGAGTCGGGCTGGTGCTGCTGGGCGACAGCCTGCTGCGCCTGTCGGACCGGCTGTGGGGGCTGCGTCCGCTGCTGTGCCTGATGACGTTTGTGTGTGGCTTCGGCGTGATCGGCTTCGTCGCCGGGGCGCTCTTCGCCGACAACCTGACCTCAACGGCGACCGGATTGACGCTGATCGGCTACCCGATCCTGTCGATCCTGCTGGCGCTGCTGTTCTTTCGCGCTGCCGTGCACGCCCGACGTTATCCGATTCGCACAGCGTGAGGAGAAAGCTGATGGCCCGCCCCTCAGCAGCGCGGTGATCCGCGACTTCCTGGGCGATTACGCCCTGCAGGCCGCGACGGCCTTCACCGCCACCGTGATCGCCGCCGGGTATGCGGCACTGGCGGCCATGATCACGCGCTCGGTGCTGGGCAGTGTGGTGGCAGGACTCATGACCGTATTCGTCTTTGAACTCGGCTCGTTCGCGGCCCTGGCCCTGCTGGGGATGCTGCTGGGCAGGCCGGAACTGATCGCGCTGTACCAACTGACGCCCGGCTACAACCTGGGCAACATCACCTCGTTGATCAACGAAGGGGTGCCGTTCACCTTCGGCACGCAGGCGATGACGCGCTACGCCGGGCCGAACAGCCTGGGCCTGTCGATCTTTATCCTGGCCGCCTGGGTCGTGGGGCTGGTCGCCGTGACGGCAGCCCTGTTCCGGCGGCAAGACATCACGTCGTAACCGGAGACCCCGATGATCAACCTGTTTCGCGCGGAGTGGATCAAGGCCGGGGCCGGGCGCGGCCTGCTGTGGGTTCTGCCCGGCATGGCGCTGTTGTTCGTGGGGCTGCTGGCGCTGAGCGCCCTGGCGTTCCGCCGCCAGGACATCGCCCACTGACGCGCCTTGCCCCTGGCCTGCCGTGTCCTATAAAATGGGTCACACATGCAACGAGGGCGCGCGCCCGGATGAGGAATTTCAATAGTACGCGGATGACGCCGCTGAAACACGGATTTACACCGATCAAAACCAGATTGAATCGGTGACAATCTGTTTTATCTGTGTCATCTGTGTACCATGGGCTGCTGAGGTCAAGACTCGCCCATCGGCGAGGGCGTGCGCCCACAAGTAGCAGGGGAACCCCGACTCATGTCCGACCTGGACCGGCTGGTGTTGAACAACTTCCCATACCCGATTGCCACGCTCTATCATCGCCTGCAGCAGGCTCCCACGTCGGAAAAGCGCGTGCTGCTGGCGATCCGCATCTTCGAGCACCTGGTGCGCTACTTGGCGCTGATCGTGGTGTGCGATTACCTGGAAACCGGCGACGAAGAGGTGCGCGATCAGAGCTTCACCGATCTGCTGCTGCGCGAACTGCCCAAGCCACCCTCGATGGGCGCGTGGGTGAGCATCCTGTTCGCCGGGATCGAGGCTTTCGGCGGGCAGCGTGCGCCGTTCTTCCTCAAGGAATTGTTCGACCTGTGCTGGGACGCAGGCCAGTCGCCGCCGCAGCCGCGCCAGGACGTGCGCAGCCGCTTTCACCGCCTGGCGATGGAGCGCAGCTACTTCGCGCACGGCGCGCCGCCGGACGACGAGGCCGAGTGGCAGGCCGAGGAAACGCGCATCCTGCCCCAGGTGATGGACCTGTTGGGCCTGCTGCGCTTCATCGCGCGTTACAACCCGATCCAGGTGACGGACAAGGGCGCCGACACCTTCCAGTATACGCTGTGGAAGGGTCGGCAAGTGGCGACCCTGGAAGCGCCGCTGCCGCGCTGCAAACTCCACACGGGCCACTTCTACCTCACCCGCGACCTGCGCGCCTTTCTGCGCCTGGACCCCCTGATTGTGCCGGAGGAGATGTCTGGCATGGGGCTGTACGACGGCTTCAGCCAGACGCGCGCGGCCTATCTGGCGGTGGAAAAGCTCTCCACGTCCGAGATCACCCTGGCCGCCGAAACGGCCCCCGCCAGCCGGACCGTCTTCGTGTGCTATAGCCGCGTGGACTGGCCCGATTACGTCCGCCCGCTGGTGGACCGCCTGCGCGCCGAAGGGGTGGCGGTGTGGATCGACCAGCGCCTGCTGGAAGGCGGCCAGGACTGGCTGGACGAGATCAACGCGGCGCTGGAACGCTGCGCCGTGATGGTGCTGTGCGTATCGCCAGAGGCGCTGGCCTCCCGCTATGTGAAAATGGAATACCGCTACTTCGTGGACGAGAACAAGCCCATCATCCCGCTGATCTGCCGGGAGACACACCTGCCCGCCGAATTGCGCCGCATCCAGTTTTTGCCCTATGCCGACCTGGACCGGCTGGCCAAGCGCCTCAAGAAGCTGTAGCGCGCCCCGGCGGGATCAGCCTGTCGTCAGCGGGATGATCTCCTCAGCCCGCTTGCCGCGTAAGGCCTTCGGCAGGACGGGCGGGCATTCCCACGCCTCGGCGGGCGTCGCGGCGCGCAGATCGGCGAACTTCGGCAGGATGCCGCAGGCGAAGCACCCGTCGCGGCAGTCGTGGCGCGTCTCTTCCCGCCCAGACATCAGGTAGTCTTGCAGCAGGAACTGCTTCTTCACCGCCGCGTCGATGTGATCCCAGGGGAACACCTCGTCCAGCGCGCGCGGGCGGTGAGTATAAAAATCCATGTGTAGGGGCGCAGCACGCTGCGCCCGATGTTGCGTCCCAACGTCCGCAAACGCCTGCGCCCACGCCTCCGGGTTGAAGTGGTCCTGCCAGGCGTCGAAGCGGCTGCCCAGTTCCCACGCCCGCCGGATCACCGCGCCCAGCCGCCGGTCGCCCCGGCTGAGGAAGGCTTCCAGCCGTGTTTCCAGCGGATTCACCCAGCGCATCGTGAGGCCGTGTGTGCGCAGTTCCCGCCTGAGCAAGTCCTGCTTGGCGTAGATGTGTTCCAGGGCGTCCAGCGGCACCCACTGGAACGGCGTGTGCGGCTTGGGGATGAAGGTGCTCACGCCGACGTTGACGGTGGCCTTTTTGCCGTGAAACTTGCGTCCCTCGGCCAGCACCGCTTTGCTCAGGTCCGCGATGGCCTGCACATCGTCCAGCGTCTCGCTCGGATGGCCGATCATGAAATACAGCTTGATGGTGCGCCAGCCGCGCGCATAGACCTCGCGGGCCGTGTCCACGACCTGCTGATGCGGCACGTACTTGTTGATGATGCGCCGCATCTTCTCGGTGGCCGCTTCGGGCGCAAAGGTGAAGCCGCCCCGCCGCGTATCTTGCAGTGCGTCCAGCAGGTCCACGCTGGTACTCTCGATGCGTAGGCTCGGCAGGCTGACCGACAGCCCTTCTCCACCCCAGCGTGCGCCGATGGCCTGCACCAGTTCTTTCACCGGGCCGTAATCCGAGGACGAGAGACTCAGCAGCCCGATCTCCTCGAAGCCGGTGTTGCGGATGATGTCCTCAACCGCCTGCACGACCTCGGCTACCGGGCGTTCGCGCACTGGGCGCATCACCATCCCGGCGTGGCAGAAGCGGCAGCCGCGCGTGCAGCCGCGCATGATCTCGATGGGTGCGCGGTTGTGCACCGTGTCGATGTTCGGCACCAGGAAGCGCGTGAACGGCGGTGGCAGCACCGCCACGACGCGCTTGAGCACTCTCGGCGGCGCTTCGGGCGCGTTGGGCGTCACCGAGGCCACCGTGCCGTCGGCGTGATAGGTTACATCGTACAGGCGCGGCACGTACACGCCCTCGACCTGCGCCAGGGCGCGCAGTTGCGCCTCGCGGGATAGTCCCTTCGTGCGCTGCACGACGCGGCACACGTCGAGGATGGCCTCTTCGCCCTCGCCGATCACGAAGGCGTCGATGAAGTCGGCCATCGGTTCCGGGTTAAAGGTAGCGTGCCCGCCCGCGATCACCAGCGGGTAGCTCGCGTCGCGTTCTGCCGCCAACAGCGGCAGCCCGGCCAGGTCCAACAGCGTCAGGGTGTTGGTGTAAAGCTGTTCGTAGGGCAAGCTGATGCCCAGGATGTCGAAGGCGCGGACGGGATGTTTGCTCTCCAGGCCATACAGCGGAA
This sequence comes from uncultured Anaerolineae bacterium, assembly GCA_964529715.1. Lineage (GTDB taxonomy): Bacteria > Chloroflexota > Anaerolineae > Aggregatilineales > Ch27 > CAZGXI01. The sequence goes on along the minus strand of CAZGXI010000041.1, from coordinate 21,940 downwards.
TCCCGTCCCGCCGCATCAGAGCTTCCAGGTCTGGCCAGGGGGTGAAGACGCGCTCGGCCAGCATGTCTGGCTGGCGATTGACCACGTCGTAGAGGAGCATCAGTCCCAGGTTGGACATGCCCAGGTCGTACACATCGGGGAAGGCCAGCGCCACGCGGAAAGGGACGCGCGCCCAGTCCTTGACGACGCTGTTGTATTCGCCGCCGACGTAGCGACCCGGCTTTTCCACGTCCAGGAGAACGCGGTCCAGCGCGCGCACGATCTGCTCCGGTGAGGTCATCATGGTTCGGCGCTCCGCTCGTTGCCGTTAACTGACAGGTGGCGTCGGATTATAGCGGGGTTCGGCAGGGGATTCAATTGCAAGGCCGGGCAGGGCACATCGTGAGAACATTTGTGACATTCCGCCACCTAAAGGCGGCGGCTCACTGGCCCAGTACGCCGGTGCTGGGTCTCGCCGGGGCGAGCTACTTGCCGGGTCTCCGCCGGAACTACTGCGACAGCGAGGCCGCAGATACGTGTTTGAAACTCGTCGGCAACGCTGCCGACACCTGCATACCGATAGGTCTACAGGCTACATACGCATTCTGGCACAGGTCACAACCGTCGTCAATGGCGCAATTCACCGATCGCCTAAAGGCGACAATCCTCGGCGCCGATTCTTATGGCGTCTTCCTCTCGGCTCTTCGAACGATGCAATTGTCCGCCCGACCGTATGCATCGTAAAAGACAGCGGCGGCTCTGCAAAGTGTGCCGCCGCTGCCCGTCGTCCTGTGCCTGCCGGGGATGCTGTCGCTACGAGCGGTTGTATTGCGTCGGGTCAAGCGCGTCGCGCAGGCCGTCGCCGAGGAAGTTGAAGCCCATCACTGCCAGCATGATCGTCAGGCCGGGGAAGATGGCATACCACCAGTTGCCGGTCGGCAGGTAGTTCCGCCCGATCTCGACCATGGTGCCCCATGACGGTGTGGGGATTTGAATGCCCAGGCCCAAAAAGCTCAGCGTTGATTCGCTCAGGATTGCCCCGGCCACGCCGAGCGTCGCCAACACGATCATCGGCGCGATGGCGTTGGGCAGCACGTGGCGCAGCAGGATACGCCGTGTGGAGATGCCGATAGCCCGTGCCGCCAGGATGTAATCCTGCTCCTTGATAGCCAGCACCTGGCTGCGCATCATACGCGCGTCGCCCGGCCAGCCGATCAATCCCAGGGCCAGGAAGATACTCACCGGCCCCGGCTCGAAGATCGCCACCCAGACGATCAGGAACATCAGCCCTGGAATGGCGAACACCATATCGGCGATGCGCATGATCAGGTCGTCGAACCAGCCGCCGTACCAGCCAGAAATCAGGCCGAGGGTGATGCCAATCACCAGGGCCACCCCCTGCGCCACAAAGCCGATCACCAGCGAAATGCGCGCGCCGTACAGCAGACGGCTGAACAGGTCACGGCCCAGTTCGTCTGTGCCCAATAGATAGACGCTTCCCGGCGGCACGAGCCGGTCGCTATAGTGCGGCTCGATAGGGCTGAAGGGCGCGATCACGTCGGCGAAGATCGCCCCCAGGATCATCGTGGTCACGATCACCAATCCAGCCAACGCCACGCGGTTGCGCCGGAACTCCCGCCAGAAGCGGGTGCGGTTGGTCACGCGCACCGGCTCCAGATCGATGGGGCGCGCCCGGTCACCCAGACTGGTCGGCCTCGTTGGGATAGTCATCGGCCCCCCCCTTCACGAGTACCGGATGCGCGGGTTGATCACCGCGTAAACCAGATCGGTAATCAGGTTGATGACGATGGTCAAGAACGCGCCGAAGATCAGGATGCCCATCATCACCGGCGTATCGCGCCGCTCAATCGCCGGGACAATCGCCCGGCCCAACCCCGGCCAATTGAAGATCGTCTCCGTGACAATGGCCCCACCCAGCAGCCCACTGATGTTCAACCCGATCACGGTGATGACCGGGATCAGGGCATTGCGCAGTTGGTGGACGATCAACACATAGCGGTGGCGCAGACCCTTGGCGTAAGCCGTGCGGATATAGTCCTGGTAGCGCACTTCCAGCATCGAGGAGCGCGTCACGCGCGCCAGCGTGGCCGAGTACACCATGCCCAGCACCAGCGAGGGCAGGATCATATGGCTGATCGAGCCTTCGGCGTAGCCTGCCACCGGAAACAGGGCGATCCCGTAGCGATCTTGGGTCAGGAACATCTGGGCCAGCAACGCCAACCAGAATACCGGCATCGACACGCCCAGCAGCGCCATGACCATCAGCAGGTTGTCGGCCCAGGAATACTGTTTTTCGGCGGCGACGATCCCGGCAGGAATACCGATGATCAGCGCCACGAACATCGCGCCGATCATTAACTGCACGGTGCGGGGAAAGCGGTAGTTGATGATGTCCGACACCGGCTGGTTGAGGATGAACGACTTGCCCAGGTCCAGCCGCGCCATCTGCCCCAGGAACTCGAAGTACCGCTGCAAGAAAGGCTTGTTCAGGCCCATTTCCTCGCGCACCGCCTCGACGACTTCGGGGTCGAGACGGTTGTACTGTTCCCCCAGTACAGCCCGAATCGGGTCACCGGGCATCAGGTAGGCCAGGATGAACAGGATGGTAAAGACACCGAACAGAGTCGGGATGATCTGGATCAACCGCCGGATAATGTAGGTAGACATGGCCGATCTTTCTCAAGCTGGCGTTAGGGCAGCAGCCCTCAACCGCTTTCCCCCGGCCCCAAACGCCAGGGCGCCCGACCGGGGGAAAGCGCGTCCCTTCCCTATGCGAGGCAAGGGAAGAGCGGGTAAGCAGACAATTACGGCAACAGTTCGGTGTCGATTGTCACGTTCCACAGCGGGGCCGTGTAGGTGCCGCCGCCGCCGGGGACGAAGTTCTCGACCCAGGGCTTTTGCAGCCACATCACCTTGCTGTAGGCCGACACGATCACCGGGCAGTCCAACATGATCAGGTTGTGAGCGGCCAGATACAGCTGTTCGCGCACCCCGGCGTCGAACTCTTCCATCGCCCGTTCCAGCAGAATATCAACGGCGGGATTGTCGTAGTACGTGTCGTCGCGCGCGTTCATGAACAGGTAGTTGAGCGTATCCGACGGGTCGGCGATCCCGGCGCTCCAGCCGCTCAGGAAGAAGATCACGTCGTCCTCACCGATGTGATCCCAGTAAGTTGAGGAGTCTTCCACCACGATCTCCAGTTCCACACCCAACTGCCGCAGGTCTTCCTGGAACACCGGCAGCGACAATTCGTCGCGGGCCGAGGCAAACACGTACAACTGGATGGGCGGGATGCCTTCGCCGTTGGGGAAGCCCGCCTCGGCCAGCAATTCGGCGGCGCGTTCCAGGTCATACGGATAGGTGACGGCAGGCGTCGAGGCAGACATCGAGGGTGGTAGCACGCCCAGGTTGCCGGGCAGCCGGGCGCCTTCCATCAGTTCGTTCCAGACCAAGTCGCGGTTGAAGGCATGGGCAAACGCCTGCCGCACCAGCGGATGTTCTGCGAAGAAGCCCTGGTCCCACTTGAAGCCGAAGTAGCGGGTGTTCAGGCCGGGCCGCTCGTGATATTCGTCTGCAAACTCCTCACGCACGGCGGCGAGCTGACCCGTGGGGAAGCCGAACAGGAAGTCCAGTTCGTTGTTGCGGTACATCAAAAGCTGCGTGTTGGCATCCGGCACGTTGATGAAGCGGATCTCGTCCACCGACGGGGTGTCCCGCTTCCAGTACTCAGGGTTGGCACGCAGGGTGATGTGATCGTCGCGCTGCCACTCTACAAACATATAAGGCCCTGTGCCCACCGGATGATTGGCGAAGTCTTCACCGAGTTGTTCATAGGCTTCCGGCGAGACAGCCGGCACGGTGCCTGGGCCAACGGTGAAGAACAGGCGGTTAGGCCGCTCAAGCTGCACCTGGAAAGTGTAATCATCGATCTTGGTGATGCCGGAGATCGTCTCGGCTTCGCCGTTGCGGTGCGCCTCCCAGCCGACCACGCCTTCCATGATCTCCGGGTGCTGCGAGATGTTTTCGTCGGCGCTATTGACGATGTGCGCGGCCCAAATCCAGTCATCGGCCTTGAACTCGCGGTCACCGTTCTCGTAGGTCACCCCCTCGACATCATGGAATAACACCCCATGCCGCAGATGGAAGGTGTACGTCAGGTGATCCTCAGACACTTCCCAGCTTTCGGCCAGGTTCGGGATCGGCTCCATCGTATTCAGGTCCAGGCGCACCAGACCCTCGTAGATGTTGCGGTTGATGGTGCCGATGGCAACGGTGGTTTGCGTAAATGGATTCAGGTGCTCAGGGTCGGGGTTGATCGGGTAGCGCAGGACGGTCGTGGCTTCCTGGGCACCCGCAAAGGGGACGGCAAAGCTGGCGATCAGCAGCACGGCCAGCAAGACGGATGCTTTCTTCAACATGGCTTTTCCTCCGTACAAAGTATTCGCGGTAGCAAACCCAGACATCAACTTTGGGAGGTGCTCAGCTCATCGGACTCCTTTCTGCTGCATGATGCATGGGGTCGGACATATTTTTTTGCGTGAAGTGCAGAACGAGGTATTGGCGACAAACCTAACACACAACCCCCCTCGTGTCAATGCAAGCGCAGCTGCCATTGCGCGAAACAAGGGACTATTTTAAGATAAGGGAAACCGCAATCCGGTGTCATGGATGGAGATAAGGCGAGTCACGGACCGCTTGGGGGAAGGGATAATGACCAGAACTGCGTATTTACGTCTTGGCCGGTTGGCGGCGTTTGCCCTGGCGGCGACGCTGCTGGTGGGGCTGCTGCTCCCGTCTGGACTAGTCGCCGCGCAAGGCCCGACGGCGGTCGTGGTCGGCGGCGGGCCGCTCAACGTGCGGAGCGGTCCCAGCGATAACTACCCCATCGTCATTCAGGTGCAGTTGAACACGCTGCTATACCTGATCGGGCGCATTGCCGATAATACCTGGCTCCAGGTGCAGGTTCCCAACGGGCCACAGGGCTGGGTCAGCACCATGTATATCTGGACGACCGTCCCGCTGGACAGCCTGCCCGTCACCTGGCAGAGCCAGCCACAGCCGGCCGTGCCGCCGGGGTCGGTGGCCCGCGTGACCGGCGCATATTACCTCAACGTGCGCTCCGGCCCCAGTGCCACCTATGGCATCGTGGCGCGCATCCAGATCAACCAGTTAGTCAACCTGGTGGGGCGCACCGTAGATAACTCGTGGGTGTTGGTCGATGTATTGCCCGGTGTGCGCGGCTGGGTGAGCACGCGCTATGTCACAGCCAATGTTCCCCTAAGCATCCTGCCGATTGCCTTTGCCAACCAGCCACCGGCCCCTCCGGCGCAGGTATTGGTTCCACAGACATCCGGCGGCACAAGCGGCGGCACATCCGGCTATCGGACGCACACCGTACAGGCGGGGGAAAATCTGTTCCGCATCGCGCAACGCTACGGCGTAAGTGTGCCGGCGTTGGCTGCTGCCAATAACATTTATAACTACAACCTGATCTACGTCGGGCAGGTGTTGGTCATTCCGTAGCTTTCAGCGATCAGCAGCAAACCCAATGTGGTGCAGGTTTTGGAAGAGGATCGCCCCGGCGTGAACTCCGGGGCTAAACAGGATAAACCCTCCGGCTGAAAGATGAAATCGCTATCCCCCGGAGGGCTTGTTGTTCTCCGCCGGAGACAAGTCCCCGGCGCGAAAAACCTGCACATTGGGTCAGTGGGGGCGACGCATACGTCGCCCTTACTCTCCCTGAGACAGGGATAACGGCTGACTACGGCGCAGGGTCGATCTCCACCGGAGGGGCGGCCTGCGCCGTTTGCTTGGCGCGGCGTTCGCTCAGCCAGTCGCGCAAAAAGTGCAGCGCCGGCGGTGCGACCGAGATCAGGATAATCAGGGCTACAATGGGGAGCAGGTATTTGTCTACATCCGGGATCATGCTGCCCAGGAAATAGCCAGCCACCGTCACCCCAATCGCCCAGGCCAGCCCGCCGAAGAGGTTATAGGTGATGAAATGGCGGTAGTCCATCACGCCGATCCCGGCCACGATAGGCGCGAAGGTCCGCACAATGGGCATAAAACGCGCCAGGAAGATGATCTTGCCGCCGTGCTTTTCATAGAGCGCCTGGGCACTATAGAGGTGCTTTTTCTTGAACAGCAGCGAGTCCTCGCGCTGGAACAGCCGCCGCCCGACGCGGTGGCCGAACCAGTAGCCCACGCTGTCGCCCGCAACGGCGCAGATGAAGCAGCCGACCGCCAGCACCGGCAGGCTGAAAAAACCCTGCGACGCCAGGAACCCCGCCGTGAACAGCAGGCTGTCTCCCGGCAAAAAGAAGCCGATCAGCAGCCCTGACTCGGCGAAGATGATGGCGAACACCCCGATATACCCAACGCTCCGGATCAGCCCTTCCAGGTCGCCTAACGAATGGAGTAACTCTTGCATGACCCTGATACCTTCCTGCGAGTGAACTTACCGTGTTTGTCCGGCCCATTGCGAACGAGGGGATAGTGTACCACGTCTATCCGATGTGCGTCTATACACGTCTGGCGACCAAAAGGCTCACTCCGATCACAGACTCGGCGGACATGTTACAATGCAGATACCAATTGTCGCACCGTTGTGGGAGCAACAAGCCATGACCGAGCAACCTAGTCCAGATGTGCGCCCTTCGCCCATTGCCGGGACGGCGTGGTATCCTGGCAGCGCGCACGCCTTGAGTCGGATGATCGACGGATTCCTGAACGTGTCGGTGGAGCCGCCGCCGGGCCAGATCATCGGCCTGATCGCGCCGCACGCCGGGCTGGAATATTCCGGCGCGGTGGCGGGCTATGCCTTTGCCCTGGCACGCACCCTCCAGCCGGACCTGGTGGCCGTGCTGTCGCCCTCGCATCGCCTCTATCCAGCCCCGCTGCTGACCACCGACCATCATGCTTACCGGACGCCCCTGGGTGATATTCCGGTGGACAGCGCGGCAGTCGAGGCATTGGCGGCGCAGGTCCCGCTGGCAAGGGTCCGCCATGACCAGGAACATTCGCTGGAGATCGAACTGCCCTTTTTGCAGCGCGCGCTTGCTCAACCGTTTACCCTGCTGCCGGTGATGCTGGTGGAACAGTCCGCCGGCATCGTCGAGAGGTTGGGCCATGCCCTGGCAGAGGTGTTGCGCGGCAAGAATGCGCTGATCGTCGCCAGTTCGGACCTGTCACACTACTATCCCCAAGACCTTGCCAACCGCCTGGACCGCTACCTGCTAGGGCGGGTGGCGGCCTTCGATCCGTCGGGTGTGTTGGAGGCCGAGGAACGGCAACAGGGCTTTGCCTGTGGGCGGGGGGCCATTGCTGCCGCTTTGTGGGCGGCCCGCGATCTGGGGGCCGACTCGGCCCGCGTGCTGCACTACGCCACCTCCGGCGACGTCACGGGCAACTATCGGAATGTGGTTGGCTATGGGGCAGGCGTGATCTTCCGGCGGGTGGCATGACGCCAGGCGCCGCGTGAATTCAGCTTATCGCCGAGGGGCAGGGTTCGAGCCGGGCTGCTCACGGCCCTGCCCGGCTCAGTCCTTAAAGATGCTGGCAATCGGCGGCAGGTCGTCTACCGCCGTGTCTTTCCACTTTTCCCCCTCTTCGATCAACATCACCGGAATGCCATCGCGGACAGGGTACTTATAGCCGGAATCGGCGCAGGTCAGCCACCAGTCGCCGTTGGGACGCTGGATCAGTTCCAGACGGCCCGGATCGTCGCCTTTGTCCTTGTAATGTACGGCGACCGGACAGCGCAAGATGTCCAACAGGTCATCGTCGATAGGTCGGGCGGCGCTCGTCGGGTTGCTCATAGGTCCTCCCAGGATAGCGATCAGCAGTCAGCCTTCCGTGATCTGTCGAAAAAACAGCCTGTTCAGCAAGGGGCAAGTATGCCATTCGCACAGGACAGCGTCAAGGCGGGCAACGCGCCGCCGCGCCGTGCGTATAGAGATACAGAGTAACGTAGAAAAAGGAGCGTGCGTGATGAGTTGCTTGCGAGCCGTGTTGTGCATCGTTTTTCCGCCGCTGGCCGTGATCGACCGGGGCTGCGGGACGGTGCTGATCGTCTTCGCGCTGACGCTGGCCGGGTGGGTTCCCGGCGCGATTGCCGCCCTGCTGTTGAACTTCATGGCGCAAAACGACTGACGGCCATTCCCGGCAGCCGCCCCCCGCGCCACATCACCCGGCGGGGGACGGCTGCGCACGGAACTATTCCAACCTCACGCAGCGAAAGCCGACCGTGACGTGATTGCGGTAACCCGGAGCGAGGCGGGCGTTGGGATCGCTGCCGTTGCGGTTGACCGCGCGCAGGCTCAGGGGGCTGTCGCTGCTCCACGAGCCGCCGCGCAGAATACGCGCCGCGCTGCTATCCGTCACAGATGTTCCGCCGTCCCAGCCGGTCAGGCACCATTCCCACACGTTGCCGCTCAGGTCCATCACGCCGAAGGGACTCGCGCCGTCGGGGTAGCGGTCTACGGGGGTCGTTTCGTCTACGTGGCGGTTCCAGTTGCACAGACGCGCGTCGGGGTCGGCGTTTCCCCAGGGGAATTCCCGCCCGTCGTCGCCCTGCGCCGCGCGCTGCCACTGCTGCTCGGTCGGCAGGGTGATCGCCTCACCTCTGACCTCGCCTAGCCAGGCGCAAAAGGCCAGCGCCTCGTACCACGACACCCCCACCACCGGGCAGAGCGGGCGGTTCCAGTCGTCGGCCTGCCAGAAGCGTGGCTCGGTCCACTGTTCCTTCTGCCGCCGCGCCCAGCCATCAGCGGTCCACCACGCGCGGTTGGCGTATCCACCCGCCGCGACGAATGTCGCGTACTGCGCGTTCGTCACCGGGTACTGCGCGATGGCGAACGCCGGGACCTGGCAGATCGTCGGCTCGGCCAGATAGCCGCCCGCCGCGAGGGTGACTCGCCCGGCGGGGATGTCGATCCAGGGAATGTTCACAAACCCTCCTTAGTGGCCTTCGCCTGCCAGAAACGCCATCACGCGCCCGGAAGTATTCAGCAGGGCGTGGCCCGCGCCCGGCAGAATCGTCACAGACAGGCAGGGCAGCAGCGCCCGCAGCCGCGCGGCGATCTTGTTCAGGTCGCGGATCACATCCTTCTCCCCACCGAGCAGGCAGACCGGCATGGTCAACCGCCGTAATTCTGTGTCGGTAAAAATCGGCAGCACACCCACGCGCGGCCTGAAGTGGCTCGAAACCGTGAGCATGATCTCCTCGACCCCGTCGGGCAGAGGCTGATCGCCGAAGGTCATCCGTGTGACCTGCCAAAGGCCCCACCGTCCCAACAGCATATAAAACAGCACGCGCGGCAAAAATGAGGCCCGGTCCGGGGTCACGCCGCCGGGAGTCATCAGCACCAGCTTTTCCACGCGCTCCGGCCAACGCACTGCGAACTTGAGCGCCGTCCAGCCGCCCTGTGAAACGCCAAGCAGAGTCGCCCGCTCGATCTTCAGCGCGTCGAACACGTCGGTCAGCCATTCCGCGTAAGCCGGGCCATCCCAGGCGGGGCGGTTGGGCGCGCTTTTGCCCGGCTCGCCCGGCAGGTCGGCGGCGTAGAGGCGGTAGCGGCGCGTGTATTCGACCGTGTCCGGCGCCCAGATGGCGGAATTCGTGCCTGCGCCGTGCAGCAGCACCAGCGGCGGCGCGGACTCGTCGCCGCAGGCGATGACGAAGGTCTCGCCGATGCGCGTGGGGATGATCATCTGCTGGCAGGGCACCGGCCAGCGTTCCAACGCAGCGTCGTAGAGGGCCATCACGGCCTGTTCCCCGGCGGGCGTCTTGTAGATCGGCGTCATGTTCATGGGTTTGTCTCCTGTAGTTTCTGCCTCCCGGCGAGCGATTGGCGCAGCCTGCGCGCCCAGGCGAGTTCATTTTCGTAGGCAGAAATCCGGTTATCCATAATTGCGTCCCACAGCAGCGCCTCGCGCGGCGTCCGTGCCGGGGCAGTGTAGCCACGCCGCCGCTGTTCTTGCAGCATCAGCAGATGGACGTGCAGCTCGTCCACATAGCGCGCCAGCAGATCGTCCAGTTCGCCGCCGGTCAGTTGATCGGCCCAGGCCAGTTGAACCAGGAAGGTATTCCTGATCTGCGGCAGTTCCGGCGTCGAGAGCACCCATTGGCGGAGTTCGGCCCGGCCCTGCGGCGTGATGCTGTAGACCTTGCGGGCGGGGCGATCTTCCTGTTGCTGCACTTCCTTGCTCACCAGGCCCTCGTCGAAAAGATCGACCAGCGCCGTGTAAATCTGGTTATTGTTGCCCGACCAGTGCAGGGTCGGCGACTCGGCGAACAGCTTCTTCAGGTCGTAGCCCGTGAGCGGCATCCAGCTCAAAAAGCCCAGGATCGCGTGCCGGATCGACATTCCGCGCCTCCTTATGTTCCTGGGGTTATATGTTACATGTAACCTATGATAGTGCAGGAACGAATGGGCGTCAAGGGGAAAAACCGAAACCGCGTAGGGGCGAGGCATGCCTCGCCCCTACTACGCCGGGGCGGCTCTGTGAGGAAAATCGACGGGAGGGCCGCGCTCTGCTACTGTGTAAATTGCGCAGCGGAGACTTCCAGGTTATCGAAGGTCAGCAGCGCCGCCCCGCTCGGCCCGGCCCGCCCGGCCAGCCCGACCCGCCCTTCGACGTAAGCGTCGTCTTCCGCCGAGGCCACAAAGCGCCCGTTGACATACAGCGCCAGATAGTTCCCCACGCACACGGCGCGGATCAGGTTCGGCCCGTTGTTAATCACCCCGGCAGATGCGCTGCCATCCGCCAGGCCGCGATAGCCGCTGCTCTCGCCGCGCAGGATGGCGTAGCTGCCGCTGCCGGGCGAGATGGCGAACAGATAGCCGTTGCCGGTGTTATCGGGGTCAGCGCGGCACATCACGCCGAAGTCAGAGTCTGTGGTGCTGGCCCGCCCCTCGACCTGGATGGACACGTCGGTGTGCGTTTCGCCGCCCAGCCCCCAGATCACGCCCTGGGTTTGCGTGTCGATCTGGTACGTCCCTCCGATGATCGACAGCGTTGCGCCCGGATAGCGGCCTTCCTCAAAGCTGCCTGGATCGGTGAAGTCGAAGAAGTCAATCCGTCGCCCGGTCTGGATGGACCGTTCGCTCGTGCCGCAGGCGGTCAGGAGCAGGGCCAGGATCAGGGCCGATATGAACATTTTTCTCATAGTGAACGGCACAGGAAACTGCCTGTCGGCAAGTGAGTCTGCCAGACCAAGCAGAGGACGCGCCTTACCTCCTTCTTGCTTGGCCCCGGAGATCATTCCAGGGCGCTTTTAGTCTCAGCGGCCATGCTGAGATAACTCTACACGAATATCAGGCTGTCTGTCGTCATCTTGCTCAGGTCGGCGTAGACGCCCCGATTGCGCTCCGGCAGCAGCACAGAAAGCTGGTACATCATCTCGTCGGTGATGCGGGCCATGTCCTCGCGGGAGATGCGCTGCCCGGCCTGCTTGAGACGAAAAGGCCGCCCGAACGTGATGTGGATCGGCGTGCGCTTCCAGGGGATGAACATATCGCGCACCCAGCCGTCGAAGTTGAAGACCGCCGATGGAACGATGACCGGATCGGTCTTGAGGGCCACATAGACCAGGCCGTCTTTGGGGCGGATGAGCGCCGGGCTGCGCGTGCCCTCTGGCGCGATGAGCACCAGTTCGCCTGCCCGCAGCAGGTCGATGGTGGTCTTGAGGGCCTCGCGGTCTATTTCACCACGCCGTACCGGGTAACAGCCCCAGGAGCGCGTCAGGATACCCCACAGCGGATGTTGAAAGTTCTCGATCTTGCTCATCGGAACCACAAAGCGGTCCAGCAATCCCATGATCGGCAGCGGGTCGATGGCCGTCATGTGGTTCATCATCAGGATGGTCGGCCCACTGGCAGGCACGTTCTCCACCCCGACAATGGTCGCCTTCCACAGCAGGCCGAAGCCCAACCCACGCAACAGCACGCTGCGGATGAGACGGCGGCGGAAATCGAAGACGCGGCGTTGCCGGATGGCCCAGCTTTCGACAGAAACGGTCATGGTGTTTTCCCTCAGTCAGTCTGCTCCCAGATGCGCACGGGACGGCTCAATCTGGCGCTGATGATCCGTGTTCCGGCGGAACTTCAGATCAGGCCCGTGAGCAAAGCGGTATATTCTGCAAGAGAAAACACCGTCGGCTGTCGGTTGTTGCCCGGCAGCGATACAAAAAACGCCGGTGGTGGATGGATTCGTCGGCGGCGTCGAAGAGGTCGTCTACATAGGGCCGCGGAGCGTTTTTTTGAGATAAGGGACAGTCCCAACGCGCCGTCACCAGAGACCCGGCACCAGCCGATAGCGCGTGTGTCGGGCGTAATCCGCGTAGCCAGGTAATTCTTCCTGAAGCGTGCGATCTTCCAGGGCCGTGCGGATGACGAAGACCAGCGCGCCCAGGCCGCCGGGGATGAGCGCCGCCCAGGTGCCCAGCGCAATCGGCAGCGCCAGGAATTGCAGGATCACACCCCCATAGCCCGGATGACGCACGAAACGGTACGGCCCGCCCGTCGCTACCTGGTGTCCGCGCGACTCCTGAATGCGGACGCTAGGTTCAAAGTTGCGGTTGACGATCATCGACCAGGTGAGCGGGATGAAGCCCAAGATCATCAGCGCATTGCCAAGAACATAGACCGTCGTTGCAACAGGAGCGGACCAGCCATAGCGCCAATCCAACCCCGCAACGACGGGCTGGACGAGGAGCAGCACAAAGTAGATCGCCAGGAGCACCAGGTCCCACTTCTTGGTGCCGACGGTGGCCTGTTTGACGCGCTGGCCACGCTGGTTAAGCAGTTCCGGGTTGCCAACGGCCAGGGCGATGCTGAGTCCGACCCAGCAGGCCAGGTAGACGATGGCGAAAACCCACCCCCAAGGCCAGTCGAATGAGCCGGCGGCCAGGAAGAGCAGGGCCGCGATGATGATCGCCTGCCCGACGTGTTTGCCGATAGCGTTGACACCGTAGATATTGACGGATGGCCTCTGTCCTGACGTTGTATCGTGCGACATACGCCCCCCCTGGAATTGTCCGATCACCTGCTCTTGATTGTATACGACCAGGCAGCCGGTATCCCCCCAAATTCTAAGGGATTGCAGCCCAGACACCGATGCGGACGCAGCATGGCGCGGCGGCGGGACGTTTTACGGGCGGGGAAAGGTATACTGCTGTACCACCATGTAACCTGGCAGGTAGTGGACATGGTTGTAGGCAGGCAAGTGGTTATGGTCTACTTCAGGCTTTTGGGTCCAGGGATACCAGACAAACTGCGAGAAGGTGCTGCTCCCACAGATATAGGTGATTCCGTCGCGCACAAGCTGACCGCTGCGGTGCACATGCCCGAAGAACACGCCGCGCAGCCGGTCGCGCGCGCCGCGCAGGATGGCGTGCAGCGCCTCGCCGTTGTCGATCAGCATGTGCGCGTCCAGCCAGGGGGAGTACATGGAGAACGGCGGGTAGTGGATGAACAGGGTCAGCGGCGGCCCGTCGGGGGTGCATTCGGCCTGCAAGGCGCGCAACTGGGTCTCGCTGGCGTGCCCGGCAGGATCGACCGGGCCACGCAGGTCCAGCGCCACAAAACGTTCACCGTTCACCTCAAAGGCGTAGTCCAGTGGTGCGTTGGGGTCGCCGTCTGAAGAAACGGGCGCGCCCAAGTAGCGGCGCATCAGGGCGGGATCGTCGTGGTTGCCGGGGACGTAATACAGCGGCGCCTTGAGACGCGCGAACAGGGCCGCCGCCAAGAGGTAGGATTCCGGCCCGCCGTCGGTGGTTACGTCGCCGGTGTGAATGACGAAGGCCGGCTGTTCGGGCATGGCGTTGATAATCTCAATCAGGCGCTCGATGCAGGGGTAAGACGGCACGCCGTACCGCCGATAATCGCGCGTTGGGCCAATGTGGGTATCAGTGAGATGGACAAAACTGAACGGCCTCATCCTCGTGACGATCTTCTCTGAAAAGGTTTGTTCTACTTAGATGAGTGTAGCAACAGGCCCATCCCCGCGCCAGCCGGGAGACGATGGCGGTGTGAATTTTCAAACGTGGGACGCTGGTGGGGCAGGTGTGCGCCTCTCAACGGGGCGCAGACGTCTGCCCGGCCAGCAAGATTTGCAGCTTGGCATAGGTCTCGTACCAGCTCACGCGGCTGAGGCCCAGCTTTTCGCGGATGTCGTCGGGGGCCATGCCGCCGCGCAGGTCGCGCAGGGCGCTGGTCCAGCGCAGTGTCTCAAAAGAGAGCAAAAAGCCGGCCAAGTCTGCTGCCTCGCCCACGTCGCGCAGCACATATTCCAGGTTGCGCGCCGTGCAGGCGAAGATCGTCTTGCGGGGCTGATACTGCGCCAGGTATTCGTCCAACACGTTTGGCCAGTCGGGGTCGAGCGGGATGTCGCGCGCCTTATAGGCGTTGCGCTGGCTATCGTAACGGATTTTGAGCACCGGGCGGCCCGGCTGGGAGCGGTCCACGTCGCCCGGCTTGAGGGCCACCGTCTCGCTCTTCTTGATGCCGGTGTCTAGCAACAAACGCACCAGCAGGTCGGGGCGGGCGTCGGGTTTTTCCCGGTCGAAGCGCAGGCGCGCGGTCGCGTCCAGCACGGCCTGAATCTCGGCGGGCGTGAGGACATTGGGCAGCGGCGCGCTGCCGGACCGCTGGACCAGCGGCCTGGCCGGGTCGGCATTAAGCACGCCGACCTTGTGCAGGTAGTCGAAGAAGACCTTGAGCGTGGTCACGCGGCGGGCATAGCTCTTGCGGCTGCACGGCACGCCGCGCCCGGTTTCCAGCCATTCCAGAAAGCGCCGCAGGAACGCCGTGCTGAACATGCCCAGCGGCTTGTCCGGCCCGGCAAACTCGGCCAACACGTGCAGGTCAGAGGTAAAGGCGGTGACGGTGTTGGCAGTCTTGCCCTGGAAGCGCAGGTACTGCTGAAAGGGTACAATCGCCTCGCGCAGGGGACTGTGCCGGGTGAGGGCCGGGTTGAGGCCGTCTTCGGTGGGGATTAAAGGAAGTTGCCGGATGGTAGACATGGCGGCCTTCCAGGGTAATCGGGCCAAACCGAACGGATGTTTTTCATCCCCAACCTTAACAAATCTTGTCGATTTAGGCAAGCGCCTCCAAGAGGGGGGTGCAAGAGCGCAACATGTTGCGCCCCTACTTGAAAGACACGCGAGGTAACGAATGTCTGAAATTCAAGGCTTCATCTTCGATCTGGATGGTGTGCTGACCGACACCGCCGAATTCCACTATCGCGCCTGGAAGCGCCTGGCCGACGAGGAGGGCATCCCCTTCACGCGGCAGGACAACGAGGCGCTGCGCGGCGTCTCTCGCCGCGAAAGCCTGAACCGCCTGCTCAAGGGGCGCGCCATCACCGAGGCCCAGGCGCAGGCGTGGATGGAGCGCAAAAACGACTACTACCGCGCCTTTCTGACAGAGATCACGCCGGACCACCTGCTGCCGGGCGTGGCAGCTTTTCTGGGCGAGGCTCGCGCCCTGGGGGTGAAGCTGGGTGTCGGGTCGGCCAGTCGCAACGCCTTGGACGTCCTGACCCGCCTGGGCCTTCTGGACCACCTGGACGCCGTCGGCGATGGCACCAGCGTGGCGCGCAGCAAGCCTGCGCCGGACCTGTTCGTATGGGTGGCGGGGCGGCTGGGCCTGCCGCCGATGCAGACCGCCGTCTTCGAGGATGCCGAAGCAGGCGTGGAGGCGGCGCTGGCGGGCGGCGCATTCGTTGTGGGGATCGGACCGCAGGAGCGCGTAGGTCGGGCGCATGTCCGCCTGCCCAGCGGCCTGGCCGATACGACCGTCGCGGCGCTGTTGGAACAATTGGAGGCCACGCCGCGCGGGTGATTTCACCCCTGAATCCTCTTCCCCTTGTCGTGGAGAGAGGGCTTTTCGGGCGCTTGCCCGAAGCCTTGCGGGTGGTAGCGGCGGCTTGAAGCTGCCGCTACGTTTGGATGTGGCTCTTTGTGAACACGTGAACCCTTACCCTGATGGGGCAGGGGTGCCGACAGGGGTGAGGTTCCACGCCTGAGAGAGAATCAGGATGCCGGTTCGCCGTCCGGCTCCGCTTTCCGCGTGGCGGTGTAGGCGCGCGCGCTCAGGGCGATGGTCAGCACGGCGATCACCAGACTCACTGCCCCGATCTGGAGCAGTGGGCGCACACCGAGCGTGTCAAACAGATGGCCCGCCACCGGGTTGCCCAGCGTCGTGCCCAGGCCGGTGATGACGTTGGTCAGCGCCAGGTGGAAGGCGACCCGGTGTGGCGCGCTGACCTGCCCGACCAGCACGACGGGGGCGACAAAGAAAAACGCCTGCGCGATTCCCAGCGGCACGGCCAGCAACACGGCTTGCAGCGGCGTCTGTGCCAGCGAAAGCCCGGCCCAACTCGCTGCCAGCAGCAGCAAGCTCGCGCCCCACATGGCTGCCGCGCCCCAGCGCCGGATCAGGCGGTCGGCCAGGAACATCAGCGGGATTTCAAACAGCGCCGTGACCGAGGTGTACTGCGCCGTCGCGCTTCGCCCGCCGCCCAGATCGTTCTGGATGAAGTCTAGGCTCCAGCCGTAATACGCCGTGCGCGCCAGGGCGATCACCAGGCTGGTGAGCAGGACGGCCCACATCGCAGGCGGGAGCGCCAGTCTGCGCCCGGCAGAGTCAGCAGCGGCAGCTTGGACCGGTAAACGCTGCGGCAGGGGACGCAGCAACGCCAGCGACAGGATGTTGATCGCGGCGCTGACCATCAGCAGCGGCTCGACGCCGATCCGGTCGGCGACCAGGCCGCCGAGCATGGCGATCACGCTGAAGCCCAACGATCCCCACAACCGCAGCGCCCCAAAAGCGACGCTGCCCTGCTGCTTTAACCAGAACAGGGCCAGGCGGTCGCGCAGGGTCATCGCCACACTCCCGGCCAGGGTGTTCAACACCAGCAGCACGGCGACGGTCAGCAGCGCAGGCCGCAGCGCGATTCCGACCAAGGCGCCGTTGCCGATCACCAGGGATACCGCCAGCAACCGCCGATGGCGGCCTGTGCGGTCGGCCAGGGCCGAGAAAAGCGGGGTCGTCAACAGCAACAGCAAGCTGCCGACGGCGTTGATGTTGCCCACATCTGCGCCGGAAAAGCCGATGCCCAGTAGGTAGGGCGTCAGGTAAGGGAAGACCAGCGCCATCGAGCCGAAGGCCGCCGCGTATAACGCGGCCATGAGCGGATATTCTGGGTTGCGGCGCAGGGAGGGGGAAACGGCAGTCTGGATAGCCATAGTCCTCGCAATCAGAGCGTCTACACTGGGCGGCATTATACTCTCCTCGGTGGCAAGAGCGAGATATGCTTTGCTCCTGCGGAGAAGGGAACCGACGGCTGACAGCCAGTCATCCCGGTCTGCCTATTGACAGGACGGGCAAAATCCGTATCATCCGGTATAGAGGTCTATACCAGAACATGCCAAAGCTGCCTGTGCATGTTGCCCAGGGCGGCGATCTGAAACAGTCATGCCGGTCCCCCGAACCTTGCGCTTTTGATTGCCGGTGGAAGTCAAGAGGAGGTGCACATCGTTCAACCCGCTTGAGGGCATTTCCGACGCTGTATGTGAGCACACCTGCAATGCTTTTAAGGAGAGAAAGATGCACAAGAAGTCGGCTCTGTTTGTTGCGCTGATGGTTCTTTCGCTGCTGATCTTCTCTGTCGTTCCCGCGCTTTCCCAGGAACCCACCACCTTTTACGGCGCGTGGCCGTACTCGCTGCCCCCGGATGGACACTTCAACAGTTTCGCCAGCCGCGCCTTGAACATGGGCAACTACCAGGACCTGATGGAGCCGCCGTCGGCGGTGTATATCTGGAGCACCGGTGAATATGAGGGCTTCCTGGCCTCGGACTTCGGCTTCGACGCCGACAATAACTACCTTGTGACCATGCGCGACGGCGTCACCTGGAGCGACGGCACGCCCGTCACCGCCCAGGACCTCGTCGTGACCTACCAGGTCGGTCGCCTGTTGAACTGGTCGGAGTGGGCCTTCATCGACCGCGTTGAAGCGGTAGACGATATGACGGTGAAGTTCACGCTCAACTCGCCGGGCTACTCGGTCGAGCGCTCGATCCTGGTGACGGCGGTGCGTCCGGCCAGCGTCTACGGCGACTTTGGCGCGCGCGCCCAGGCCCTGATGGATGAGGGCCGGGCCAACGCCGACGACCCAGATTGGGCGGCCCTGCTGAGCGAACTGACCAATTTCCGCCCGGAGACTTACGTGGCGTCCGGCCCGTATGTGCTGGACCCGGCCAGCATCAGCGACGCCAGCGCGACGCTGGTCAAGAATGAGGGCGGCCTCTTCGCCGACCGCGTGCGCTTCGACCAGGTCGTGTTGTGGAACGGCGAGACCGAGGCCGTGACGCCGCTGGTGGCGAACGGGGACGTGTGGTACGCCACGCACGGCTTCCCGCCGGCGACCGAGGCGTCGTTTGTGGAACAGGGCATCGACATCATTCGCGGCCCGTTCTACAACGGCCCTGCCATCTACGTCAACCACGCCATCTACCCGCTCAACCGTGTTGAAGTGCGCCAGGCCATCGCCTACGCGGTGGACCGCGAGCAGAACGGCTTTGTCAGCCTGGGCGAGTCCGGTGTGGCCGTCGAGTACATGATGGGCTTCAGCGACAACCTGGCCGAACTGTGGCTGTCGGAGGAGACGCTGGCCTCGCTGAACACCTACGACTACGACCCCGACGCGGGCGCTGCCCTGCTGGAAAGCATCGGCTTCACGAAGGGCGACGACGGGGTGTGGATCGACGACCAGGGTAACCGCCTGGCGTTCGAGCTGACCTTCCCGGCGGAATGGACCGACTGGGCTGCCGCCGCCGAGAACGCCGTCGCGGCGCTGAACGACTTCGGCTTCGACATCACCGCGCGCGGCGTGCAATGGCAGCAGCAGGAGCAGGACGTTTACGACAACAACTTCCAGATGGCGATCCGCAACTGGGGCGTGGGCAATCCCTTCCCTGGCTTCAGCTACCTGCAACCCTACAACCGCTACAACGGCCAGGGTGTGCTGGCGGGCGAGGCCACCGGCGGCGGGATGCGCTTTAACATGGACGTGACCTACAGCGGCGGCCAGATCAACGTCTACGACACCGCCCTGGCGGCCAACGCCGGCTTGGATGTGGAGCAGCAGCGCGTCTATGTTGAGCAGTTAGCCGTGTCGTTCAACGAACTGCTGCCGTGCATCCCGCTGTGGGAACGTTACGGCAACAACCCGTTGAACCGTCAGTACCTGGACGCCCCGCCGTCCGACGACCCGATCTGGCTGAACGCGGGCGCGGACTTCTTCATGACCTACCTGATCATGACCGGCGGCATCGGCCCGGCAGAGATGTAAAGCGATCCAATCCGGTTGGGGCGCGGCGCGTCCGCGCCCTCGCCCAGTAGGGGCGAGGACTGCCTCGCCCCTACCACAAACGACAACCGCCTCGTTTTTGTCAGGAAGTTGGTCTCTATGTCCACCCGCGATCTTTCCGCCGGTACACCCGCCGTCGCGTCGCCCCGCCCGGTCTCCTGGCGGGTGCGGTGGGAGCGTTTTACGGGCAGCTATGTCACCCGCACCGTGTTGCAAGCCCTCGTTACGATCTGGGCGGTCATCACGTTCACGTTCTTCCTGATCCGGCTGATGCCCGGCAACCCGGTGACAATCTACATCTCGCAGTTGATGAACACCGAAAACATCACCTACGAGGAAGCCTACGCCCGCGCAGCGGCGCAGTTCGCCTTCGACACCGATGCGAGCCTGTTGGAGCAGTACATCGCTTACCTGGGCCAGGTGTTGCAGGGCAACCTGGGCCAGTCGATCACCACCGGCACGCCGGTGCTCAGCCTGATCCTGCGCTTTTTGCCCTGGACGCTCTTTAGCGCCGGCCTGGGGCTGCTGGTGAGTTTTACCCTCGGCATGTTGCTGGGCATGACGATGGCCTACTTCCGCAACTCGCCGCTGGATCATGTGCTCTCTTTCTTTTCATCGATCATGAGCGCCGTGCCGAACTATGTGTTGGGGCTGCTGCTGGTGGTGATCTTCAGCGTGCAGTTGGGCTGGTTCAGCGTGGGCGACTTGCGCGGCACCTATGACCCACATCTGACGCCCGCCTTCACGCTGGAATTCTTCCTCGACATGCTCAAGCACGCCTTTCTGCCGGTGCTGACTTATGTGCTGGGCACGTTGGGCCAGTGGATGTTGAGCATGAAGAGCAGCACGGTCAGCGTGTTGGGCGAGGATTACGTCAACGTGGCGCGGGCGCGCGGCCTGCCCCAGCGCCGCATCCTGACGGCCTACGTAGGGCGCAACGCCAGTCTGCCGCTGTTTACCCTGCTGGCGATCAGCATCGGCTTCGTGGTGGGCGGCAGCGTGCTGATTGAGGAACTCTACGTCTACAAGGGGTTGGGCAGCTTCCTGTTTCAGTCGATTGCGGCGCGCGACTATACCTCGATGCAGGGCGTCTTTTTGATCATCACCATCGCCGTCGTTGTGTCGAATCTGCTGGCGGACCTGCTGTATAGCCGCCTCGACCCGCGCATCCGCATTTCTGGGGAGAAGTGATCATGACCGCACAGGCGCAGGTCGCCGCGCCGCGCCGTTCTCTGCTGCGCGGGCTGGCGGAGAGCATAAGGCGCTTTTTCAAAATCCTGATCCGCAACAAGGCGGGCTTCCTGGGGTTCTGCGGGCTGGTGTTTTACCTGCTGCTGATCACGGTTGGCCCACGCCTGGTCCCGTTCGACGCCGAGGTCAAGCTAGACCAGATCGCTGCGCCGCCGGGATCGCGCGACCAACTGCTCACACGCCGCGCCGACGCCGAAACGTACACCAGCCTGGAAAGCCTGGCCGGGCGGACCGTCGGCGTCGTGCGAGACACAGGCGGCGAAACCCTGGTTGCGCCTTACGCCGACACATTCACGGTTGAGGAGTTCCGCTGGCGGGGCGGGCGCGGCGTACCGGATGCGCTAGAAGCCCTGGCGGCGGGCGAGATCGACGCGCTGGTGATCTTCTCCGAGTCGGTGCGGCGTTACATCACCGCGCCAACCGGCCAACAGGCGGCCCAAGCCGCAGCCTTTGCCGATCTGGTCGTCTCCAACCCGGCGCTTGGCCCGGTGCATCTGTTCGGCACAGACACGCAAGGGCGCGACATCTTCAGCCACATCGTCAACGGCGGCACCGTCTTGATCTTCACCGCGCTGCTGGCCGGCTTTCTCTCCACGCTGATCGCCGTTACGCTCGGATCGCTGGCGGCGCTGTTGGGCGGCGTGGTGGATCGCGGGCTGACGGCGCTGGCGAACTTCGTGCTGGTCATCCCGCGCTTTCCGCTGTTGGTGGTGCTGGCGAGCCTGATCCAGTTGAACAACGTGGTGCTGCTGGCGGCGCTGATTGCGGCGCTGTCGTGGCCGTCGCTGATGCGGGCGCTGCGGGCGCAGGTGCTTTCGCTGCGCGAGCGCGACTATGTGGAGGCGGCGGTAGCGTTGGACCTGGGCACGCGGCACATCATCCTGCGCGAGATTCTGCCCAACATGATCAGCTTTGTGGCGATCAACTTCATCTTCGCCATCACCCACGCCATGTACGAGCAGGTGGGGCTGGTGCTACTGGGCATGGCCCCGATCAACGATTACACCTGGGGCGTGATGCTCTATTTTGGCCGCACGCGCGGGACACTCTTTAGCCCGGATGGGGCCAGCATGGTGCTGGCGCCGGTGCTGGCGATTGCGCTGTTCCAAGTGAGCATGGTGATGTTTGCGCGCGCGATGGAGGAGATTTTCGACCCGCGCTTGCGCACGAGCGTATAAGTTAGCAGCGAGGAATCGACAGCCGGACGCTCCAATAGGGCACGGATAACACGGAAGGACACGGATGTTCACGGATTTTTGAAATCATAAACAAGCCGCCCCGTGCCTGTCCGCGTTATCTGGGTCATCCGTGTA
>CAZGXI010000040.1:0-36668 GCA_964529715.1 uncultured Anaerolineae bacterium | reverse complement strand
TATCTGGGTCATCCGTGTACCCTTATGGAATCCGCAAGACAAGAGCACCATGAACAACAACGTCGTCCTTCAAGTGGAAAATGTATCCGTCACCTATCGCTCGCGGCGCGGGCCGGTGCAGGCGGTAAAGCACGTGTCTTTCGACCTGCGCAAAGGCGAATCCCTGGCTCTGATCGGCGAAAGCGGCAGCGGCAAGACGACCCTCAGCCTGGCCCTGATCCGAATGCTGGCGGACAACGCGCGCATCACATCCGGCAAAATCCTTTACACCCGCAACGGCGTGACGCGGGACGTGCTCGAACTAAGCGACGGCGACCTGCGCACGCTGCGCTGGCGCGACTGTGCGATGGTGTTTCAGGGAGCGCAGAACGCCTTCAACCCGGTACTGCGCATCCGTGACCAGTTTCTGGATACTGCCCGCGCACATGGCCTAGGCGACCGCGAGTGGGTACGCCGACGCACGCTGGACCTGTTCCAGTTGGTGCGGCTGGACCCTCAGCGCGTGTACGACGCCTACCCGCACGAACTCAGCGGCGGGATGCGGCAACGTGCCCTGTTGGCCCTGGGGGTGCTCCTGGACCCGCAAATCGTGATCCTGGACGAGCCGACGACGGCGCTGGACATCTTGACGCAACGGGCCATCATCGACGTCCTAAACCAGATCCAGGAACGCCTGAACTTTAGCATTATCTTCATCAGCCATGACCTGGCCCTGGCCGCCGAGATGGCCGACCGCGTCGCCACGATGTACGCCGGAGAGGTGGTGGAGATCGGCGCGGTGGAGGATATTTTCTACCGGCCATTGCACCCCTACACGCTGGGCCTGCTGCGCTCGGTACCCAAGCTGAGTCATGGTCAGGACGAGTTAATCAGCATCCCCGGCAACCCGCCTGACCTGATCAACCCGCCGCCGGGATGCAAGTTCCACCCCCGCTGCCAGTTCGCCAGCGACCATTGCCGCAAGGAGACGCCGCCGTTCGAGCAGCACGCGCCGGGCCACAGCGCCGCCTGCTGGCACATGGACCGGGTGATCGCCGTCCACGCCGAATTGCAACAGAGCCGGTGAATGTGTTTCACCGCAAAGATCGCAAAGGACGCAATCTTTGCGCTCCTGGCGTCCTGTGCGGTAAGTGCCTGTCTTTGAGGAAGTAGAGACCATGCCGACGCCGATTCTTCAGCTTGACGATGTGAGCCGCTCCTTCAAAAAAGGCCGCACAACCATCCCGGTGCTGCAAAACGTCCACCTGGATGTAAACCGGATGGAATTCTTATGTCTGGTGGGCGAGAGCGGCTGCGGCAAAACCACCACCGGTAAGGTGCTGGCGGGCCTGCTGCCGCCCAGCAGCGGCAGGGTGCTGTTCGAGGGGCGGGATGTGCACACGCTCAAAGGCGCGGACTTCAAACGTTATCGCCGCGCCGTGCAGATCATCCACCAGGACCCTTACGCCTCGTTGAACCCCACCCACAGCGTCTCGCAAATCCTCAGCTTCCCGCTGTTCCGGCATGGCATGGTTCACTCTACGGCCCAGGCGCGCGAGCGCGTGGCCGAACTGCTCGACACGGTGGACCTGACGCCCATCGGCGACGTGATCGACAAATATCCACACCAGCTCAGCGGCGGGCAGCGCCAGCGCGTGAGCATCGCGCGCGCGCTGACGACCCTGCCGACGGTCATCGTGGCCGACGAGGCGGTGAGCATGGTGGACGTGTCGATCCGCATCAGCCTGCTTAACATGCTGATGGAGATGCGCGACAAGCTGGAAGTGACGCTGGTCTTCATTACGCACGACCTGGCGCTGGCGAAGTACTTCGCCTGGCAGGGGCGCATTGCCGTGATGTACCTGGGGCGCGTGGTGGAGATCGGACCGACGCCGTCCATCGTGGAAACCCCCCAGCACCCCTATACGAAGGCGCTGCTGTCGGCCATCCCCGAACCTGACCCCGCGCTGACCCGCGCCAAGCAGCACATCGCTCTGCGCAGCGAGGACATCCCGCGCCTGACCGAACTACCGCCCGGCTGCGCCTTTCACCCGCGCTGCCCCTGGTACGTCGAAGGCATCTGCGAGCGGAATGTGCCGCGCCTGGAGCGTATTCCCGACGTCAACGGCGGCGTTGAGGTGGCCTGCACGCCGCTGACCGAAGGGCGGGGGCTGACGCTATATGGCACCTGAAGGGCTGAAGCTGTTCTTCCGCGCGGGGATGTTCATCACACTGCTGGCACTGCTGCTGGTGATCACGGTGCCGCGCACGAGCGCCGAATACGTGGCGTCGATCTGCTCGCTCGCCATCGGGATCGCGCTGCTGGCGGGCGTGGCGCTGGTCTCGCGGGCGACGCGGAAATAAGGGTCTTCGCCGCAAAACCCTGTACCCAAAAACGCGCGACAGGCAACCGCCCTGTCGCGCCTTCACGCTCTATGCGGTTTTTCCCTCGACCATGTTGATTGCCGGGGGCCGGTCGCCTCGCCGGATCAGGGTTCGACCAGCGGCCCCGTGCCCTGACCAACGTCACCGATCACGTCCAACAGGGCTTTCAGGTCTACCTGATATTCCGCCGCCGTACGTTCGACACCCAGCCGCAGCCGCCGTCGCAGGTGCGGCTCCAACTGGCGCGTGCGGCGGCTGACCGCCCGCAGCACCACCGCGAGATAGGCCGAACCGGGCCAGTAGTGCTGGAAGTAAGCGACGGCCAGGGCGAAGTTTTGCGCGACTTCGTCCAGCAGGCGATACTGCTCGTCAGAATTCGGCGTGGCCTCCCTGGCCCTGGCAAACGACCAGATGGCGCGCTGGCGATGCAGCTTGCCCAGCAGCGCCCAGTAGGCGTGGTCCGGCTCTCTGATCGGACGAAAGCCCTGCCCTGCGACCAACCGATAAGCGTCGTCCACCAGGTCATGGGCGCGTTGCAGGTAATCGTCTGCCTGGGCCATCAGCGTCTGAGCGGCGTCGAACTGCTCTTGCAATTTTTTCAGGCTGCCGTGATCGGCCAGCGCCTGGGCCAGGTCGTCGTAGGTGTCGGCGCGCTGGAGGGTCATGCTTCCCGGCGGCAGGCTGTCTAGTGCCTTGTTGAGGAAGACGACCGCTGCATCCAGGCAACGGCTCGCCTGCTCGAAATCAGGCCGGGAGAAATTGCGGTAGAGCCAGGCCAGGTCGATATAGGCGCTGCCCAGTTCGTCATAGGCTTCCCACAGACGGATGGGTTCCCGCGCCTCTTCAGAGAAGATATGCACCGCCCGCTCCAGGCATTGGATGGCCTCCTGGAAATATGCCTCGGCCTGCCGCTGGGCGTAGCGGCCTTCCTTCCAGCGTTCGCCCAGCCGCCGGTACGTGAAGCCCAGCGCGATCAGGGTCAGGCCGAGGCCGCGCTGCTCGCCCAGCTCTTCAAACGTGCTGCGGGCCGTCCGGCAAAGCTCAACGCCCCACTCCGGGTCGCCAGCCAGGCTGGCGATCAGGCCCCAGGTGTTCTGCGTAAGCGCCAGGGGGTGCCCGCCGACGTTGTCTTTGCGCAGGTTATACGCCTCGCGGATGGTGAGCTGCGCCAGGTCGGAGCGGCCCACCATCGCCTGCACGAAGGCCATGTTGTTGAGCACCTGGGCCAGGTGTTCCTGGCGCTCGATCTGACGGAACAGGTGCTCGGCCAGGGCATATTCGTCCAGCGCCGCGCCATAACGCCCGGCGGTGCGATGTAGGTAGCCCAACTGATTGTGCGTTTCGCCCGCCACGAACGCGATCAGCCAGGCCGGGCGCGTGGGCGAAGCAGTGGCGTGCTTCATCAGCTTGAGGGCTGCTGTCAAGATGGCGCGCAAACGTGCTTCCGGCGCGCGCGCCAGGTACGTGAGGGTCAGGGCATAGTTTTGCAACAGCGCCCCCCAGAACAGCACATCTCCTTGCCGGTACACCAGCGCGACCTCATCCTGGGTATCTCTGTCCGACGCCGCGGGCAGGCCATCGACCAGCTCGCGCACATCCTCGGGGGCGAAGGCCAACACGGTTTCGGCCACCTGACAGGCCGTCTCCGGGCGATCTTGCTCGATGTGCCGCTTGATCCAGTGGATGGTGCTATCGCGGGCCACCTGGTCGTCGCTCAGGCCCAGGTGACGGGCGTGGGTGTGGAAGGCTTCGACGGCGAAGAAGCGGATCATCTCGTCCCGAAGCTGCATATCATGGCTGACGCGGTGCTCGTAGATGGCGTTCTCGGTGGCCTGAAGATAGGCGTCGTAGCCGTCCAGCGGGTTGGAGCGCAGCAGGTAGTGCAGCAGCTTGACCTCGACGCTGGGTCGGTCCTCGGCATCCTGGGCAAGGAGATCGCGGTAATAGGCGGCGGCTTTAGCCCAGTTCTCGGCATAGGTGGTCTGTGGGTAGCCCAGCCGCTCGAACAGCAGATCGTACATCTCGTCGTGCAGAAAGACGGTCAGATCGCCATCGGGTCCCCGGCGTTGCTTGATGAACGACAGGCTGCCGAGTTCGTGCAGGCGCGCGGCGCAGTCGTCGCGCGGCCAGTCGGTGAGCGTGTGCAGCAGGTCGGCGTCCAATCCTGGCTGAGTCGCCACCAGCAGGCGCAAAATCTGATTCACCGGATGGCCGGGGTTGATTGCCAGGATGCCCGCCACCACGCGGTCCTCGACCAGTTCCCAGGTTTGATCGCCGTCTTGGGGCTGGAGCAGGTCGTAGAGATCGGTCCACTCCCAGCGGATCAGGTCGATGAACAGGCTCAGGCGGATCGGGCGGCCCTCGGTGTAGCGATAAATCTGCCGCCGTTCGGTCTCCGAGAGGGCAAGCAGGTTATCGGCCAGGTCGTCCAGGCCGGGTTGCTGCTGCGCCGTGCGGATCACTTCCTCGAAATAGGCCAACGCCTCGGCCTCGGTGAAGCGGTCCAGGCGGCTTTCTGCCAGAATCAGCTCGCCGCGCACCGCCGCGCGGTTCAGGCTATCACGCACGTCGTCCCAGAACGGCAGCGGCGTTTGGGCATAGCGGTGATGTTCGCGCCCGGCGATCAGGATGACGGTGTTGTGCAACTGCGGCAATACCTGCAACAGCCAGTCCTTAATCGCCGCCGATTGTGTGCCCTGTTCGGCGCGACAGATGCGGCGCAGCGCCTCTGGCTCGTACTGGATCGACTCGGCGGTATCAAAGGCCAGCAGCACACGCCGGGTTGCTGAGAGCCGGTTGAAGCAGCGGATGAAAGCCGCCGTTACATCGGTGCGCAGCCCTTCCAGCCGGTCAGCGGGGACGCTCTTGCGGCGCAGGGTTTCGTATTCTTGGCGCTGCTGCGTGTATTCGGCGAAGAACTCTCCGGCAGGATCGATGCCCGCTGCGATAGCCTGTTCGAGGGCGGCGCTGCTGTGCGTCTCGCTGAAGAACAAGTCGATAATGCCGCTAGTGACCACCTCTGGGCAGCCCTGAGGGCGCGCCTGACGGGCAGCATCGAGCGTTTTTTCCAACAGGAACGTCTTGCCGATGCCGCCCGGCCCGCGCAGCACCAGGATGTGTGTCGCGCCGGAGGCGTCGTTGAGGGCGGCTTCGATCTTTTGGAGTTCGGCGGTCCGCCCGATGACGTGCTGCGTGCGAAACGGCCTGACCTCGTAGCTTTCCGGTGATGCCATATTGTTCCCTCTCCTCAGTCCGTCAACGCCTCGACCCATTCCATCAGCCGATCCCACAGATTGTCGGGCAGCAGTGCGGCCAGTTCGCGGTCGTGCCGCAGCGCCTCGTAGAGGTCCTCGGCTTCCGGCAGCATATGGGGATGCACATCGTCGCGCCGGAAGATGTCCGTCAGCAACGCCTCTATCTCCTCCCATACCGCTGCCGGCGCCCGCCCATCTGGAGTCACGTCGCGCGCTGCCAGATGATACAGCGCCTCGACCATGAAATCGATGATCCCCGGATAAGCCAGCACCCACTGGCGATAAATCTCCAGCGCGGCCTGCTGCCGCTGGCGATAAACCGCCGGGTCTTGCAACCGCAGCAAACGGTTCATGATCTGGCGCACGGGGGTGTCCATCACGTAAGCCTTGTCGCGCTGGTTCCAGAAGACCAGGTTGGAGCGTACCATGTCATCGATGAGTTCCAGGAAGTAGGGGTCTTTCTGCTCGCGCAGGGCGGGGTCTTCTAGAACGGCCAGCAACAGACGCAGCGAATTGACGTTGAACTTGCGCAATACGCTCACCAGGCGCAGCCGCGCGCGCAGGGGTTCCGACGCATCCTGCAACAGCATGGTCTCCACCTCGCGCAAGGTGCGGACAGCCTCGGCACTTGCCGATTCGTCGAGCGCGCCCGCCGCCTGGCTGCACAGCTTCCAAGTGGTGTAAGGATGACCAAGCGAATAGGTGTAGATGGACTTTCTGGCCGCAGGAGCGCGTTCCTGTGACCCGCATACGCGCGCTGCTTGCCGGAGGGTATCTTCGGAATCGAACGGTTGGAGACGGATGGGGAAAAAACGCCGCCGCAGTTCAAAACTGCGCACGCGGATTTCTTTGCGCGCCGCCAAGACGATGATCGCCCGGTCGGTAGCAGCCAGAGGGGCCAACAGGTCGTTTTCCAGCCAATGAAAGAGGTCCGAGGGATAAGGCAGGAGTTCCAGCGCGTCCAATAGCAGAATCGGCGTCGCCTGCTCGCCGATGGCCGTCACCAGTTCGACGAGCGCCGCTGCGAGGTCTGCCGAATCGTCATCACGGCGGGTCTGCGCCAGCGCCTTTTCAACTTCTCCTGCCGCCGCGCGTACAGCGGGTAAGGCGTTCTGGAGGGCGGCAGTGAATTGGGTGTAGAGGGTGCCGATCAGGGCTACCGGCGTGCGGCGCAAGTCGGCGCCCAGGTCCATGAAACTGGCATAAGCCGCCGCCGTCGCTCGTCGGGGCGCGCCGCCGCGTCCCTGGCCCAGCGTGCCGCTGCGAGACAGATAGAGCAGGTGCTGCAACAGCCACGATTTGCCGATTCCCTGCACGCCGGACAGCGCGATCACCGAGCGTGTGGGTTGCTGCCCACCGGGGCGCGCGCCTTCCAGGATCGATTCGACAATTTCCACAATGTCCTGCCGGTCGATGAACTCCTCTGGCTGGTACTGATGCCCGGCATGGGCGTTGGCGGCCTCCGTCCAGATCGTACTATCGGTCATGAGCGACTCCTGAGAACATGCTGCCGCACCCCTGGTTGTTTTCTCTTGCCCGGCGCTGCCAGGTTAGAGTCCGGTTAACCTCAGCGTGACGCAGAGGAGCAGGATATGCATGACGATTGTGTGACGACTGTGACGATTTAACCGTGCATACGACGCGCTGTGTGACAGCTTCCGCGCCTTATGTGACAGCATCACCGTCGCGTGTGCAGCAGGCGAGAAGCGCGGCGCCGGTCCGCCGCCCGGCGCTTGCTCCCAACACGCTGCCTATACTAGAATGAAACCGGGCCATATCCTGGCCGCCCGTCGAGTGATCCCATAGGAGCGCCGATGACCGACGATACGCGCAGTGCCACCCAACAGCGCCACCGAACCTGGGACCAGAACCCTTCTGAACAGTGGGCCTTTGCCCTCGATCACATGGATGCCGGCGAATGGGACCTGGCGATTCTGCACTGTCGCCGCGCCATCGAGACCTGGCCGACGTATTATGACGCCTGGCTGCTGCTGGCCGGGGCCTATGAGGAAAAGGCCGAATATGACGAAGCCCTGGAAGCCATCCGCCGCGCCAGTGAGATCGCCATCGACGAACTGAGCCAGGCCTGGAACAACCTGGCCTCCCTGCATCTGGTGCGTGGCGAATGGGAGGAGGCGGTGACCATCGACCGGGTGCTGGACCTGGTCGATCCGACGCGCCACGCCATCATCCGCTATCGCATGGGGGTCTGCTACACCCAGATGGGCGATCCGGAGACCGGTCTGAAGTGGCTGCGTGAAGCCATCGACTACCGTCCCGACCTGCTCGACCGCGCCCTGGGTGAGCCGCTGCTGGCCTCGCTGCACGAACGCCTGCAACGCCTGGAAGAAAAGGACGTATAGATCGGCGAGCGTGGATTTCGCCGGGTTGGCGTTGGTCGAAAGGGCAAAGCACAGGTGAGCAGAGAGACGCGCAATTTTGTGATTGTGATCGTGGTACTGGTTCTAGGAGGTTGCGCCTGCTGCATTTGTTCGGTGATCGCAACGGGCGGGGCCATCGTCGGCAGCCTGGGCGCGTTGGTCGGCCTGGTGGTCGAGGGGCCTTATCAGGTGAATGCGCGGCCTCTGCCTGCCAATGACCACGTGGATACGCTCCTGCCGCGCAATGTGGGCGGTTTTACCCGCGAGTCGGTGAGCGGCGCGCCCGACGATGGCGGCGCAACGGCGGTATATCGTCGCGGCGATGCCTCGATCACGATGCAAGCACAGGTTTTCGCCACGACGGTGGCGGCGCAGGCAGCGGTGGAGCGGATCGGCGCCCAATACGAGGGCCACAGTGGACACCGCTCGCAGGGAAGCGTTAACTTTTTGAGCTATCTGTACTACGTCGGCGGCGGCGAGGGACGGATGGCCTGGAACCGGGACCGCTATTTCTTCGCCGTGCAAACCAATGGGCAGGGCGATCTGGATGCCTTTATGAATGCGTTCCCGTACTGAGCACGACCCGAAGGACGTTTTGTGTGGTGGCGGCGGGTCGGTCCGCCGCTGTCGTTTTGGCGGCCATTTTTGCTATACTCCACGCTATGAACAACGCTGCTCCCCGCCCGGACGTGCCGCTGCACGAATACACGGGAGGGGCGTTTTCAATCGAGTGTCGCCGTGCCCCCTGATCTTGACCTGTTGCGGGCCGCGTTTGTTATGAGGCATTATCTGTGGACCGCTCATGCATCTGATCGAGCGGCGCAGCGTGCCATTTTCAGTCACGAGGTGGAAGAAGTTGTTGTAAGCGGCGAAGTCATTGAGGATTATCCCGAAGACAAGTATGGCCCAAGTTGTTTGCTATTGGGTCAAACCGCAAGCGGACGTGTGCTGCATGTTCAGGTGAGTTACCCGCCGCCGATCAAGATTATTACTGTTTACGAACCACGACGCGATGAATGGGAAGAGGATTTTCGGGTGAGGAAAAGCCATGAATGAGGAACAGGAACACTGCCTGTATTGCCGGGGACTGCTAGAGCGGCGGTCTGTGACGCGGGTGCAGGAATATCAGCAACGCTGGATTGTGATCGAGAACCTTCCGGCACTGGTGTGCCGCCAGTGCGGTGAGACCTATTATCCTCCCGATGTGCATGATCTGGTGATCCGACTGATCAGTGGGCAAACAGAGCCAGTTCGCATCGAGACCATCGCCGTTTACGATGCGCGAAATGCGGCCTGAACCGGTTCCATTCCACTTTTTGCGGCGGGTCGGTCCGCCGCTGTCGTTTTGGCGGCCATTTTTGCTATACTCCACGCTATGAACAACGCTGCTCCCCGCCCGGACGTGCCGCTGCACGAATACGGGCAGCACTACTTTGAAAGCTATAACTACGCTGACCGCCCGCTGGGCCGCTTCAGCATGTATTGGTTCGCGCGGCGCTACTATGCTGCCCTGGTCCGCCGCTATGCGCCGCCCGGCGGCGAACTGCTGGAACTGGGCTGTGGGCTGGGCCACCTGCTTGGCCTGCTGCAAGACGACTTCGCCTGTACAGGCATCGATCTGGCGGATTACGCGGTCGCTCAGACGCGGCACAACGCGCCCCGCGCTCAGGCCCAGGTCGGCAGCGCCGACGATCTCTCGGCATTTGCCGATGGGCAGTTCAGCGCGGTCGTGGCGCTGCACCTGGTGGAACACCTGCCCGATCCTGCCGGCACGATTCGGCAGGTGGCGCGCGTGCTCAGGCCGGGCGGCCTGTGGCTGTTCGCCACGCCGAACCCTGGCTACGCGCTGCGCCGCTGGAAAGACCCCACGACCGATGCCATCGGCAAAGACCCGACCCACATCAACGTCCAGCCGCCGGAACAGTGGCGGGCATGGTGTCAGGCAGCGGGGTTCCAGGTGCTCCGTCACTGCGGCGATGGCCTGTGGGATGTGCCGTACTTCCCCATCATTCCAAAAACCGTGCAGTTCGCCGTGTTAGGGCTGCCCGCGCTGATTCAGGTGATCACGCGCACCACGTTCATGCCGTTGAGCCTGGGGGTCAACCAGATCGCCATCGCGCGCAAAACCCCTGCATCCTGAACATTTCCGTGCATCGAAGGAGTGAGAACAGCCGATGACCGACGAAACAAATCCGCATGTGCTGATCGAACGCCTGGGGGAGAAGGATACCGCCGCAGCCATGCGCACGGCGGTGGCGTTGAGCAAACTGGGAGCAGCGGCGGTGGAACCATTGCTGGCCGCGTTGAATCATACCAACCCGGCTATCCGGGCAGGAGCGGTGCGGGCGCTGGGCTGGATTCAGGACCCACGCGCCATCCAACCGCTGTTGAGCGTGATGTGCCGCGACGACAGCGAAGACGTGCGCCTGCTGGCCCAATGGGCGCTGGTGAACATCGGCGAGGCGGTCATTGAGCCGTTGATCCAGCTGCTGCCGAACCCGGAGGAATGCCTATGGATCTACGCGGCGGAGGCGCTCGCCAAGCTCGGCGGTCCGGCGGTCGAGCCGCTGATCGCTGCATTAGGCGACGAGCGTCCGCAGGTGCGTATGGTAGCCGCAACGGTGTTGGGGCACATCGGCGACCTGCGCGCCGTCGAACCGTTGATCGTGTTGTTGCAAGACCCTGACCCAGGCGTGCAGCAAGAAGCGACCGCCGCCCTGAGCGACATGGCGGCCCGCATCAACGACGCCGATTTGCAGGGGAAGGTTGCCCGCGCGCTGGTGAATACGCTGGGCAGTGACGACGCCAATGTACACGCGGCGCTGCGCCAGCTTTCGCCCTGGCTCAAGGCCTGACTCGGCAGGCTCGCCTCAGGGTATCGGCAGCGCCAGGGATGCTGTCATCGTCACGTAGAACAGCGCGAACAGCAGCCCCAGCGCCAGCAGCGCCACACCCATCAGGTTCGGCAGATCGGCAGCGGTAATGGCCCCTTCGGGCGGGTCGGCCACGTCGCCTGCTGCACCGCCAGGCATGTCCAGCCGCAAGCGGGCGTCCTCATAGAGCAGTGTATAGAAGATCGCGCCAAGCGGCAGCGTCATGCCCTGGACAATGACGACGCTGGCTTGCACCCCGGTCACACGCAGCAGGTCCGACGATGGCAACAAGCCCAGCAGCACATCCACGATCCAGCCGACCGGCAGGCTGAGGCAGAAGCCCAGCGCCCACAGCGCCAGGAACGCGGCGAAGATCACCCAGACGCGCTTTTTGCCGAAGTACCACGCCCGCGCCAGCAGGCGCGCCAGTGGGCCGCGCTCCAGGGCCATCACGGGGGCCATCAGGGGCACCCAGGCCAGATACATATAGGCCGCCGCGCCGAACCCCAACACGCCGACGCAGAACAGCATCCCGAACGCGCTGGCGATGATCAGCGCGATCAGTGCGCCCAGTGCGATCCCATGACCGGCAACCAGCGCCGTCAGCCGTTCTCCCAGCGCAACGCGCCCCCCTGCGAGCAGCGACACCGTCTGCCCCCGGAAGGCCGTCGCCGCCAGCACCGCACCCACCCCGCCCAGGATTACGCCCTGCACCAACTGGACGATCAGCTGTGCGCCTATCTCGCTGATGCTCAACTGGATGAACTGAAGCAGCAGCGCCGGGTCCAGCAGTGCGCTCTGCTGCGGCGGGATGGCAAAAGCCGCGTTCAATCGTTCCCAGTCTACCAGCCCTGCCTGCCAGAGATCGACCACCACGTTGAACACCGCCAGCGGGATCAGCGTCAGTGCCGCCAGCGCCAGCCAGCTTGGCAAATGGCGCAGATAGATACGCAACGTCCAGCGAATCAGGTCAGCGGTCGAGAGCGGTTCAACGGGACGAACAAGCTGCATCAGGGTCATGAGTCACTCCTTGCGAATGCCACTTTTGAGTATACCATGCCCCCGCGCCGCGCGGCGTTGTACCGATTGTCAAGCGCCAAAAGCGGACTAGAATCCACAGAAACGGCCCGGTCCTTCAACCACCGGGAGTTTCGCCCTGTGCCAGCCAAAGAAAAAGAAGAAAGAGAACCGCCATGACCATTGACTTCGGCCTCAGCCTGCCCGCCGGGCCGCCCAAAGGGCAGCTCGACCGCTTCACCGCCGACCTGGACGCCGTCTTGCCGCAGTTGCAAGGGCACTTCCGCAGCCTGTGGATGACCGACCACTTTTTCTGGGAGGACGATCCCACCTACGAAGCCTGGACCGTTATCTGTTACCTGGCGGCGCGCTACCCGCAGTTCGAGATCGGCCCGGTGGTGCTCGGCCAGAGTTATCGCAACCCGGCCCTGACGGCCAAGATGGGCGCGACGCTGCAAATCTTGACCGGCGGGCGCTTCATCATGGGCATCGGCGCGGGCTGGAAAGAAGACGAGTACCACGCCTACGGTTATGCGTATCCCCGGCCCGGCGTGCGTGTGGGTCAGTTGGAGGACACGCTGGAGATCATCAAGCGGCTGTGGACCGAGCCGGGGCAGGTGACGTATCATGGCAAGTACTATCGCGTCGAGAACGCCTGGTGCGAGCCGAAGCCCGCCCCCATTCCGCCGATCATGGTAGGCGGCGGTGGCGACAGGACGACCTTGCTGGCAGCCCGTTACGCCGACTGGTGGAACATCCCCGACTCAGCCTTCGCCAAATACAGTGACCGGGCCGCCGTCGTGCGCCGACACTGCGAGGCTATCGGGCGCGACCCGGCCAGCCTGCGTCTGACCTGGTTTGGGCGGCTGGCGCTGGGCCGCAGCGAGGCTGAAGCCCTGGCCCGCAGCAATGGCAAGTGGAACCGGGGCAACGCCCTCTGCGGCACGCCCGCCCAGGTCGTGGCCGACATGCAGCAGTTCGTCGATCTCGGCGTGGATTACTTTATGGTCGATATTCTCGGCCTGCCCGACCCGGACGTGATCGGCATAGTGCTGGAAGAAGTGTTGCCGAAGGTGGGCAAGTAGCCAGCCGTCAGCAATCAGCAGACGCAGTGTGCAGGTTTGGGAAAGGGCCGCCCCGGAGTAAACTCCTGGGCCGAAATGTAGCCCGGAGGGCTTGTTTTTCTCAGCCGGGGACTTGAGTCCCCGGCGATGAAAACCTGCACATGGGGTCAGCAGGCCGTTTTGGACGGCGGCGGAACGAATCCGCCGCCGCTGCGTTATATCATGCAACACGTAGCCGGATCGGAACGGCCAACCGTCACGTCCTGGCAGCTTGCAGCGCCTATCCGATATGACTGATGGCTGACCGCTAATTGCTGACTGCTCCCCGCACGTGGTAACATCAGGCACGGCAGAAAGAGGCTGATTGAAGGTTGCCTTCCATGAAAAAACGGGTTGTTTTTTTGATGTCAGATACCGGCGGCGGGCATCGCGCTGCTGGACGCGCTCTGGAAGCCGCTCTGAACATCCGCTACCCTGGCTTGTTTGAAGCCGTGTACGTGGATGTGTTCCGTGAGTACTGGCCGCCGCCGTTCAAATATGCGCCGGAGCTGTATCCTAAGTGGGTCAAGCACAGTCTCACCACCTACGGCTGGTACTACCTGGTGGCCGAAGGGCTGTTCAGCCTGCCGCTCACCCGTAGCACCCTGCCCGCCACCGTCGCCGAAGACAAAGCGCGTCACCTGGTAAACAAGTATCGGCCCGACATCATCGTGGTGGTGCACGGCGGGTTCTCGCGCTTTGCTGCCGGGGCGCGCAACCGGCTGCGGCTCAAGCTGCCGATCATCACCGTGATCACCGATCTGGCGAAGCCGCACGTGGCGTGGTATCACCCCGGCGTAGACCGCTGTCTGGTGCCCTGCGAACCGGCCTACCAACGCGGCCTCAAACTGGGGATGGACCCTATCAAGATGCGCGTCGTTGGTCACCCGGCGCATCCCAAGTTCGCCCGCTATCAGGGCAGCAAGACCGATGCCCGCCGCGAACTCGGCTGGCTGAACGACCGGCCCGCCGTGATGCTGCTGGGCGGCGGGGAGGGCATGGGCGAGATCGAGGAGATCGCGCAGGCGATCAACGCGGCGGGCCTGTACATGCAGTTGGCGATCATCTGTGGGCGAAACGAGCGGCTACGCCGGCAGTTGGAAGCCATCCCCTGGACCCTGCCCGCGCAGGTGTATGGCTTTGTGGACAACATCGAGGTCATGATGCACGCGGCAGACGCGCTGATCACCAAAGCCGGGCCGGGCACCATTGCCGAGGCGGCTATCTGCGGCCTGCCGATGATCCTCAGTGGGGCGATCCCGTTCCAGGAAAGCCCCAACATCGATTTCGTAGTCGATGGCGGGGCCGGGGTGCACGCACCCAGCGCGGAGGATATCGTCGCCACGCTGCGTGAGTGGCTGCGTCCGGGCAGCCGGGCGCTGGCCGATTTTTCTGCCGGGGCCAGGCGTATCGCCTATCCGAACGCCTCGCTGGACATCGCCGACGAGATCGCGGCGGCCTGCGGCGTGTTGGCGGTGGTATAAACTGAAAGCCGGGATTACAGGCTTTTGGAAACGCTATACTCGATCTGATTCCAATAGTACACGGATGGCACAGATGATACGGATCATCACGGATTCAAAAATTTCTAAGAATCGGTGATCATCCGTGCCTATCTGTGTTATCCGTGTACCCTTGAAATCTGCACGACCCGAGTCTTCTATGCCCAAGCGATCTACTCTGCTCTATCTGGTTCTGATCCTGCTGCTGGCGGCAGCGGCGCGGATCGTGCACCTGACGCAGCAAAGCCTGTGGTTCGACGAAGGCTTCGCCTACAGCATCGTCAGCAGCCCAGACATGTTCCCTTTGATCGCCGCCGACACCCACCCGCCGCTGTACTACGTGCTGCTGCGCGTCTGGATGACCTTTGCGGGCGATTCCGTGCTGGCGCTGCGGCTGTTCTCCGCGCTGGCGGGTATCCTCACCGTCGCAGTCGTCTACCGCATTGCAAAAGAACTGGAACGCGGGCAGGCGCGCATGGCGCAGGGACGCGCGCCCATCTTCGCCGCGCTGCTGCTGGCCCTGGCCGATTCGGAAATGGTGCTGGGTCAGGAAATGCGCATGTACACCTGGCACCTGCTGTTCGCCTGCCTGAGCGTGTGGGCTTACCTGCGCTGGGTGCGCCAACCGACCCCGGCGCGGGCGGCGTGGTGGATCGGCTTCACGGTGGCGCTGGTGCATACCTACTATCTGGGCCTTTACATGCCGCTCATCGAAGGGCTGCACGCGCTGATCTTCCTGCGCGGGCGGCAGCGGATCGCGGCAGTCGGCGCGCTGGCGCTGGCCGGGCTGATCTTTTTGCCCTGGTTCCTCGGCGTGACGCTGGATCAGATACGCACGCCCCCGCCCTACGAGATGTTCCAGTCGCGGCCCTCCAACTGGGACGCGCTGGTTTTCTTTCTGCCCAAGTATTTTACCGGCCAGTGGGCGCTGTGGATCGGGCTAACGCTGCTGGGGCTGGTGGCGCTCGCGCCCGGCGCAGGCGGGCGCGATGCTGTGCGCTGGCGTCCGCTCAGTTCGACCGTCTTCGCAGCGATGTGGCTGGCACTGCCGGTAGCGATCACGTTCGTGGGTAACTTCTGGCTGCCGATTCTCACCGAGCGCAAAATCTCGATGATCGCCCCGGCGGTAGCGATCCTGGTGGGGCGCGGACTGGCGAACCTGCGCCATCCTGCGCGCGGGCTGCTGGTGGCGGTCATCGTCCTGTACGGCGTGACGACGGTCGATGACTTCCTGCCCAAACCGCCCTGGAATGTCGTCGGAGAAAAGCTGGCGCGCTATGCCCTGCCCGGCCAGGTGGCCCT
This sequence comes from uncultured Anaerolineae bacterium, assembly GCA_964529715.1. Taxonomy (GTDB): domain Bacteria; phylum Chloroflexota; class Anaerolineae; order Aggregatilineales; family Ch27; genus CAZGXI01. Next base: position 20,872 of record CAZGXI010000040.1, on the reverse strand, counting down.
GATGGAAGTGGGCAACGACGGCCACACGCTCAACTACTACCTGCAACACCTTATGCCTGCCGGGACGCCCATCCGTTCCCTGCCGCAGTGGCGCGAAGCCGACCCAGACGGCTATCCCACGCGGCTGATGACGCTGGTCAACGCCTACGACACGGTGTGGCTGGCGGCCTGGGGCGACGAACATCCGATCTTCGATCAGCTGCGTGACTGGGGTTACGTTCGCACCATGACGCTGACCACCGATCACGTTGGCAATGCGCTCAACGCCTTCCGCTACGACCGCCTGCCTACCGAACCGCTGGCGACGTTCGCGTCGGGGATGGTCCTGCGCGCGGCAGAAGTGCACCCGGAGGCCGGGCGCGTGGACCTGTGGTGGTCGGCGGACGAAGCCCCGGCGGTGGATTACACCGTGTCGGTCTTTCTGCTGGACGAAGCGGGCGTGCTGGCGGCGCAAAACGACTCCTATCCTTTCCTTGATGCACGCCCTACGACATCCTGGGCGGTGGGCGAGGTGGTGTACGACCCGCGCACGCTGAACGCGGCGGACCTGCCGCCGGGCGAATACACGGTAGGCGTGAAGGTGTATACGTGGTGGGACGGCGCGGTCTTTCCGGCGGGCGACGGGCGCGAGTACGTCGCCGTCGGGGCGTGGAATCGTTAACCGCAAAGGGCGCAAAACTCACAAAGGTTCATGCATCGTCCCACGCCTCTTGCGATCGGGTTTTCCAGGAGGAGATCATGTCCAGAAAAGCGCGCACGCCGGGTAAGTTCGGCAACGGGATCGTGGCGGCGCTGCTGCGCTCGCCGCTGCACGGCCTGGTCAGCAAAAGCATGATGTTGATCACCGTCACGGGGCGCAAAAGCGGCAAGACCTACAGCACACCGGTGAGCTATCTCCGGGATGGGGAGACACTCCTCACCACCAGTTACCGGGAGCGATCCTGGTGGCGCAACCTGCGTGGCGGCGCGCCGGTGACGGTCCATGTGCAGGGCAAGGACCTTACGGGTCGGGGCGAAGTGATCGAGGACGCGGCGGGCGTCAGCGCGGCGATGGCGGCGTACTTCCGCCTCAGGCCGGGTTATGCGCGCTTCTTCGGCGTGAAACTGGATACAGACGGTCAGCCGGCCCCCGACGATCTCGCCCGCGTCGCCCAGGCGCGCGTGGTGGTGAAAATTCATCTGGCGTAGAATGCCTCGACAGGGACCGCCCCGGACTGACCGTGCCGGAACAGGCCAGGGTCGCAGCAAGGCTTGATTTTCTTGGCGATCGTTGCGATCCTGGTGGTGAATGTTTTTCACAGAACTATCATGCAAACCGCAACGCAAAACTCAGCACTCAAAACTCAAAACTCCCACAAACGGTTCATTGCCATTGCGGGCAACATCGGCGTCGGCAAGAGCAGTCTGACCGGCCTGCTGGCCGAAGCCCTCGGCTGGGAGCCGTTCTTCGAGGCCAACGCGGAGAACCCCTACCTGGCCGACTTCTACCAGGATATGGAGCGGTGGAGTTTCCACTCGCAGATATTTTTCCTCAGCCGCCGCTTGCAACATCACCGCCAGCTTGTGGATCATCCCGGCAGCGTGGTGCAGGACCGCAGCGTGTACGAGGACGCCGAGGTGTTTGCCTGCAACCTGTTCCGCCAGGGACGCATGAGCGCGCGCGACTACGACACCTATCGCAACCTGTACCAGGGGATCGCAGGCTTTCTGCCGCCGCCGGACCTGCTGATCTATCTGCGGGCGCGCGTGGGCACGCTGGTGGAGCGAATCGCCATGCGTGGGCGCGACTACGAGCGGCAGATTTCCATCGACTACCTGACACAGTTGAATCGGCTGTATGAGGAATGGATCGAACGCTGGACGGCCTGCTCGGTGCTGACGCTGCCCGCCGACGACCTGGACTTCGTCCACGACGCGCACGACCTGGCCTCGGTCGTGGCGGCAGTCCGGGCGCACGTGGGAGAGGCATCGGGCGCGGACGGGGCCTAGAATGGTAGCGGGGAACAACCGGCCTGCATCGGGGGAACAGGAGGAGAATGCTGCGATGTCCAAACCGGAACCCCGCGACCAACAGGCGTGGGCCGCCGTCGCGCTGATCCTGTGGCCGTTCATCAAGGGGCTGCGTCAGTTCTTCGGTGGCCTGTGGACGTGGCAATAGGCCGATCCGGGCAGCGTGGTTGTAGCAGCGGCTTGAAACCGCCGCTACGGAATAGATAACGGACGGATGGTTCCTGTATGACTCAAGATCGTTCTATCTACCTGCACGACATTCCCCTGGACCAGGCGTGGGCGCGCTTCGTCGAGGCGCTGCAAGCCGCCGGGCTATGGCAGCCAATGGCCGCCGAAGAAATCCCAGTCGCCGAGGCGTTGGGGCGCGTCACTGCCGAGCCGGTGTGGGCCGAGGTCAGCGCGCCGCACTACCACGCCAGCGCGATGGACGGGTACGCCGTCCGTTCAGAAGATACCCTCGGCGCGACGGAAACCGCTCCCCGCCTGCTGCAACTCGGCACACCGGAGACCGCCGCCCGCCCCGCGCAGCCGGTCAACACCGGCCAGCCGATCCCCGCCTGGGCCGACGCGGTGATCATGATCGAACACGTCCAGCCGACCGCTGACGGTATCCTGATCCGCGCCGCGACCACACCCTGGCATCACGTCCGCCCGATGGGGGAGGACATGGTGGCGACGGAACTGGTGTTGCCGGCCAATCACCGATTGCGCCCGGTGGACCTGGGCGCCATCGCCGGGTGCGGCCACGCGACGGTGAAGGTCCGGCGCAGGCCGCTGGTAGCCGTGCTGGCGACGGGGACCGAACTGGTTAGGCCGGGCGAACAGCTTCAGCCGGGCAATGTGATCGAGTACAACAGCATCGTGCTGGCTGCCGAGGTCGAATCATGGGGCGGGCGGGCGCTGCGGTTGGAACCTGTCCCAGACGACCGCGCGCGCATCCGCACCGCCGTGGCCGACGCCGCCGCGTCGGGGGCAGACCTCGTGCTGGTCAATGCCGGGTCGTCGGCGGGCAGCGAGGATCACACGGCAGCGGTGGTCGAGTCGCTGGGCGACCTGCTGGTGCACGGCGTGGCCGTGCGGCCTGGCCACCCGGTCATCTTGGGGATGCTGAACGTAGGCGGCAGGCGCACGCCCGTGATCGGCGTGCCGGGCTATCCGGTGTCGGCGGCGCTGACCGGGGAGATTTTCGTCAAACCGCTGCTGGAAAGATGGCTGGGCTGCCCCGCTGACCCTGCCCCGACGGTGGAGGGCGAACTGACGCGCAAGGTACTCAGTCCGACGGGCGACGACGAATTCCTGCGTGTGACGGTCGGGCGCGTGGGCGGGCGGACGCTGGTGACTCCGCTGGGGCGCGGCGCGGGCACGATCATGTCATTGGTGCGCGCCGACGGCATCGTGCGCATCCCGCGCTTCAGCGAGGGGCACAACCAGGGCGACCGCGTGACGGTTCACCTGTACACCTCCCCGGCGCGGCTGGATGGCACGGTGGTGATCATCGGCAGCCACGACCTGACGCTCGACCTGCTGGCGCAGTTTTTGGCCGAGCGTCGCCCTGAGTTCCGCTTATCCAGCGCCAACGTGGGCAGCGTCGGCGGGCTGCTGGCGCTCAAGCGCGGCCACGCCCACCTGGCGGGCTGCCACCTGCTCGATCCCGCGACGGGCCAGTACAACGTGGCTTACGTGCAGCAGTACGCACCGGGCATCCCCATTCGGCTGATCACGCTGGTCGGGCGGGAACAGGGCCTGATCGTGCCGAAGGATAACCCGAAGGGCATCCGGGGCATTGCAGACCTGGCCCGCCCGGATGTGGTGTACGTCAACCGGCAGCGCGGGGCGGGCACGCGCCTGCTGCTGGATCACCTGCTGGCGAATGCAGGGATTGCACCGGAGCAGGTGCGCGGCTACGAGCGCGAGCAGATCACGCATCTGGCGGTGGCGGCGGCGGTGAAGGGCGGCGCGGCGGATTGCGGCATGGGCGTGCTGGCGGCGGCGCGCGCCCTGGACCTGGACTTCGTCCCGCTGGCGTCGGAGCGGTACGACCTGGCCTTGCCGCTGGAACACGCCGACGCGCCCCCGGTGCAGGCGGCGCTGGCTCTGCTGCACGACGACGGCTTCCGCGCGGCGGTGGCGGCGCTGCCCGGCTACGACGTGACGCACATGGGCGAGGTGGCGGAGGAAGTGAGATAAGCTACGCACAAGAAATCTAACCCCAAGACGCCAGGAAGGCCACCCAACCCTCCTGGCGTTCTGTCTTAGCGGTTCGTTGTCCCGACGCGCCCCTTCTCCTCGGTGAGAAAAGGCCGCTCAGGCCGTCAACAGGGCTGTTGCGACTCCTGAAACTGCATGGCGAACACGGCCACGCTCGCCAACACGAACGTCGCCGATCCCAGCAAGATGCTGATCCAGTACGGAGCCGTCCGTTCCGTCCCGAAGTTCAGCACGAACGGCGCACAGATCGCCAGCAGGCCCACGACGCCCGCCGCCAGGTATTCCCACACACTGTCGCCGTGGCTGAGGCCCCTGCGCAGCGCCAATGCCAACAGGACGAGGCCCAAGATCAGGCTACTCCGCAAGGCTGCGGGATGGTCGTCGTAGTGTAGCGCGAACGGCGCCGCTGCCAGCAATGCTCCCAGCAGACCTATCATCCAATACACACCCATCCTCCTCAACGGTGCCTTCTACACCTTCATTCACCCTGATCATAAACCCTCTTGGGCGATGTGTATCCCCTTCTGTTTGGGGTATTTCCACGTAAGCTCCCTGCCCCGGCAGAGAGGCGTAGGGCAGGCGTGGGGCGGGCGTCAAGAACTTTTCCCAGAAAGGATTTATAGATAATATCTGTGTGCTATCCGGTTTTGAGCGGCGACGCGCCGCAGGAGAAAATCAAAACAAGATGGATCAGAAATCGATGATCAAGCTGTTTTTGGCATTTTTGAGTGTACTGGTCGTTGTCCTGCCCGGCGTGGCACTGGCCCAGGGCGGCGGGACGATTACGTATGGGCAGGTCGTCACGGGCGAAATTACCCAGGATGCGCCAGAAGTCCGCTACACCTTTACGGGCGCGGCAGGCGATGTGATCGTGATCCGCATGAACGCCACCCAGTCCGGCCTGGACAGTTACCTGGAACTGCTCGGCCCCGATGGGCAAAGCCTGCAAACGAACGACGACAGCGGCGGCAACCTCAATTCGCTGATCGGCCCGTTTCGGCTGCCCGCCAGCGGGACCTACACCGTGATCGCCACGCGCTTTATGCGCCAGCAGGGCAGCAGTACCGGCCCCTTTGAACTGTCCATTAACACCGGCGTCCTCAACCCACTCTCGCTGAACGAGACGATCACGGTCACGCTGGACGATGCCCAGCCTGCTGCCTACTTCTCCTATAACGGCACGGCGGGCGAAATGCTCACCGTCAGCGGCCAGGCCGTCGGCGGCGACGCCAGCAGCGGCCAGGGGACGTTTGTCCTGGAAGTGCGCGATCCGGCGGGCCTGGTGCTCCGCAACATGGGCGACATGCCGGGCATCGGCGCGGTCATCGACCCGCTGGTGCTTAACCAGACGGGTGAACACCTGTTCACGGTCGCGCGCCAGACGCCCATGGGCGGTACGACCCAACCAGCCGGTTCCGTAACGGTGCAGTTCACCGTGCGCCCGATCCAGACGCAGCCCATCGAACGCGGCCAGACGGTCCAGGGTACGCTGGACGACAACAACCCCAGCGATCACTACGTCTTCAATGGCGTGGCAGGCGACCTGCTGCGCGTGGAGGTGGCGCAGGGGGCCAACGGCCAGCCGGTGGACGTGCAGGTGATCTCGGCAGCGGACGGCAGCTACGCCGGGGGCAACAACACCGCCAACAGCACGAATGGCGTCGTGTCCATCGACCCGCTCGCGGTAAATAACACCGGGACGTACCTGATCATCGTCTCGCGCTCCAATATGATGGGCACACCAGAAGTGGGTGGCCTGTCGCCCAGCTACACTCTGACCTTCGGCGCGACGCAGACGCCTGCGCTCCAGCCGGGCGTGGCCGTCGAGGGCGCGTTCACCGACCCGAACGTGTATGAGCAGGTCTACACCTTCGCCGGAACCGCCGGACAGACCATCCGCGTCACCCTGCGCGCCCTGAGCGCCAATTACGGGACGAGCATCGACATCCAGGGGCCGACCGATCCGTCCGGCTACCAGCCGTTTTACCTCACCTTCAGCAGTTCGACGTCGGGCACGTTCAGCTACGAGGTCCAACTGCCGGTGGGGGGCACGTACCTGTTCCGCGTGCACAATAGCATAAGCTTCGGCCCATCCGAGTCGGCGACCGGCCCGGCCACCGGCAGCCAGTACAGCCTGATGGTGGAAGTGGTAGGGTAACGCACGCACGACGTCCAATGTAGGGGCGAGATATGCCTTGCCCCTACTCCACGAGCCGGGGATCGGTCTTGGGTGCAGGGCCGCGCGACCGAGAGGGGGCCAGGGGGTGAGGTCTGCCTTCAAGCAGGGACGTCTGTGGTCAACACGCCGCATGAGAAAATGCGGCTATGCTCTGGCGTATCTGATCGCTGTCCTGGCAGCCTGCGCACCCCTGGCGTCGCCGTCTTCAGAGAGCACGACGATGCCGACGCCGTTGGAAGCCCCTCTCCCTGAAGGGGAGGGGTTGGGGGGGAGGGTCACAATCACGCCTGGCGCGCCCCTTGCCCTGGCTACCCTTCCTCCCACCTGGACTCCCACACACACGCCCCGTCCGCCGACGGCGACACACACTCCCACCGTCACCCTGACGCCGACCACCACACCGACTCTCGATGCTGCCGGGCTATGCGGCGCGCTCGAATTGCTGTGGCGGCCTGCGCAGGATGACATCCTGCCGGCGAACGCCGTCATCACGCTAGGCTGGTTATTCCCTGTGGTGGAGGCCGAAGTACGCCTGCGCGTGGTTCACGAAAGCGGCGCGGCGATTCAAGCAGATGTGCCCGGTCCTGCCCCGGCCATCGTGCAGATTCCGTCTGATGCGCTCGCCGGGCCGGGGCGCTACACCTGGTCACTCACGCCGCGCAATTCAGCGGGCCGCCTGCTGACGCGCTGCACGGTGCGGGGACGCTTCGTGCTGGGACTGCCCGCCAATCCCACGCCGGAATAAGCATTGTGGCAGAACGTTTCGCGCTGCCGATTCCAGGAGTACGCGGATCACGTGGACAAACACGGAAGATGCAAGTCCGTGAATCTCCGTGTTATCCGTGCACCCATTGGAATCTGAGGGAGAAGCCCTACGCCCCCAGGTCGCGCACGGCCTCGATCCACGCGGGAACGTCCACAAACAGCCGCCACCAGACATCCACCAATTGGGGCGCGATCCGCTCCCAGACATAACCGCAGCGTATTTGCGGGCCGCCCATCACCACGTCACGGCGGCGGAAGCGCACCGCGTCCACGATGGCACGCGCAGGCACTTCCGGCACGTCGAACTGTTCCAGCGGCAGCAGCCCGCCGGACGTGCGCAGCCCGACCTCACTGACATCTGCCGTCATGGCGGTGCGCGTGAACGAGGGCAGCACCGACGAAACGCCGATGCCCGTCTCAGCCAGTTCACGGCGCAGGGCGTCGCCGAAAGCAACCAGTCCCCGGCGCGTGGCGGCATAGGCGGCCATGCCCGGCGCAGCGACCTGCCCGGCCATGCTGCTGACGTTGACGATGTGCCCGCTGCCCTGCGCCAGCATCGCGGGCAGGACGGCCTGGGTCAGCCGGATCGGGCCAATCAGATTGACGGCGATCAGGTCACGGATGCGCTGAGGGTTGATGGTGTGTAGCGCCCCACCGTAAGACAGCCCGGCGTTGTTCACCAGCACGTCGATGCGCCCGAAAGCGTGCAGCGTCTCGGCGACAATCCGTTGCAGGTCGGCATCTTGCGTCACATCTGCCGACACCACCAGCGACGGCGCGCCGAACTGGGCAAGATCGTACTGCGTTTTGGCCAGCGCATCTGCCCGGCGCGCCACCAGAACCACGCGCGCACCCTCGGCGGCGAACAGCCGCGCCGCCGCCCGCCCGATCCCCGACGACGCCCCGGTGACGACCACGACCTTGCCCCACAGCGAAAGAGGCTGCGGGCGGCTCCGAACCAGCGCCAGTGCCCCGCCCACCAATGCCCCTGCCAGCAGCCAGCGTTTCATAAGCCCCTCAAAAATGCCAACCGCCAAGACGCCAAATTTCTCTTTTGTCTGTCTGGGCGGTTTGATGGCGCTATTCGGCTTCGTGCGGGACGAAGCGGACCTCGTACATGTTTGGCCAGCGTTTGCCGGTGAGCAGGAAGGTATCTGTTTCCGGGTTATAGGCAATGCCGTTGAGCACGTTATCGCTGCTTTGCGCCCGCAGTGTGGCGCGCTCCTCATCGGTCAGCAGGCCGGTGGCGTCGATGAGGCCGATCACGGCGCCGTTCCACTTGTCGATCTGCACGATGTAGTCCGCCGTCCAGACGTTGGCGTAGATCGAGTCGCCTACACATTCGAGTTCGTTCAGGCGGCGGACGTACTGCCCCTGGTACGTGACCATCCCGCTGAAGATCAGGTCGAAGGTCTCCGGGTCGCGCAGGAACAGAAACGGGCTGCCGTCGCTCATATAGAGCCGGTCGGTATCCGGATCATAACATAGCCCCCAACCCTCGGTATCGTAGGCGAAGGTGCCGACCTGCTCGAACGTCTCCAGATCGTAGACGAAGGCTTCGTGTTCTTGCCAGGTCAACTGGATCAGTTGGCCGTTGACCTCAGCCAATCCCTCGGCCCAGTAGGGGGCCGGGATGGAGATCGAGCGCAGCACTTCCCCGGTGGCGGGGTCCACCTCGCGCAGGCTTGATTCACCGCGAATGCCGGTGCTCTCAAACAGGCGACCCTGGTAGAACAGCAGCCCTTGCGTGTAGGCGCTGGTATCGTGCGGGATGGTGCGGATCACTTCTGGTACGAGCAGAGGAACCTGCGCCGTGAGGGGGTCACGCCCCTGGGCGGCAGCGGGCGTATGCGCGCCGGACAGCAGCACGACGGCGATCAGGATGAGCAGTAAAGTCAGGGAGATATGTAGGCGATTCATGGTCAGATTTTCACTTTTGTGCAGGTTTACTTGTGGCAATGCGATGCGATTGTACCCCGGCTCTGTGCAAAGCGCCCACGCCAATCTCTTGACAGCCCCGCCACTTTGCCCTATCCTTGAACAAACGAAAACGATTTCGTGAAAGCGTTGAGTGGGACATGTCTGCCGTCCCCGGCCTGCCCAGAGAGGGCGCGCGCCTGGCTGTGAGCGCGCCTGCGGGTCTGCGGTGGATACCCCCCACAAGCGGCCTCCTGAACGGCCTCGCGGCTCAGTAAGGTGGCCCGGCCCGCCCCGTTACGGCGGCAATGAGGCCCGGCAGGCGCCGTCAGGACGCGGCCAGGGCGAACGTTGGGTGGAACCGCGTGGCCTTTTTCAGACCTCGCCCCGGCACCGGGGTGGGGTCTTTTCATTGGGCGGCCCGGTGGCGACTCAACCCGTTGGATGAGCAAAACAAGGATATTTGCCGTGTCAATCAAGCGCGTGTGGCTGGACGACGTCGAAGAACTGCAACAGGGCAGTGTGGATGTGCTGGTCGAGATGGAGGACGAATCGCTGTGGATGGCGCGCTTCGTCACCATCCCCTATTTGCAGCAGCAGATGGACTATGGGCGCGAGATGAGCGCCACGCTGCCGAACACCCCCGCCATCCGCTATGCCACCCTCGAAACGCCACATGTCCTGGTTGAGCAATTAGACCTGGACAGCATCGAAGACGTGATCGACAATCTGTTGGCGCTGGATGTGTTCGAGAGTGTCTTTGCGCCGATCTCGTTCGGCCCGGCCTATGAGGACGAAACGCAGCCCGTGCGCCTGCACTGGGGCATTCAACGGAGGTCTGCATGACTGAAGACGATACCGACACCATCACTGCCGGCCCCCGGTAAGAACGCCCTGCGCGCGTTCTTGCCGCACGGGGGCGATGATCATGGTTACGCCCTACGGGCAGGAAGGCGGCGCGCAGGCTGCCTTTGCCCCCTCCCCAGTGAATTTATCTGCCGGTGGGGATATAGCATACTGCGTCCCTACAGACATGGTTAACGACAACCGAGGAATAGCCATGCAACGTTACGAAGACTCCAGGCTCTACCGCATCCGCCACTCGGCGGCGCACGTGATGGCCCAGGCCGTGTTGGAAATGTTCCCCGACGCCGGGATCGCCATCGGCCCGCCGATTGAGGACGGCTTTTACTACGACTTTGACCTGCCGCGCCCCCTAACGCCAGAGGACCTGGCAGCCATCGAGGCGCGCATGAAGGAGATCATCCGGGAAGGGCACGACTTTATCCGCCAGGAAGTCAGCGCCGACGAGGCCCGCCGTGTGTTCGCCGGCCAAAAGTACAAGCAGGAGTTGATCGACGGCCTAGCGGCAGGTGGCTTCGACGAATACGGCAATCCGGTGGCCGAAGCACCCGTGATCTCCACCTACCGACACGACTCGTTCGTGGACCTGTGCCGGGGACCGCACGTGGCGAACACGCGCGAGATCAACCCCGATGCGGTCAGTGTCACATTCCGCGAGCCTGCCGGGGCCTACTGGCGCGGCGACGAAAAGCGCGAGATGCTCACGCGCATCTACGGCACGGCCTGGGAGACGGCTGCCGAACTGGAAGACTACCTGAAACGCCTGGAAGAGGCTAAACGCCGCGACCACCGCATCCTGGGCACCAAGCTCGGCCTGTTCGTCATCGACCCGCTGGTCGGCAAGGGCCTGCCGCTGTGGAAACCTAAAGGCGCCATCTTGCGCGAGACGCTGGAACGCTTCCTGCGCGAGGCGCAGGTGGAGCGCGGCTACCTGCCGGTGGTGACGCCACACATCGGCAGGCTGGACCTCTACCGCACGTCCGGGCACTATCCGCACTACAAAGATAGCCAGTACAGCCCGCTTGACGTGGATGGCGAGGAGTTCCTGCTCAAGCCGATGAACTGCCCGCACCACATCATGATCTACAAGAGCGAGCCGCGCTCCTACCGCGATCTGCCGATCCGCTATGCCGAGTTTGGCACAGTCTACCGCTACGAGAAAAGCGGCGAACTGAGTGGCCTACTGCGCGTGCGCGGCTTCACGCAGGACGACTCGCACCTGTTCGTCACGCCGGAACAGCTTTTGCAAGAGTTCATGGACGTGGTCGAACTGACGAAGTACGTGTTCCACAGCATGGGCATGGACGACTTTCGCGCCCGCGTCGGCACGCGCGATCCGAACTCCGATAAGTATGTGGGCGACGACGCCGGCTGGGAAAAGGCGACGGCGGCCATCATCGAGGCGTGCGAGCGTCTAAACCTGAACTACCGCGTGGAAGCGGGCGAGGCAGCCTTCTACGGCCCCAAGCTCGACTTCATCTTCCGCGATGTGCTCAAGCGGGAGTGGCAGCTCGGCACGGTGCAGGTGGACTATAACCTGCCAGAACGCTTCCAGCTCGAATATACGGGCGTAGACGGCCAGCCGCATCAGCCGGTGATGATCCACCGCGCGCCGTTCGGCTCGCTGGAACGCTTCATTGGCATCCTGATCGAGCACTTCAACGGCGCGTTCCCGGCGTGGCTGTCGCCTATCCAGGTGGAATTGATCCCTATCGCCGACCGACACCTGGATTATGCCCGGCAGGTCGCCGCGCAGTTGAAGGCCGCCGGCTTGCGCATCCATGTGGACGACTCCGGCGAGCGGATGCAGCGCAAGATCGCCGTCGCGCAGGAGCAGAAGATTCCCTGGATGCTGATCATGGGCGACCGCGACGTGAACGCCGGGGCAGTCAGCGTGCGGCTGCGCACGGGCGAAGACCTGGGCGGGATGCCCGTCGGGGTTGCCGACAGCTGACCGCCATTCTTGCCTATGCTCCGCGTCGGGATTGATCTCCTCGCCATCGCCCGCGTTGAACACGCCCTGGCCCGTTATGGGGAGCGGTTCTACATGCGCTTCTTCACGCCGGAAGAGCGCGCCCTCTGCGCGGGCAGCCCGCCCCGGCTGGCGGCCCGCATCGCCGCCAAAGAAGCCGCCGCCAAAGCCCTGGGCGTCGGGATCGGGGACGTGCGCTGGGTGGACATCGAAATCGCGCAGGATGTGCGCGGGCGGCCTGTGCTGCGGCTGCATGGCGCGGCGCTGGCCCTGGCAGAACAACTGGGCCTGGCCGAGTGGGAGGTCAGCCTGACTCATGAGAACGGTCAGGCGGCGGCGGTGGTGGTGATGGCGGGGTCTCTTCGCTGAAACCGAAAACCGGGGCGCGCTCGACCAGCGCCGGCAGGATCATCCCCAGCACGGCCAGCAGGAGGGCCGCGCCGGTCACGAGCAGGTGAGCCGGGCGGATGTTAGCCGTCAGGGTAAGGAGCGTTGCCGAGCTGCTTGCCGTCGCGCGGTAAGCCACCTGCAAGCCCAGGAACAGGCTCAACAGGCCGATCAGCGCCCAGGCCGCGCGCAGCCCCAGCGCCAGCCCTTCGCGCGGGCCGTCGTCGAGCCGCAGATGAGCCAGCGCGTCGTCCAGCCCGTAATGCAGCACGATTCCCAGCACGGCCAGCGCCGCGCTGCCGATCCACACCGGGCTGAGCAGGACGGCCATCAACGCCGCCGCGCCCCGTTCCGCCGCAACATCCCCCGCCGCGCCCGACGCCGCTGCAATGATCTGCGCCGCCGCGAACACGTAGCCGATCAGCGCCACCGGCGGTGCGAGCGTCCAGGGAATCCACACGGGCAGGCGCGGTTTGCCCGGCAACAGCCGCGCCGCGAACAGCCGCCCGGCCATCACCCACGCGCCGATCACGCCGCCAACCAGCGGCGGCGCCAGCAGAATAGCGAGGAGATCGGTGGTCATGGGGAAAATTGTAGCGGCGGCTTCAATCCGCCGCTACCGGGTATTTGCAAGCCACCCCAACGTGAAATTCAGGATGTCTCTGTGGGGGCTACTCCGCCAGCGCCTGCACGAGCCGACGCAGGGCCGGGCGATAAGCGTCTTCCCCGCCGGAGAGGTCCACGCGCGTGGCGCGGCGCAGCGCATCCGGCACGTCCACCGGACCCGTCTGGGCTACCACGATGCCCCGGCGCTTCTCGCGGAAGTATTCCCACGCCGCCCGCACGGATTCGTCTTGCGGGGCAGCGGACGAGAGGATCACAAGCATCCGGGTGCAGCTTTGCAGCGCAGGGTGAACGCCCCCGGCCCAGGCAACGTCTGCGTCCGCGCCGTCGGCGGGCAGCCACGTAGGCACGCCGAGCGCGGCCAGGTCGTCGGCGAGACGTTGCGCCAGGGCACGGTCGGCAGGCGCGGCATTGACGTACACCGTGCCGGGCGCGATCTTGACCGGGCGCGGGCGGGCGGGGGCATCCTTTTCGGCAAAAAGAGCCGTTCCGCCGCCGGACTGTTTGATGGCGTCGTGGGCAGGCGTGCGGCCCATGCGGAAGATCGTCGTGCCGCACACCGGGCAAAAACCACGCGTGCCGGGCGTCCCCTTGCGGGTCCACACCGGCTGCGGGTCCTCGATCTCGACGCTGTCCTTACACTTGACGCAGTACGCTTCGAGCGGTTCGTCGTCGCCGCCGTAGGGATCGTCGTGATCGTCGAAGTCAGGCATGGTCATCCATCGAACCACCAAGACGCCAGGATCGCCAGGAGGAAATCGACAAGAAGTTCGCCCTGGTGTTCCTGGCGCTTTGGGAGTTCGTCTGCGCCTTAACGCTTGGTGTAGGTCGGGGCCTTGCGAGCGCGCTTGAGGCCGGGCTTCTTGCGTTCCTTGACGCGCGGATCGCGCGTCAGAAAGCCGCCCTTGCGCATGGCAGGCCGCAGGTCTGGGTTGACCTTGAGCAGTGCACGGGCCAGGCCCATGCGGATGGCGTCCGTCTGGCCGGTGATGCCGCCACCCTGTACGTGCACCGACACGTTGTAATACTGCGCCAGGCCGGCTTCTTCCAGCGGCTTGAGGGCACGTTCCAGGTCGCCTTCGCGCGGCAGGAATTCCTTGGCCGGCTTGTCGTTAATCACCACGTTGCCATTCCCGTTGGGGAAGAGGCGCACGCGCGCGGTGGAGGTTTTGCGGCGTCCGACGCCTTCGTAATATTGAACAGACATGTTCACTTCCTCGTTTGTTGAACCGCCTAGCGTTCCCGGACTTCCAGCGGCTGGGGGTTCTGCGCGGCGTGCGGGTGCGTCTCGCCGGTGTAGACCTTGAGCTTCTTGAGCATCTTCTTGCCCAGGCCGGTCTTGGGCAGCATCCCGGCGACGGCGTGCTCGATCACGCGCTCCGGGTGTTTGGCGAGCATCTCACGCAGCGAGGTGGCCGTCAGGCCGCCGGGATAACCGGAGTAGCGGTAATACATCTTGGCGTCCATCTTCTGGCCGGTCACGCGGATGCGCTCGCAATTGATGACGATCACATAATCGCCCGCGTCCAGGTTAGGCGCATAGGTCGGCTTGTGCTTACCTTTGAGGATCGGCGCGATGACCGAAGCCAGCCGCCCCAGCGTCAGCCCTTTGGCATCGATCACCCACCAGTTGCGCTGGACCTCGTCCGGCTTGGTGACATAAGTCTTGGTGCGCATGTTGCAACTCCACTTCATGCGGGGCGTCTCATGGCCGCCCTCAGTTCTGGTGAACGCAGCCCGCGTTCAGTATTCAACAGCATATAGCGTCAGGCCGTGCGGCGGGGCCACTGGCCCTGCCTGTGCACGGTCGGCGGCCTGAAAGACCGCCACGAACTCGTCCGGCGTCAACGCGCCGCGCCCGACCTGCACCAGCGTCCCCACGATGCTGCGCACCATGCGCTGCAAAAAGGCGTCCGCTGTGATGCGGTAACAGAAACGCGCCTCGCCTTCCAGCGCCGACACGAACACCTGCCGAACGGTGTTCTGCCCCTGGGGCGGCTGACCGAAAGTGGCAAAGTCGTGCCGCCCGACCAGCCACGCCGCCGCCTGGCGCATCGCTGCGCCGTCCAGGGGAACCGGGACGTGCCAGGTGTAGCGATCCCAGAGCGGTTGGCGCTCGCGCTGGCTATAGAACTGGTAAAGGTACGTTCGGCTGCGCGCGTCGAAGCGCGGGTGAAACCCTGCGTCGGCGACGGCGATGCTCTGCAGCGCGATGTCGGTTGGTAAGGTGGCGTTGAGCGCCCGTAACAGCGCCCCGGCTTCGTGACGCCAGTCTGCATCGAAGGCGATCACCTGCCCCAGTGCGTGAACCCCGGCGTCGGTGCGCCCTGCGCCGATGACGGTGATCGTCTGCCCGGTCACCCGCGCCAGGGCCGCCTCGACCGCGCCCTGGATGGTGGGCGTTTGCCCGGCCTGGCGCTGAAAGCCCCGGTAGGCGGTCCCGTCGTAAGCCAGCACGGCGCGATAGCGGCGCATGGCGGCAAGACGGCGTTTATTTCTTCTCCGCCTTATCCGGCTTGGACTTCTTCTTATCCTTCTTTTCTTCGGTTTTGTTCCAGTCGGTCAATTGCAGCACCACCATCTCGGCGCGGTCGCCCTGGCGCAAGCCCAGTTTGAACATCTGGGTGTAACCGCCCTTGCGCTCGGCATAGCGTGGGGCCAGCACGGCGAACAACTTCTCGGCCACAGCCGGGTCGTTGAGACGGGCATTCGCCAGCCGGCGTGCGTAGATGGCGCGCGCCGGGTCGTCGTGCGCCAGGCCGCGCTTCGCCAGCGTGATTATGTGCTCGGCGTCGGCGCGGATGGCTTCTGCTTTGGCGCGGGTCGTGCGAATCTGTTCGTGACGGAACAGTTCGGTGATCAGATTACGCCGCAGGGCCGTGCGGTGGTCCATATCGCGGCTGAGTTTTTTGCCTGCTACACGGTGTCGCATGGATTCACTTACCTGCTGCTATGTGGGCGCGGTAGACCGCAGCCCTACGGTGTCGGTTCGGCATCCTCGACCGGATAGCCTTTTTCCTTCAAACGCTGTTTGAGTTCCGTCAGCGACTTCTCGCCGAAGTTGCGAATCGCCAGCATGGCATCCTGGCCGCGCTCCAACATTTCCAGCACCTCGCCGACGGTAGTGATGCCGGTGCGTTTGAGCGAGTTGAACACGCGCACACTGAGGTCCAGTGTCTCAATCGGCATGTCATAGAGTTCGGGCCGGGTGCTTTCTTCCTGCTCTTCCACCGGCTCCGGCTCCAGGAACGTCTTGCCACTGACCTGGGCGACGATCTTGAGGTGATTGATCAAAATCTGGGCGGCCTGGCTCATCGCCTCTTCGGGCCGGATGGTGCCATCGGTCCAGATTTCCAAGATCAGTTTGTCGTAGTTGGTATGCTGGCCAACGCGCGCCTGCTCGACATCGTAATTGACGCGCCGGATCGGGCTGAAGATGCCGTCTACCGGCAGTTCGCCGATTGCCAGACGCCCCCGCTCCTCGACCGGGCTATAGCCGCGCCCCGCCTGGACGTTGAACTCCACCTCCAGACGGGCGTTCGGGTCATCAACGGTGAACAGGTACAGGTCTGGGTTGATGATCTCCACTTCCGGCGGGCAGATGATGTCCGCCGCCGTGACCGTCCCTTCGCCGCGTACTTCCAGGTGCAAGTGGGCCTGTTCCACGTCGTACAGCTTGAGGCGCAATTGCTTGACCTGTAAGATCAACTGGGTCATGTCCTCGCGCACGCCGGGGATCGCCGTGAACTCGTGTGGCACGTCGGAGACGCGGATCGAAGTGACCGCTGCGCCCGGCAGGGAGGACAGCAGCACACGCCGCAGGGCGTTGCCCACCGTGATGCCGTAGCCGCCCTCCAACGGGCTGATCAGGAAACGCCCGTAGTTGCGGGTGTTGGCGTCTGCCTCGATCTTGGGCAGGACCATCATGTTACTGCTGTTGGTCGTCAAAGAATCCCCTCCTGCATCACGATGAGGCCGCGCCGCGCCGGGCGGGTCGGCCTCACGGGATTCGTCCGCGCATTTAACGCGAATAGTATTCCACGATCAACTGCTCGTTGATCGTCAGGTCGATGTCACTGCGTTCAGGACGGCGCAGTACCGTGCCCTTCAGTTCGGTCGGGTTAAGCTGTAACCATTCCGGCACGGCAGGGCGATTCTCCAGCGCCTGGCGCAGTTCACGGAAGTAGAGGCGCTGGCTGCTGCCGGGGCGCACCGCGATCACGTCGCCGGGATTGACCACAAAGGACGGGATGTTTGTCCGGCGGCCATTGACGGTAAAATGACCATGCGCGACTAACTGGCGGGCTTGAGGCCGCGAGTCGGCCAGGCCGAGGCGGTAGACCGCGTTATCCAGGCGGCTTTCCAGAATCGACAGCAAATTCGCGCCGGTCAGGCCGGGGCGGCGCAGCGCATCCCGGAAATAACGGCGGAACTGGCGTTCCAACACGCCATAAATGCGGCGCGCCTTCTGCTTTTCGCGCAACTGGAGATGATAGTCCGAAGCGCGCCCGCGCCGGAACTGTGCCTCACGTCCGTGCTGGCCGGGGGGATAGGAGCGCCGTTCGACCGAGCATTTGGGCGACAGACAGCGCGAGCCTTTCAGAAAGAGCTTTTCGCCCTCCCGACGGCAGAGTTTACAAACGGGGCCGGTGTAACGAGCCATGCGTGTTCTTCATCCTCCGCAGATGTGATGATGTACAGTAGCCCAGGCCGGGGGCGCATCTCCCCCGGACCGGGATCAGACACGACGTTTCTTGGGTGGCCGGCAGCCGTTATGCGGCACCGGCGTGATGTCGGTAATCGAACGGACCTTGATGCCGCTGGCCTGAATCGCGCGGATGGCGGCTTCACGGCCAGGGCCAGGCCCCTTGACGCGAATATCAACTTCTTGCAGCCCATGCTCCTGCGCCGCCGCCGACGCCTGCTGGGCGGCCATGCGGGCGGCGTAGGGCGTGCTCTTGCGCGATCCCTTGAAGCCGGCTGTGCCGGCGCTGGCCCAGGCGATCACATTACCCTGTTGGTCCGACATGCTGACGATGGTGTTGTTAAACGTCGCATGGATATGCGCCTGGCCGTAGGGGATATTTTTCTTGACCTTACGCGCCGCAGCCCCGCGACGGGGCGTGGTGGCTCTCTTTTTTCCCATGAGCAACCTATCCTGTTCTGCTTGCCGGGTTGTACGAACGGATTTCGGACCGGGTTCCGGCGCAAAAAGGGCTGACGGTTTGCCGGAGGGCGGGGCAACGCAAGGCGACGACGCCCGATACACGTTCCCACCGCCCACCAGGCCGATGCCAGCCTTGCCGAATTACTTCTTCTTCATCCCCCGACGGCGGCCACGACCGGGCACAGTCTTCTTGGGACCTTTGCGCGTCCGGGCGTTGGTGCGGGTGCGCTGCCCACGCACGGGCAGATGATTACGGTGACGGGCGCCCCGGTAGCAGCCGATTTCCTGCAACCGTTTGATGTTCAACTGGACCTCGCGGCGCAGGTCAGCCTCGACACGGTACTTGGCGACCTCGTCGCGCAGCGCGCTGATTTCCGCCTCGGTCAGGTCTTTGGTGCGCGTATCCGGGTTAATACCCGTTGCGGCCAAGACTTGACGGCTGCGTGGACGCCCAATGCCGTAGATATAAGTCAGGCTGACCTCGATCCGCTTGTCACGGGGCAGGTCTACACCTTCAATACGTGCCATGCGACTCTATCCTTCAATTGCTCGTTTAGCCCTGGCGCGCCTTGTGCTTGGGATTATCGCAGATCACCATCACCTTCCCGTGACGCTTGATGATCTTGCACTTGGGGCAGCGCCGCTTGACGGACGCAGTAACTCTCATTGTTGCTTTACTCCCGCGCAGAGTCCACCAAACGTAAAGCCTTATTCTAGCAGAAAACAGGCTCGCCGTCTAGGGGTCTGCGGTCAAAATGATCGGGTCTCCCTCGGTAATGGCGACGGTGTGCTCGAAGTGCGCGCACAGCGACCCGTCGCGCGTGACCACCGTCCAGTGATCCGCCAGCACCTTGAGGTCCGGGCGACCTGCGATGACCATCGGCTCCAGCGCCAGGGTCATGCCGGGGCGTAGCGGGACGCTCTCCCAGCCCTTCACGCGGGAGCGCGTGGGCCACCAGTTGGGCACCTGCGGTTCCTCGTGCATGGCCCGGCCCACGCCGTGCCCGGTGTACTCACGTGGGACGCTGTAACCATGCCCTTCCACATACACCTGGATGGCGCGGCACACGTCCTTGAGTTCCTTGCCCACGCGGCACTGTTCGATGCCCACCCATAGCGCGCGCTCGGTCACGTCCAGCAACCGTTGCACGGCAGGCCGGGCCTCGCCGATCACCGCCGTGAAGGCCGAGTCCCCCACGAACCCTCCGTAGACGGTCCCACAGTCGATGCTGACGATGTCGCCTTCGCGCAGGATACGCTCGGCAGACGGGATGCCGTGCACCAGCTCGTTGTTGATGCTGGCAGTGATGGTGGCCGGGAACGGGTGCGGGCTGTCGGGCGGGTAGCCCAGGAAAGCCGGTGTAGCGCCGTGCTGCTGGAGAATCTCCGCCGCGATCTGGTCCAGTTCGAGGGTACTCACGCCAGGGCGGAGCGCCTGTCGGATGGCTGCCAGGATCAGCGCATTGATGCGCCCGGCCTCGCGCATGATTTCCAGTTCTTCGGCGGTCTTGTAGTGAATAGCCATGCTACTTGCCGATAGCCTGCATCGCCGCCAGCACGCCGTCCGTCACCGCGTCAATCGGCCTGGCGGCATCGACCTCATACAGGATGCCCCTGGCGCGGTAGTAATCCAGCAGCGGGGCAGTCTTGTCGTAGTACTGGCCGATGCGCGCCCGGATGGCATCCGGCGTGTCGTCCTGGCGCTGGAACAAGTCCGCGCCGTCGATGTCGCACTTGCCCTCCACCTGCGGCGGGTTGAACTCGACGTGGTAGATGTGCGACTCGTCCTGGCGGCACTGCCGCCGCCCGCTCAGCCGCCGCACAGCCTCCTCGTCGGTGATCTTCAGGAACAGGACCGCCGTGAGGGCCTGGCCCAACTCCTGCATCAGCCCGTCGAGCGCCTGGGCCTGCGGCACGGTGCGCGGGAAGCCGTCCAGGATGAAGCCCGCCTGTGCGTCCGGCTGGGTGATGCGCGCACGCACAACCTGGATCGTGATGTCGTCTGGCACCAGGTCGCCGCGCGCCATGATCTCCTGCACCTGCCGGGCCAGCGGGGTATCCTGGCCCTTCATGGCGCGGAACAGCCCACCGCTGGTGATGTGCGGGATGCGCAGTTCTTCTTGCAGGCGAACGGCCTGGGTGCCCTTGCCGGCGCCCTGAACGCCCATCAAGACGATATACATGCCCATGCTCATCGCGTCCTTGTGCTGCCGCCTGCCCTCCCCCTGACCGGGGGAGGGACAGGGGAGGGGCGTTATCCCCGGATAAAACTATCGTAGTTGCGCATTACCAACTGCGCTTCGAGCTGGCGCATCGTGTCGATGATCACGCCGACCAAGATGATCAGGCCCGAACTGCTGATGACCAGGGCAGGGTTAGCCGCCCGGCCCGCCGCCGTCTCGCCGGGGAAGAGCAGGCCGTTTAGCGCCTGCACCAGGCCGGGCGACACCGCCACCAGCCCCAGAAAGACCGCGCCCACCAGCGTGATGCGGTTGACCACGCTGTTGATGTAATCCTGGGTGCGCTTGCCGGGCCGGATGCCGGGGATGAACCCGCCCTGCCGCTGCAAGTTCTCCGCCAGATTCTGGTTCTGGATCATCACACTGGTATAGAAGTAGGTGAACCCCACGACGAACAGGAAGTAGATGAACCAGTAGGTGAAGCCGCTCTGGCTGCCGAACGTATCCCGCACCCAGTCGCCGACGGCCCCCTGCGGAAACAGGCTGGCGATGATGGCCGGGAAGGTGATGATGCTCTGGGCGAAGATCAGCGGGATCAT
>CAZGXI010000039.1:10649-44104 GCA_964529715.1 uncultured Anaerolineae bacterium | reverse complement strand
GGCCAGGGCGTAACGTCGGCCAGTGGGTCAGGCGTGCCCTGGGAAGCCGCCGCCTTTAGGCGGCGGAGTCGTCACATAACTGCGAACCTCACAGCGAAACGCGGGACGCTTCTTCAAAGCGTGTACTATCCTTTTGCCAAGACGGACATTCGATCCTGTACCTGCCTGCGCCGAGAGTCAATTCTACGCCGTGATCGGTCTGCTCCCCGGCACATAACCGGTAGCCGTTGAGCAAGATTTCGCCTGGGTGAACCACAGGCAGCACGACCTGGGCCGATGCATTGAACGGAATGGCGATTTCGATGATAAGCCCCCCCGCGTCGTCAATGCGCCAGCCACTTTCATAAACGCCCGCCGCCGAGCGATAGCACGCCTTTGCCCATTGCAGGGATTTGTCCGGTTTGGGCGCGATGCGGGCATGCCGAAAGCCAGCGCGTCCATCCTCGCCCGCAGATGGATTCAGCCCGCACATGTCGCGGTACATCCATTCGACAATAGACCCATAGGCGTAATGGTTGAGTGAGTTCATACTCGTTGAACTGATCGAGCCGTCGGGATTAAGGGAATTCCACCGTTCCCAGATGGTCGTCGCGCCCAGATTGATCGCATAGAGCCACGAGGGATAATCCTCGTTGAGCAACAGGCGGTAAGCCAGGTCATTGGCCCCGATATTCGAGAGCACCCGGCAGAGGTACGGGGTGCCGACGAACCCTGTCCGCAGATGCAGGTTATCTTTGTACAGCCTGGCGATGAAATCGCTCTTCACACGCTCGCGGTGTTCCTCCGGCGCCAGGTCCATGAACAGCGCCAGCACATAGCCTGTCTGGGTCGGAACGGCCAGCCGCCCGGTCGCGGTGAAGTATTCCTGTTGAATCGCCGCTTTGACCTCTGCGGAGAGGCGTTCATAGGCAGCGGCCTGCTCAGACCTGCCGAGCACCGCGGCGGCTTTCGCCACCAGCCGCGCCGAATAGCAGTAGAACGCTGACGCAATAAAATCTTCCGGCGTGCCGCCCTTACGCGATGCCGGATCGCTGGCGTCCAGCGCCAGCCAGTCGCCGAAGTGAAACCCATCGGTCCACAGGCGTCTGCCGCCGGACGCTTCGTCAATCCCCCTGATGTATTCGACCCATGCGCACATCTGCTCAAACTGCGCTTCGAGAACGCCGATATCACCGTAGAACTCGTATAAGTTCCACGGCAGGATGGTGGCGGCATCGCCCCAGGCGCTGGAGCCGCCGTGATTCAGATTGACCATCGGCACAATGTGTGGCACCATCCCGTTGGTCTTGGCCTGCTCTTTACCGAGGTCGTAGACGTATTTGGACAGAAAGGCGCTGACATCCATGTTGAAGCAGGCAGTGCCTGAGAAAACCTGAATATCGCCGGTCCACCCCAGCCGTTCGTCGCGTTGAGGACAGTCGGTCGGGATGTCGAGGAAGTTGCCCTTCTGCCCCCACAGCGCATTTTTAAAGAGCCGGTTGACCTTCTCGTTCGCGGTCTCGATCTGGCCGATGATGTCCATCTGCGAATAGACGACGCAGCCGGTGAAATCGTCGCGGTTGAGATCGCCGACCCAGCCGGTGACTTTGACGTATCTGAAGCCATAAAAGGTGAAGTATGGCTCTACAACCGCAGCAGTGCCGTCGGCAATATAGGTGTACTCCGCCCTGGCCGAACGCAGATTGTCGCGGAAGAAGTTCCCCTCTTGCAGCACTTCGCCGAATTGGAGATGGATGCGGGTGCCTGCCGGGGCGTCGGTTTTAAAGCGCACCCAGCCGACCATGTTCTGTCCCAGGTCCAGCACAGTCTCCCCTGCCGGGGTGTGGATCACCGCCACAGGCTTGATCTCTTCGTTGATGCAAACCGGAAGCGACCTTCGGGCCTCTAACCGGGCCGTGCCGAGGTTGATCGGCCTCACGCCAAAAGATTTTTCCGGCGATGGCACCTTCTTCCCGATCCGGGCGTCGTAGGTCTCGCCGTCGAAGATGTCGCTCTCGATGACCGGGGAGGGCTGCGCCTTCCACGATGGATCGGTGGCGACAATCAACTCTTTCCCATCTTCCAACGTGATGTGTATCTCGCAGATCAGCGCAAACCGATCTCCGTAGAACCCCACTTTGCCCCCGTCGGCGCCGTAGCGTCCCTTGTACCAGCCGTTGCCCAGCATGACAGACACCAGGTTTGAGCCAATGGTGAGCTGATCGGTGATGTCAAACGTCTGATACTGGAGCCATCGGTCGTAGGCATTGCAGTAGGGCGTAAAGTATTCGTCTCCGACCTTGTGGCCGTTCACTTCCAGGTGATACAACCCCAGCCCACAGATATAGGCACGCGCTGCCACCGCGCGGGAAGGCAGATCAAAAGGCCGATACAAAATTGGATGTAACCGGTTGTCTTCCCAATCCGGTGTGATCCACATCGCCTGCCAGTTCTCGTCCATTTTCGCAGTCTCGAACCAGGCGGCGTCGCTCTCGGCGCTTTCGGTTTCGCCCCAGACTCTGACCTTCCAGAAATAGCGGGTGCGCGGCTTGAGGCAGATCGGCGGGCGATAGGCCAGGCTGTCGATAAGCGGGCCGGCGACCCTGCCGCTGTCGAAGATGATCTGTGTGAAGCTGCCGTCGCTGCTGATCAGGACTTGAGCGGCAGTCTGTACTGTATCAGGAGTATCCTCAACAATCCAGGAGAAGGTTGGTCGGTCAATAGCGAAGCCCAGGGGATTTACGACATGGTTGGTCTTGAGATGGGTTATTTTCACAAGCGGCCTCACAGGTACAGGATCAGTGCCTTCTTTCCCTCAATCCACCTGTCCAAAACTGGTTCAAGGGCTTCACCCCGGTGACAAAAATGGAGCAGGGAAAAGGCGCGGGATCACACGACCCCGCGCCTCTGGTGATCACCTGCCGGAAGTTACTTGGTGATCAGACGCTCAATCAGGGCCTGCAAATCCTCAGCGGCCTGGTCAACCGAAACTTCCCCAAACGCGACCCGCTGGCCGATCAGTTCAAGCTCGGCCACAAACTCCTGGTCATTCGGGAGGTTCGGGCCTTGCGGGATCATGCGATCAGCTATCGCTTCGTAAATCGCATAAACCGCCGCGTCCATGGGGGTGGCCTCGTCGGCGATGGCCTGGCGCACGATTGGCGAGCAGGGCACACCACGATTGGTCTGGAGGATCGCGCCCGCCTCAGGGCTGGTCACAAAGAAGTTGATGAACAGGGCTGCCGCTTCTTTGTGCTCACTGGCATTATTAATGCCCAGGTACTGGCTCATCTGGATGACATACGAATCTTCGCCACCCACAGGCAAGGTTATCATGCCGAGTTCGTCGGTCATGGCCGCCTGGTAAGCTGCTGCCTGGTTGCTCCAAACCAGCCCGATCACCGCCTTGCCCGCCACAAGCGCCGAGCTATCCGGTCCGTCTTCAGTGTAAGTATAGGTGGTTTCGGCGTCAGGGATCAACCCTTCGGCGCGCATATCCGCCCACATCTGAAGCCACGCCCTGGCGGACTCAACCGTCGCGTAGGAGGTGCCGCCGTTGTCCAAAGTCCAGAGGTCGGTCCCCTGCTGGGTATAGAAATAGCTGAGGTAGTTGGCCTGGTTGGTGCTGTTGTCTACAAAGGGGGCGACCCCTTCGGGGAGGTGATCCCGCAGCTCTCGCCCGTAGTCGAGCAACTCTTCCCAGGTCATGTTATTCTGGGGAAGTTCAACCCCCGCCGCCTCGATCATTGTCTTGTTGTAGATCAGGACGAGCGTGTTCGTGCCGAGGCTCACGGCGTAGAGATTGCCATCAGCCGCCGTCGCGGGGATCAACGCCGTCTGGTCGAACCGCTCAGGCGTGTCGATCAGCAGCTGTACGCCGAGATAATCGTTGAGCGGTTCAAGATATTGCTGGTAATCGGGCCAGTTGCCGCCGAGCTGGATAATGTCGGGGGCATTGTTACCCGCCAGTTGGGTGTCGATAATCTGGAAGTGGTCTGCCGTGCCGCCGTTCGGCTCGCCGATGACGGTGATGTCTGGATAGGCTTCCTCGAACAGATCGATCACCGCCAGAGTTCTTTGGGCACGGTTATCGTTGCCCCACCAACCAAAGCGGATCTCGGCAGGACCGCCCGTGTAAGGAGGAAGTTCGTCGGGGCCAGTCTGCGCCACCGTCGGCACGACGGACGTCAGGAGCATCACCGCCAGCAGCGCCAAGATTGTGATTGGGCGATTTTTCCTCATCTTTGAATTCTCCTGTTTCTGAATAGGTTCAGCAGACCAATCGGAAATCCATCGCTGATCATCATTTCATATTTACTTCCTCCTGTTATTGAACTAGCCCTTGATGCCTGTGGTTGTGATCCCCTGGACAAAGTACTTCTGCAGGGCAAAGAACAGGATAAAAGCGGGGATGACAGAGAGTGTGGACATCGCCAACGCCCCACCCCAGTTAGATACCGCGCCCGCATCGCCGACAAATGTGCGCAACGCTCTCGACACGGTAAACGTTGCCGGCGTCGTGAGGTACAGCAGGTGGTTAAAAAAGTCGTCCCATGTCCACAGGAATGTGAACAGCGCCGTCGTCACCAGGGCAGGTATCGAGAGCGGGATAATGATCCGCAGAAATACCCCGGCTTTCCCGCACCCATCGATGATCGCCGCCTCCTCGATCTCTTTCGGCAGACTGCGCATGAACTGCACAAGTAAAAAGACGAAAAAGGCGTCCGTCGCAAGGAATCGGGGCACGAGGATCGGGAGGTACGTCCCCACCCACCCAAAGGTGTTGAACAGGATGTAGCGCGGCACAAGCGTGACATGCCCTGGCAACATCAACGTCAACATCATCAACGCGAACCAGAAACCTCGGCCCACGAATTTGAGCCGCGCGAACGCATAAGCCGCCATCGAGCAGGATATCAGATTGCCGACGACGGCTACGGCGCACATCATGAGCGAATTCGCAAAAAACCTTCCGAAGGTCGTGCCCGCGTAGCCTTGCCACCCTGTGATGTAGTTCTCAAGCGTCACGGCGCGTGGTATCAGCCCTGGGTCGCTGAAGATCATATTGTTGGGCTTAAACGAGCTGACGATCATCCAGACGATGGGGTAGATCATGAACAACCCCAACGTGATGATGAACAGGTGTGTCAAGGCATGGCGCACAAACGTGCCGGTTTTCATGTTATTCGCCGACCCCATAGGACACCCACCACTTCGATGTTCTGAAGACAATCGCCGTGAGCACCCCGATAATCAACAGCAGCACCCACGCCATCGCCGACGCATACCCCATCTCGTGGTACGTCCATCCCTGAATATACAGATGGAGGGTATAGAACAGCGTGGAGTTAAGCACACCGCCCCTGCCACCGCCGATGATATACGCCTGGGTGAACGTCTGGAACGCGCCGATCATCTGCATGACCAGGTTGAACATGATCACCGGCGAGAGCAGGGGGATGGTGATGAAAAAGAACTCCTGGACCTTGTTTGCGCCGTCCACACGCGCCGCATCATAGTATTCCTGGGGAATCTGCTTCAGCCCGGCCAGGAAGATGATCATCGACGAGCCGAACTGCCACACCGTCAGCAGAATCAGCGTTCCGAGCGCGTAATTGGGATTGGTTATCCAGCCGGGAAGGTCAGAAAAGCCGAGAGCCGCCAGTACGTCGTTAACCAGGCCATCGCGCTCGAACAGCTTCCTCCACAACACCGCGATAGCCACCGATCCGCCGAGGAGCGTGGGAATGTAGTACACGGCGCGGTAGAACCCCACGCCCCGCAGGTTCTGGTTCATGAGCATCGCCACAGCGAGCGCGAAGACCAGCTTCAGCGGCACAGATACAAACACATAGGTAAACGTCACCGACAACGACTTCATGTAGTACGGGTCTACGCGCATCACCTCGCCTGTGGGCGCGGTGAACTCCTCCAGTCCAAACACCGACCCGAACATTTTCAGATAATTGCTCAGCCCGATCCATTGCGTTGCATTGGGCTGGGTGAAGTCATAATCGGTGAAACTAAGCCCCAGCGAATAGATCATCGGGTAAACCGTCAGTACGAAGAACCCCACGAGCCACGGCGCGAGGAATACATAGGCGCCTCCGTTGCGTCTGAGAAAGTTGCGGATGCCGGGCAGTGTGCGCATAAAGAGACTTCCCTTTGTCTCGTTTTAAGAACCTTCCAGACCTGTCATAGGGGCGCCGGACCGGTTGACTCACGCACGATGAGTTGCACTTCCGCCGTTGTCACCTGCTGGGGAAGATCGGGTTCGGCCAGACGCTTAAGAAGCAGTTCGACCGCCATGCGCCCGCTTTCTTCAGCCTTGCCCGAAACGGTGGTGAGGCGCGGCGAGGTGTAACTGGAAAATGGGATGTCGTCGAAACTGGCAACGGAAAGGTCACGGGGAACCATCAGTCCCAGGTCATGCGCGGCGCGCAACACAGCGATAGCGAGCATGTCGTTGATCACCAACAGCGCCGTCGGACGTTCCAGGCGGCGCAGCAGGGCATGGGCAGCCTGATACGCATCTTCCAGTCCTTCGCCGCAGTGAGCCTCGTAGCTCTCGTTCCCCCCCAGCCCGGCTTCTTGCAGCACTTCCCGATAGACCAGCAGGCGATCAGACCCCTGCACTTCCCTGGCAACGCCGTAGACGAATCCAATGCGCCGGTGTCCCAATTCCAGCAGGTGCGCCATCAGGGTGCGGGTGCCGCCGGCATAGGTGTGAACGACGTGGTCGAACTCCGCCCTGGCCGCCGTAATTTCGACGACCGGGCGCCCCGCCTTGCGCAGGTAATCGGTCAGCCTGGGTGGCAGGTACTTGGCTGCGGCCAGGAGGATGAACCCGTCTACGGGCTGGCGCTTTAACTGGCGGAGTGTGTTGGTTTCCTGCTGCACATCCAGAGGATAATGGGACAGGTGCAGGCTATAACCGGCCCCTTGCAGGCTCTCAGAAATGCCAGACAGCATTTGCCAGAAAAACGGGTTCTGAATGACGGGGATAATGACGCCGACCATGTTGGTGTGTCCGCGCCGCAAAGATTGCGCCCGTGCATCCGGTTCATAACCCAGCTCGGCGATGGCATCCAAAACGCGCTGCCGGGTTTCGTCTGAAATGGGAATCATCAGACGGGCCTGATCGTTCAACACGTAGGACACCGTAGAACGCGACACCCCTGCCCTGCGAGCGACATCTTTTTGCGTTGGTCGTTTCATTAGGAAGTTCCAAAGAGGCTCAATAGGCAATTGTATCGTGTCAATTGACACGTGTGAATTCAGTATAAGGCCAAATTGAAAACACGTCAAGCAGTTTCGATCTAGAAAGCGCCCCCATTTTTGCAGCATGGAGGGCGGCTTCCCCATCCGGCAGTTTAGAAGCCTCTCGCTCGATCCCCCACCGGGATTTTGGCGATCTTGCACCCCGCCGCTTACAATAGTCCCTGCCCAAATGGAGACTATTGCCGGGCTGCCAGACGGCGGCCCGGTTTTGAAGCAAGCGGGGGAAAAGATGACAAAATTGCATGACCTGGCTCGCCTGGGCCAATCGATGTGGTACGACAATGTGAACCGCGCCGTGCTGGACTCCGGCGAGTTCCAGGCACTGATCGACGCCGGGATTCTGGGCGTCACGTCCAACCCGACGATCTTCGAGAAAGCCATCGCCGGGGGCAGCGCCTACGACGCAGAACTGGAAACACTGGTCGGGGCGGGCTGCACCGTGAACGAGATTTACGAGGCCCTGACCCAGACCGACATCCGCCGTGTGGCCGACCTGCTCCGCCCCGTCTACGAGCAGACGCATGGCGTGGACGGCTATGTGAGCCTGGAAGTCAGCCCGACCCTGGCCCACGATACCGCCGGCACCATCGCTGAGGCGCGCCGCCTGTTCGCCGTCGTAGACCGCCCGAACCTGATGATCAAAGTGCCCTCCACGCCAGAAGGCATCCCGGCAGTCGAAACGCTGATCGCCGACGGGCTGAATATCAACATCACACTGATTTTTGCGGTGGAAACTTACGAGGCGGTGGCCGAAGCCTACCTTCGCGGGCTGGAAGCGCGCCTGGACGCCGGGCAAGACATCCGCCATATCGCGTCGGTGGCGTCGTTCTTTGTCAGCCGTGTGGACACGCTGGTAGATAAACTGCTGGAAGGGCGGCCCAACGGCGCATCCTTGCAGGGCAAGATCGCCATCGCCAACTCCAAGATTGCCTACGACCGCTTCCGCCAGATATTCAGCGGCCCGCGCTGGGAGCGGTTGGCAGCGCACGGCGCGCGGGTGCAACGCCCGCTGTGGGCCAGCACCAGCACCAAAAACCCCCACTACCCCGATACGATCTACGTCGATACCCTGATCGGCCCGGATACCATCAACACCGCGCCACCGGCGACGGTGGAAGCCTTTTTAGATCACGGCACGGTCGCGGTTACAATCACTGCCGGCCTGGACGAGGCCCGTGCACAGATTGCCGCCCTGGCCGACCTGGGGATCGACCTGGGCGCCGTTACGGCCCAACTTCAGATCGAGGGTGTGGATGCCTTCGTCAAGTCGTTTGAAAGCCTGATGCACAGCATCGCGGCCAAGCGAGAGCACATCCTGGCCGCGCAAGACGGGCTGAGCGCGCGGTTGGGCGAATATCAGGCGCGTGTAGACGAAACGCTGGCGGCGCTGGCGGCCAGGCAGGTCGTGGCGCGCCTGTGGAAGGGCGATCACACCCTCTGGAAGCCCGACCCGAAGGAGATCACCAATCGGCTCGGCTGGCTAGCCCTACCCCAGACGATGCGCGCGCACCTGCCGGAGATCATGGAACTGGCCGAAGCCGTGCGTAAAGACGGCTACACGCACGCCCTGCTGCTGGGCATGGGCGGTTCCAGTCTGGCCCCGGAGACGTTCGGCAAGATTTTCGCGCGGCGCGGCGAGGGCCGCCTGGAACTGGTCGTGCTCGATAGCACCGATCCCGGCGCGGTGCTGGCTGCCGCCGACCGGATCGATGTGAGCCGAACGCTGTTCATCGTCTCTACCAAGTCCGGCGGCACAGTAGAAACCAACTCGTTCTTCAAATATTTCTACAACCGCGTCGTAGAACTGGTGGGCGGGGAGCGCGTGGGCGACCACTTTATCGCTATCACCGACCCCGGCAGCAGCCTGGCCGACATGGCGGCGCAATATCACTTCCGCAAAATCTTCCTGGCCGATCCCACCGTCGGCGGGCGTAATTCAGCCCTGTCGCATTTTGGGCTGGTCCCGGCGGCGCTGATCGGCATGGACCTGGAGCGCCTGCTGGATCGGGCAGCGGCGGTGGCGGCGCACACGCAAACGTTGGCCGAGGCCAGCGCCCCGGTGCGGTTGGGCGCGATCCTGGGGGTGCTGGCGCAGGCCGGGCGCGACAAGATGACGCTGGTCCTTTCGCCGGAGATCGCCAGTTTCGGCGACTGGGTGGAGCAGTTAATCGCCGAAAGCACCGGCAAAGAGGGGCGAGGCATCCTGCCGGTGGTGGGCGAACGCCTGGGACGGCCTAAAGCATACGGCCCAGACCGGGTGTTTGTGTGCATCCGCCTGGGCGACGACACCACCCACGACGCCGCCCTGAACGCCCTGGCCGCCGCCGGGCACCCGGTGGTGGACCTGCACCTGCGGGACCGCTACGACCTGGGTGGACAGTTCTTTCTATGGGAAGTGGCGAACGCCGTCGTCGGGCATGTGCTGGGCATCAACCCTTTCGACCAGCCGAACGTCGAATCGGCGAAGGTGCAGGCACGGGAAATGCTGCGCGCCTATCAGGAGCGCGGCAATCTGCCGCCAGTCGAAGCCCTGCCGCCCAAAGCCGAGGTGCTGGAATCTTTTCTGGCGCAGGCCAAACCGGGCGACTACATCGCCATCCAGGCTTACCTGACACCCTCCCTGGCGGCAGACGCGGCGCTGGCCAATCTGCGCCTCACGCTGCGCGACAAATATCGCCTGGCGACGACGGTGGGCTACGGGCCGCGCTTTTTGCACTCCACTGGACAACTTCACAAAGGCGACGCAGGCAACGGCCTGTTCCTTCAGTTCACCGCCGACTCGGCGGAAGACGTGCTGATCCCAGATGCGGCGGGCCTGCCGGAGTCCTCGATGACCTTCGGCGTGCTCAAATTGTCGCAGGCGCTCGGCGACCGGCGCGCGCTGCTGGATGCCGGGCGGCGCATCGTGCGCTTTCACCTGGGCAAGGATGCCATCGGCGCGCTGGAAAGGCTGGTGCAGGAGTTGCAGGCGTAAGTTTGTGGGGGCGGCAGTAGACCGCCCCTGTTGTTTTGCCGAAACCGTTTTTGGCGGTATAAGGAGGGGATTCCCATGCGGCTGAGCACGTTTTCCATCGTGGCCTGCGACCTGGACGAACGCGCCTGGGGGGTGGCCGTCGCCAGCAAGTTTCTGGGCGCGGGGGCGGTCGTCAGTTGGGCGCAGGCGGGCGTGGGGGCAGTGGCGACCCAGGCGTTGGCAAAGGTGAGCTTCGGACCGGAGGGGCTGGCCCTGATGGCGCAGGAGAAGAACGCGCGTGAGACGCTTGACATACTCCTGGCGAACGACCCCGGCCAGGCAGACCGGCAGGTCGGCCTCGTTGATGCACACGGTGGCGCGGCGGCGCACACCGGCGCGGCCTGCATCGCCTGGGCGGGCCACCGCGTGGGCCAGGGCTTCACCTGCCAGGGCAATATCCTCACCGGACCGGAAACGCTGGACGCAATGGCTGAGGCGTTCACCGGCGCGCCTGGTGAATTGGCCGACCGGCTGGTCGCGGCGCTGCTGGCAGGCGACACGGTCGGCGGCGACCGACGCGGCAAACAGGCGGCGGCGGTGCTGGTCGTGCGCCCAGACGGGGGCTACGGCGGCGACAATGACCGCTATCTGGACTTGCGCGTGGACGACGACCCGGAGCCAGTGCGCCGGTTGCAAGAACTGGTCGCCATGCACCACCTGTTTTTCGGCACGCCGCGCCCCGAAGACGCCCTGCCGATTGACGAAACGCTGGCCCGCGAACTGCAAAGCCTGCTCCGCCGCCTGGGGTATTACAACGGCGAGATCAGCGGTGTGTGGGACGATGCCTCCAAACACGCCTTTTGGGCCATGGTCGGCAACGAAAACCTGGAGGAACGCTGGCGCATCGACCGCGCGCCCGACCGGATCGACCGCGTGGCGCTGGATTACCTGCGCCAACGCTTCGGGCAGTAAGCCGGGAATCCGCCCTGAGTTGCCGATCGTGAACTACTAATTATGAATTGCTAGCAGAGCGCTTGCAAAGAACTGCCCGCCTCTGTAAAATCGCACTATCTGGATCGGAGCAAGGGGCACACCGTGACTGACCTGCTGAACAAAATTAATACCCTGATCCGCGCGCGCGTGGAAGGCTTTTTGAGCCAAGACCTGGGCCTGCCGTTGAGCCGCTCGGAGCGGACGCCGCTTTCTGCCGACCGGCTGGGCAAGGACATCGACCGGGAAGTGGCCGCACTGCGTCGGCGCATCGATGCGGCGCTTGAACGCGACGAGAACCTGCAAGCACAGATCGCCGCGCTACGGCAGGAAGCTGCTGATTGGGACCTTAAAGCCGACAATGCCTTGCTGGAAAAAGATGAGGCCACCGCACGCCACGCCGTCGCCCAGATGCAGCGCCTGGAGCAGCGGGCCACCCTGCTGGAAGCCGATCTGGCCCAGCTTCGCCGCAATACGGCGGAACTGATCGACAAGGTGAACGTGTTGGAAGGGCTGGTCGCCGACGCACGCCGCCAGCAAGGGGTTGAACCCCCCGCTGCCCCGCACCAGACCGCCGGGCCGCCACCTGCCGAAGCGCAGGTCGCCGAGCCGCCCGCCGCTCCGCATCAGACTGCTGAACCGCCACCCGCCGCGACTCTGGATACGGTGCTGCAAACCACGCGCCGTGAGATCGAGGCGTTGGAGGCAGAAGAAAAGCGCCTGGCCACCGCCCAAGAACAGGCCCGCCAGGTTGTGGAAGCAATCCAGGTAGAAGACGATCTGGCGCTGCGCCGCCAGCGTTTGGCCCGGCGAGATACACCGTCGGGCGGCTGATGTGCCTGCGCCAGTGGACCTGGCGCTGGCAATGAATCTTGACTGCCCCTATAATAACAATAAAAACATATTCGATTGGGGATGAAGACATGGTCCCGCATATCTTGGCCGTTGATGACGACCCGGAAATTCTGGAAATGCTGCTGCGGGTATTGAGCCGCGAAGGGATGGAGGTGGAAAAAGCCCGCTCTGCCCAAGAGGCGCTGGTGAGCCTGAGCGATCACACCCCAGACATCCTGATCCTAGACATCAATATGCCCGGCATGGACGGTCTGACGCTGTGCCGCCGCCTGCGCCAGGACACGCGCTTTGTGGCGCTCCCGATCCTGTTCCTCACCGCGCTGGGCAAGACGGACGACATCGTGAAGGGGCTAGATGCCGGCGCCGACGATTACATCGTCAAGCCGTTTAAGGGGGCCGAACTGATAGCGCGGGTACGGGCGCTGCTGCGGCGCGCCCGGCGCACCGACCTCGAAGACGACGCCGTGCTCGAAGTCGGCCAGATCAGGCTGGATTCGGCGACCTGCCAGGCATTCGTCCAGGACAAGGCCGTGCAGCTCACCGCCACCGAACATCGCCTGCTGCGCTACCTGATGGAACACGCCAACCAACCGATTTCAACCCAGCACCTGTTAGAAGCGGTGTGGGAATATCCCAGCAGCGTCGGTAACCCGGACCTGGTACGGGCGCATGTGCGCAACCTGCGCTGCAAGCTGGAGGCCGAAACCCAGGGCAGCGGCGCGCACTATATCCGCACCGTGCATGGCGTCGGCTACATGGTTCAAAGCTGAGCCAGCAACCCTGCTCCCCGCTTTGCCTCTGCTGCCTGCTGAGGGTATCGTGGCGTGCCTGGGCGGAGAAGACCGGGAAATAAAAAAAGCTGTGGTTAGCCGTTTTTCCCCATGCTGTTGACAATTCTCTATCATTTCCTCACTAATTAGAGTCACGGGGCGGTAGCGAGCCTGTGGTATCATCAAGGCAGGGATTATTTGCCCTGCCGGTTATTTGGGCTATCGTCTTAACCTTCCTTAAGCATGGACTAGCCTGGGGGCAACTACGATGGGTCGTTCTCTGCAAAACCTGGTGACTTTGTTGGATGGCGCTCCTATGCTGGCTGCTCCCTCACCGGCCTTGCGGCGGGGACAAAGCCTGGTGGAGATCACGCTGGTGATGCCGATCTTGCTGATCATGCTCCTGGGCCTGATCGAGATCGGCTGGTTGGCAAACAACTTTATGATCCTGCTGGACGTAACCCGTGAGGCAGGCCGCTTCGGCGCAACCATCGACCCGTTGCAGTGGAACAATGGCGAAGAGGCCAACCTGGAGCACATGGACTGCAACGAGTTCGATGGCGGCTCCAACACCTACCGCGACGCGCAGGGCAATCCACGCGCCTACCTGCCGGTGCAGGACACCTCACACCTGCCGGCGGGCTACTTCGTGGATGGGACCGACGGGCCTTACGGCTACTACGACGGCGTGGCCTGCGCTGCTGTCCGCAATATGGACCCGTTGATCTTTGATCCGACCCAAGACGATGTGGTGATCTCGGTGTTCAGCTACCTGGTCGAGGACTTTGACGGCAACGGGCCGCAGGATTTCACCGTGCGCGTGTCGGGACGTTTTCCGCCGCGCCAGAACGAGTGTGACGACGAACCCTATGACCCGTTCGATGTGAACCGCAACGGGGCGCTGGACGCCCGTGAAGATGACCCGCTCTATCCCTGGAAAATGTACGACGGTAGCCTGGAAACCGGCCCTGGCGACAACAGCGAGAACATCCGGGGCTACGTGCTGACCGGACATCACCGTGTCTCCGACAACCCCAACTGCATCGGTTCGGAGTTCAGCACGGCGGAGATCGAGGCGCGGCTGAATGGCGCTTCTGCTCTGGAAAACTCCAACACGCCAAACAACGGCCTGCTGCTGGTGGAGATGTTCTGGCATCACCGCCAACTGTTGCAACTGCCCTGGTTTACCACTATCGGGGATAACTTCGAGATTCACGTGTGGTCGCTCTTTCCGGTATCGGCAGCCGAGCCGACGGCAACGCCGAACGGCTAACGGTGGAGATGAACGAGTATGAGACTGCGCGCTTTTGCTGAACACGTCAACCGTCGTTTCTTCCGCCGCAGCCAGAGCGGTCAGGCAATCATCCTGCTGGCGTTGGGCATGGTGGTGCTGTTGGTGTTCGTCGGCCTGGTGACAGATGTTGCGCTGCTGTTTGTGCGCTACAGTCAGCTGCGTCGCGCCGTTGACGCGGCCTCCATCGCGGCAGCAGGGCAGGTACGCGAGAACCGCGACTACGCCGACGTGGCCCTGACGGCCCGCCAGTTCATCCGGCTGTATAACCTGGACCCGGAACGGGTGTTGGTGCAGACCTGCGTCACCAATCCCACCGACCCGGCCCTGTGCGTCAACCCGCCGCGTAAACTGGTGCGTGTCATCGCTCAGGTCGATTCGCCCACCACCTTCCTGCGTCTGATCGGCTGGAACACCATCACGCTAGAGACGTCGGCCATTGCCGAGACGGCGGTGCTGGACGTGGCCCTGGTGTTGGACATCTCCGAGTCGATGTCGCGTTCGACGCGCCTGGCGCACTACAACGCCATCTACAGCGCCGCCGGGCTATCCCCGCGCGCGGAATGCACCCAGAGCAACCCCTATAACCCGTACACCGGGGATAACCTGCCTTACGGCGGGTGCTGCAACGACCCCGGCAACGGCACCGTCAATCTGGCGGGCAATATCACCGGCGTCACCAGCAACGTCGCCAACGGCGACTACCGCGATCTGATCTGCCAGCCCTTCAAGCAGGCACGCGACGCGGCGCGAACCTTCATCCAGCGGCTGGATTTCGTGCGCGGCGACCGCGTGGCTTTCGTCACGCTGGGCGGGGCGACCAGCGGCACGACGGTGGTGCTCCCGAATAACCCCAGCGGCACGGGGACGTTACCTCCTCTGGTCACCGATGAGACGGTGGCCATCCGCACGCTGGACTACCAGATCGGCGTGGGCACGCCCCACGCGACCGGGATGTACAACGACTGCGAGACATCGGCGGCGGCCTGGTGGTCGCAGTGGGGCTATTCCGGCGTGCAGGCGTACACCTACCGCCACGTGGCCCCCTGCCCCGACACGAACATGGGCGGCGGCATCCTGGCGGCAAACTCGATCCTGACCAACCCGTTGTACGTGCGGCGGCAGGCCGTGTGGGTCATCATCCTGCTGAGCGACGGCGCGGCGACGATCACCAACCGCGCCACCCGTCTGAGCGGCGGTACGATGCAGGACGTGGGCACCAACGACTACGGCTATTACGGCTACTGCCCCTGGTGGACCTTCTGCGACCCGGAAGACCCGGTCAACCAGGACGACCCAGAGTGCATGGCGACCGGCGGCGCCGACCCGACCGACCCGAACGCCGCCCCCGGCGCGCCCTACGCGCATAGCTCCCCATTTTGCAGCGACGGCGACTTCTACAGCCGCCACTTCTGCACGGACGCCCAGGGTCGCATCAATGTCGATGACCCGAATTGCAGCCCGTTCTACGACGCAACCGACTACGCCATGGATATGGCCGACTTCGCCGGTCTGGTCGAAGTGCGGCCCGGCGTCGAAGGGAACTTTATCGCCATGTATACCATTGGCTTCGGCGTGCCGGGCGACCCGATCCCGGCCCTGGGCGAGTACACGTTGCGCTATATCGCCGATGCGGGCGACAACGGCGTGATCGACAACAACTGGCAGCAGGACTGCCGCAATGACCACATCTGCGGCAACGAGGGCGGGACCGGCACAGCGCCAGGACTGCCTTATAACCCGAACAACTACCCGGCTGCTTTTGGCCCGCCGGACCCGTGCGAAACTGAGGTGGCCGGCAACCAACAAGACTGCGGACAGTACTGGTATGCCCAGAGTTCTGCCGACCTGGAACGTGTGTTTGCGGAGATCGCCAGCCGCCTGTTCACCCGTCTGGCGCGCTAAGTCCTTTCGCTCGACCATCCTGCCCCTGGCCGCCGACTTCTTGAGAAGGACAAAGCCAGGGGTAGAAGAGCCACCGATGTGGTCTGAAAAGTGAAGTGAGGGGGATTGCCTATGAGCAAAGAACTGGAAACCCTGAGTAAGCCGTCGCGGCGGCGGCAAGGACAGGCACTGGCGGAATTCGCGCTGACACTGCCGATCCTGCTGCTGTTGATGTTCGGCATTATCGAATTCGCCCGCGCGTTTCAGGCCTGGGTGACGCTGCAAAATGCGGCGCGCACCGCCGCCCGTTATGCCGCCACTGGCCAGTTCGACCCAGATTACTTCCTGGACCTGGCGAACGGCGTTGCGGCGACTATCGGCGGGATGCCGACCAACGATGTACAGGTCGCCAGAGACCGCCTGTGTCAGACCGCCACCCTGCCCAATTCTGCCGGTTCGCACGTGCCTTTTGGCCCCTACGCCGGCGGCTATGAGATGGTCTTCGCCAACTACTGGGACGGGACCGACTGTGACCCCGGCGATGAAGAGGACGAGGGCCTGCTCAACGACCTGGTGCGCATCCCCTCGATCCGCGATCAGGCGCGCATCGGTGCTGCCGGGCTGGATGTGCGCCTCTATGACGAGCGCGCATACCAGATGGAAGTGGACGCCAACGGCAACTTTGTACGTTGGACCAACGACAACGTCGAGGGGTGGTTCCACGTTTTCATCTGCTCATCGCGCCTCTCGCTGCGAGAAGATGACGCGGCGGATGTGATGCGCTATAACCCCATGCGGGCGCAGCTAACTTGCAATGTGACCGAGCGTCGCGCAGCGGAGTTGGGCGACAGCCCGGTGACGGTTAACAACGGCCCCACTGCCAGCAAGCCGAGCGGCAACGTCCAGTGGGACGCGGGCGGCCCCGGCGATGCGGTCGAGATCATCATCACCTTCAATCATCCCCTGATTACGCCGCTGGCCCTGCCGGCCTACATCCCGCTCCAGGCGCGTCGTGTGATGATCAACGAGGCGTTCCGCGCCTCGCGCGTGATCAACCTGCCGCCCGTCCTGGCGGTGGCGACGAACACGCCGACCAATACGCCGCTTCCTACCAGCTCCTACACGCCTTCCCCGTCGTATACGCCGAGCAGCACGCCGAGCATCACGCCGACGCCGACGTCTACGTCTACCCCGACGGCGACGGCCACGCCAGACTGCAATGACATCAGCATCAGTCAGGTCATGCTCAACGGCGCCTTCTTGCAGGTGGCTTTCCACAACGGCAACCCCTCGGATGTGCATCTGCTGGGCGTGTCGCTGCAGTGGCGCCAGAATACCACGTACTTCCCGAACATGTACGTGGACTATATGATCTGGAACGGCGAGATACACTGGAACGGTCAGGACTCCCAGCCGCCCACCAACGCGGGCACCGCGCCTTCGCCAGAACCGACGTGGGACAACAACGCCGACGTGCTGTTCCAGGGCAACACCGACAGTCTGTGGCAGGCGCGCTTCGCCAATGGCCCGGTGGCGCTGGCGAATTACTTCAGCCGTTTCGATTTCGTGGGGTCTACCTGGTACTTCAGCGGCAACTGCGCGGTGGTGTATAACGACGCCCCGCCGACCGCTACGCCAACCGGGTCGGCCACACCGACGATCCCGCCCATCGACTGCGGTTACTACGTCATGAACCTCGAAGGGTTCTGGACCAACGCGGTGGTGCAGTTCAGCATCCGCAATGGCGGCTACACGCCCATCCAGATCACCGGCATGGACCTGCGTTGGGTCTACTACTTCGACGGCATGGTCCTGGACTTTGTGCAGATCGGAGGTGCAAACGCCTTTGACCCGGCGGGCATCCGCATCTGGGACGGCAACGACACCGGCACAACGGTCGGTCAGCAAACCAACACGGCCTCCGGGACGCTCGGCACCGAGCCGACCTGGCTGATCAACGCGGTCGTCAACCCCGGCGACACGGTGAACATGTGGCTGGACTTCGACGGTCTGGCCGGCAGCTTGCAGACCTACTACAACAACAACCAGGCCAGCTTCAACGGCACGCTCTTGGCCTTCGATAATGGTTGCAACGCCGGGCCGGGCGCGGTGCCCACGCCGGTGCCCACCATCCCAATCGTCTGCGGCAACGGTATCGTTCAGGCGGGTGAAGCGTGCGATCCGCCCAACGCCACAAACTGCAATACGTATTGCCAGTGGGCCTGCGGCGACGGCACGACCGAAGCCAGCCGCGGCGAGCAGTGCGATCCGCCTAACGGCACGAGTTGCAGCGGCACCTGCCAGTGGCAGACCTGGTGCGGCGACGGTATCCGCCAGACACCGAACGGCAATGGCCAGAACGAGCAGTGCGATGACGGCAACACGTCCAACCGGGACGCCTGCCTCAACAACTGCACGAACGCGGTCTGCGGCGACGGTTACGTCAGGACCGGCGTTGAGCAGTGCGACGACGGCAATACCCGCAACGGCGACGGCTGCTCCAGTACCTGCCAGAACGAGCCGCCCGTCTGCGGCAACGGTCGCGTCGAGTCTGGCGAGCAGTGCGACGACGGCAATACCCGCAACGGCGACGGCTGCTCCAGCACCTGCCAGAACGAGCCGCCGGTCTGTCGCAATGGCCGCGTCGAGTCCGGCGAACAGTGCGACGACGGCAACAGCGTCGATACAGACTCCTGCCGCAACAACTGCACGTGGGCCTACTGCGGCGATGGCGTGGTGTGCCCGACCTGCAACGAGCAGTGCGAGCCGCCCAACACCGGCACTTGCAACAGCAGTTGCCAGACCATCACGGCTGCCTGCGGCAACGGCGTCATCGAGTCCGGCGAGCAGTGCGACGATGGCAATACCCGCAACGGCGACGGCTGCTCCAGCACCTGCCAGATCGAGCAGGGCTGCTGGGACTGCGGTTAATCTTCCCTCCGGTTCCCCCCGCAGCGGCGGAGCGAGTCCGCCGCTGCGACCGGCCTGTATACCTCAGGAGAGGCGCGGTGGCCTGCCGCGCCTCTGCCTTTTCCTTGCCCCGGCGGATCGTTCTATACTATACTCACGTCGGTTGTCCGAGGAGGAGGGAGATCCGTGAGACGCATCGTCTGGACTGCGGCGGTTTTCCTGTTGTTGGTTGGGGGCGCGGCCTGCATGAACATCAACCCCACCGCGACCCTCGCGCTGCCGACCAATACGCTGGTCCCCCTGGCGACGCTGACGCCGCGCTACACCGCCACACCCATCCCTAGCGCCAGCCCACGCCCGACCTTTACGTACACGCCGACCGACACCGCCATTCCACCCACACCGTCGGATACCCCCACACCCTCGCCGACGCCGCCGGTCATTGGGCGAGTTGCCTCGGTCCAGGCAGCGGTTAACATGCGGGCCGGCCCCGGCACCTCCTTTGCGGTTATCCGAGGCGTGCCCAGCAACACCGACGTGATCGTCCTGGCCACCGACGAGAGCCGGCGCTGGTATAACATCCGTCTGGAAGACGGCACCGAAGGATGGATGGCCGCCGACCTGATCAGCATCCCGCCCAGCCCCACGCCGACCGCTTCCGACACGCCGCCGGGCGTGGTGCTGGAGGTCAGTGGCACCCCCATCGCCACATCGCTGTTGGGCGGTCAGCCGATCACGGCCACGCCGAGTGACACGGCCACTGCCACGCTCGGACGCACACCGGGCACGCTGACGGCCACCCCCACGTTCAGCC
The DNA here is from genome assembly GCA_964529715.1 of uncultured Anaerolineae bacterium. Taxonomy (GTDB): domain Bacteria; phylum Chloroflexota; class Anaerolineae; order Aggregatilineales; family Ch27; genus CAZGXI01. Next base: position 24,377 of record CAZGXI010000039.1, on the reverse strand, counting down.
AGACCGCCGTTCCCGGCGGGGACATCCCCATTGTCACGCCTATCCCCGCGCTCATGTCCACCGCTACCGCTTCACCGACCCAGGCGACGGTCCTGCCCCCTACCAGCGGGTTCGACGTGCTGGCTTACTGTGAGCAGTTCAACGAAGTCCCCCCGCCGCTGGCCGCGGGGACCTCGATAGATGTGTTCTGGGGCTGGATCGCCACCACGCCGGAATACATTCAGCAACATCTCGACACCGTCACCTACGAAGTGTTGATCGACGGCAGGCTGCTGGGCAACTGGCGACAATACGCCACCCGCGTCCGGGAACGCGCCGACGGCGACTGGGAAATCTACTGGTATGTGCCCGCCGGCGAACTGGGACGCGGCACACACCGCATCACCTACCGCGTGTCGTGGAGCGCGCCTATCACCGACGGCTACCGCTGGTTCGGGCCGGGAACGCAGACCGAGTTCGAGACGGGCAGTTGCACCTTTGAAATCCGGTGAACAGTAGCCTGCATTGGCGCGAACGACAGCCTGATGGCAGAATGACAGCAGATCGGGCGGCGCATGGCTGCCCGCTAAATCCTGGCCTGGAGGCCTGGCTGCCGCTGCCCTATGCCGCCGCTGACTGCGCTCTCGCTCACGTTAAATACCCTGGCCCTGACTTTGACTCTGGGAACGCTGCTGCTGGCGCTGCGCCAGCGCGCAGCCGGGGCCGCCTTCCAGGTGCAAAAAGCATTTCTGGGCTGTCTGGCGTTCTGGATCGCGGTAACGGCTCTCGGCCAGGGCGTCGTGGCTCAGGGCGGCGCGCCGGACGCCCTGGCGGCGCTGGTGAATCTCTCGACGGCGGCCTATGGCCTGGTCACGGTTATCGCCTTCGCGCTGATCGTGACCGTCGCCGGAAAAACCCAGGGGCCACTGGATGTGATGGTGCGCACGGGCGTGGCCTTCTGGCTGCTGTTTCAGCTTCCCCTATGGCAGGGCGAGTTGATAGCTGCCGATGCGCCGGGTCTGCTGGGAATCGCGTTGCGCCCTGTCGGGCTGGCCGCCGTCTACGCCAGCGCGATCCTGTTCATTTATCAGGGATTGTCCATCTGGCTGGCGCACCGTTATCGGGGGCATATCCGGCAGCCGGGGCTGATCCTGGCGGTGACCCTTTTTCAGATGGGCAATGCCTGCATGACGGTCGTCCCGGCATTGCGCGAACTGGGCATCGGCACCTGGCTGGCAGGGCCGGTCGCCGCGCTGCTGGGCTACAACCTGATCCAGCAGACGACCATCGCGCCGCTGCTGACGCAGGTCCGGCGCATCCGCATCCTGCGCGACCTGGCGTTGGCACTGGCGAGTCCCTCATCCGGCGACCTGGCCGGGAAAATTGCCCGCTACGCCCGACAGTTGACCGATTCCGATGCAGCCCTGCTCTTTTTGCTGAACGCTTCCGCCGAACTGGAAGTGGTCGCCTGCGTGGGCGAGAAGGTGCCTATCGGGACGCGCCTGGAACGTGGGCAGGGATTGGCCGGTTGGGTTGTGCAAAGTGGACAACCGCTGCGGGTCGGCGATCATGTCGTCTGGGACAGCGGGCTGGAAAGATTCTACAGCCTGGATTTCTGCGCCGCCATGAGCGTGCCCCTGATCCACGATGGTCATGTGCTCGGCGCGATCACTGTCGGAGATCAAGACGCCACACGGCGCTTTTCCGACGAGGATCAGGCCCTGCTGGAAGTGCTGGCCCTCCAGGCAGCAGTAGCCCTGAGCATCGACGGTCTGCCCACCGACCGGGCATAAGAACGACCATGCGTAGAAGCGCGCCCTGACCGAATGTTGAGCGTAGGATGCTGACTGACGATTCCGCTGTTCACACGCGCTTGGAAAAGCCGTTCGTCTATCTCCTGTTCGCTTTGCTGACCGTTGCCATTCTCGGCCTGCACGGTGCACAGTTCGCCGGGCGGATGTATCGTCAGGATGAGGCATGGGTTGTGCACACCGCCCTGGGCAGCCTGGAACGCGAAAGCCTGCCCACCCTGCTGGCGCGCAACGTGAACCACTACGTTGCCGAGAACGCCGCCTTAGAAATCTGGATCGCCCTGTTCGGGCACACCGAGCCGGTCACGCGCTACCTCTCCGCGCTCTGCACCGCCATCGGTCTGGCACTGTTGTTTCGCCTGGGAACGGACCTGTTCGACTGGCGGGTGGCGCTGCTGGCCGTTTTCATTTTGGGGGCGTCCGGCTTTTACGCCTCGCACACGCGCGAAACGCGCCCCTACGCCGCTCTGATCCTGGGGACGGTGGGCCTGCAACTGGCTTTTTTGCGCTGGATGCAGCGCCCGCGCCTCCGCTATGCGCTGCTGTACGGGCTGTTCGGCGTACTGACGTTCTATGTGCACGTGTTTGTCGTGTACGTGTTCGCGGCGCAAGCGATTTTCTTTGCGCTGTTCGTGCGGTGGGACCGGAAACGCTATGGGCAGGCAGTGCTGTTGTTTGCCGCCCTCGGCCTGGCGTTGATCCCGCGCCTGCTGGCGGCACTGGACTTTTACCTGAGCATCTTTCCGGGCGGAATCTTCTATGCTGTCGAAACCGGCAGCGGCGGCATCGAACAGCTTTACCGCGAATTGCAATTCGCCTTCGAGCCGCTGGCTCTACTGCTGCAACTGGCCGGCCTGATCTTGCCTGCTGCCCTGGCCTGTCCGTCCCTGCGCCGCGCGCCCGACATTGCGCCCGCGCCCTGGCGGTTCGATCCCGGCTGGCGTAAAGGATACGTAGTGGCGCTGCCGCTGGCAATTCTACTGGTCGGATTAGCGGTGAACCAGTGGATGCGCAACGTGACGGCGCGCAATCTGGTGATCCTCTTGCCCTCGGCGGCGCTGCTGATGGCCCTGGGGCTGCGCGCGATTCGTCCCAGGGCAGTGCGCGCCCTGAGCTTGCTGCTGATGTTGCCTGCGGCCCTGTCTGCTGCGACGCTATCCTCGCCCAATCTGGTCGCGGCAAATCACCCTTCCCTTTGGACCACCAGCCACATTGCCTGGATGTCCGAGACGTTTCAGCCGGGCAGCCGTGTGGTGATCGAGCTGCCGTTCATCACGCAGCATATCCCGCTGACTTATTACGTGCAGGAACGACTGCCCGTGCGTGTGCCCAACGCCGACGTGTTCCACATCATGCGCCCCGCCCAGGCAGCCACATACATCTACTCAACGAGTGGGCCAGGGGTGCCCGTCCGGCCGGCACACCTGGCGCTGGATAGCGACAGCGAGTCACTGCGGCAGTTCGAGGCTTTTCTCGAAGACGCCGGAGAGCAGCTCTGGTATATCGGCGAAGAAGACGGGATATTCGGCGCGCCAGTCTTTCGCCAGATCGTCGAGCAGCAGTACCAACGGGTGCGCACATCGGGAATCTATGTCGAGTACCGTCGCATTCCGCCGGAGCAGCAGGGGCGTACCCGTTTTGGAGAAACCGTCACCCTACGGACGTGGTCGCTGGACGGCGGAATGGAAGCGCAGCCCTGCCAGACGATCACCCTGGTGAGCCGATGGCAGGTGAGCGTTCCCCTGGAAGCGCCGGGCGGCCCGACGGCACGGTAAACGGCGATCATCTGGTGGCGGCAAGCATCACGGTCCGCTGAGCAGATCGTTCGCCCGTTAACCGTGCGGCGCGTGTTCCCGCGTCAGATGGCGGATGCCCGCTTCACCGGCCACGATCACGTCCGTCACCAGGCCCAGGAACAGACCGTGCTCCACGATCCCGGCCCGCCCGTTCAGCGCCGCCGCCAGGGAGATCGGGTCGGGGATCGGCCCGAAGGCACAGTCGAGGATCAGGTTGCCCTGGTCCGTTTTGAAGATCGCGCCGTCTTTTTCACGCAAGACGACACGCGCACCCAGCGACTCCAGATAAAGGGCCTGCGAGCGCCAGCCGAACGGGATCACTTCAACCGGCACGGCCCAGCCCGTCCCCAGCGCCGGGACGAGTTTATGCTCGTCCACCACAATGATCTCGCGGCGACTGGCCTGCGCCACGATCTTCTCGCGCAGCAGCGCCCCGCCGCCGCCCTTGATCACGTCCAGGCGTGGATCGACCTCGTCTGCCCCGTCGATGGTCAGATCGACCACCGGGTACTCATCCAACGAGGTAAGTGGGATGCCCAGCCGCGTGGCTTCTTCGGCCACCTGAAGGGAACACGGCACGCCGAGGATGTCGCGCAGGCGGCCTTGATGGAATAGGGCTGCGATCCGGCGCACGGCGTAGATGGCAGTGCTGCCATGCCCCAGGCCAACGATCATGCCCGATTGGACGAAATCGACCGCGTATTCGGCGGCCTGCTGCTTAAGGTGAGAGATGTCCATGCGTTGTTTTGTCTGACTAGCGGATAAGGACCAATGTACCAACAGGCAAATAGGCACTTCTCTTGCCCACTAATAGAAAATGTGAGATGGTAGTTAAGGAGGCGTCTGTATCATACTACTGGGTCTGGACTGCTGTCCAGCCCTTTGTTGGAAAAGAGGACAGGATGATGATGACCGGTTTTCACCCTATTCAGTGCATCATTCCACCGCACATGTTACAGGAAATCGCCGAACGCGGCAGCGCCGAGCAGCGGGAGTGGGCTTTGCGAACGCTGATGCTCTCCGCACAGTTTCGTGGGCAGCGCACCACCCTGGCCGAGGCGGCGCTCGTTGCCCCTGCTACAGCCGCCGGAAAGCACCGCACTGTCTATAACGCTGACAACGGCACCACCCTGCCAGGTCGTATGATGCGCGACGAGGGTGATCCGGCCACCGGCGACGTGGCGGTCGATGAGGCTTATGACGGGTCCGGCGCGACCTATGACCTCTATATGGACGTTTACGGGCGTAACTCGATTGATGGCAACGGCCTGAAGCTGGAGTCAACGGCACACTACGGCCAGGGTTATGATAACGCCTTTTGGAACGGCACGCAGATGGTCTATGGCGACGGCGACGAGGACCTGCCTGCCGCGCAGCGCCTCTTCAATCGCTTTACCGTCGCCATCGACGTGATCGGTCACGAACTGACGCACGGCGTCACCCAGTACGAAGCCCGGCTGGTCTACTGGGAGCAGCCCGGCGCACTCAACGAATCGCTGTCCGATGTGTTCGGGTCGCTAGTCAAGCAGCGTGCGCTCAACCAGACGGCCCGCCAGGCCGACTGGATCATCGGGGCTGGGCTGTTCACGGCAAACGTCAACGGCGTGGGTATCCGTTCGATGAAAGAGCCAGGCACCGCCTATGACGACCCCGTGCTCGGCAAGGACCCGCAGCCGGGACATATGAAAGACTACAAGCAAGTGTCCTACGACAACGGCGGCGTACACATCAACTCCGGCATCCCCAACCGTGCCTTTTACATCGCGGCCTATGAAATGGACGGCTACGCCTGGGAGAAGGCCGGACGCATCTGGTACATCGCCCTGCGCGACCACATGGCCGCAAACTCCAATTTCCAGGCTGCCGCGCAGCTCACCTACAAGGTCGCGGGGGAGCTTTATGGCGCCAACAGCCTAGAACAGCAGGCCGTCCGTAAGGGCTGGGCAGAGGTCGGGATCAACGTCGAGGCGGGCGGCTGCGGCGAGCTGCTGGCGGCGCTGTTCAAGGCCATCGTGACACGCCCATCGACGACGAGCGGTTAGCCAGGGGGTCGTCAGCAATCATCGGTCAGCCGTCAGCAAGAGGTGGGCTGTGTTGAGCAAGTAGCGGTTAGCGATTCGGAGTTGGCGTTCGGGCGAAAACTCGTTGGCGTAAAGGTGTCATGACTGACGGCTGATTGCTGATTGCTGACGGCTTCAAAGGAGGGTGCAATGAAGATTCACTTTGAGCGGAGCGGCGGTTTTATGGGCGTGCGGATGGCGGCGACCGTCGATGACAACACGCTGCCAAACGATGAGGCGCGCGCCCTGCGGCAGATGGTCGAATCGGCCGGCTTCTTCGACCTGCCCACACATTTGACTTCTGCCACGCCCGGCGCAGACCAGTTCCACTATGTCCTGACGGTGGAAGCCGAGGATCGGATGCACACGGTAACCACTACCGATGCGGCGGCCCCGACGGAGCTACAACCCCTCTTGCGGCGGCTGACTCTGTTGGCCCGCTCACAGCGTAGCCGGGAATAGCCGATCCCCGCCGATATACACGACAGCGGCGGACACCGGGCTACCCGCCGCTGTATCCTGAAGTTCACGTTTGCCGGGCGACGACAAACCTCGCCTATGCCCGTGTGCGCTCCGGCAGGCGGAACAGCCCCATCGCTTCCCGAACCAGGGCCATCGTGGCCTGGGCTTCGGCGCGCATCCGATCCGTCCCCGCCGCCAGGATGTCGTCTACCAGCCCCGGCTGCGACTCGTACTGGGCGCGGCGCTCGCGGATCGGGTTCAGGAAGGCATTGATCGCCAGCGCGAGCTTCTTTTTCACTTCCACATCGCCCACCTTGCCCACCAGGTAGCGCGCCTTGAGGTCGTTCACCTCGTCCAGGTTGGGGTTAAAAGCGTCGTGATAGATGAAAACCGGGTTGCCCTCCACACGGCCTGGAATGTCTGCCCGGATGCGGTTCGGGTCGGTGAACATATTGCGCACCTTCTCGTTGACCGTCTTTTCGTCATCAGAGAGGAAGATGGCGTTGCCGAGCGACTTGCTCATCTTGGCCTGCCCATCCGTGCCGATCAGGCTGGGCACATCGCCGATCATCACGTCGGGGATAGGGAACACCTCCACGCCGTACAGGTAGTTGAAGCGGCGGGCCAGTTCGCGCGTCACCTCGACATGCGACTCGTTGTCTTTACCTACCGGCACCAGATGTGCGCGCGGCAGCAGGATGTCTGCCGCCTGCAAGACCGGATAGCCCAACAGGCCGAAGGGCATCGCTTCCAGGTCGGCAGCGCGCGCCATATCCTTGAGGCTGGGCACGCGCTCCAGGCGCGGGACGGTGGTCAACATTTCCAGGATCAGGTTGAGTTCGTAGGTCTCCGGCACCAGCGATTGCACAAAGATCACACTCTTGGCCGGGTCGATGCCGACAGCTAGGTAGTCCAGCACCGTCTGGCGGATGTTGTCGTGCAGTTCGGCGATGTGCTCCTTTTCGGGGCGAGTGGTCAGCGTGTGCAGGTCCGCGATGATGAAGAAACACTCGTACTCGTCTTGCAGCCGGACACGGTTCGCCAGCGAGCCGACGTAGTGGCCCAGGTGCAGCCGTCCGGTGGGCCGGTCACCGGTCAGAATACGCTTGCGCTGCTTGTTGCCGTTGGGATTCATGGATTCCTCCTCGAATAAGCTTTCAGCTTTCAGCCGTCAGTCATCCGTTTTGATCGTTGCCCTGTGCTTCGTTTCCTGAAGTAGGGCCTGTTGAGCAGGTTCTTTTGCTTTCCTGGTACGGAAAGGTCAGGGAGAGGCTTTGCCTGATAGCTGAAAGCTGATGGCTGACCGCTACCAACAAAAAACGCTCATCCCCCGGTTGGGGACGAGCGCCTGTTCACGCCCGCGGTGCCACCCCGCTTAGGTTGGTCGCGTCGTCGCGGCCAGCCTCACTCTGGTGAGCACGGCAGAATTTCTTCCGCGATGCCCTTTGCCCTGATAACGGTGGCAGCTCCGGCACGGGCTACTGGGCGCGAAAGCCGTTCGCCCGGCGGCTCTGAGGTCCATTCGGCGTCGGCGCGCGGACGGGACTTGCACCTGAACTCCCGCTCTCTGGGCCGCCGCTTCGACGCTTACTCGTCCTCTTCACAGCCGTTAGTGTGTTTGATTGTTTGTGAGTATACGCGCGACCCGCAGGCGTGTCAAGCCGCTTTTTCAGGCGAGGTAACACCGCGTTACAGCGAACTTTTCACCGCAAAGGGCGCAAAGATCGCAAAGGGGCAATCCGCATTTTATGACAGGTCCGTTTGTTCGCGCTGTAAAACGGCGGGCGCAGGCGTGGGTCGGACGTTGGCGGCCTCTTGGGCGGTCATCCACCACAGGAGGAGCACGCCGAAAAACGGCGTCGAGAGTGCTAGGCCGGGCAGGGTGTTCTCCGAAGGCGGCTGGAGACTCAGGAACAGAAACAGGTGCAGTGCGATCAGGGCGAAGGTCAGCACGCACCACAGCGCCAGGCGCTTGCGGCTGCGGCGGGGCGCTTCTCTGAGCAGCGCGACATAAACCAGCAGCAGCGAGAACATCCCGGCCAGCCACAGAGTCGAGCCGAGCAGCAGCGCGTCGATCAGCACCAGGGCGTATTCCAGGTCGAACCTGCGCGGCGAGGTCTGCGCCAGCCGGACCGGGCGTGAGATCAGCCAGAGGGTGCCGCCGAGCAGGGCCAGCATCAGGCCCAGGCGGGTGAGATTGAACAGCGTCGGACTGACCGCCAGCGGCACGACCTGCGGCACGTCCGCGAACAGGCGCAGCGCGAACCCCAGCACCGACTGGTTCGAGTGGCTGAGGTGCGGCTGTCCTTCTGCCAGCAGGCCCGGCAACACATCGGTGAAGTAGCCGAAGAACACCGGCGGCCCGACGCCGACCATCTGCACCAGCCCCAACAGTAGCCCTGCCGCCAGCGCGCCGATGACTACGCGCCACTCGCGCTTCCACAGGAAGTAGAGGATCAGCAGACCCGGATAGAACTTGATCCACGCCCCCACCGCCAGCAGGACGCCCGCCAGGAGGGGCCTGTCTTCTTTGACGGCGGCCCACGCGCCGACCGTCAGCAGGCCCAGGATCACCGTCGCCTGTCCATGCCAGAAGGACATCAGCGTCGGCACGAAGAACACCGGCGCGATCCACAATAGCAGCCGGGAGCGCGGTCCGGTCACGTAGCGGTCCAGCAGCGCCAGTGTGCCGAACAGCGCCGCGACGTTGGCGGCAAACCACACCAGCGAAGCCGCCCGCCGGTCGGCGACGGCAGCAACGGGCGCAATCACCTGCACCAGCAGCGGCGGGCCGATGTAGTCGTTGGGCGCCAGGTCGGCGTACAGGTCGCGGCCCTGGTTCAGCCGGACGGCGCCCCGATAGTAGTAGGCGAAGTCACCCGCGCCGTTGGGGTGGTAGATGTAGATCAGCAGCACGACGGCCAGATAAACCAGCCACAGCAGCATCACCGGCAGCCAGAAACGCCAGCGCACGCCCGCCAGTCGCACAGGGATCGATGCCCGGACAGTCTGCATCGCCGTCACTCCTTCAGGTCGAGGAACCAGCAGCCGTCGCGCTCGAACAGGCTGACAGCGCGTTCGGTCAGCGCCGTTGGAAGTTCACGCGGGGCGTCCGGGTCGTCCAGCGTCGGCGGGCAGTAGACGTAGAAATCCGCCTGCGCCTCGCCGCTGAGGATCGCCTCCGGCGGCACGTTCCAACGGGCGTCTGTGCCTGCGTAGTAGGCCAGCGTCAGGCCGAACGCCAGACGGTGATTTTCTGCCGAGGCAGTCACGTTGCCCGCGATATGCTCGCCCGGCTGCACATAGGGCCGGATCGCCAGCCCCCATTCGGCGCGCTCCGGGCGATAGTCATAATTGCGATACACGTCCAGGTAGCTCAGGGCGCTGTAGAGAAACAGCAGCAGCAGCAAGCTCAGCAGCGCCCGCCCAGCCAGAGACGGTTTGCCGAAGCGGTACAGCACGCTGCGGTAGCCGTAAGCGCCGTACAGCGCCAGCGGAATCGTCAGGTGCAACACCAGGAAGTCGTGAATGTAGTGCGCCTCGCGCTGGAGCACAAGCATAAAGGTCAGTGTGGTCGCCAGCGGCAGCAGCGGCAACGACATCTGCACCCCAGAGGGCACCGCGGACGCAGCAGCAGAGGGTGTGTTTCTTTGCGCTCTTGGCGTTCTTTGCGATGAACCACCTTTGCTCTTCCACGCGCGCCAGCCGCCCAGCAGCGCCAGCAGGATCAGGATCGGCGTGAACACCTGGAACAGCCGCACGACCATCACCCCCAGGTAGCCCCAGAAGCCGGGATAGCCGGTCGAACCTCCGGCGCTGGGCGCGGCGGTATCGGTCAGGCGCATGGTCACGCCGCCCAGGAAACGGGTGAAGAAGTCCGGCATCTGCCACAGGCTCACGCCCAGGTACAGCAGTCCCATCACGCCCATCGCCGCGACCTGCGGCCACAGGCGCAGCGCCCGCCGCCAGCCGACCGTCAGCGCGGCGTGGATCAGCATGTAGACCACGAACAGGTAGTACACCCAGTCGGTCCAGCCGCCCAGCAGCGCCAACACGACCAGGCCGTTGCGCCAACGCGGGCGTTCGTCTTCCAGCCAGTGGCTGTAGCACCACAGCGCCAACGCGATCCACAGCAGGTTCACGCCTTCCTGGGTAATGATGTTGCTGTAGTAAGCCACCACCGGGATGAAGACGACAAAGAACAGCGCCAGTGGCCCGCTGCCGGGGAATAACCGCTCCGCCAGCAACGCTATCGCCGCCGCCGCCAGCGCCGTGACGAACAGTGGCGTGAGGCGCGTCGCCAGTTCGTGCGGCCCCAACAGCGCGCGCCCCGGCAGCAGCAGATCGGTGATCATGGGCGGGTGGAAATTGCCATAGAGGAAGCGGTCGGGCGTGGTCGGCGCGACGTTGTACACGTCTCCAAAGCGCACGCCGATTAACCCGTAGCGCAGCGTGTTCTCGGCGTGGACGGTCCACTTGGCGTCCATCAGATCGAAGTGGCCCACGAAAGGCCGCGTGACGGTGATCGACCACACGGCGAATCCACACAGCAGGATGGCGGCGATCAACAGGGAGCGTCCCAGGCGGCTCACGGCTCAGACTCCTGTTCCGGCGCGGGCAACGACATGGCTTTGCCCGTCGGTTGAAGCCAGCAGCCCCAAGTATATGCATCCCTGGCGGAGGTGTAAAGCCGCGCCCGCCTGCCGCCTGGAGCGTGTTATGCACTTTCGCGCGTTTGCCAGGGAATGAATTCCCTGGCTACGGGTGTAAAAGTCCACTGAAGTGGACTGAGAAGCCGCCATGCTGAACTCGTTCTCAGTCCGCTTCAGCGGACTTTTCTTGCGTAGCCGGGGACTTAAGTCCCCGGCGTTCCTAGAACCGCCCGTTCATCGACCCGGCGTAGCCGGTCAGCTCCACGTAGCCGTAGCCGGACGTATCGCCTGTGATGCGCACCGCACCTTCCCAGTAGGCGATCCCCTCGGTGAGTTCCTGGTTGGCCAGCAACGGCGTCAGAACGATGTCCAGCGGTTCGGAGTCGCCCACATCCACGCTGATCTCCCATCCTGCCGGATAGGTTGCACCGGTGTGCGGGCTGGTCCAGGTCGCCGTCTCGGTGATGGCGAAGTCTTCCGCGTCCAGGTGGCGCGTGCGCCCGCTCGCAAAGACGATCAGCCCGCCGAAGACCGGCTCGTACCCGCCGTCTACCAACCGGATACGCCCCAGCATCAGTTCGCGGTCGTCGTCCAGGTGCAGGCCGAACCAATCCCAGCCCTGCGCGTCTGGGCCGAGTGCGCTGGTGCTGAACTCGTGGTCCATCCACGTCGCGCCGCTGACGGTGTAGATGCGCCCGCCCACGGTGACTGTCCCCTCGGTCAGCAGCCGCGTGAGTGAGTAGTAGTAGCTGGCGTTGCCAGGGGCGCTGCTCTTCCGGCTCAGGCCGTGATCGCCTTGCAGGGCGGGCGGCTTGACCTGCTCCAGCAGCAGGGCGATAGCCACGTTGTCGCCGCTGGCGGTAATGGCCGTGCGGGTGCAGTCGTCGTTGAGCGCCGTGGCTTGCCAGTCTTCCAGCCAGATGTGGTAACGTGGATCGGCGGTCGCCCCGGCCAGGTCTGCCCCGCCCCGGCTGAATCGCTGCTGCTGGTAGAAGCGCCCGCCCGCGACGTCGGTGAGAGTGAAATGCGCCATGTAGACCTGATTGGTGCGCCATTCGGAGGTCGAGACGGCCTCTGTCGGGGCGATAGCCCGCCGGAAGATGGTGAACTGGTAGCCGAAGCGCCGCCCGGATTCGTCGGCCAGGTTGCCGGTGTAGTACCACCATTCCGTCTGGAAAGCCGGATGTGGACCGTGATCGTATGGGAACTGCCAGTTGTATGGATCAATGGCGCGCGCGTAACCGCTGAGGTCCGTCTCGCCGCCCACGAGCACCACCGCCGCCCGTACATCACCGCCGTTGCCCAGGTCAATCAGGCTGATCCCGATCAGGATCAGCGCCAGCGCCCCTCCGCCGAGCAAAACGTATTTCCACACGATGCCGACTCTCCCTCACACCCTACGCCCGAACTGATCCCGAAAAAGACACCCTGTAGAGATTACCGTTTTCCGCGCAGCGCCGGATAAGAAACGGATGAGTCATTTGTGAGTGATTGGGCCAGAGGGCGATTGACAAACAGCGAAATTTCGCGCATCTTTAGCGTATGAAAGCAACCGGACTCTTATCAACTGTCGTTCTCGTCGTGGTTGTTGTATGGCTTGCTGGCCCGGCGGACGCTCAGGAGCAAGATAAACCGTCCAATACGCCTATTCCCACCACCGATCCGCGCCCGACTCTGCCCGCCACCTGGACGCCCACGCCGACCCTGATCCCCACCGAGACGCCCCGCCCGATCCCGACGCTCGCCCCCTCGCCCACGCCAACACTAACGCCCTCGCCCTGGCCCACGCTGCCCCCGCCGCCGCGCGCCGCCCGCCTGACCGGGATGCGCCTGGTTTACCAGAATTACAATCGCTGCGCCGCCGCTGCCCTGACCATGCTGCTGCTCTATCACGGCTGGACCGGCACGCGCGACGCGGTCGAACAGGGGTTAACTCCCGGCAATAGCGACGTGAGTGTGCGCAGCGCCGAGATGATCGCCTTTGTAGAAGCGCAAAACCTACGCGCGGTGGTCCGCACGGGCGGCACACTCGACATGCTGCGCCAGTTGGTCGTGGGTGGCTTTCCCGTGCTGGTGGAGAATGTCTACAACCCCGGCGGCAGCGACTGGATGGGCCACAACCGCATCGTGATGGGCTATGACGACGACCAGCATAGCCTGTTCACCTTCGATTCGGTGCTGGGCAGCGGCAGCAGCGGCAACGGGCGGCCCATCACCTACGTGGACTTCGACCTGCTGTGGAGGCCGTTTAACCGCACGTACCTGGTGGTGTATCCGCCAGAGGCCGAGGCGCGCGTGCAGGCCATCCTGGGGCCGCAGTGGAACGCCACCGCCAACGCCGAGTGGACGCTACAACAGTCCACCGCCGATCTGGTAGCTGATCCCAACGACCCTTTCGCCTGGTTCAATGTCGGCACGGCGCACCTGACCCTGGGCCACGCGCCGGAAGCCGTCGCCGCCTTCGAACGGGCCATGTCCATCGGGCTGCCCTGGCGCTTTTTGTGGTATCAGTTCGGCCCGCTGGAAGCCTATCTGCGCGTCGGGCGCTATCAGGACGCCATCGCGCTAGGCGGGCGCATCCTGGACAGCTCACGCGGGGTGGAGGAAGTATACTACTACCTGGGGCAGGCTTACGCCGCGCTGGGGGATGTGCAGCGCGCAGCGGGGAATTATCAGCAGGCGTTGGCGCGCAACGCCCATTACACCGAGGCGGCCATCGCGCTGTCGCGGCTCAACGTCAGCGCGCCAGGGCAGTGACGGTTTACTGCAAGGAACAGGGCAGCCCCAAAGTTTACGCCGGGGCTGAAAAGGACAAGCCCTCTAGCGGGGATGGACTTAGCCCGGAGGGCTTGTCCTTTGTAGCCGGGGACTTCAGTCCCCGGCGCAAGAAGGATGCCCCGTTTACTTCTGCTTACTTCAGTCCCCGGCGCAAGAAGGATGCCCCGTTTACTTCTGCTTACTTCAGTCC
>CAZGXI010000039.1:0-10549 GCA_964529715.1 uncultured Anaerolineae bacterium | reverse complement strand
CCGGCGCAAGAAGGATGCCCCGTTTACTTCTTCTGCCCGAAGGGGCGCGGCTCGTAGCGGCGGGTCGGGCCGAGTTCGAGCAGGTCAGCGTGCGCCTCTTCGCGGATCAGCCGTTCGAGTTGGGCCATGTCGCCCCCGCGAATCTTGAGATAAATCTCGGAGTCGTCGCGGAAGGTTGCCAGGTTGACGATGTTGCTGCCGGCGTCAGCGATGGCGCGTGTGACGGTCGCCAGGGCGCCAGGCTTATCCTCCAGCCGAACGGCCAGGCGATAGCAGTCGCCGGGGGCGCCGATCACCTCCAGAAAAGCGCGGAAGATGTCGGTCTCGGTGATGATGCCTACCAACTCGTCGCCGCGCATCACCGGCAGGCAACTGAACGAACGCTCGATCATGATGCGTGCCGCTTCTTCCAGCGGGCAGTTTTCCTCGACGGTATACACCGGGCTGACCATGATGTCGGCCAGCTTCAGTTTGGACAGCAGGGTGTGAATCTCATAGATGCTGAGGCTTGTGGCGGGCGAAGGCTGATTGGAAAGCAGGTCCTCTTCGACCACAATGCCGACCAGTTTTCCCTTGTCTAGGATCGGCAGGCGGCGGATGTGATGCTGGCGCAGCAGGTCCACCGCCTCGCGGTGTGATGTGTCTGGTGTGGCCGTGATCGGGTTACGGGTCATGCGTCGTCCGACGTACATGGGTCTGCCTCCTGTGCATTCAGCGTGCAAGTGGCGGGCGTTTGGCGAACGTCGGTATTAACCGTCGTGTCGCCGGGAACGCGCCCACCATGCGCGGGGCTTTTTCACAAGGGAATTATAGCCGCGTGGGGCAGAGGAGAGGCAAATGATAAGGCGGCTCTTTGCCCTTCTGCCGGATTTCCCGGTTTCTCTGGCTGAGCCGCCTCTATCGGATTGTGAGCCACCAGACTCTCTGCGCGCGCCGCCGGGAACATCGCGCTGGCGTGCGTGGAGCTTCGATTTCCCGCCGGTTCGGCGAAATGACCTGAATCGGTCTTTGAGTAAGCCCCGCGCGCCCGGTAATTCCCTGCTACGGCGTTGGCGGCGGTCTGGACAGCTCCCGCCGGTTGCCCAGGCCGACGGTATTTTTTAGGGCATCCTGCTGATTTCAGCATATACGATTTTGACATAGGAGTCAAGTCCTATACAAACCTTCTCTAACTTTTTTATTAGTTTATCTGTGAAAAACGTGCGCCCCGTCTCACGCAGGGCAGTTGATGGGGCTGTTCTCTATCTGGAGCAGCACGCGGGCGTTGCCGGAAAGCAGACGGCCCTCAAATGTGGCGCGCAGGTTAACTACCAGCAAATACACACCCGGCGGCGTGTCACTCGCGTCGGCATAGAGGGTCACACGATCTCCAAAGCGCGCCTGCACCGCCGAAACGGCCACCCCCGGCATCCCCGGCGCGTCGAGGGCCGCCGGCTCAACTGCAATCGTGATCTGCGCAGGCCAGCCGGTATTGACGATTTGGAACTCCCCCACCGCGACGGCGTTTGGGCAGAAGGCAGCCAGGGGATAGGTCGGCACGTTCCCGGCGCTGAGGGTCTGACCGGGCAGCAGCAGGGGGCGCGTTTCCAGGCGCGGGCGGTAGGCGCTGACGCGGCGAGGCATGGCGGCGACGGCCCGGTAGGTGTCGGTCGGCGTCCCATCGCTTTCCAGCAGACTGAACCAGCGCAGGTGGCTGCACGCCGGTTCGATGTCTGTGCCGTACATCTGCCAGTTGAGGTTCCACAGGAACATCGGCCCGGCCCAGGGCCAGTAACGATCGGCGTAAGCGAAGGCGCGCACGGTGTACTCGGCCTGCGTCGCCAGCGGCACGCGCATCCACTCGAAGCCGGCCAGCGCGGGATCGCCCTGGCAGTTCATGCCGCTTTCCGCCGGGTCGCGCAGCCAGCCGAACTCGGTCAGCCAGACCGGTTTGTCGCCCAGGCCGTAGCTTTCCAGCAGGGCATAAAGGCGTTCGGCGCGGCGAAAGGTCAATTCGTGCGCGGCGGGATCGGCTTCGGGCGGCTGATCGAAGCCGTAGGGGTGGTAGCCGAAAGCGTCGAAGTACTGCGCCGCGCCGTTGTCGAGCATCTCGCGGGCGAAGTCCAGGTCATTAATCGCGCGGCGGTCCGGCGTGGTCAGCGTGGGGGCCAGCCCGCCGGAGACGACGATCACCGCCGGGTCGGCGGCCTTGATCGCCTGGTATGCCAGGCGCAACATCTGCACGTACTCCCAGGCGTTCGGGCCATGCGGCCATTCCAGCGCCAGGTTCGGCTCGTTGTGAACCTCGATGGCGTCCACCCCCAGCGCGACCAGCTCCCGCACGCGCCGAGCCACGTCCTGCCGGAAGTACTCCCAATCGGTTGGCCAGTCCAGGTCCAGGCGAAACAGCACGCGCAGACCGGGATAGTCATCCACCTGCGCCACATCGTAGACCTTGACCCAATCCATACCCAGCGCGCGGACCATGTCGGCAGGGGTGTTCAGATGTGGGCCAACGTGGACTCCATAGCCCAGGTGCGGCGCGGGCAGCGTGTCGCCGGATTGCGCGGCCAGGGGCGCAGCAGCAGCGAGAAGCAGCAACGCAAGCAGACCGCAGCAGAGGAACAGAAGGCGACGCATCACCACGTTTCGACCGGCAAGCCTTCGACTGCGCTGAAAATATCGTCCATACCAGGGATACACCTATTGCCAGCCATCCCAATCGATCCTCTCGCATTCCGTCTCGATGGCCTCTGCGATCTCTTTGAGGTCCTCCGGATCGAAGTTGATGCTACGGGCCAGTTCCCACAACACTTCACCGGGTGTACCCTCAGGCAGAGTTTCGGTCTTGACCTTCCGCGCAAAGTCCAGCACGCGCCGCTGCTGTTCAAAGGATAGCTCGTCGAGCTGCTCCTTTACCGGTTGCGCCCTCGATTCTACGGCTCGCCCACCAGGTGCGCCAGCCCGCCGTACAGCCCGATCCATGCTGTTTCTCAACCTGGACGCCGGACGCGGTAACGGCCTGCCGTCACAATGACTAAAACGCCGCGCAGGCCGTCGCGGTACAGGTCGCGCAAGGCAACTTCCAGCGCAGCCGTTACAGCATCCTCCTGTTCCGGCCTGTAGCGCAAAATCACGATACCCGGATAGTCCTGAGGTGGATAGTCGATGACATTGGCAAAATCGCTATCGACGGTCAGTAAAACGGCATCCAGCCGCTTTGCCAGGCGGATCACGTCAAGGTCAGGGGCGTCTGGCCTCGTGTGCTCTCGAAGCAGGCTGACCGGGTAGCCCCAGGCTTTGAGCAGGCGTAGATACCTGTGCGGAACACAGTGATCCAGCAGAATGCTCATGCCGTCGGCACGATCTCCTCGTTTTGAAGAACCCGGCTGGCATAGGCAACGCAGGCCAGCACGTCAACGGCAGTCACATCGGGATAATAGTCTTCAGAGGTGATCTCTGCGATAGTCTTGCCTGCGGCCAGCAAATCAAGAATCTGATACACCATGATTCGCGTGCCTTCGATCCGGGGCTTGCCGTGACACACGTCACGGGAGACAACGATTCGCCGTGCAAGCTGGTGTTCCACTCTGCATAACCCTCTTACAATGACGCTCTCATCAACACCGCCCTCGATTCTACGGCTCGCCCACCAGGTGCGCCAGGCCGCCGTACAGCCCGATCCACAGCGTGCCGTCGCGGGCCGCCAGCAGGTCCAGCGCCGCGCGCGCACCGAAGCCCGCGTCCCAGGGAACCTGATACCAGCCCTCGTCGTCCAGGCGGTACAGGCCATAGGTCGGCGAGCCAACCCACACCCCACCGCCCGGCGCGGCGGCAACCGCCGAGAACTGCGCCCAGCGCGGCGCCCGGTCCTCCTCGGTCAACTGCTGCCATACCTGGCCGTCCCAGGTGTAAATGCTGCCGTAGCTGACCACCGCCCACAGGCTGCCGTCAGCGTCGGCGGACAGGTCCCACAGGTAGCCAGAATCGCCCTCGGCGGAGGGCGCGTTGGCGGCGGTGACGCGCTGGAAGGCATCCTGGCTGGGATCGTAGGTGAATAACCAGGCGCGTTCCTCTATCTCATCCGTATCATCGTCGCGGTGGCCCGCCCACAGGACGCCATCTGGGGCCACGTAGAGCACGGCGATGCTGCCTAGCGGCTGGCCCCCGGCGTCGTCGGTGTAGCCGACAAATGTGCCACTCGCCGGGTCAAGGCGCTGAACTCCCGCCGCCGTGCCGATCCACACGCGCCCGCCGCCATCGGCGGCCAGGGCATATACCTGATCGCTAGCGAGGCCGGTCTGCGTGGTGAAGTGCTCCGTTTCACCGCTGGCGACGTCGTAGCGGAACAGGCCATCCTCGTAGGAAGCAACCCACAGCACCCGCGACGCGGCATCCCCGGTCACGAGCAGGGCACTCGTGCCCACGTCCGCCACATCATAATCCTGCCATTCGCCACTGACCGGATCGAAGCCAACCACGCGGGCCGGGTAAGTGTCCACTGCCCAGATCAGGCCGTCGGCGGTCTGCTGCAAGGACGTAAAGGCGTCCAGGTCGGGCGGGTCGTTTTCGAGCCGCAGCGCCCGCCAGCGCCGCCCGTCGAAAACGCCGATCCCGTTGTTCGTCCCGACCCAGATATACCCTTGCGCGTCCTGGAGGAGCGGGCCGGTGGTCCAGCCAGGCAAGCCATCCCCATCCCCGTAAACCTCCCGCCGCCCGCCGTCCGGCGTGTAATGGATCACATTGCCGGAGCAGGTCAGCCAGAAAGAGCCGTCCGCCGCCTGGATCATGCGTTGGATCCAGCATCCGCCGTCCTTCCAGTCATCCAGCGCCTCGCCCACGACCGGGTTAGGGGCATCGCGGGGCGCGCGCCACAGGCGTTCCCCGGCGGCGAAGTAGACCAGGCCGTCGCGGTCCTCAAAGATCATGCCGACGCCCAGGGTTTCCCCGACGGTAAAGGTCTGCCAAACGTCATCCGTCGGCTCCCAGCGTGCCAGACCACCGTCCATGCCCAGCCAGAGCGCGCCGTCGTCGCTCTGGATGATGGCATAGACATTTCCGCCGATGGCTTCCAGCGCCGGGTCGTCCAGTGGGACGGGCGCTTCGCCACGCCAGTTGACACCATCATAATAAGCCACACCTCCCCAGGACTGCCCGGCCCACACGCCGCCGTCAGCATCGATCAGCAGGGTATAAATCTCCGGGCTGGTCAGGCCGTCGGACTCATCGAAATATTCCACATCGGTCAGCGCGTCTCCCTCGATCCGCAGGTGGGCGACGCCGAGTTCGCGCCCACCCAGCCACAGCGACCCATCCGGCGCAGCGGCCAGGGTGTTGATCGCCATGAAGGGCAGCCCATCCGTCGGCAGAAAGCGCCGCGCCTGGCCGCCCGTCGTCCAGCGGATCAGCCCGCCGCCCGTCGCAGCGTAGACCGCATCCCCAACCAGCAGCAGATCGTTCACATGCCGCGTACTGGCGTAGTACTCCCAGGCGGCGCGGCCCTGCACCAAAACCTGTGTCGGCACGGCTGCCGTGACTGCTGCTGCCTGGGCGGTTTCAAGGGCGGCCTGGGTGGCGCTCGCCGCCGGAAGGAGCGCGTTGGCGGCTTCCTGGGTCTTGGCGCGGTCGGTTGCCGCCGCGTCGATGATCGGCGTTCCGGCGGCGGGGATACCGCTTCCACCCGTTGCCAGCACGATCAACAGTGACAGCAGGCCAAAGAGGACGATCCCGCCGATCAGATAGGCCATCGGCGGAACACCCCGACGGGCCGGCGCAGCGGCCTGGACGGTCGCGTCGGTGGGGATGGTCGGACGCGCGGCGGTGGACGCCAGCCGCTCGGTTGGCGCTTCGGCCAGAGATTGCTCCAGCGCGGCGGCCATGTCGGCGGCGCACTGATAGCGTTGAGCGGGGTCTTTCGCCATCGCTTTGAGGATGATCCGCTCCAGCGCAGGCGGCAGGTCATGGCGCAGGGTGCGCGGCGGGGTCAGGGGCGCCTGGATGTGCTTGAGCATGACGGCCATCGGCGTCTCGGCGGCGTAGGGGGCCTGCCCTGTGACCATCTCATATAGGATCACGCCGAGGGAGTAGATGTCACTGCGCGCGTCGGCAGGATGGCCGGACGCCTGCTCCGGCGACATGTAGGCGGGCGTGCCGATCAGCATGTCGGTGCCGGTGAAGCGCGCCGAGCCGGAGAGCAGCTTGGCAATGCCGAAGTCCATCAGGTAGGCATTGTCATGCGCGTCCAGCAGCACGTTAGAAGGCTTCACATCGCGGTGTACGACGCCCTGCTGGTGAGCATATTCCAGCGCGTCGGCCACCTGCCTGACCAGCCGCGCCGCCCGCGCGAACGGGACCGGCCCTTCTTCGATGAGGTCCTTAAGCGTGCCGCCTTCCAGGTAGCGCATCACCAAATAGGTGTAACCTTCAGCCTCGCCGTAGTCATAAACCGGCAGGATATGGTGGTGTTCCAGTTTGGCGATGGTTTTGGCTTCCTGCTGGAAACGCCCCAGAAAGGCGGCATCTTCTGTGACCATCTGCGGCGGCAGCACCTTGATCGCCACGAAGCGATCCATGCTGCTCTGATAGGCTTTGTAAATGGTCGCCATGCCGCCCATACCGATCTGTTCGAGAATCTGGTAGCCGCCGAGCGTTTTGCCGACCAGGGGGTTCATACCGCACCATCCTTGTTCCACCAAAGATCGCCTGGCAAGGTATTGTACACCCTTCCGACGAACGGCGCGGGCGACAGGGCGGCGGGAATGGTGTAGAATGCGGCTGTAGCATGGGTATCGGGCTGTTACCAGGAGACGCCGCTGTGGAAAAACTTCCCCTGCCGGGCGGGATCGCGCACCGTCTGGGCTATCCGCGCGTGGCCGATCTGTCGGAAGTGCAGCAAAACAGCTTGCGCTTTTTCTGGCTGGATGGGCTGTTCGCCTCCCTGTCAGGCGCGCTGGTGGATTCGTACTACACACTGTATCTGTTGGCGCTGGGGGCCACCAGCGGGCAGATCGGGCTGGCAAACACCCTGCTGCAACTGGCCGGGGCGGCGGTCTCGGTCCCTGGCGCGCTGCTGGCCGAGCGCACCGGCAGGTACAAGCTCGTGGTGCTCAGCGGCGGCGTGCTATCGCGGTTGATGTGGCTGGTGATGATGATCGCACCCTGGTTGCTGGGCGATACGCGCGCAGTGTGGCTGGTGCTGATCGCCTGGGTTGCCATGTCGGCGTTTGCCGCGCTGGGCGGCCCGGCCTGGACGGCTCTCTCGGCGGACCTGGTGCCGCTGCGCCTGCGTGGGGAATACTTCGCCTCGCGCAACATCGTGATCAGCCTGGCGCGCCTGGCGACCATCCCGGTGGCAGGGTTGATCATCAACCTGATCGGCTCGCCGGGCGGCTACCAGCTTAACCTGGCACTGGCGCTCGGCATCGGCGCGATTTCAATCTACTACTACAGCCGCCTGCCCGAACGCCCGCCTGCACCGCGCACTCGCCCGTCCGCCGCCGTGACTCGCCCGGCGCAGCCCAAAGGCACGCGGCTGGCCCTGCCGCGCGAATATGTGACCTTCACCACCGCGCACGTCGTCTTGATGTTTGGGGCGACGATAGCCGGGCCGTTCTTCCAGGTGTTCCAGTCGAAGCAACTGGGCTTCGATGTGGGCACTATCGGTTTGATCACCACCTTCAACGGCCTGATCGGGCTGGTGGCAATGCGCCTGTTCGGTCCCTGGCAAGACCGCCGGGGCAATACCTGGATCATGCGTTTCAGCGTGGGTATCCCGCTGCTGCCATTGCTATGGTCGGGCGTCACGCAGCTCTGGCAGGGCTTTTTGATCGAGATTATCAGCGCCGTGGCCTGGGCCGGCTACAACATGGGGGCGTTTAACCTGCTGCTGGCCGCCACACCAGACGAAAACCGTCCGCGCTATGTCGCTTTGCACAGCACGATTGTGGCGCTGGCCGCTGCCGCCGGCCCGGCCATCGGCGGCTGGCTGGTCGAGACGGTCGGCTTTGCGCCGATGTTTCACCTCTCCGGCATTCTGCGCGCCGTTGGCCTGATCGTCTTCTTCGCCCTGGTGCGCGAGCCGAAGGTCGGCGGCGCTCCGGCGGCGAAATAGGGGCATTCCCGGCGGCAGCCGCCGGTTTGCGGTTATATCTACCCCGATTTATCGATTATTTATCCCTGGCTTAACAGCCTCTCATCTCCCCTTCTTGACTTTAAACCTATACAATTGTATCGTTATTGACGAGTATATCGTTACAAATTTAGCTGTGTACAAGGAGACAGAAAAAATGAAGATCAAGCGTCTGGTTGTGTCTCTGTTGGTGGTCGTGCTGCTCATGAGCGCCGCCCTGACCGTAGCGGGGCAGGAAATGGCCGATGAGATGGCGCGCGTGCGCGTCGCCCACTTCGCCGTCGATGCCCCGGCGGTGGACGTGTTCGTGAACGGCGAGGCAGTCCTGACCGAAGTCGCCTACCCCGCCATGAGCGACTATCTGGAAGTCCCGGCGGGCACGTACAGCATCGCGGTCGCCCCGGCGGGCGCCGGCATTGACGCCGCCGTGATCGGCCCGGTGGACCTCACCTTCGCAGCGGGCAGCGACTACACCATCGCCGCCACCGGCCAGCTTGCCGACGAGTCGTTCGGCCCGATCGTGATCGACGAAACCGAGGCCCTCGGTGCGCTCGACCCCATCGCGGCCAAAGTGTTGGTGCTGCATGGCATCAGCAACGCCCCGGCAGTGGACATCCGCCTGGCGGACGGCACCGCCCTGGCTGAGGAACTGCCCTTTAACGAATACGGCATCCTCAGCGTCCCGGCAGGCGAGTACCCCATCGTGGTGACGGCGGCGGGCGACCCGGAGACAGTAGTCTTTGACGAGCTGAACCCGGTCACGCTGTCGGCAGGCCGCCTGTACTTCCTGGCCGCCATCGGCACCTTCCCGGAAGACTTCCGTCTGTTCGCCGAGATCACCCCGACGGCCAATATCGCTCAGATGGTTGCCGGCCTGCCTGGCTTCAGCACCCTGCTGGCAGCAGTGCAGGCGGCTGACCTGGCCGAGGCCCTGTCGGGCGAAGGCCCCTTCACCGTCTTCGCCCCGACCGATGAGGCCTTCGCCGCCGCGTTCGAGGCGCTGGGCATCGAGCCTGCCGCCCTGCTGGCCGACACCGCCACCCTGACCGACATCCTGCTCTATCACGTGGTCGGCGCTGCGGCGCTCTCCACCGATGTGGTGGGCCTGGACGCGGTGGAAACCCTCCAGGGTAGCGAGATCAGCATCACCATCGAGGATGGCCGGGTGCTCTTGAACGACAGCATCGAAGTGATTGTGGTGGACATCCTGGCAACCAACGGCGTGATCCACGTCATCAACGGCGTGCTGCTGCCCCCGGCGGAGTAAGCCTGGGGCGGCAGCTGCCCCACGACCTCCCCTTTTCTCTCCTCATACCAGAGCCGGAGCATCCCTCCGGCTCCGGTCATTGAGGTAGTACGGCAGCCTCGTTCTCCAAGACGTTCCC
This sequence comes from uncultured Anaerolineae bacterium, assembly GCA_964529715.1. Taxonomy (GTDB): domain Bacteria; phylum Chloroflexota; class Anaerolineae; order Aggregatilineales; family Ch27; genus CAZGXI01. The sequence continues at coordinate 1,057 of CAZGXI010000039.1, read as the reverse complement.
TATTGACGCCCGGTGCATCCTCTGTTACGGTGGAGAAAAGCGGCCCCCACCTTCGGGGATGTGCAAAGGAATGCCTCGCGGTGATTGCTGACTTGCCCGTCCATCCCCCGCTGGGCGATGCTCCTGATGATCAGGCTGCCGCGCTGGACGAAGATACCGCCGTCGCGTTGGCGGCACTGTTTAAGGCACTGGCCGATCCCACCCGCGTGCGCCTGATCGCGGCCCTTGTAACGCACGCCGAACTGTGCGTCAACGACCTGACAGCCTTGCTGAACATGGAGCAATCGGCAGTCTCACACCAACTGCGCACGCTCCGTGAATGGCGGCTGGTGCGGCGGCGACGGCTGGGCCGCCAGATCTACTACAGCCTGGACGACGAGCACGTGCGCGACCTGCTGCTGCGTAGCCTAGAACACGTCCGCCATCGCTGAACAGAATGGCTGAAGCTGAAGAAGATCTAATTCAGATATGGCCCTTGCGTGCTGCCGGGCGGCGAGAGGTGGTCGTTCCAGGCGTCGATGTGCACGACCTCGTCCGGCGGAATGATCACGATCCTGCCCGATGACGTCTGGTCCGGCGCGTCGTTATCACCATCATCCTGTCGGCGGGCCGGATCGAACAGGTTTGCCAGCAACAGCAGGAGCATTCCGACCACCAGCAAGAGCATCTCGGCCAGCACATCCCAGGGTGGGACGAGCATGGCCGACACGACGGCGATCACGATCAACACGCCGCCGCTGCGCCGCGCAGCAGCCACCAGTGTGGCGCGTGCTGCCGGCGTCAGCCGCCCCTTCAGCCAGAAGCCAGGGGAGATAGCCTGCGTCGCGCCGCAGTCCGGGCAAAAACGCGCTGTCGGGGATACAACACGTCGGCAATAGGGACACCGCCGGAAAAGCTCAGCGCCGCAACCCGCACAAAAACGCGCCTGTTCGGGGTTTGCGGTGTAACACCGGGAACACCGCCGCATGGCCGGGAATTCCTGCGTTCTCTACCGTTCGTTCTATAAGAATTGGCGGCGGGGACTGTCGCCTTTAGGCGACAGGGGAAGCCCCCTTGC
>CAZGXI010000038.1:0-44217 GCA_964529715.1 uncultured Anaerolineae bacterium | reverse complement strand
TGGCCTTCGCCATCACGCCGCTGCAACTGGTCCTGGTCGCGGCGCTGATCGGCGGGATCGGGGCGCGGCTGGCGGAATACGTGCGTCCCCGGCGGCGGCAGGCGATGGCAGCGGTGGCGCTGCTGTGCTGGATCGTGCCGGGGATGTGGCTCACCTTCCAGAGCACCATCGTGCACAGCCTGGCGAACGACCTGCCCACCGACGACGCCAAGCAGCTCAACGGCAACCAGGCCCTGTTCGAGACGGTGATCGCGCTGCGGCAGGCCGAAGAACAGGGGCCAATCAACGTGCTGGCGCCGGGGGCGCTGCGGCTGCCGTTTTTCTTTCCCCTCGCGCCGATCAACACCGCGCCCGTGACCGACCTGGCGCTGCTGGACGACCGGGTCACGCACTACGTTGCCGGGGGCGAGAACGATGGGGTGTACCGCGCCCTGGGACAGACCGTGAACCCCGTGCGCGCCCTGACCGGCCTGGATTATCTGGCGCGCAGCGTGCGGCTGTCGGGCGACCTGGACTTCTGGTACGAGCTGTTCGCGGTCAACACGGCGCTGCGCCACGTCCGCCCGGAATGCAACGCACTGCCGCAGACGGTGGTTTACCCTGGCTTTGCGGAGGTGATCGGCTACGGCATCGGCGGCAACACCTTCTGGCCGGGCCGCCGGGTGGTGTTGACGTTGTGTTGGCGCGTGCTCGAACCAACCACACGCGATTACACGGTCTACCTGCACGTCGTCGGGCCAGACCGCGCCGAGCCATATGCCACCTGGGATCACATCCCCGGCCAGGGACAGTATCCGACTTACCTGTGGGAAGCGGGCACTTACGTGGTCGATAGGCTGACGGTTTCGCTGGACACGGCGGTCGTGCCGCCGGGGGACTATCAGGTGCGCATGGGGCTGTACGAGCTGGCGAACGGCCAGCGCGCGTCGGCGCTGGTCGATGGGGCGGCGGCGGATGGCTTCGTGCTGCTGGACCGCATCACCTTGCTGGCGGAGGAGGCAGAGTAGCAGTCAAAGGGAACAGGGACACGGCACGCCGTGTTCCTGCTCGACGCCACAAATCCCCTCCACGCCGCTATTCGCATTCACCGGAAAGCGTTGTTAAAATAGGCACAAATGCTCGCTTTCCGGCGAGTCTGTCGGTAAAATAGACGAAATGGGTTTAAATTCAAAGGATTCCCCTGGGCAGCGGCCCGCCCTGGCTACCCAAAAGGCGCACGCATGAGCGAACTCATTACCATCCACATTGACGGCGCGCCCTACCAGGTCCCCGCCGGGATGAACCTGGTGGACGCAGCGCGCATCTACGCCAACGTCGAAATCCCCATCTTCTGCTATCACCCCAAGCTCGAAGCGGTGGGCATGTGTCGCATGTGCCTGGTAGACATCGGCTTCGAGCAGCGCGACCGTCAGACCGGGGAACTGTTGCTCAACCCCGACGGCACACCGCAGGTCCGCTGGGGACCCAAGCTCGACACCGCCTGCACCAACGTCACGCGCCCCGGCATGTACATCCGCACCACCACCGACAAGGTGCAGGAAGCCCGCCGCGATGTGCTCGAATTCCTGCTCAGCAGCCACCCGCTCGACTGCCCGATCTGCGACAAGGGCGGCGAGTGCCCACTGCAAAACCTCACCATGCGGCACGGGCCGGGCACCAGCCGGATGTATCTCACCGACAAGATGCACCTGGCAAAACACTACCCGCTCGGCGACCTGATCTTTCTGGACCGCGAACGCTGCATCCAGTGCGCGCGCTGCACGCGCTTCCAGGCGGAGATCGTGGGGGATGATGTGCTGGCCTTCCACGAGCGCGGGCGACGATTGCAAATCGTCACCGTGTCCGACCCGCCCTTCGACACTTACTTCAGCGGCAATACCACCGACATCTGCCCCGTCGGCGCGCTGACGACGGCGGATTTCCGCTTCGGCGCGCGACCCTGGGAACTAGACAGCGTGCCCACCATCTGCCCGCACTGCCCGGTCGGGTGCAACATGGTCGCGCAAACCCGCCTGGACCGCGACAGCGGCGGCGTCAAGGTAATCAAACGCATCCTGCCGCGCCAGAATGAGGCGGTCAACGAAATCTGGATTTGCGACAAGGGCCGCTTCGGCCACCACCACAGCCAGAGTCCCGCCCGCCTGACCGCCCCGTTGATCCGCAACCGGCGCGGCAAGCTGGTCGAGGCCACGTGGGAGCAGGCGTTCAACGCCGCTGCCGAGGGCCTGCGCGCAGCGGGAAGCAGCGTGGGCGTGGTGGCCGGGCCGATGCTCAGCAACGAGGACCTGTGGGCGCTGCGCGAACTGGCTTCTGGGCTGGGCAGCGAGCGACTCGGCCTGTGGCCCGCGACCCTGGGCGATACGACTCCTGTAGACATCGTTGGCGTCGGCAGCGGGACGGACTTCACCCGGATGGGCCAGGGCGACGCCATCCTGGTCATCGCCACCGATCTGGAAGAAGAAGCGCCGCTGTGGTTCTTGCAGGTCAAGCAGGCGGCGGACCGGGGTGCGGCACTGATCGTCGCCAACATACGCCCGGCCAAGCTGGACCGCTACGCCAGCGCCGTGATCCGCTACGCCCCCGGCGAGGCGGTGGACCTGCTCAACAGCCTGACCGCCGCCGCCATCAGCAAGGCATGGACGGACAAGGCTTTCGTCGAGGAGCGCGTGAAGGGCCTGGACAAACTGGCCGCGTCACTCAAAGGGATGCGCCAGCCCTACAAGGGACCCGCCGAAACGCTAGCGACGGCGGCGAACCTGGTGATCGTGGCCGGCAACGACGGCCTCACGCCCGACGAGCACACGGCGCTGCTGCAATCCGCCGCCAACATCCTGATCGTCACCGGGCACGTCGGCAAAGCCAACAACGGCCTGCTGCCCGTCTGGCCTGGCGCGAACACGCAGGGGGCGCTTGACCTCGGCTTTACGGCGGCGGCAACCCGCACGCTGCTGGCAGAAAAGCCCGCCGCGCTGATCGCCGCCGGCGCGGCCCTGGCGACAGACTCCGCCTGGACGGGCGCGTTGACGGGCGACGGCTTCCTGGTCTACCTGACGCTGTTCCGCGACGAAACCGCCGAACATGCCGACGTGGTGCTGCCGATGCAGAGCTTCGCCGAGCGCGACGGGACGTTCACCAGCGGGATGCGGCGCGTACAGCGGTTCTATCAGGCGCACGGCCCGGTCGGGCTGAGCCTGCCCGCCTGGGAAGCCATTGCGTTGATCGGCCAGCGGTTGGGGCAGGCTGCGCCGCGCAACGGCCCGGCGCTGGTGATGAAAGCCCTGGCCGCCGGCGTGAAGGCTTATGCCCACATCAGCTATCCTGCCCTGGCGCAGGCCGCGCCGCAGACGCCGCCGATTGGCATCTCGCCGGGCTTTTACGGCGGGTCGGCACAGCCACCCAAAGGCGGCACAGGCATTCAACTGCCAGTCAGGGCAGAAGGGCGCGGTAAGTTGACCGTCCGGCCTGTCAAAGCGCCGAAAGCTGCGTCGCGCGCCGAGGACGAACTGCTGATTCTGCCGGTGCGCCGCCTGTACGACCGCGCGCCGGAGTTCGCCGCCAGTGCCCTGATGCACGGGCGCATCCCGCAGCCGTTCGTCGGGCTGAACCGCGCCGACGCAGACCGGCTGGGCATCGCCGACGGCGACGCGGTGAAGCTCCACATCGACGGGGCCGCGCTGGAGGTCATGGCGGTGGTGGACGACGAATTTCCCGAAGGCGCGGCCCTGCTGCCCGTACGCCTGTCGGATGCGCCGACGCCGTTCACGCCGGTGGCGGGCGTGGTGGAGAAAATAACGTTAGCGTCCGAAGTAGCTGTCGGCGACTGAGCGGATACACCATCGATGAGTCGCCCGGACGAACGGGTATACGTCGATGTTTTTGGTAATGAGATTGTTCTGAGCGATAAGGTACGCGACCTGATTTTGCGCAAGCATCCAGAGACGGCTGACTTTATCGATCAGATCGGCGTGGTGTTGCGCGAACCGGACGAAATTCGCCAGAGCACACGAGACGAGCGAACGGCACTTTATTATCGCTACGCAAGCGAGATTCTAAACGGCAAGTGGCTCGTGGTGGTCGTCAAACGCATTGACCGGCATTTTATATCGACCGTCTACGCGACAAACAAGATCAAGGCGGGCGAAGTTCTATGGGTAAAATGACTCAAATCTACTACGACGCCGAGAGTGACGTGCTCTACCTGTCGATTGGCGAGCCGCGCCGGGCGATCTCGGAAGAACTGGGCGACGATGTCCTGCTGAGGGTTGATCCCGAAACGGGCGAGGTTGTGGGGCTGACGGTACTGAATCTGTCCTCCCGGTTTGGCGCGGAACAAGACCCCCACATTTTGCCGATTGAGCTTGCCGTTCATGCGTTGAAGTAACTGCTGACGGCTTTTGGGGAGAGGATGTTGGCATGATCGATCCCAGCCTGATTGTCGAATGTTCGGCCAACACGGTGTGCAGCGTGGGGCACGCGGTGGTGATGAGCCTGATCCTGTTCGCCACGCTGATGGGCGGCTTCGCCTATACGACTCTGTTGGAGCGCCGTCTGGTGGCGGCCTTTCAACATCGGGTCGGGCCGAACCGCGTCGGCATCGGCGGCATTGCCCAGCCCATCGCCGACGGCATCAAACTGATCACTAAAGAGGATGTCACCCCGGCCAGTGCCGACAAGGTGATCTTCTGGCTGGCGCCGGCCATCAAGGTCGTGCCGACGCTGATCGTGCTGGCGGTGGTGCCGCTCGGCCCGCCGCTGCTGCTGCCCTGGTTCGACGGCCACTGGTATCGCGTGCCGCTGGGCCTGGCGGATGTGAATGTCGGCGTGCTGTGGATACTGGCGATCACCAGCATCAGCACCTACGGCATCGTGTTGGCGGGTTGGGCAAGCGCCAACAAGTACGCCATGCTGGGCGGCCTGCGCGCCAGCGCCCAGATGATCAGCTATGAACTCAGCATGGGCCTGGCAATTGTCGTGCCAATCATGATCGTCGGCAGCATGTCGATGGGCGACATCATCGAGGCGCAGGCGTCGCCGCCGATCCTGGGCTGGTTCGCCTTTCAGAACCCGCTGGCAGCGGGGATTCTGCTGGTCGCCATGCTGGCCGAGACCAACCGGGCGCCCTTCGACATGCCCGAAGCCGAGTCGGAGCTGACCGGCGGCTACCACACCGAATACAGCGGCATGAAGTTCGCCCTGTTCTTCGCCGCCGAGTACATCTCCATGATCACCATCAGCGCCATCGTCGCCGCGCTGTTCTTCGGCGGCTACTACTGGCCACTTCCGCTGGTCGAGCAGGCCCCCATCCTCGGCCCGATCAACGTGTTCATCAAGGTAGTGGTATTCCTGGCGCTCTTCGTGTGGGTGCGCGCCACGCTGCCGCGCATCCGCTATGACCGCCTGATGGCGTTCGGCTGGAAGGTGATGCTGCCGCTGTCGCTGCTGGCGGTGGCCTGGAGCGCCGTATCGCTGGCGTTGGGCGATCTGACTGCCGACCCGAATGCCTACATGATCGCCGCCGGGATCGTCTTCGGGTTGGTGTTGCTGGTCGTGTTGATCGGGGTGTGGCAGCGCGGTCTGCCGGAACGCCGCCCAGAGATGACGGACTCACGCGCCGGCCTGGGCTGGCTGATCGTCCAGGTGATCGGCGCGCTGGTCGCCCCGCCCTTCGCCGTGTACGACTGGCTGACGAAGCGCCGTCGGGAAGCCGAAGTCTTTGTAGATGACCTGCGCCGCCAGCGTGAGGAGGCCGAGGCCGCCCGGATACAGGCCGCTGCCCCGGTCGAACCGCCGCCAGGGGCCGCCGAAGCGCCGTAGCGCCTGCATTCCTGAATAGCCATTTATTGTTGAGAGGATCGCCAAACTGTGAACGTGATACGCGGCTTTGCCACCACATTGAAGCACCTCTTCCAGGAGCCGGTGACGTACCAGTACCCGGAGGAGGAGCGTCCCTTCCGCGAGCGTTACAAGGGCCGCCATCATCTGACCCGCTACGACAACGGGCTGGAAAAGTGCATCGGCTGCGCGCTGTGCGCGGCTGCCTGCCCCGCCGACGCCATCTGGGTCGAGGCGGCGGAGAACACCGATGAGCGGCGCTACAGCCCCGGCGAACGCTACGCCAAAACCTACGAGATCAACATGCTGCGCTGCATCTTCTGCGGCTACTGCGAGGACGCCTGCCCGACCGAGGCCATCGTGCTCGGCCACGAGCATCGTCTGAGCTTCACCGACCGGCGCGACGCGATCTATACCAAAGCCGAACTGCTCGACCCGGTTCCGCCGGGTGGCCAGGATACCCCACAGCGGGTCCCGGCGGGCAGTTTTGACTGGTCGATTCCGGAAATGCAGGACCCCAAATAGGGGACGGTATGCTGTTGTAGAGGACCCGGATAGGCTGTGTTCCGGGTCTCCGGCTTTTTCGCCCTCGCAGTTTCTCCCTCTTGTATTTCTGTCTGTTGGCGGCGGGGGATGTGCTCGCGCCGGGCAGACGGTCGGGGAGAGAGGGGCACACAGGGAGAAAAGCGCGTGTTGGATTTCAACCCGGACGGCAAAAAGCTGATCCTCGCCATCGACGGCGGCGGGATGCGCGGCGCCCTTACGGCGGCGCTGTTGGCCGAACTGGAGCAGATGACCGGCCAGACCTGCCCGCAGATGTTCGACCTGGTGGCCGGGACGAGCACCGGCGCGGTCATCGCGGCGGCGCTGGCGCTGGGCTTCAGCGCGCAGGAGATTCTCGACATCGTTTACAAGGATCACCTGCCGCGCGCTTTCGGGCGGCAAGACGTGGGGTTCTGGCTGCGCTATCTGCTGGGCGGCCTGCGCCATCTCTATCCCCTGGAGCCATTCCTCGAACTGCTGGGGCCGTATGCAGCCGGGAAGCGTGTCGGCGACCTGAGTCGCCCGATCCTGCTGATGACTACGAAAGATGTGCGCACCGGCAACACCTATTACATCGTCAGCGCCGGGCCGGGCGCGCCTGCCTTCGCAGATTGGCCGCTGTGCGGTGCGGTGGCGGCCAGCGCGGCGGCGCCGATCTACCTGCCGCCCGTCGCCCGCAACCTGATCGACGGCAGCGTGGGCGTCACGGGCAATCCCTGCCTGGTGGCGGCGACCGAGGCCATGCAGTACATCGGCGCGGCGGAAGGCTTCAGCGACGGCAATGTGATCCTGATTTCGCTGGGCACGGGTGCCCCGCCCAACACCTACCCGGAGGGCACGGCGGCGCGCTTCTGGCTCAAGGACTGGCTGAACTACCTGTATCTGGAAGGCCAGGGCGACGCCTCGTTGCAGCAGGTGCACACCACGCGCGCCATCTACGGCGGGCGGCTGGACTTCCGCCGTTACAATCCGCTGCTGACCCGCGAGAGCGTGCACGACAGTCTGGGGGTGCCGCTGGAAGGCCGCCCCGACCCGGCGCGGTTGGGCGTGCTGGCGTGCCAGCCGCAGGAGATCGCGCTCATGGAGGACATCGGGCGCGCCTATGCCCGCTGCATCGATTGGACGCGCCCCAACACGATGCCCTGGGACACGCCGGGCGGTCAACCGCTCCCCGGCATCCTGCCAGTCGATTGGTCTGGCGCGCCCTTTGCAGCGCGCTGTGGAACGGCGGTGTGATGTTGTGCGACAAGCCAGGCTTCTTAAACCCGACGCTTGCGCTGCATTTCTGGTAAAATAATGCTTTTGTGTGTTCGGTGTTGCGTCGCCTGAGGAGGCCATAAAAACCTGAAATGCGTATCGCCGTTCTCGCTAACCTGAAGCAAAACGCTCCAACCTGGGAAGGTATGTCGCCGGATCAATGGGACGACCTGGACAGTCCCAAGACGATCCAGGGCCTGGTGAACGCCTTGCAAAGCGGCGGTCATCAGGCTGAATTTTTTGAGGCGAGCATCCTGCCGCCGTTCAACCTGGTGGACCGGCTGCTGCGTTACGCGCCCGATCTCTGCTTTAACATCGCCGAGGGACACTTCGGCGATGGGCGCGAGGCGCAGATTCCGAGCATTTTGGAGATGTTGCGTATCCCTTATACCGGCAGCCAGGTGCTCACGTTGGCCCTGGCGCTGGATAAGCCAATGACCAAGCGCATCCTCTATTATCATGGCCTGCCCACACCGGAGTTCCAGACCTTCGAGCGCCCCGACGAGCCGATTGACGAGGACCTGTTGGACGAGAACAACGAGGAGTTGCGCTTTCCTCTGTTTGTCAAGCCCAGCCGCGAGGGGACGAGCATGGGCATCAGCGCCGAGAGCATCGTGTACACCGTCCGGCAGCTTTACGACCAGATTCGCAAGCAGATGCGCCGCTACAACGAGCCGATTCTGGTGGAGCACTATGTCGAGGGCCGCGAAGTGACGATAGGCATGTTGGGCAACCTGGGTCAACTCACCTCCCGACGGGTCAACGAACGCGCCCTGCCGGACCGGCTTCCCGACACGTTGTACTTCCTCCCGGCCCTGGAGATCAACACCGAGCCGTACAAAGACTCGGAAGCGGGCCTCTACACCAATCGCATGAAGGTGGAGCTGGCGGACGAATATTACTACCTCTGTCCTGCATCACTGTCGCCGGACCGGCTGCACGAACTGCAACTGCTCTCGGCTGCCGTGTTCCGCGTCATCGACTGCCAGGATGTGGCGCGCGTGGACTTTCGCCTAGATAAACATAACAACGACAAGCCCTACATTCTGGAAGTGAACCCGCTGCCGGGCCTGAATCCCGACTACAGCGACTTGTGCATCCAGGCAAAGGCTGCCGGGTGGAGCTATGAGCAGTTGGTCAACCGGATCGTCGATCTGGCCTGCGCGCGCTATGGCCTGAAGCCGCACGCCCAGGCCGGGGCATAAACCGAAGGAAACCAGCCGTAGGGACACGGCACAGCGTGTCCCTACCAAGACAGGCCCACCCCAAACCGGGCGCGCCCAGGGGGAGTCAGTCATTTGGAAAGCACATCGTTTTGCGCTAAACTGCACAAGCCTGACCTAGATTGTACGGGAAAAATAGAATCATGACCGAAGTGATTATTTTCCTGGTCGTGGGTGGTATTGCAGTGCTTGCGGCGGCGCTGATGCTGATCAGCCAAAACGCCATTCACAGCGCGCTCTTTTTGGTAGTCAATTTCATCTGTGTGGCGTTTTTCTTTCTCACGCTCGGTGCACCGTTCATCGCCATCGCGCAGGTGGCCGTCTACGCCGGGGCGATCATGGTGCTGTTCCTGTTCGTGATCATGCTGCTGGGGGCCGAGCGGCTGCCCACGCCGTCCCGACAGCTTCCCTGGCTGCCGGCAGCGGCGCTGGGACTGGCGCTGGTGTTTCTGGTGACGGTCGGCGTCGCCATCGCCGGTGGCAAGATCAACGTCCTTTCTCCGCCTGCCGACGCCCCGCGCGTCCGCCTGATCCACGCCGCCGAAGCGCCCCCGGTAGACGTGTACTTCAACAACACCCTGGTGCTGGAAAACGTCAATTTCCGCCAGAAGACCGACTATGTCAGCCTGCCCGCCGGGGAATATGGCCTCACGGTCTTTCCTGCCGGGGCAGACCCGGCGCTCTCGTCCCCGGCCATTCTGGGCGAGGTTGTTTTGCTGCCGGGCGAAACGGTGACGCTGGCGGCGGTCGGCGCTGATGGGCGCTACCAGATCACGGCGCTACGCCTGCCACCTGGCCCGGTAGATCGCAACCAGGCGCGGGTGACGCTGGTCAACGGCCTGCCCGAAAGTGGCCCGGTGGACCTGGTGGACGCGGGCGCGCCGTCGGACCCGGCAGACGACCGGGTGTTGTTGCGCAACGCGCCGTTTGCCGAGCCGGTGGAAGTGATCACGCTTGAACCGGTTGAGCGGATGGCGCTGGAAGTGCGTGCTACCCTACCCGCCGATGCTGCCGCAGGTGCGCAGGGTGCACGTGTGGCAGTTTACCGCGACCTGGCGTTGGAGACCAACAGCAACAACCTGCTGATTATCGCGCCGGAGCAGCTTGCCGACGGCAGCACGCGCATCGTGCCGCTGCACTTCGGCGAGGCGGCTCTGCCGCTGTACGGCAGCCCAGCACACATCGGTGCGGCGCTGTTCACGACCTACCTGCTGCCGTTCGAGATCGTGGGTATCCTGCTGCTGGTGGCGATCATCGGCGCGGTGGCGCTGACGCGCGAGGAATTGGTGCGCGAGGCGCAGCGGCGCAAGGTGGTGCGTCGCCCGCTGATCGGGCCGCAGGCAGCCATCCCGCGCGAAGAAAGGCAGGCGCGCGATACCGTCGGCGGCGGGATGGACTAGGCCCTCAACCCGGTCCCCTCTCCCCGGCCAACTGCGCCGGGACAGGCCCTCAAGGCGAGGGGAGAACTAACAACCGAAACCTGATTGCTGACCGCTGATTGCTAATGGCTGAGAGCTAACCATGACCCCGGAACCGCTGTTTGTCCCAACCGAACTGTACGTGATGCTGAGCGCAGTGCTGTTTGTGCTGGGCGTGCTGGGTGTGTTGATCCGCCGCAACGCCATTCTGATCTTCATGTCGGTGGAACTGATGCTCAATGCCGGCAACCTGGCACTGGTAGCCTTTGCGCGGCAGTGGGGCGGCGTGGATGGGCAGATTTTCGTCTTCTTTGTGATGACCGTTGCGGCGGCAGAAGTGGCGGTCGGTCTGGCGCTGATCGTGGCGATCTTCCGCAGCAAGCAGAGCATCAACATCGACGCGCTGCACGAGTTGGAAGGGTGAGCAGCGGCCCGCCGCACGTCGCGCGTTTCCCGGAGGATTGACTCTTGAAGTTAGTACATCTGGAATAGGCTGGCGTCCTTATGGAAAACTACCCGCAGCTACTCCCCCTGGTGATCTTCGCGCCGCTGATCGGCCTGCTGATTAACCTGTTCTTCGGGCGCTTTTTGGGCGAGCGCGGCGTGAGCTTCGTGGCCGTTGGGGCGGCGCTCACGGCGTTCGCGGTGGCGCTGCTGCAATGGTCCGCGCTGGTGAACCTGGGCTACGAGCCGTTCGTGGTGGAATTGCCCCTGCTGCCCACGTGGATCACCATCCCCTCGGCGGCGGTGGACATCGCCTGGCAGTTCCGCGTGGACACGCTGAGTGTGCTGATGATGCTGATCGTGTCGGGCATCGGCTCGCTGATCCACATCTACGCCACCGGTTACATGCACGGCGACCCGCTGTATCCGCGTTTCTTCGTCTACCTAAACCTCTTCCTCGTCTTCATGATGCTGCTGGTAACGGGCAACAACTTCCTGGTGATGTTCGTCGGCTGGGAGGGCGTGGGCCTGTGCAGCTATCTGCTCATCGGCTTCTGGTGGGACAAGACCCAGCGTGACCCGCAGTTCGGCACGGTCGGCTGGCGCAATTCCATCGCCGCGCGCAAGGCCATGATCGTCAACCGCGTGGGCGACTTCGGCATCCTAATCGCCGTCTTCCTGATCTTCTGGACCTTCGGCACGCTTGATTTCTACAAGCCGGGCGAAGTGCCGTTAAGCGGCCATGCGGCAGGCGAGGAAAGCGTCCATGCGGCAAGCGTCGAAGCGGCAAGCGAAGAAAGCCACGCAGAGAATGTAACGAGCGAAACAGAGACACTGGCAGCGGCGAGCGCGCCCCGGTCCGCCACGATGGGCGTCTTCAACCAGGCCGAATTGATGATCGCCGAGGGCGCGACGGTGCAGATCGGGCCGCTCAGCCTGTCGATTGAACTGGTACTGACGTTGATTACGTTGCTGTTCCTGCTCGGCGTGACGGGCAAGAGCGCGCAGATTCCGCTGTTCGTCTGGCTGCCAGACGCGATGGCCGGCCCGACGCCCGTGAGCGCGCTCATCCACGCCGCCACGATGGTCACGGCGGGCGTGTATCTGATGGTACGCAGCAACGTGTTCTTTCACCACGCGCCGTTCAGCAGTGGCACGGCGGCGGTCGTCGGGGCGCTGACCGCGCTGGTGGGCGGCTTCATCGCCCTGGGCCAGTGGGACATCAAAAAGGTGCTGGCTTACAGCACGGTGAGCCAGTTGGGCTTCATGGTGGCGGCGGCGGGCCTGGGCGCTTACGGCGCGGCCATGTTCCACCTGCTGACGCACGCCTTCTTCAAGGCGCTGCTGTTCCTGGGCAGCGGCGCGGTGATTCACGGCGTGGAGCACGGTCACCATCACGTGACCCACGCGCACGGGCACGGCGATCCACACGCGGAAGAGGCCCCCTTCGACCCGCAGGACATGCGCAACATGGGCGGCCTGCGCGTGGCGATGCCCACCACCTACCGCACCTATGTGATCGGTGCGCTGGCGCTGGCGGGCATTTTCCCGCTGGCGGGCTTCTGGTCGAAGGACGAAATCCTGGCCGACGCGCTCAACGTGGGCTTTCTGGATAACCGTCTGGAAGGTTACATCGCCTTCACGCTGCTGTTCGTCTCGGCGCTGTTCACGGCCTTTTACATCTGGCGGCAGGTGGTGTTGATCTTTCACGGCGAGCCGCGCACCGAGGCGGCCAGGTACGCTACCGAGGAATCCTACGGCATGGCCGCCATGCGCAATGTGTTGGTGGCCCTCGCCATCGGCACGGCGCTGATCGGCTTTGTCAATGTGCCGAGCGGCTTCTGGGTCGTGGACTGGGTCGTGCCGACGCACGCCCTGACCGACTTTTTGGAACACAGCGTCGTCTATGCACACGCGGCAGGCGCGCAATTGCTGCTGGCGGCTCTTGCCGTCGGCGCGGGGCTGGCGATGATCCTGCTGGCCGGGCGCACCTACGGCAAACGTCCGCTGGTCTGGCGCGAGAGCCAGCCGCCCGTCACCGGGCGCGATCCGCTGGCGGTCAACCCGGCGACGGCGGGTGTGTTCGCGCTGTCGAACGCGCGGCTGTCGTGGGACGAGACCTACGACCGCGTGTTTGTCATCCCGTTCGGGCGGGCGGCGCGCTGGCTGGCTGAACGGTTGGATTGGGCCTTCTGGCACGACTTTTTCCACAACACCTTGCTGTACGACACTTTCCAGGGCATCACGCGCGTGCTGACCAGGCCGGTGGACCTGGGCATCATCGATGGGGCGGTCAATGGCACGGGGCGTCTGCTCCAGCGCGCCGCCGGGCGACTGCGCCGCATCCAGACCGGCTACGTGCGCAGCTACGCCTTTACACTGCTGCTGGGCGCGATGCTGGTTATTCTGCTGCTGCTGCTACCGGCGCTACGACAATTGCTGGGAGTGTGAGCGTCTTCCTGACGATGGGGGGATGTGTCAGCGGCTTTTTGGCCGATCTGTGGGTTCTGGCCTGGGGGTTTAGGGCGGACCTGTCCGCGCTAAAAACATTCTTTGTTCAGGCTCAGGAGGAGATATGGCTGCCAAGAAGATTCTGATGCTCGTGGGCGATTTCGTGGAAGATTACGAGGTGATGGTGCCCTTCCAGGCGTTGCTGGCCGTAGGGCACGCCGTTCATGCCGTGTGTCCGAACAAGCGGGCGGGCGACAAGGTGCGCACGGCCATTCACGACTTTGAAGGCGACCAGACCTATAGCGAGAAGCCGGGCCACAACTTCCAGTTGAACGCCACCTTTGACGAGGTCAAAGCCGAAGACTACGACGCGCTGGTGATCCCCGGCGGGCGCGCGCCAGAATACATCCGCCTGGACGCGCGGGTGCTCCAGATCGTCCGCCACTTTGCCGAAGCCAACAAGCCCATCGCGGCCATCTGTCACGGGCCGCAGGTGCTGGCGGCAGCGGGGGTGTTGCAAGGGCGACGCGCAACAGCCTATCCCGCCGTTGGGCCGGACGTAACCGGCTGCGGCGGCACATATGAGAGCATCCCGGTGGATCAGGCGGTTGTGGACGGCAATCTCGTGACGGCGCCGGCCTGGCCTGCTCATCCCGACTGGATCAGCAAGTTCCTGGGTGTGCTGGGCACCAAGATCGAGCTTTAGGGGGCGGGCGTGGGGTAGGTTGCCCGGCGCGGCCCGCCGAGGGGGTGTCGATTCTGGCATGAGCAGAGAAACCATCTGTTGGTTCGAGGAGTGAAGATCAGCCAACGAAGCCGTCATCTCGGCCCGCTGCGTTTCACTCGCCGCTGATCGCTCGTGGGGTTTCGAGAGGGAGGGAACGAGATGAGCAGGCGTGTGCTTTTCTTGCTGACGGCAGCGCTGGTCAGCCTAGTGCTGATCGTGGGGGTGGTCGGAACGGCAGGCGGGCAGGGTGACGCCGATGGCCCGACGCGGATCATCTTTATGCACCACTCGACCGGCTGGGGGTTGATCTGGCAGGGCGGTGTGCGCGAGGCACTCACCGACCTGGGCTATGAGTTCTGGGATCACGACTACAACGATCCCGGCCTGACCGGGCCGGATGGCGAACTGACCGGGGAAAACTGGGACGTGCCGGACGATAACACCGATCCCGGCGGCTGGCACGACATCTTCGCCCAGCGCGTGACCGACCCGCCGCAAAATACCTTCAGCCACATGCTGACGTTCGACGTGATTATCTTTAAGAGCTGCTTTCCCAACGCCGACATTCAGAGCGAGGAGCAGTTCGAGGAGTACCGGGGTTACTTTCTGGACATCCGCGACGTGATCGACCAACACCCGGATAAGCTGTTTATCGCCTTCACTATCCCGCCGCTGACGCCCAACAGCACGTCGCCGGAGGCTGCCGCCCGCGCGCGCCGCTGGGCGGAATACCTGACCTCAGACGAGTTCCTGGAAGGCCATCCCAACCTTGTCGTCTTCGACTTCTACAGCCTGCTGGCCGACGAGGACGGCTTCCTGCGGGCAGAATACCGCCCCGATGACGAGTATGACAGCCACCCGAACGAACGGGCTAACGCCACCATCGGGCCACTGTTCGTAGAATTCGTCGATCAGGCGATCCGGAACTTTGTGCCCGGCGAAGCGGTGGCCCAACCAGAAGCGCCGTCGCAGCCGCAAGAACCCGTTGCCGTCGTCGAAGCGGGCGACATGATCGAGGACTTTGAGGGCCGTGACCTGATGGACCACTGGTGGACTTATGTCAACAACTCTGACGTGACCGAGTTCGCATGTACGCAGGGCGGGCCGGGCTACAGCAGCCAGGCAGCCTTGCAGATCGCGTTCCAGTCTGCGCAGTGGAACACCGCCGGCTGCGGCGCGGACTTTGAGTCCGGCCCGGCATGGGCAGCGGCGGACGGCCTTAGCTTCTTCTGGCAGGCCGATACGCCTGCGCTGCCGGTGAGCGTTGGCTTTTTGGTGAACGACCCGGCGCATCCAGACGAAGACGACACGCTCTTTGAAGTGCTGTTGGAAACGCCCGCCCGCGCCCATGTATGGGAAATGGCTGTCGCGTGGTGGGAGGACCTGGTCAAGCCGGACTGGTTCGGCGATGCCGGGCTAGACGAATTCGACCCGGTCAACGTGCGCGGCCTCGTCTTCACGGTGGGCGGGACGGAGGAGCGGCAGGGCGGCACGATCTGGATCGACGACCTGCGGCTGGTCGTGCAAGAATGATTTTGTGGGTAGTGTAGGGGCGCAACATGTTGCGCCCCTACAACCGGGCGAACACGGTGAGGGCGACGCCTGGGTCCTCCCTGGCAAAAAGGATTTTGAAGGATGTTGGCAGTTCTTTTTTTGGAGTAATTTGCTAAACTTATGCCCTAGCGCCTGATATGGGAGCCGATACCTTATGGAAAATACGCCTCTCTCCCTCACGACCGTTGTTCTCTTTGCCCCGCTGGTGGGGATGATTGTGCTGCTGTTCATCCCGCGCGCCCGCGAGGACGCCATCCGCTGGGTGACGCTGGCCGTGACGGTCATCACCTTCATCCTGACGCTGCTGCTGGGCCTGGCGATGGACTTCAACGACCCCGGTCTCCAGCACGTCACGCTCTACAACTGGATACCCACCTGGGGCATCAGCTTTTACGTCGGCGTAGACGGCATGAGCTTTCTGCTGGTGTTGCTGACCGCGCTGATCATGCCCCCGGCGGTGCTGATCAGCTTCAAGCCGATCACCGACCGGGTGAAGTTGTACTACGCGCTGCTGCTGCTGCTCGAATGGGCCATGATCGGCGTGTTCGTGGCGCAGGACCTCTTTCTGTTCTACGTCATGTGGGAAGTCACCCTGGTGCCGATGTACTTCCTGATCGGCATCTGGGGCGCAGAGAACCGCGTCTACGCCGCCGTGAAGTTCTTCCTGTACACGATGGCGGGGTCGATCCTGATGCTGCTGGCGATCCTGTTCCTGGGCAACCAGGCCAACACCTTCGCCGTGCCGCAGCTGGTGGAGATGGTCCAAAGCGGGCGGCTGATCTACCCCGAAGGCGTGGAAATGTTGCTGTTCGTGGGCTTTGCCGTCGCCTTTGCGATTAAAGTGCCCATCTGGCCGCTGCACTCGTGGCTGCCGGACGCACATGTGCAGGCCCCGACGGCGGGCAGTGTGATCCTGGCGGGCGTGCTGCTCAAGATGGGCACTTACGGCTTTGTGCGCTTCTGTCTGCCGCTGTTCCCAGAGGCCAGCGTACAGGCCGTGCCGGTGATCGCCACGCTGGCCGTGATTGGCATCCTTTACGGTGCGTGGGTCAGCTACGGCCAGGACGACGCCAAGAAGCTGGTCGCGTACAGTTCAGTGAGCCACCTGGGATTCGTGATGCTGGGCATCTTCGCCCTCAACAGCGCGGGTATCCAGGGTGGCGTGCTGCAAATGTTCAATCACGGCGTAAGCACGGGGGCGCTGTTTATCATCGTCGGCATCCTCTACGAACGGCGGCACACCAAGGCGCTGGCAGCCTACGGCGGCATCTGGAAGGCTCTGCCGCTGCTGGGCGGTCTGAGCCTGATCGTGGTGCTGAGCAGCATGGGCCTGCCGGGGCTGAACGGCTTTGTGGGTGAGTTCACCATTCTGCTGGGCAGCCTGGGCAGCGCGGTGACGGGCTTCGGCTTCACCTTCTTCGCCACGCTGGGCGTGATCTTGGCGGCGATCTACATGCTGTACTTCTTCCAGCGCATCTTCATGGGTCCGCTGGACAAGAAGGAAAACGAAAACCTGCCGCCGCTGACCTGGCAAGAAGTAGCCGCGCTCGCCCCACTGATCGTCATGATCTTCTGGATCGGCCTGGCGCCACAGACGTTCTTCGGCGCAATGGATTCCACCGTCGGCCATCTGGCCGCGCAGATCGGGCCGTTCATTCAGCAGGTGATGGCGGGCGGATAACAAAGAGACAAGCGGCAAGCGACAGGCACAGCTCGCCCGGCATTTCAATGCCGGGCTACGGACGAAAGGTCCACTGAAGTGGACCGGGACAGCCTGGCCTAGCAGAGGGGGGCAGCCCGCTGAAGCGGGCTTTTCATCCGTAGCCGGAGACTTGAGGCCCCGGCGAGGGGCGTGCTCAGCCAGTGCGTTAAAAACCTACCCCTGACAGAGCAATCCCACCCTGGCCCTTTCCGTTTGTCGAGGAGAACGCCGGGGTGGAGTTTTTGTCAGGCAAACGTTGGGCAGGGCAGAAGAAACAAGTGTACAATAGTCTTATATTGGAATCTCCCGTTTGGGTTAATCTGCAAGCGGGAACGCCTTGAGCTGGGTGGGGAATATTTATGAGGAGAGGAACTATGCATACTTTTCGTTTGCGGGATACGCGCCTGATCGCTGTCGCGCTGCTCGTGACTGTCTTGCTGTCGATGGTCCTGCCTGTCCTGGCCCAGGAAGGGACGGGCGTCACCGTGCAGGCAGAAGCCAACCTGCGCCTGCGCAGCGCACCGAACACACAGGGGCAAATTTTGGCACGCATCCCGTATGGCACGGTCGTCCCGGCTTCGGCGATCAACGTTGCCGGGACCTGGATCGTGGTGAACTTCAACGGTCAGGATGGCTGGGTATCGGTGGACTACGTGTCTGTTGTGAGCGGCGCTCTGGCCGCGCTGCCGCTGTCTGATGCGACATTCGTGCCCGGCGGCGTGGTTGCTGCAACGGGCGTCACCGTGTCGCCCACCGTCAATCTGCGTTTGCGCGCCGACGCGAACGCAACCTCCCGTGTCGTGGCGGTCGTCCCGCGTGGCGTCATCGTCCCGGCGCTGGCGCTCAGCGCCGATGCTCAGTGGGTGCAAACGACCTACAACGGCCAGACCGGCTGGCTTTCGCGCCAGTACGTGCAGGTTGTCGCCGGGTCGCTAGACGCCCTGGCTGCCGGGGCTGCGGCTCAGCCCGCTGCCACCGAAGAAGCCGTCGCGCCGGCGCCGGCTGCGCCTGCGGCGGACCCCTATCGCGGTCTGACGGCGGATTTCAGTGTGGAAGATGCCACCACCACCATCACTACCGGACTGCCGATCTGGTTCAACCTGCGCATTCGTAACAACACGCTCTTCACCATCCCCTGGGACTTGATCGGTGTAGCGGTGTTCCAGAATGGCGTGGAGTTGCCCGGCGCGTTCCAGACGAGCTGGTCCGGCTATAACGAACTAGGCGTGATGACGGACTTTAGCTGGCGCGACCGGGTGTATCTGCCGGGGCCGGGGCAATACGAATTACGCCTGACCTTCCGTTTTGCCGACACCGGCCAGACGGTCTATCTGGGCATTCCGGCGCAGGTGCAAATGCTGCCATTCTAACAGACGGCGAAATGCCGGTAGGGGCGCAATGGGTTGTGCCCCTACCGCTATCTGCCCCCACAGACGCCTGCCTCCCCAGGAGCATTCCTCACTTTCCTTATTTTTTATTTAGTGCTACTCTAAAAAGTAGCGCCTTGTCGTTCCCTCGCAGCGCCGCTGTTTACCTGTCCTGATGGCCGATCCCGATCATCGAACCATGTCTCGCGGGGATAAATTGCTGCTCGGAAACAGCAGAGGCAAAAACTCTATATTCGAGGAGAGGAGCATATGAACACCCGTTATTCCGTTGTGTTGCGCGGGGTCGTGTTGGGCCTGCTGGTGATCGCATTGATGCTCAGCCTCATGCCTGCGGCGGCGCAGGGCGGCGTGATGGTGCAGACGGGTAACAACTTGCGCCTGCGCTCGATGCCCAGCACGTCAGGCGCGGTCCTGGCGACGGTACCTTTCCAGACGACACTGCCGGCGACAGCCATCAGCAGCGACCGGGAATGGGTCGTGGTGAGCTACAACGGCCAGGGTGGCTGGCTGGCCCTGGCATACCTGTCGGTCATCAGCGGCAGCCTGGGCGACCTGCCCGTGTCGGACCAGACTTTCACTGGCGGTGGGGGCAGCGGCACAACCAGCGCCGTGCAGATCGCCGGGACGGTGAACCTGCGTCTGCGCAGCGGGCCGAGCACCAATGACCGCATCATTGGCGCGATTCCCTTCAACACACCCGTGCCTGCCCTGGCCCTCAGCCAAGACGGACGGTGGGTGCAGACCAGCTACGGCGGTCTGACCGGGTGGGTCGCCCGCGAATATGTGGTCGAAGTGGCCGGCTCGTTGAACAGTCTGACCGGACAGCCTCCGGCGGCAGGTGGCGGAGGCGGGGCAGCGGCCGGCTCGAACCTGCGCGGCATGTTCGTGGCGATTGACGGCACTACCTACCGTCACGGCTGGCAGGCGTTTGTTCCGGCGGAGTATCGCGCAGCCACGGCTCAGGCGGCGCGGATGGTGGCTTTTATCCGGGAGAACCGCGTGGTGTTGGAGACGTGCGCTTACTCCGGCGGCGGTCGGACGGCCACCCTCACCCGCTACCGCATCGAGTACACCATCCGGCTGGTAGACCAGGCGACCGGTCAGCCCTTCGACGAGCGCACCTTCGGGCGTGACCCAGAAGGCTGCCCGGACTCGCGCTGGTTTAGCAGCGGCAACGAGGCGCTGGAAGCCTATCCGATCTTTGAGGAAGTGTGGCCCTGGCTGCTGGAGAAGCTGAACCTGATCGGGGGGTAGCAGTCGGCCTTCGACGGTCAACACGTAGCGTTTAACCGGTGGTCGCGGTGGAGTCGATCCGCCGCGACACGCTTCTGGGGCCGGAAACAGGGAAGAGAAACAAGATGCCTTACGGTCATCAGAATTGGCGCAGGAGACTGCCGCCTTCAGCTTTCAGCACTCAGCCTTCAGCTTTCAGCAAGTCGCTCTCCACTGACTGCTGACCGCTAACTGCTGGCAGAGGAATGCGCCTTGCTCCTTTCTTGCTTGTTGAACGGTATACTTGACCTCAAGGCACTCCGCTTGCGGAGCAACGGTTTGCAGCACCTGACCAACTGAAGATAGCAGGTTGCAGGCGGGAAAACGTCGTCTGCGTAAACTTCAACGTCGGATACCCTCCGCACACGCGCCGTCTCCGGGCGGCGGGCTGCGGTCAACCAGCCGGTCGTTAGATCGACTAGGCCGGGTTAGATGCTGTGAGGCCCAAGCCGTCGCCTTTAGGCGACAGTCGTTGACATTGTTCTAATGCCCTCCGCATCCTAACAGCAGACCGCCCAGGCATTAGCGCCGAATACGCGGCGTCGATCTGCTCGTTCGCCATCTATCTTCACCTACCAGGGGAGAACGGCGTTTCCGGTGGCGTCAGCGTGAAGCCGACGCTACAATCCTCGCGTGGTATCCGTAAGCTCTGCCATAAAGGCGGCGATTCTGAACTCATGCCCCTCGCCCTTGTCCATGACTGGCTGAACCAGGTCGGCGGCGCGGAAGATGTGCTGGCACACCTGGCTGCCCTTTACCCCGGCGCGCCGATCTACACCAGCATCTACGCGCCAGACAAAATGCCCCCCGCCTTCCGCAGCTGGGACATCCGCCCGCTGTGGATGGACCGGCTGCCCGGCATCCACGACCACCACCAGCCTTACCTGCCGCTCTACCCGCTGGCCTGGCACAGCCTGGACCTCTCGGCCTACGACCTGGTGATCAGCAACAAGAGCGGGTTCTGTCACGGCTTCCGACATTCACCCGCCACACTGCACATCTGCTATTGCCTCACGCCGACGCGCTACGTCTGGCAGTTCGAGTCTTACGTGCAGCGCGAGGGCCTCAGCCCGGCGCAGGTGGCGCTGTTGAAGCCGATCATCCGTCTGCTGCGCGCCTGGGATAAAAACGCGGCGCGGCGTGTGGATCACTTCATCGCCATTAGCCGGGAGATTCAGGAGCGCATCCGGCGCTTTTACGGGCGCGAATCGACGATCCTCTATCCCCCGGTGGAGACAGCGCGCTTTCACCCGGTCCCCTCGGAGCAGGTGGAGGATTACTACCTGGTCGTGTCGCGGCTGATCCCCTACAAGCGGATCGACCTGGCCGTGCGCGCGTGCACGGAACTCGGCCTGCCGCTAAAGGTCGGTGGCAGCGGGCGCGATCTGGATCGCCTGCGGGCGCTGGCCGGGCCGACGGTGGAGTTCCTCGGCTATGTGCCCGACGACACCCTGCCGGACCTGTTGGCGCGCTGCCGAGCGTTCCTCTTTCCGGGGCTGGAAGATTTCGGCATTGCACCGGTGCAGGCGCAGGCGGCGGGCCGCCCGGTGATCGCGTTCGCGGGCGGCGGCGCGCTGGATACCGTGATCCCCGGCAAGACGGGCGAATTATTTGCAGAACAGACCGTCGAGAGCCTGCGCGCCGTCTTGCAAACCTTCGACCCGGCGCGCTACGACCCGGCGCAAGTGCGCGCCCACGCGCTGAGATTCGACTCGGCGGTCTTCGCGCAACAGATCGGCGCCTACGTGCAGCAGGCCCAGGAGACGACGCGCGCCGCTCCCCGTACCCGGAACAGGCTGCTATAATACACCACCAGGAGGATGCCCTCATGGAACTGATCGCGTTGTGGCGGATGTTTCTGCGGCGCTGGTGGCTGATTTTGCTCCCGGCAGTGGTCGTCGCGGTTTTGATCGCGCCAGAACTGCTGGCAGCGTTCCGGGGCGGCAGCGCGGGCGGCGGCTGGACAGTGGCCCTGAACTTTTCTGCCGCGCTGCCCACGTCTGGCGACGAACCGACCTACGAGGACGCGGGCTACTTCCCCTGGCTGGCGTCGGAATACGTGGTGAACGCCCTGGCCGACTGGGTGCGCACAGGCAGCTTCGCCCGCGAGGTGAGCGCGATGCTGGCCGAACGCGGCCTACAGATCGAGCCGGGCGCGATCCGCGCGGCGGTGGCCGCCGACAACGCCCGCAGCGTGATGCAGCTTTATCTCTCCTGGGCAGATGGCGACCAGATCGGGATCATCGCGCAGACGATGGTGGATGTGTTGCAACAACGCAGCGCGGCCTACTTTCCTCAGTTTGCCGCGCAGCCGGTCGAGGTGATCCTGCTGGATGAGATCGCACCGGCGCCAGCGGCTCCACCGGTCACGGACCGAGTCCGCCCGCTGCTCAAGGTGGCGCTGGGGCTGGCGGCAGGCGTGGCCCTGGCCGCGCTGGCGGAATACCTCGATGACTCGCTCCGCCGCCGCGACGAGGTCGAAGAAGCCCTGGCCCTGCCCGTGTTGGGCGAAATTCCGAAGTACCGGGGCGGATGAACCGCCCCGGTGGTCTCCTTTTTCCGAGATCGATTCCCTACTGCGCCGCCCACGCTTCCAAAAAGGCCAGCACCACGCTGGCGGAGTTATCTGCCGCCAGTTGGAAGAACGTGCCGATCTCGTTCTCGCCGGGACCGCCGCCTGCCAGGTCCGAGAGCGAACGGAAGGCCAGGTAGGGCACGCCGTAGGTATACGCGACGTGGCCCACCGCCGCCGTCTCCATGTCCAGCGCGACGGCCTGGAACGTGTCCCACACCCAGGCGCGATAGGCCGCATTATCCACAAAGGTTGGGCCGCTGACGCCGTTCCCGCCGAACGCGATCACCGGCGCGGGGTCCAGGCAGACATTCTCCGCCGTGCAGTCGGCCAGTTCCACGCCCGCTGCCGCTGTTTCGGCGACCGCATACATCTCGGCGTCCACCGGGAACCAGAAGCGACTTTCCCCTTCGGGCATGGGGGCCGCATCGCTGAACACGTCTGACTCCTGGGGCACAATCATGCCGTAGTGGCCAAACGGCGTGGCGTGCCAGCCGAAGTCCCACTCGCCCGGCGCGACCTCGCGCGCATAGAAGGTCTCGCCATAGTTGCCCCACTGCTCCGGCACGACCACATCCCCGATGTTGCGCTCCGGGCTGACGCCGCCCGCGATGCCACTGAAGACGATGCGCGTGATATTGAAGTTTTCCAGCGCCATCGTCGTCGTCAGAGTGGCATTGACCATACTCACGCCGGACAGGAACAACACCACGTCGTTCCCGGCCAGCCGGCCAGTGGTAAAGATGTGGCCGGCCCGCGTGATCGTCTCCTCGACTTCCGTCTGCTCCAACAACCTAGTCAGTTCTGCATCGAACGCACTGATCACGGCGAGGCGCGGTGTATCATCGGTCTGCGCCTGGACGGGCACGCCCTGGCCAGAGACCAACAGCATCAAGACAACGGCCAGTAAAAGGATTCGCCTGTACATGCTTTTTACTCCTTATGAACAGGGGGCGGCTGAAAAGCAAACAACCGAACACGTGGAGAAATCGACCCAGGGGGAAAAGTGGAGTTCCTATCCCTTTTCCACTGTAGGCAAAAGCGCGTGGATGTGTCAACGTGGGGACTGCCCAAAACGGTTGTGCAGCCAGAACATTATCTAAGCTGAATAGTCTAAGCAGCTTAGACTAAACAGCTTAGATAACTTTACAACGCCGATTTTCGTGCTATAATCGAAATAGCTTAGACTAAACAGCTTCGATTGCGTTGCCATGACCGAAAAACGCTTCGTCAGCCGCCAGCAGGAACTCGCTCTGCTGGACGAGATCAACCATGAGCCGGATGCCCAGTTCGTGCTGGTCTACGGGCGGCGGCGGGTGGGCAAAACCACACTGTTGTTGCACTGGGCGCGTCAGACCGGCCTGCCCCTGTTCTACTGGGTCGCCGGGCGCGACACGCCGGAAAACCTGCGTGCCAACTTCGCCCAGGCGCTGTACCGCTGGGCCGATCCCGACTTCCCGGTGAGCAGCATCCGCCCGACCAACTGGCCAGAAATCTTCCAGGCGGCGGCCAGGCTGATGGGCGACCGACAGGTGATTTTCGTCATCGACGAACTGCCTTACGCTGCCGAATCTGACCGGGCGCTGTTATCTTATATCCAGGCGGCCTGGGATCACCTGTTCGAGCAGAGCCGGGTGCGCTGGTTTCTGTGCGGCTCGCACATCGGCATGATGTTGCAAACGACCGAATATCAGGCCCCGCTCTACGGGCGCTTCACCGCCCGCCTGCCGGTCGAACCGATCTCCTTTGCGGGGACGGCGGGCTTTCTGCCGGGCTACGACGTGTACCAACGCATGGCGGTCTACGCCATGATGGGCGGCATCCCCGGCTACCTGGCCCGCTGGCGCGATGGCGAATCCGTCGGGCAGAACGTCAGGCGGCTGTTCATCCAGCAGACGGCCATGTTTCTCGACGAGCCGTTTGTGTTGATCGGCGACCTGATCCAGCGTGAGACCGATACCTACGAGCGCATCATCAAGGCGATTGCTCTGGGCGCGCACACGCCCGAAACCATCGGACGCGAACTGAACCTGTCGGCGTCCTATGTCAGCCCTTATCTCAAGCGGCTGACGGCCCTACACCTGGTCGAACGGCGGGTGTCGGCGCTGGTGCCGCCTGCCAGGCGCCAGGAGACGCGCACCGTCCGCTACTACCTGCGCGACGCCTACCTGCGCTTCTACTACCGCTTCATTCACCCCAACCTGCATCTGGTGGAACAGGAATTGGGCGACGCGCTGTGGAAACACATCGCCGATAACCTGCGCGCTTTCGTCGGGGAAACCTACGAGGATGTATGCCGCCAGTGGGTGCTGGCAAAAGCGCGGGCAGGCGAACTGCCCTTTGCGCCGGAGGTGGTCGGGGCGCACTGGGGCCGCGACGCGCAGATCGACGTGTTGGCGATCAACCACGCGCAAAAGGCCATTTTGTTGGGCGAGTGCAAGTGGGGCAACCGTCGGGTCGAGCCGGATGTGGTCGCGCGCCTGGCCGAGCGCGCCAGGCGAGTCGTGCCGGACGGCGGAGAGGGCTGGCAGGTGTATTATGCCTTTTTCGCCCGCGAAGGCTTTGCCCCAGAGACACGCCAGGCCGCAGCCCAACTGGACAAGAACACGCTGCTGCTGACCCTGCCCGATCTTGAACGCGACCTGGTCCGCCTGGAATAACGCGCCATCCAGTCGCTTACCACACCCGCAGCAGCAGGCCCTTGAGATACTCGCCTTCGGGGAAGGTCAGCGCGACGGGATGATCGGACCCCGCGCCGAGCGTCTGCAAGATTTGCGCCTCTCGCCCGGAATCGGTCAGCGCGCCGAAGACGATTTTCTTGAACAGGTCCAGGCTCACGCCGCCGGAACAGGAAAAGGTCATCAGCAGGCCGCCCGGCTTGAGCAGCTTGAAGGCCAGCAGATTGATGTCCTTGTAGCCGCGCGCCGCCCGGTCGATCATCGACTGCACGGCGGCGAACTTGGGTGGGTCGAGGATAATCAGGTCGAACTGCTGGGCCGAGTCGCGGTAGAGCCGGAGCTGCTGGAACACGTCCGCTTCCACGAAGTCGGCCTCGTTCACGGGGAAACCGTTGAGCGCGACATTGCGCTTTGCCAGGGCCAGCGCGTCTGCCGACGAATCGACCGTGATCACCCGCCCGGCCAGGGCTTCCAGGGCGTAAACGGTGAACCCGCCCGTATAGGCAAACATGTTGAGAATCGTTTTTTTGGGGCTGTCGGGATCGTTGCGCAGCAGGCTGCCCAGCAAAAAGCGGTTGGGCCGCTGGTCCAGGTAGAAACCTGTCTTGTGGCCGCGCCGCACGTCCACCAAAAAGCGCCGCCCGTGCTCGTCGATCTCGATCAGGTCGGGCGGCTCGCGCCCCCACAGCAGGCCGGTCGCGGGCGGCAGCCCTTCGCGCTGGCGCACGTCCGCGTCGCTGCGGTCGTAGACGCCCGCCGGATTGAGCAACTCAGCCAGCAAGCTCACCAGTTCCCGCTTGCGCACCTCAATGCCGAGCGTGAGCGCCTGGATCACCAGCCAGTCGCCGTAGCGGTCTACCACCAGCCCCGGCACGTAGTCGCTCTCGGCGTTCACCAGACGGTAGGCCTGGGGCGTGCCGTGCTGGTAGATAAGGTTATCTTCGGCGCGGGCGGCGATGGCGCGCTCCAGCCGCCGCCGCCAGAAGTCGGCGTCGATGATCTCGTTCTCGTCCCACGACAGCAGCCGCACCTGAATCTGGGAGCGTCCGTTCCAGTACCCCCAGGCCAAAAACTCGCTCCGGCTGCTCTGCACACGGACGACGCCGCCCGGCTGCGGATCGCCGCGCACGCCCGCCACCGCCCCGGAAAACACCCAGGGATGGTGATGGATGACGGCACTTTCGCGCTCGCGGCGGATGATCACGGTGGGCTGTTCGCTGCTCATGACATTCCAGCTTTCAAGACAGATGTCCCGGCGGAAGTGACCCCGCCGTTATTGATCATACTCCTGAGCAGCGCCCTGCGGCAAGCGGATGCCTTCGGGCCGGGAAACAAACAACGTCTCACCGCAAAGATCGCAAAGGATGCAAAGATTCGCCAATTAACCTTTGCGTCCTTTGCGGTGAAAACCGTGGGGGCGGCGCGCTACTGCCGCAGGTCGATCAACGCGGCCTCTTCCGGCACGGTGAAGCGTGGGTCGGCGTACAGGGCGCGCACCTCGTCGAAGCATTCGTCTGGCCTCAAGGTCACGGCGGCCACGTGATCCAGTTCCGCCAACCATTCCGCATCGTCCGGCCCCAGCATCCGGCCCCAGCCGTCCCAGGGCAACGTCTCGACCTTGTTCAGCGAGGCCAGGTCGCGGATCAGGTTGCCCAGGATAAAGTGCCAGTTACGGAAATCGAAGATGCCGAACCAGTTCCCATTCACGCCCTCGTTGCGATACATCTGCCACGCCCGACCTCCGACGAGGAACTGGTCGCGCGGCACGTCCAGCGGGTCGAAGGAGAGGCGCAACACCCGTCGCTGAAGTTCGTCCATCTGGGCATCCACCAACACCCAGCGGCCCTGTTCGGCGTTCCAGTACTCCGTGACCCAGTGATCCTCGTAGAGCGGGTGGCCCGCGTGACCGTCCGGGAAGAAATACACGCCGAACCCGCAACGGGCACGGGCGGGTATACCCTGGTGACGCAGCAGGGCCGTGAGCAGTGTGGAGAAGTTGCGGCAGTTGTGGATCACCCGCCGATCCAGCGGGCGCTCGTAAGTTAGCGGGCGGGCGTCCAGCTCGCGGACACGCGCCAGCGTGCGGGAGACGGCCCGCAGGTTCGGTTCCTGCTGCTGCTCAGGGGTGAGCCTGACGCCGTACTGTTCGGCCCAGAAGACGTGCAGCAGCACATTCTGTACCGCCCGGACCAGGCCGGGCACGTCGGTGGGCAGGTCGGTCAGCAGATCGGCGTACCCGTCCATGACGGTCATCGGGCCAGGTCGGACGTAGTACGCGCGGGTGTCGGGAGTTGAGTCGAACATGGTTGGTTTCCTTTCGTCGCCATTCAATGACAGTTTGAACATACGTTCTGAGTGTACTACGAAACCGGGACTCTGTCCCCCCAAACTATTGACGTACTGCCGAGGCTTGCGGTAAAGTACCCTCATTCAGCGACAAAATTTTCCCTAATAGTCCGCCCGCCCAGAATTTGCCGGGCGGTTGCGATCTCTCGTCTCGCAACCATCGCCGGTGAAATGGTACAAGTTTTCTCGCCGGAGACTCACACTTGCACCTGCGCTGCAAGTGCAGGTGAGTTTCTGGCTGAGAAAAATAAGCCCTCTGGCCCACGTCTACTTCAGCCCGGAGGGCTTGTCCTTTTTAGCCTCAGTCGGCGAGATGGACGTTCAAGCGTAGAAGACGTCTACTTCAGCCCGGAGGGCTTGTCCTTTTTAGCCCCGGAGTTCACTCCGGGGCGGCCCTTGTACTTGTACATTGGGTCTGCTGATTGCTGACCGCTACTTCCGCAGCCAATCGAGGTCCGCGTGGGTGAGGTGGATGCACCCGCCCGCGTCGATGAAGCGTTCGGCGCTGTCCGGCGGGAAGCGCAGCAAATCGAATGGGGCGCTGCGGTGGAGGCCCGCCACCGCTTCCGCGACGATGGCCGCCAGCGGTTCGAGCGGGGCATCCCAGCGGGCGATGGCGAAATGGGTATCGCGGTAACGCTTCGCCAGGGCATGAATCTTCTGCACGCCGACCTGCCCGGCCTCGCCCCAGAAGCGCGGCCTGCCGTCCCCTTCCAGTGAAACCACATCGGGCTTGTAGCGATCACCCACGCGGATTTCCACCGTCAGGTCGGGGTAGTCCGGCAGGTAAAGCGCCCACAGGAAGGCTTTCATCAACACGTGCTCGGCGCTTTCCTGTGTCTTTTTGACGAACACCACCTGCCTGCCGTGCGCCCGCAGCGTGCACTTGCGGCGAAGAAAAAGGTCGTCGGTCATCCGCCCCTCTGCATTCCTGCCTCTCGAAGCCCAATTGTAGCGAGGCGACAATCACTCATCCAATACTCATTGACAAATTGGCCCTTTGTTGTACAATATAATTGTACAAAACATAGACAAGCGAAGGGTTTCAACCATGAACAAGATCACCCTGCGGCAGTTGGTCGTGATTGCCGCGTTCGTCCTGACTCTGGTCTTCAACGGCATGGCGACGACCGGCGCACTGGGCGGGCGGCCCACCGCCGAGATCAGCAACAGCTACGCCGTTTACTTCGTGCCCGCCAACCTGACCTTTTCCATCTGGGGCGTCATCTACCTGGGGCTGGCCGCGTTCGTCGTGTACCAGGCCCTGCCTGCCCAGCGGAATAACCCTTACGCCAGCAAGATCGGCTGGCTGTTCGTGCTGAGCAGCGTCGCCAACGCGGGCTGGCTGGCGCTCTTCCAGACGGAGCAGTTCCTTGCCAGTGTACCGGTGATGCTCGTCCTGCTAGGCCTGCTGATTGCCATCTACCTGCGGCTGGACGTGGGCAAGCCGGGCGTTTCTCGCGCGGTGCAGTGGACCATGCAGATTCCATTCAGCATCTACCTGGGCTGGATCACGGTGGCGACCATCGCCAACATCGCTCAGTCCCTGTATGCGGCGGGGTACGAGCGCCTGTTCGGGATCGATGGCGCAGTCTGGGCGGCCATCATGCTGGTAGCGGGCGCGCTGATCGCTTCGCTGGTGATTTACCGGGGGCGCGGCAACGTCGCCTACGCCCTGACCATCCTGTGGGCCTTCGTGGGCATCGTGATCAAGCAGAGCGACACGGTGCTGGTGTGGGGCGCGGCAGTAGCGATGAGCGCGGTGATCCTGGCCGTGCTGATCCTGAGCCTGTGGCGAAACCGGAATCCCGGACAACCCGCCCGCCTGGGTGGGGCCGCGCGCGCTTGAGTCTCCGGGGCACATCCGCAGCCGGACGAACGAACTTACAAAATCGGAAAAGAGAACTGAAGGAAATGCTTATGTCAACCCGTGAAGTCATCGTCGAGAACCTGGTCAAACGGTTTAACGGCAGCGTGGTCGCCGTGGATAATGTCTCGTTTAAGGTAGGGGCCGGGGAGATCTTCGGCTTTCTGGGGCCGAACGGCGCAGGCAAGAGCACCACGATCTCCATCCTGACCACCCTTTCCCTGCCGACGGCAGGCACGGCCAGCGTGGGCGGTTACGACGTCGTGAGCGAGGCGGAAGACGTGCGGCGCATCGCGGGCGTGGCCCTGCAAGACATCGGCCTGGACCCGCTGATGAAGTCGATGGAACTGCTTACGCTCCAGGGGCGCTTGTTCGGCGCAAGTCACAAAGCCGCGCGGGCGCGCGCCAGCGAACTGCTGGACCTCGTCCGGCTGGCGGACGCCACGGAACGCCGCGTGGGTAAGTACAGCGGCGGGATGCGCCGCCGCCTGGACCTGGCACTGGCCCTGGTCCACGAGCCGGAAATCCTGTTTCTGGACGAGCCGACGACCGGTCTGGACCCGGCCAGCCGCCGGGACGTGTGGGAAGAAGTGCGTCGGCTCAACAAGAAACTCGGCATGACCATCTTCCTGACCACCCAATATCTTGAGGAAGCTGACGTGCTGGCCGACCGTATCGCCATCATCGACCGGGGCAAGATCGCGGCAGAAGGCACACCAACGGCACTCAAAGCCCAGCTAAGCTCGGAGTCGATCAACATCACGTTCCGGGACGAAACCGCCGTGACGCAGGCCCGCGCTGTCCTGGATGGTATGGGCGACCGTATCCAGACCGACCGCAAGGTGTTGCGGCTGTACATGAGCCGGGCGGCAGAGGCGCTGCCCGGCATCGTCGGGCGGCTGCAAGGGGCCGCGCTGGACCCCATTTCGCTCACGATCACCCAGCCCACGCTGGACGACGTTTTCCTGGCTGTAACGGGCCAGCGCTTCCAGGCGCAGACGACCGAGGAAGCCCAGGCTGCCTGATCATGGTCGCAGCCGACGGGGTATCTTTTAAGGAGAAAACATTGTGGCTATCGCAACAGACACAGTAAAGGCGGGAGCAACACAGGCCGGGGCGCGGGGATTGCCGCTGCTGATACAAATCGGCCTCATCACCTGGCGCAATCTGGTGACGATTTTCCGTACGCCGGAAGCCCTGTTGCCCCCCATCGCCATCAGCATCTTTTTCCTGGTAATCTACCGCTCGACCCTGGGCGGAGCGGCAAACTTCCTGCCGGGGCTAAGCGGCAGCAGCTACCTGGGATTCATCCTGCCGCTGTCCATCGTCAGTTCGTCGCTGTCCGGGGCGGGCATCGCCGCGCAAAACCTGGTGCGTGACGTCTCCAGCGGCTACTTTAACAAACTGCTGCTGACGCCGATCAGCCGGGCCGCGCTGCTGCTGGGGCCGATCATCGCAGGTGCGGTGATCCTGGGCCTGCAGGCCAGCATTGTCATCACCGTCGCCCTGCTGATGGGTCTGGAGTCGGCAACCGGCCTGCCCGGCCTGTTGGCCGTGATCGGGCTGGCGGTGCTGCTCGGCACGGGCTTTGCCGGGTTCACCGTCTCGGCGGCTCTGGGCAGCGGCAGCGCCGCCGCCACACAGGGCGCCAGTTTCATCTTTTTCCCGTTCACCTTTCTGACGGCCAGTTTCGTACCGCTGGCGCTGCTGGACGGTTGGCTGAAAACGGCGGCCCAGTTCAACCCGATCACCTACGTGCTGGAAGCCATGCGCAGCCTGCTCAATACCGGCTGGGACGCCGAAGCCCTGCTGAGCGGTGTGGCGGCCTGCCTGCTGCTGGCGGTGGCGATGTACGCGCTGGCGATCTTCAGCCTGCGCGTCCGCACCCGGCGTTCGTGATCGGCTGGCTAACCACCCAGATACGCTAAAAATTAAACTTTCCCGCGCGGAGTTGAGCAAAACACACCAAAGCGAGAAATGCGTGGGGGCGGTCTGTGAACCGCCCCCAGCGTGTTGAAGGTCAGAATGGCAGTTACTGCTGCGGAACCTCTGCCGCCCGGTTCACCTGGCCGAGGTTCAGCCAGTCGGTGGGCAGGCCGAAGGGATCGCCCTGCCCGGTCGTGAGGGTGGCGGGCAGGAGGGCCTCTGGCAGCATCCCCACGCTGACACTCTCGTACACGCCGATGTCCGGCCTGCTGCCGTTGAACGGCAGGTTGACCGGCGTCCGCGCGCCCCAGGAGATGGCGCGGTCCACCGTGATCTGGTTGGTGGTGTAGTTGATCGAGACGATGGTCACGGTTTCACTGCCGACGCGCAGGCTGTCTGGCGCGATCATGCCGCCGTAGCCGTCGTGGAAGTACCAGGCATCCTCGACCGTGATGACATTGCCCGACCCGGCCCCGACCGTGTAGGTCAGGTCCACGCCCGCGTCGATGGCCGGCGACCCGGCGCGCAGCCGCAGGTCGTAGCCGCCGCCACTGGGATTGTAGGTCACGAAGTTCGGGTTGCCTTCCACGTTGCCCCAGAAGTTATTGGCATAACGGCTGTTGAACCAGGCCGAGTCGCCGTCAGCAATGCCGTTGACGTAGATCGGGCACTCGCCGTAGCCGTTGTTGTAACGCAGGTTCTGCGCGCAGTTGTTGGCGCGGGGGTTCTCGAACAGGTTGCCCGCCACCACGAACCCGGCCAGCGGCGGGGCGTTGCTGCTGCCGGATACGTCGATAGAGAGCTGGAAGGGGTGATTGCTGGCATTGGCCAGGTTGCCCCACGCGATGTTGTTCTTGAAGACATTGTGGTGGAACTCCAGCCCCATGCCCCAGTTGCTCATCTCGATGGCGACGCCACCGTAGTTGGCGCGCGCCTGGCCGTTGTAGACGATGGTGTTGTTGTACCAGCGGTTGTGGTGATCGAACTGGGCGTGATCGCCGAAGACGGTGATCTGCATCCCGGCGTAGGCCATATCGTGGATGATGTTGCGCCGGAAGATCGAGCCGACCGATGTCTCCTCATAGGCCATGCCGCCGTGCTGGTACTGCGACATCCCGGTGCGGATGAACTGGTTACCCTCGATCAGGTTGTGCGCGGCGACCCATTCCGTACCGGGAGGTTCGTCGCCGGGGTTGACAAACCAGCCGACATAGATGCCCTTCTGCCACTCATTGTTGAAAATGTTGTTGCGGATGACGTTGTAGGAGGCGTTGACGAGAATGCAGCCCTGCGCCCCGTAGGTGAAGGTGTTGCCTTCGATCAGGTTGTAGATGCCGCGCGTCAGGTCGCCGATGATGCGGATATGGTTGCCTTCCTGGTCGCCATTCTGGTAGCGGCCCCAGTGGTCGAAAGTCGAGTTGAGCACCCGGTTGTAGGAACTGTAGCGGATCAGCACACCCTGGAAGTCGCGCTGAAGCGACGAAGGATAGGTCGGGTTGGTGAACACCATGTTTTGCAGGGTGATGTGATCGCTGTTCTCGATATGCACCCACTCGCCCGCCGGATGTTGCAGGCGCAGCCCGTCGAATACGATGTAGCGGCGGTCCACCAGATTGATATTCTTCCTGATCTGGTTGCCACCGTCGATGATCGGCTGCTCACCCGGATAGGCCATGTAGGTGATCGGCTGGCTGGCCGTGCCGGAACGCGCCGGGTCGATGAACTCGTTGTAGGTGCCCGCGCGGATGTACACCCGGTCGCCCGGCTGAAGCATACTGGCAGCCTTCGCCAGGGTGCGCCAGGGCTGCTGCTCGGTGCCGGGGTAGGAGTCCGAGCCGTTCGGCGCGACGTAGAAGGTGCGTCCGCCGCTGACCGGCGTCGGTGTGGGCGGGACGGGCGACGGTGTGCGCGTCGGCGTGGCGGTCGGCGTGTTCGACGGACGCACGGTCGGTGTGGGCGTGTTCGATGGGACGGGCGACGGTGTGCGCGTCGGCGTGGCGGTCGGCGTGTTCGACGGGCGCACTGTTGCGGACGGGTTGAGCGTGGGCGTGTTCGATGGGATAGGCGACGGTGTGCGCGTTGGTGTGGCGGTCGGCGTGTTCGACGGACGCACCGTCGGGGTGCTCGATGGACGCGCGGTCGGCGTCTGGGTGGCAGAGGGCGCGACCGTTGCCGTCGCGGTGGGCACGCTGCCCGCGCCGGCGCTTTCAAACGCGCCGATGTCGGGAGCGTTGCCGTTATAGGGCAGGTTCACGCGCGTGCGGTTGCTCCATGAGATCGCGCGGTCCACCGTGATCTGGTTCGTGTCGTAGTTAACCGCCACGACGGTCACGGTTTCCTCGCCGACGCGGATCGTATCCGGCGCGACCAGGCCGCCGTAGCCATCGTGGAAGTACCCGGCGTCTTCGACCGTGATCACCGCCCCGGAGCCGGCGCCGACCGTGTAGGTCAGGTCCACGCCCCGGTCGATGGCGGGCGACCCGGCGTTCAGGCGCAGGTCATAGCTGCCGTAAGCCACAAAGTTCGGGTTGCCCTCGATGTTGCCCCAGAAATTCGCCGGGTAGCGGGTATTGAACCAGGCCGCATCAGCGTCGGCGATGCCGTTGACGTAGATCGGGCACTCACCATAGCCGTTGCCGGAGCGCAAGTTGCGGGTGCAGGCCGAAGCGCGCGGGTTATCGAACAGGTTGCCTGCCACGATGAAGCTGGCCAGCGGCGGGGCGTTGCCGCTGCCGCTGATGTCCATCGAGAACTGGTGCGGATTGCCACCCGCGCCCACCTGGTTGCCCCATACGATGTTGTTCTTGAAGACGTTGGAGCGCAGTTCCAGGCCGAGGCCCCAATTGGTGATTTCCACGCCGCTACCGCCCCAGGTGAGGCGGGCCTGGCCGTTATTGACGATGGTGTTGTTGTACCAGTGGTTCTGGCG
Organism: uncultured Anaerolineae bacterium; assembly: GCA_964529715.1. GTDB lineage: Bacteria > Chloroflexota > Anaerolineae > Aggregatilineales > Ch27 > CAZGXI01. The sequence continues at coordinate 10,088 of CAZGXI010000038.1, read as the reverse complement.
GCTGCGCAGGGCCTCGTCGCCCCAGACCTGGATGAACACCCCAGCATAGGCGGCGTCATGGATGACGTTATAGCGGAAGATCGTACTGACGCCAGCCTCCTGGTAGGCCACGCCGCCCAACTGCTGTTGCGACACCCCCGACCGCAGGAAGGTGTTGCCCTCGATCAGGTTGCGCAGAGCGGGCCATTCCGTCCCGGCAGGTTCGCCCGGCGGGTTGACCGTCCAGGCAACGAAGATGCCCTTCTGCCAGGCGTTGTCGAAGGTATTGTTGCGGACGACATTGAACGGGGCGCTGATACGCAGATTGCCCTCACCGGCGTTGGTGAAGGTGTTGCCTTCCAACAGGTTGTAACCGCCCCGGTTCCGGTCGCCCTGAATCTCGACCTGGACGCATTCCTGGTCGCCGCCTTCGTAGCGCCCCCAGGGACCAAAGGTCGAGTTGAGCACGCGGGTGTAGGAGCTATAGCGCAGCAGCAGGCCCGGCATCCCGCGTACCATGCCCGCCGGGTAAGCGGTGGTGGTGAAGGTCAGGTTGCGCAGGGTAATGTGGTCGCTGTTGACGATTTGTGCCCACATCACAGCCGGGTTCTGGAGACGCAGCCCGTCGAAGACCAGGTAGCTCCGCCCCGTGATCGTCAGGTTGGTGCTGCGGCGGTTGCCGCCATTGATGATGGGGCTTTCGCCTGCGTAAGCCGCATAGGTGATGGGTTGCGTGGGCGTGCCGGAGTTGGCAGGAATCACTTCCTCATTGTACGTCCCGGCACGGATGTAGACCGTGTCGCCCGGCTGAAGCGCCCTGGCGGCCTGACGGATGGTGCGCCAGGGCCGTTCCAACGTGCCGGGGTTGGCGTCTGCACCGTTGGGGGCGACGTAGTACACGCGCCCGGCGGCAGCAGCCGTGACCGGCGCGGCCAGGGCCTGCATCGGCGCAGCGCACGCCGCCGAAACGGTCAATTCCTGACGGGGGCTGTTAGCCGTGCGCGCCCGCGCGTCAAGCAGCGTGACCCAGTAGGTGACGGGGCCGGGTTCGGCAAACGGCCCGATCTCGGCGGCCCACAGGTTGCCGCCCTGGTTCTGCAGGGCAATCTCCTGCCCGCCAGCAGCAGAAACGACGTTTACCTGGGCGGTCAAGACCCCGGCGCTGGCGTACATCTGGGCGGTAACGCGCGCCGTTGTCGGGGCGCAACCCGCGCTTTCCACAACCAGGGTCGGGCTGTCCACCGCAACGGCGATCACCGCCGGGTCACTCTGGCCGGAGGTCGGAGCGCCCTGGCCAGAAGGCAGGTCGCCCGGCGGGCCGAAGGTGGGGTTGACTTGCGCGCCGTACTCCGTGACCGGCTGATTGGGATCAAGCGTTGGGACGGGTGTAACCGTCAGGCCGGCGGTGTTGGTCATCGTCGGCGCGACCGGTCCGCCCTGGGCAAGCTGAGATATGTCGTCCGGCGCGGCGGCCTGGGGAATCGTCTCTCCGCCGGAGGACGCCGCGTTGCCCTGTCCGACAGCCAGCTGGTCGGGCAAGGCTGCTGCCGGGCCGTCTGGCGGATTGGTGAGGGATGCCACGTCTACCGGGCTGCCGGGAGTCGGCACGTCGGTCGGTGTTTCTGACGGCAGCGGCGGCAGCGTGACGATGATCGGGACCGACGGTGCGTCTACAATGGCTGTTTCACCTGCCGCAGGGGGAGTCAGGGCGGCGTCTGGGCCGCAAGCTGCCAGCAGGGCAGCGAGGAGCAGCAACAGCAGATAGGGAAGTGACTTGATCTTGACGTGCATACCACCCTCCACAGTTCATTACGACTACATCAATTCCCCCCGCAAGCATGGTATCACAGGTGATTGTTTGAATTGACGTAGAATTGACGGATTTGGGTATGAATTCGTTTGTTTTATGGTTGAACGACCGTTTGAATCGGCCCGATTCGCGGTAAAATGCCCCCTGGCGGCGGCAAGTCTGCCGAGATAGGGCGGGCTGCTGCATTGCCACCGAGTCGGGCCTGTAAGGGGAAGTAAGGCAAAAACAACTTAACGTATAGAATATTAGGTTTCCAGCGCCGATTTTTAAGTTCCTTTCAAGGTGCAGCAAGGGATAGAGCAGACCTCATGCTGGCAAAGCGATGGCCGGGTATTCTCCTGGCGTTAGGGTGGCTGGGCGTGTTGATCGTAGGAGCCGGGCTGGCAGGCGCCCAGGGCGACGCTGCCTGCGGCGCGAGCACATTGGAACGCGGCATGGCCGTGATTGTTGTTCCGGCGGAGGGTGTGGTGGTGCGCGCCGCCGCTGCCGGGGAAGCGGTAGATGTGCTGCCGGGCGGCAGCGTGCACACGGTGTTGGGCTGGCCGGTGTGCCGCGACGGGCTGCTGTGGTGGCAGGTGCAGTACGTGCGCGAAGACGCCTGGGCGCAGGGCGGCCCGACCCGTCAGGAACGCACCGGCTGGGTGGCCGAACGCGCCCCGAATGGCGACCCGCTACTGCTGTCGCTAGAGGCGTTTCAACTGACCCACGCGCCGACCGCCACGCCCAGCGCCACCTCAACCATCACGCCCAGTCGGACGCCGACGGCCACCTGGACGCCTTCGATCACGCCGACGGCCAGCTTCACCTCGACCGGCACGATCACGCCGTCGTACACGCCGTCGTTCACCCGCACGCCCGGCCCGGTCACGCCCGGCCCCTCGCCCACGCTCGACCCTACCATCTGGTCGCAGCCATTCACCATCTGGCGCGGATAAGCTATCGGGTTATACTTCCTCACCAAACGACCGACCCTGTAAGGACGTGCACCATGCTCCGCAACGTGATCCTATGCGCCGCTGCCATTCTCATTGCTCTCGCTGCTGCCTTACCTGCCCTGGCGCAGGGCCAGCCGACGGGCCAGGCCATCTCGAACCTTAACGTGCGCAGCGGCCCCGGCGAGACCTATCCTGTCCTGGCAGTGCTTCCCCGGCGCAGCATCGTGATCATCGAGGGGCGCAACAGCGTCGGCAACTGGGTGCGCGTCCACACCGCCGACGAGGCTACACGTGGCTGGGTCGCCACGCGCTATCTGATCATGCAGGCTGAGCTGATCTCCCTGCCGGTGGTCGAAGAGTCCGCTGCTGCCGCGAACCCCGCCGCGCCGTCTGGGCCGGTCGATCTGTCTGGCGTCGGCACAGCCCCGGCAGGCCCGTTCGCCGTTGATGTGAACACCGACGCGTTGATCGCGCGCATGAGCGCCACCCCCGTGCTGCCGGGCGGAGTCAGCGCGCGCGTGCGTGCGATCTTCGCGCTGGGGCAGCAGTTGGGCCGCCGCCCGAATACCTTCTCCAAACTGGGCGACTGCATGACCACCTTTCACGCCTTCCTGGTGCCGTTCGGCGTGGGGGAATACGACCTGGGGCCTTACGCCGACTTGCAAGCGGTGATCGACTTTTACAGCGTCTCGCCGCGCCCGGAGGTGGGAGTCGCCAATTCGTTCGTCAACGACAGCATGGCCTCCTGGGGCGGCTTCAGCGCGGCGTCGGTGCTGGACCCGCAGTGGGCCAACCCGGCGCACTGCCGGGCGGGGGAATCGCCGCTGGATTGCGAATATCGACTGGTGCAGCCGGCCGTGGCGATCATCATGTTCGGCGCGATTGACATGCAATATCTGCGCGCCGACCAGTTCGGCCCGGCGCTGCGCTCGGTCGTGCGCGCTACCATTGAGCGGGGCGTGATCCCGCTGCTGAGCACCTTTCCCAGCAGCCCAGATTATCTGTGGCAGAACTCGCTGGAACTTAACGCCGCCATCGTCCAGATCGCGGAGGAGGAGCAAATTCCGCTGATCAACTTCTGGCTGGCGACGCGCTCACTGCCCGCCTACGGCCTGGCCGACGATCACTATCACCTGTCGTTCAGCGGCGACCGCTTTATCTCCTTCAACGGCGACCAGGACCGCTGGGGATATACCCTGCGCAACCTACTGACGCTCCAGGCGCTCGACCTGCTGCGCCGCGAAGTGCTGGCAGGCGGATAGGACGGGTGTGCGCTGTTGCTTCGCATTCTGGGTCGCTTCCACATTATAATGTAAACACTTCTCACGTTACAGGAGCGAATTTTTGCCCGACGCTGCGATACGCGGGTTAACGCGGAGGTTTAGGTGGCGTTCGTCGGCAACCGCTACCGTCTGCACGAAAAGCTAGGGGAAGGCGCGATGGGGGCGGTGTACCGCGCCACCGACCGTCTGACGGGCAGCATCGTGGCGCTCAAGCGTGTCACCATCTCCCAGAAGCGACTCGACTTTGCCAGCCGCGCTACAGTGGGCAGCATCAGCGACCTGCCCCTGGCGCTGGCGCGGGAGTTCCGCCTGCTGGCGTCCGTGCGTCACCCCAATATAATCCGCGTGCTCGATTACGGCTTCGACTTGCAGCGGCAACCCTACTTTACCATGGACCTGGTTGCAAATGCCCGCACCATCGAGCAAGCGGGGAAAGGCCGCCCGGAAAGCGTGCAGGTCGCATTGCTGCTCCAGCTCTTGCAGGCGCTGGCGTATCTGCATCGACGCGGCATTTTGCACCGTGACCTGAAACCGGCCAACGTGCTGGTGACGCCGGAGCAGCGCATCAAGGTGCTGGATTTCGGGCTGTCCGTCGCGGCGGACCAGGCAACAAGTCTGGCGGGCACGCTGCCCTACATGCCCCCCGAAGTCCTGCGCGGCGAGCCGGTGGGCCGGGCTTCTGACCTGTACAGCGTGGGGGTGATCGCCTACGAGATGGTGGTTGGGCACCATCCTTTCGACATCCAGAATCCGACTCGCCTGATCACCAGCATCTTGCAGGGCGCGCCGGACATGTCGGCCATCGCTAACCCGCGCCTGGCGTCGGTGCTGCTGCGCCTGCTGAACGTCATCCCCGACGCGCGCTACGCCGATGCAGACCAGGCGATCCTGGCGCTGAGCGACGCCGTCGGGCGTCCGCTGCCGCCCGAAACAAGCGCCATCCGGGACAGCTTTTTACAGGCGGCACCGTTTATCGGGCGCGAGGATGAACTGGCCTGGCTGTCGGATGCGCTAACCGAAGCCGCGCAAGGGCAAGGGTCAGCCTGGCTGATCGGCGGCGAAAGCGGCGTGGGCAAATCGCGCCTGGCCGCCGAACTGAGCAGCCTGGCGATGGTCGGCGGCGCGCTGGTACTGACCGGACAGGCCGTCGAAGGCGGCGGGCTGCCTTATCAGTTATGGCGGCGGCCTCTGCGTCGGCTGGCGCTATCCACCGACTTGAGCGACCTGGAAGCAGGCATCCTCAAGGAGATCGTGCCAGACATCGCCACGCTGCTGGAACGGGCCATCCCCGACGCGCCCGGCCTGGCCGCCAGTGCCCGACAGCAGCGCCTCAAGCTGACACTGGTAGACGTACTGCGCCGACAGGCCGCCCGTCAGCCGGTGGTGCTAATTCTGGAAGATTTGCAGTGGGCCGGGGAGTCGTTGGAATTGCTTAAGCCCCTGGTTCGGATGGTCCACCAACGCTCCCTGGTGATCATCGCTACCTACCGCGACGACGAATGCCCCAACCTGCCGGCGGACCTGCCCGAAATGACGGTGGTGTCTTTACCTCGCCTGAAGCGCAAAGACATCGCGGCCCTGAGTGCCGCCATGTTGGGCGCAGGCGGGCGGCAGCCGGGTCTCGTGGACTTTTTGCAGCAGCAGACCGAGGGCAATGTCTTCTTCCTGGTGGAAGTGGTGCGCGCCCTGGCCGAAGAAGTGCCTCAGTTAGGCGACGTGGCCGCGATGACGCTGCCGGCTTCGGTCATGGCGGGCGGCATCACGCAGATTGTACAGCGCCGCCTGAACCGTGTGGCCGCAGGAGACATGGCGCTGCTCAAGCTGGCGGCGGTGGCCGGGCGCGAGCTGGACCTGGCCGTGCTGCGCGCGCTGGCTCCTGACGCCGACCTGGACGCCTGGCTGACCGCCACGACGAACGCCGCCGTGCTGGACGTGCGCGGGGCCCGCGCGTTCTTCGCTCACGACAGGTTGCGCGAGGCGCTGTTGGCACAGTTGGAGGCTGGGGAACGCGCCGCGCTGCATCGGCAGGTCGCCAGCGCCATCGAGTCCGCCCACGCAGGGGAAGCGGCTTTTTTCGGCGTCCTGGCAGAGCACTGGCAAATCGCTGGGGACATGCCCAAAACCATCCGGTACGCCTGCCTGGCCGGGGAACAGGCCTACCGGCTCGGCGATTACCCGGAAGTCCTGCGATTGGGATCGCTGGCGATGGAGTGTCTGGCGTTTGTCGGAGACGACCCGGAGGCCAGCCTGCGGGCATCGGCGCTCGCCCTGCTGGGCAAGGCGTACATCGGCGTCAGCCAGTTCGCACAGGCCCGCCTGTGTTTTCAGGAGAGTTTGGAAGCAGCGCGGGCGCTGAACGACCGCGTCGGCGAGATGGAAGCCCTGCACGGCCTGGGCGAAGCGGCCTACCGCCAGGGCGAATTCACGACGGCGCTGGCGCACTTCGCCAAAAGCCTGGCGCTGGCGCGCGAAACCGGCAGCCAGCGCAGCCTGGTCGCCAGCCTGAACCGGATGGGCGTCGTCACCCGCCACCAGGGGCAGGGCCGGCACGCCGCCGCCAGGGTCTATCTGGAAGAAAGCCTGGAGGTGGCGCTTGCCATCGGCGACCGCTACGGCGTTGCCACCAACCTGAACAGCCTGGGCGTCCTGTCGATGTATGAAGGGAACTACGCCCAGGCGCGCCAGCACTACGAGGACAGCCTGGCGATCCGGCGCGCGATCGGCGACCGGGAAGGGATCGCCATGAGCCTGCTCAACCTGGGCGACGTGAACGTCAACGTGGGAGACTTCCCGACGGCGCAGCGATACCTTCAGGAAAGCCTGGAGCGCTACCGCGAGATCGGCGACCTGGACGGCGCTTCTGACTGCCTCAACTGCCTGGGCCGCGCCGCCGTTGACCGGGGACAGTACGCTGAGGCGCGCTCTTCTTACGAGGAAAGCCTGGCGATCCGGCGCCAGATCAACGACCGGGTCGGGGTGGGCACCTGTCTGACTGGGCTTGGCAAGACCGCCACCCGGCAAGGCAACTTCGCACTGGCGCAGGCGTGCCTGGACGAGGCGCTGGCGCTCTTCCGCGAGATCGACCACCAGTACGGCGTGGCGATCAGCCTGCTGCTGGCGGGCGAACTTGCCCGCTGCCGCCGGGACGACGCGGCGGCCCTGGCCTGTCTCGAAAACAGCCTCGCGCTGTACCGCCAGTTGAACGACCGGCCCGGCATCGCGGCGGCCCTCCTCGTTCTGGGCGACATGGCCTACGACCAGAGCCGCCTGGCCGACGCGCGGGCACACTATGAGACGAGCCTGGCGCTGTTCCGCGAGATCAAAGCCCCCCCGACCATCGTCGAAGCCCTCTATCGGCTCGGCTTTGTCTGTGCCGACCTGGGCGACGACGCTGCTGCCCGGTCGGCGCTGCACGAAGCTCTGAGCCTGGCGTACCGGGCGGACATCACGCCGGCTGTGTTGCAGGCCTTGCTCGGTTTCGCCCGCCTGGCCCTGTGGGCGGGCGACTTCGAGCGCGCGGCTACGTTGGTCGGGCTGGCGGCAGCGCGAGCCGGCAACGACGATTATCCGGTGCAGATGCGCCTCCAACGGCTGCAAGGAGAACTGGCAGCCATCCTCCCGGCAGATAGCCTGAGAGCCTTTATAGCGCGTGGGACAAGGATGAAGCTGGACGCTGTAGTCGGCGAAATGAAAGTACAGCCTGAGATGGATGCCAAAGACACGAACCAATTGAAACAAGCTCTGGAAGATGCCGTCCGCCGCCTGGCGCAGCTTGAAGCCCTAGAGGCCGAGCTTGCGCAGACTCGCGCGGCCCTGGAAAATGCCAAGGCGCGCTATCACAGCCTGTTCGAGGGCGCGGGGGACTCGATCTTTATTATCGATCCGCAAACGCTGCGCATCCTGGACGGCAACACCCACGCGGCGCGCCGTCTGGGCTATACCACCGAGGAACTGCTGCTGCTATCGCTGCCGGACGTCGAAATCCTCAACGCCGACGATGAGTCCAGCCGCGCCTGGCAGTCGTCGGCCAGCAGCACGAGCTTTTACGAGTGCGTCTATCGCCGCAAAGACGGAACCGACATTCCCTGCGAGGTCAGCAGCCGTCTCGTCCGGCATGGCGATCAGGTGATCCTGTACAATTTCGTGCGCGACATCTCGGCGCGCAAACGGGCCGAGGCACACGAACTGGACCTGAAACTGGAGCGCGAGCGCATTCACATCCTGGAGCGGTTCATCGGCGACGCCTCGCATGACCTCAAGACTCCGCTGACGACGATGAAGACCAGTCTGGCCGTGCTGGTCCACCCCGACGTCACCGCCGAGATGCGGCAGCGCCACCTGCAACTGCTGGGTGTCCAGGTCACGCGCCTGGAACGGCTGCTGGAAGACCTGCTGAACATGTCACGGCTAGACCACATCGACTCCCTGGACCGCCAGCCGACCGACCTGAATACGCTGGTGCAGGTGGTCGTGGAGGAATACCGGCTGCAAGCCGAGCAGAAGCAGCACACCGTCGAGGTCCTGCTGGCTCCCGAAGCGCCGGTCGTGCTGGTGGATGCCCCCATGCTTCACCGCGCCATCGCCGCTCTGCTCTCCAACGCCCTGGGCTATACCCCGAATGGCGGGACGATCCGGGTGGAAACGCGCACGCAGGGCCAGGAGACTGCTGTCTGCGTGCAGGATAACGGCATCGGGATCGGCCCGGCGGACCTGCCACACATCTTCGAGCGCTTCTACCGGGCAGACCCGGCGCGGAGCGCCGAAATCGGCGGGTTGGGGCTGGGCCTGGCGATTGCGCAGCGGATCGTGGACGCGCACGGCGGGCGCATCGACGTGACCAGCGTCCTGGGCGAAGGCAGCACGTTCTGCATTGTTCTGCCGCCGGGTCAGTAGGGGTGAGGCGTGCCTCGCCCCTACTCCTGTTCCGGGCGCGGCAGGCGTTCTGTACGGGCAGGCGGATGTTTCGTCGGGGCAGGGTCGGTGGCGAATGGAGTAGGGGGCGGTGTGGCAGGGAATGGGACGTGTTCTTCCCAGGCGGCGCGAAAGGCGCGCAGCCAGTTTAATTCGGCCTGCGCCAGCGTCAGGGCGTGGTCGAAGACGGCCAGGATGTGCAGCGGGCTGTCGGGGTGCTCGGCGATCTGGTGGGCGCGACGTTCGGACAGGTCGGCGATGCGCGCCTGAAGGCCAGCCTCGTAGCTATCCAGGGCGTTGCGGGCCTGTTCTGGACGCAGCACGGCGATGTTCGCCAGCCCCAGGGCCAGGCTCATCCCCTGGTCGCGCGGGACGCTCAACAGGTCCATCAGGGCCGTTTGAAGCACCCCGCGCCCGGCCTGGGTGATCTGGTAAACCTTGCGGGCCGGCCCGCGTTCGGAATGCATCAGACGGCTTTCCAGCAATCCCTGGCGCTCCAGCTTGTTGAGCAGGTAGTACACCGACGAAAACCCGATGGCCGTCCACTGACGCATTCCGCGCGCCTCAATGGCCTGTTGAATCTCGTAGCCGTGCCGGGGCGCTTCTGCTACCAGGCTGAGAATTGCCAATTCTGCGTCGGTCATGATCACCCCCTTCATACACATACTATTCTAAAAAAAGAATACTAAACTCATGATACACCCGTCTGAGGGCGCACGTCAAGCCGGGGCGAGGCATCCTGGCCCCAATGTCCCACAGGGATCGAAGGGCGGGTCATCGGCCTGACGGTACAGGGCGGCTGTATATGGGTTATTTCAACGTGGATACCGGTCGGGACACGGCATGGCGTGTCCCTACTGTCGATATGGGTCGCCCCGGCGCGAACTCCGGGGCTAAAAAGGACAAGCCCGCCGGGCTGAAATAGCTGTAGCCCGGAGGGCTTGTTTTTCTCAGCCGGGGACTTGAGTCCCCGGCGCGAACTCCGGGGCTAAAAAGGACAAGCCCGCCGGGCTGAAATAGCTGTAGCCCGGAGGGCTTGTTTTTCTCAGCCGGGGACTTGAGTCCCCGGCGCGAACTCCGGGGCTAAAAAGGACAAGCCCGCCGGGCTGAAATAGCTGTAGCCCGGAGGGCTTGTTTTTCTCAGCCGGGGACTTGAGTCCCCGGCGCGAA
>CAZGXI010000037.1:0-53252 GCA_964529715.1 uncultured Anaerolineae bacterium | reverse complement strand
AGCCTTCCTGGAAGCACACATCCTCCACGCCGCGCGCGATCTCGGCGAAGAAGGAGTTGCTGTTGTCGGGCACGATCAGGCCGATGGTGGTGGTTTCGCTGCGCCGCAGGTTGCGGGCGACGGCGCTGGGCAGGTAGCCGAGCGCCTCGACGGCCTCCATGACGCTCTCGACTTTGTCCGGGCTGACGTAGCCCGTTTTGTTGAGCACCCGCGATACCGTTGCTACCGAAACCCTGGCTCGCCGGGCGACCTGCTCAATCGTGACCATCGGTCTTTCCTCGCAGCGGCATAAAACGGATGTGTAATCGTTTACATGAGCTTGCACCTATTGTATGATCGTTTTTGGATATTGTAAACAGGGATTTTTCCCGAACGGCGCTGCCACGAATCCGTTCAGGCGCGCAGCAAGGCAACCGCTTTATCCAGCATCTCCAGCCAGGTGTCTTGTGGCGGAATGATCGGCGGCAGCGCGCCCAACGGCGCCCAGAACAGGGTATAGACCTGGCTTTCGGTAGAGACACTCCAGGGTTCGTCCGGTGTCCAGGACTGCGGCCTGAGCAGAAAGAAGTGCCGCACACGCTTATAAGCCAGCACATCGCCGGGAACCCAGCCCAAGATGCTCATCGTCACGTATTCTGGTTCCGGCACACGGTTGAATTCCTCGTATTTCACCTGGGTGAAGCCTTCCGCTCGACGCAGCACGTCTACCGGCAGGCCGCGCCGTAGGGATGCCCAATCGGCGCTGGTCGGATCGGGCCGGGTGTAAACCTGCGTCCGTTCGGCCACGACGGCCTGACCCGGTGGCATTTTCTCTTCCCAACTGCCCAGGTATTGCCACACACTCAGACCTGGCAAGCCGGTTTCTTCGGTGGCTTCGCGCAAAACCGCGCGCTCCGGCTTTTCGCCGTCTTCGACCGTGCCCGCCGGAATCTGGACGCCCGCATTGGGATGGCGGAACAGCAGCAGGTCATGCCCACCGCGCTTGGCCGGGCGGATAATGAAAGCGGTCACTTTTTCCACGACTTGAGACATCGCAAAAACACCTTTCACGCCGCAATTAAGGGAATAGCAGCCAGCACCACAATCACGCCTGCGGCCTGGGTGCGGGACAGGCGCTCCTGGAGCACCACGCGCGCCAGCAGGATTGTGACCATCGTCGAGACGGAAGACAGCACGGCGGAGATGTCCAGCCGCCCGGCCTGCGTAGCGAGCACGAAGAAGATGTTGCCCAGCGCGTCCAGCGTCCCGGCCAGCAGGGCCAGTGGCAGCGGGCGGCCCGCCAGCCGTTCGCCCGGATTCCACTGCCACGCCGCCAGCAACATCAGCGAAAACGAGGCTAGCCGCGCCGCCACCAGCGGCCAGAACACTGCATCTGCTCCTGCCTGGTTGATCAACGTGGTGAACCCGCCGATGCCGATTCCCGCCAGCACTGCCAGACCGAGTCCTGCGGGCCGCCCGGTCAAACCGTCGGTGCGCGACACCAGCCCGATTCCGGCGATAGCCAGCGTGAACCCGGTGAATTGTAGCAGGGCGGGTGGCCCTTCTAGCAGCGCGCCGATGAGCACGGGCGTTGCGGAGCCGACGACGGCAGCCACCGGCGCGGCAATGCCCATCTGTCCAGTGGCCAGCGCGCGGTACAGCCCGGCCAGTCCCACCGCGCCGGAAAGCCCTGCTGCCGCGCCCCACAGCAGGCTGGTCACGGGTGGCAGCGGCTCGGCAAAGAGGGCCAGCAGCGTCAGTGCGACCAGCCCGATCCCGTGTGCGGCAGCCGCCACCCTGAACACACCCGCGCCTTTGGCGGCCATCCCGCCGCTGAAGTCGCCCGCGCCCCAGGAAAGGGCCGTCGCCAATCCGAAGAACACCACTGCCACGTCCGAACCGACCATCGCCGTCGAACCTTTTTCCGCTACGAACAGCCCTTAACTCTACCGCTAAAAAGCCGGATGCTCCCAATCCAGCATGGCGGAAGTGCACACTGCCCCGGTATGCGTTGCCAGCAGCGCGGTGAGATCGTTCAGCGCGGCCTGCACGTCTGCACGGGCGGCGGCGTGGTGCGCCTCGACCGTGATAATCGCTTCGGTCGTGCCGTTCCGCGCCGCGCTGTGATCGCTCTGCCGCCAGCACCAGCGCCGCGCGGCTACCTGTTTCCCCGCATCGGAAAAGATGACTTCGCCGGGTTCGGGGTACTCCGCTTCCGCCTGGTCCAGCGGGATGAACGGCTCCGTACCATCGGCGAAGTGGACGGTGATCGCGCCCTGGATGGCCCGCGTGTCGAACACGGCGACGGGCAGCGCGTAGCGGATGCTGACCAGGTTGCCGATGTCCACCAGGGTATTGATGCTTGGAATATCACCCTTCTTGGTCAGGCGGCGCAGCAGGGCTTCTGCCGCGCTGCGGTACTGGGTGGGATCGACATTGAACTTGCGGAAGGCCGCCCGCCACGCCGCCAGCGACGGGATTTCGCTGAGCGGCGTCGCGCCGATGCGCCGGGCGACGGCCTGCTGCTCCTGAGTGTAAAGCCCGGCCAGGGCAGCAGGAGTCGGGCCGCTGTGCGTGTGCGTGGCCAGGATCACCCCGCCGACGAGCGACGGGAACGTGGCAAGAATATCGGGATGGTATTGGAAGCGAGCCATGATCAAATAACCTTTTCAAGAGATACGGTGGGCGGGCCACATGCCAGTCCTTGAAGAACAATTTGTCAGGGCAGGCTGTACCAACCTACCCTGGCCCTTTACAAAATGAAATCCGTCGAGAGGAAGTTCGACTTGTGCTCGCGCACGATGTCGATGATGATGGCCTTGTTGATGTCGGTTTCCTTCGCCGCGACGAGAGTGCGGATCGAGAAGGCGCGCAGCGCGTCGCTGACCGAGAGCGTGCCTTCTGCCGAGTCCTTGCGCCCGGTAAAAGGAAAGGTATCCGGCCCACGCTGGCACTGGCTGTTGACGTTCACGCGGCACACCTGGTTCACCAGCGGGTCGATCAGGTCGGCGATCACGTCCGGGTCGCAGCCGAAGATGCTTACCTGCTGGCCATAGTTCGACTCAACGATGTAGCGGATCGGCTGCTCGATGTCGTCGAACGGCGCAACCGGGATCACCGGGCCGAACTGCTCCTCGTCCCACAGGCGCATCCCCTGCCCCACCGGGTAGACCACCGCCGGGTAGAAGAACGTCCCACTCCACGCGCCGCCGTTCGCGTTGACCACGCGCGCGCCCTGCTGCTGCGCGTCCTCGACCAGTTCGGTAAGGTACTGCGGCTTGTTCTTCTCCGGCAGCGGCGTGATGTTCACGCCGTCTTCCCAGGGCATCCCGCACTTGAGCGCGTTCACCGCCGCGCTGAAGCGGGCCAGGAAATCGTCCACGATGGACGAATGGACGAACAGGATTTTCAGCGCCGTGCACCGCTGGCCGTTGAAGGACAGCGCGCCCAGCACGCATTCCTTCACTGCCAGGTCCAGGTCGGCGTCCGGCAGGATGATGGCCGGGTTTTTGGCTTCCAGGCCCAGGATGGAGCGCAGGCGGTGGGGCTTAGGATGGGCCTTTTCCAGCGAGTCGGCGGCCCGGCTCGTGCCGATGAAGCCCAGCGCGGCGATCTGGCCGGAAGCCATCAGCGGCGGCGTGACCGTGCGCCCCTCGCCGTAGATCGCGTTGACCACGCCGGGCGGCAGGGCCTCGCGGAAGGCGTTCAGCAGCGGGCGGTGCAGCAGCACGCCGAAGCGCGGCGGCTTGAACACCACCGTGTTGCCCATGATCAGCGCCGGGATAAGCAGGGTGAAGGTCTCGTTCAGCGGGTAGTTGAACGGCCCCATGCACAGCACCACGCCCAACGGCGCACGGCGAATCTGGCCGATGATGCCCTGCTCGATGGTGAAGCGCGACGATACCCGGTCCAGGTCCTTGAGCGCGTCGATGGTGTCTTCGATGTAGGCCACCGTGCGGTCGAATTCCTTCTCCGAGTCGGCAAACGACTTGCCGATCTCCCACATCAGCAGGGCCACGACCTCGCGTTTGGCATCCTTCATGCGGTAGACGAAGTCTTGGACGTGCGTAATGCGTTCGGCAATCGACATCGTGGGCCAGCGGCCCCGCCCACTGTCGTAGGCGCGCGCGGCGGCATCAAGAGCTTCCAACGCCTCCTTTTCGGTCAGCAGCGGATAGCTGCCGATGCGCTGCTGCACGAGGCCGGAGTCTGTGCGCACGCACACCGGGGAGAATACATCCTGCCGGGGGCCGTCCCAGTGACGCAGTTCGCCGTCCACGAGATATTCGGTCTGCTCGACCGGCGCGACCAGCCGGAACGCTGGTGGAATGTCGGCCTCGGTGGGAAAAAAGGCGTACACGGAGTCTGGGGTTTGCATGGGAACTATCCTTTCGTGGGCCGAAGTTCATTATAGGCGTGGATCGGCAGGACGGCTATAGGTATGCGTTAGGAAAAAGCGCCGCGCGCAGAACGGCAGGGCGGTCAGGCAGGCATTGCACAAACGTAGTGCAACCGTCATGTTTTTAAGATCGAGCATCTACTAAAATCAGAGTATCTATCGCGTTTTGTGCTTACTTTGTGTGCAGGAGTGCATTGGAGTATGCGTCGTATTACGCTCATCGTTGCCACCTTTGTTCTACTTGTCAGCGTCTTCTGGCCGGGCGTCGCTCCGGCGAGCGCCGACACCGGGAGCAACTGGACCGGCGAATACTTCAACAACCGCTACCTGTCCGGCACGGCGATCTTCGTCCGGCTGGATAGCGCCATTGCCTTCGATTGGGGCGGAGGCAGTCCGGTGCCGGGCATTGTCCCGGCGGACAACTTCTCCGTCCGCTGGACCGGCCCGCAGTCGTTTGCCAACGGCGGAACGTATCGCTTTACCGCCACCACCGACGACGGCGTGCGCGTCTATGTCGATGATCGGCTGGTGATTGACGCCTGGCGCGACCAGGTTCGCACCACCGTGACCGGCGACATTACCCTGACGGCGGGGCAGCACTGGGTGCGTGTGGAATATTACGAGGCGGGCGACCAGGCCGTGATCTACGTCAGTTGGGCGCTGGCCGGGGCGCAGACGGCGTCGGGCGGCTGGGCGGCGGAATATTACAACAACACCACCCTGACCGCTCCTCAGGTAGGCGGGCGGCTGGAACAGGGCGTTGATTACAACTGGGGCCTGGGAGCGCCCATCCCCGGTGTGGTCAACGCCGACAACTTCAGCGCGCGCTGGTGGGGCTTTCCACAGCTTGACGCCGGGACCTATACCTTCGTCGCCGGGGCAGACGACGGTGTGCGCGTGTGGGCCGACGGCACGCTGGTGATCGACAACTGGAATGCAGGCATCTACCGCGAAACGCGCGGCAATATTTACCTGAGCGCGGGGCAACACACCATCCGCGTGGAGTACTTCGAGTTGAGCGGCAACGCGCAGATCAGCGTCTACTGGTTCCGGCAGGCGGCTGCTACCGCTGTCCCTCCTACCCAGGCGGTGCAGGGGCTGTTCGCGCGGGCCAACGTGACCGTGCGTGTGCGCAGTGGCCCCGGCACGAATTACAGCCGTGTGGGCGCGTTGCCCGGCGGACAGAGCGCCCAGGTGATCGGGCGCAACCCTGACTCGTCCTGGCTGGAAGTCATGCTGACTGGTGGCGGGCGTGGCTGGATTTCGGCAGCTTATGTGACCCTAGTTGGCACGACGCCGCTGAGCAGCATCCCGATCACCATCGGCGTGCCGTCTTCGCCCACGACGCCGCCCGTGACTGCTGCCTGCCCCGGCACATTGCCCTCGCGTCTGACGGTGGGGGGGCGGGGGCGCGTCACGCCCGGCGACCCGAACAACCTGCGCATCCAGCCGACCACCAACAGCGTCGCCATCGGCCTGATCCCCGCCGGAGGTGTGTTCACGGTGCTTTCCGGCCCGGTCTGTGCGAACGGCTTCGCATGGTGGCAGGTGAATTACAACGGCCTGGTCGGCTGGACGCCGGAGGCGGGTGGGGTGTACTGGTTGGAACCGGCCTACTAAAACTCAATCGGAAATCGAAAAGGTAGCGGCTGTAGGGACACGGTGCACTGTGTCCCTACGACCTATACGCGGGTAAGGGCCTACTCTAGCGGGATGCCGAGGAGCTTCACCGCGTCGATCTCGTTCCAGTCCCCGGTGATCGTCTGGTCCAGGTGGATGACGACGCCGTTGACGGGCGGCGTTCCCTCCGGAATCCTGAGGATCAGCCTGCCGGGGCAGGGCGTGCCGGGGTCGGCGCTGTCGGCGACGGTAATCGTCCCGCTGCCATCGGCCAGGATCAGGTCGATGCCCGTGATCGCGCCGGGGTTGTAGGTCTGGTAGACGGTTACTTCAGTCGGGATCACGGGAATGTCGTACAGCAGAGTCAGGCTGTCCTGGCCGGTACGGGTCAGGGAAGCCCACGCGAAGACGGAGTTGCCGCACATATTGACGTTCGGCGCGCCGGTGGCTTGCCTTGCGCTCCAGTCGCCCTCGCCATACTGGCTGGTTGCGCTGGCGCTGCTGGCCCACTGCCGGAAGGTCACGGTTTCCTGCTGTGCCGCTGCGGGGAAGGATGTCAGCAGCAGGGCCAGGCACAGTAGCAGCACCCCGAAGCGCAGGAAGTATCTTTGGGCAGACATGGTTCCTTCTGGGGGAGATACACTTATGAAGCAGTTGTTACCCTCGGTGCAACTGTAGCACGTTTTGACTTTTCGTGCGGGCTGCGGGCAGTTCGTGCGTGACGTTGCGCCCGGCAGCGTGTTTCAGCGGATGTAGGCATCCTGATCTCTTGACCTCGAAAGCGTTCTGCATATGCCTCCATCTGTCCCCCGCCGCGTGCGCCTGACCGGCCCCTGGCAGGTCTATCCGCTTCCGCTCGACGCCGATTTCTCTCCCGGCCCTGTGCCTGAAGATAAAGCCTTTGACGCGCCGGAGTGCGCCCACTTGCAGCCCGTGCTCTATCCGGCGCAGCCCTATTGGGGCGACCATCTGCGCGCGCTCAACGCACAGGCGTGGATTTACTGCCGGACGTTCGCCGCGCCAGACCTACCCTTCAAGCGGGCGCGGCTGCGCTTCGAGGGCGTGGACTACTTCGCGGAGGTGTGGGTCAACGGCAGCTTCGCCGGGCGGCACGAGGGCCACAACACGCCCTTTACCCTGGACGTGACCGGCCTGGTCCGCCCCGGCGCGATCCATACGCTGGTCGTGCGTGTGACCTCACCCTGGGACCCGCCCAACCCGCAGGGCAGCTACCCGGTGGATCACGTGATCCGGGGGCTGGTGAAGGGCCTATACGAGCACGGTGAAGGCGTGATCCCGCCGAACGTGAATCCCATCGGCATCTGGCGGCCCACCTGGCTGCTGTTGGACGACGGCGTGAGCCTGGACCGCGTGCGCATCCGGGCAGGGATCGACGGCGCAGTGAACGTGCGCCTGAGTGTCACCAATGCCGGGGGGCAACCCTGGTCCGGCGCGCTGACGCTGCGCGCCTTCGCGGAGAATCACGACGGCCCCGGCGCAGACCTCGTGCTGCCGTTGGAGCTTGCGCCGGGCGAGCACGCCGTCGAGCAAACTCTGCGTCTCCCCGATCCACGCTTGTGGTGGCCCTGGGATCAGGGGCGGCCCGACCTCTACCGCCTGACGGCCCTGCTGCGCGGCGAGTCCGGGCGTCTGGAAAGCGCGCTGCGGGAGACCTTCGGCCTGCGCACGGTGGAATTGGAGCGCAGCCCGGACCGCTTCACCTACGTGATCAACGGGCGGCCCATGTTCGTGCGCGGCTCCGGCTACATGCCCGGCCTGTATCTTTCTCAACGCGACCGGGGCGATTTCGTCCGCGACGTGAACCTGGCGCGCGCGGCCAATCTGAACCTGCTGCGCGTGCACGTACACATCTCACCGCCGGACCTGTACGACGTGTGCGACCGCGCCGGGATGCTGATCTGGCAAGACTTCGAGTTGAACTGGATGCACCACTTCACGCCGGAATTCGAGGCGCGCGCGTTGGCCGCGCAACGCGCCCTGATTGACCTGCTCGGCAACCACCCGGCGATCATCACCTGGGCCTGCCACAACGAGCCGACGATGGTCTTTGCCCACCGCGAAAACGTGGAGCAACGCCCCGACCCGGCCCTCTACGCCGACGCCCAGGACCAGGACCCGACCCGCCCGGTCTTCATCTGTTCCGGCCAGATGGAAGAGGACTGGCGGCGCTCCGGCGACGCGCACACCTACTACGGCGCGCTGTGGACCGCACGCTACACCGACGTATACCGCCGCCGCTGCAAGCTGAACACCGAGTTCGGCGCGGAGACGCCCGCCGCCGCCGCCACACTGAAGGCTTATCCCTTCGCCTGGGAGCGGCTCAGGCATCTGGAAGGACAAATCGAGACGTTGTGGCAGTATCAGGCGGAATTGATCCGCTATCATGTCGAGCACTTCCGTCGTCTGCGCGCGGCAGGCAGCGCCGGATATGTGCACTTCTGGCTGGTGGACCTGGTGCCGCAGGTGGGCTGCGGCGTGCTGGATTACCTGCGCCAGCCCAAAGGCGGCTACGAAGCCCTGCGCCGCGCGTCACAGCCGTTGCTGGTGATGCTGGAACACGATGGCCGCCGCCCGCGCGCCCTGTGGGTATGCAACGATACGCCGCACGCCTATCCCGGCGCGAGCGTTCATTGGCAGGTATACGATGCGCGGGATCGTCTGCGCTTGCAGGGAGAAACGCCCTGCGACGTGATCGCCAACGCCACACAGCGCGTCGCCGACGCCGCCTGGCGGATCGCCCCGGCGGAGTGCGCCCGCGTGGAACTGGCCCTGCGCAACTCAGACGGCCTGTTGTTGGTGAGCAATGCCTACCATCATCCTTTCCGGCCTATGTTGCGCCCGCGCGGCTACCCCTGGAAGTTTGACCCTGTGTTGGGAACAAAGGTGTTCGACCGCCCCGGCGCGCCCAGCTTGGCCGATCAGAGCAGCAACCGCCTGATCAAACTGATTCCGCTGCGCCTACGGGAACAGGGCGCCGAATGGGCCATGCGCCAACAGCTTCCGCTGTGGGTGCTGTCGCTCGTGGCGCGGCTGACGGCGCTCCTGGTGCGTTAAGGGATGCGCTTCGGTTTCGCCGTTCCCGGTTCGCCGATATAATTCCCTAGCAGGGGCCGCGCATTCGCCCTACTTTTTGGCCTGGGGGTGCAGCAGGGAGCGAGATTCCGGCATGGCCGAAACCGAATCGCTCGCCGGGACGCAGTTCGGCGGCTATCAGCTTTTGGAGGAGATCGGACGCGGCGGCATGGCCGTTGTCTACCGCGCCGTTCAGATTTCTATGAGCCGCCCGGTTGCCGTCAAGGTGCTGCCGCGCCAGTTCATCCATGATAAGACTTTCCGGGAACGCTTCAAGCGCGGGGCGTCCATCGTCGCCAAGCTGGAACACCGCGCCATTGGTCCCGTGTACGACTACGGCGAAGAAAACGAAACACCCTACATCGTCATGCGCTACATGGACGCGGGCAGCGTGGACGATCTGCTGGATCGCGGCCCGCTGCCGCCGGAGCAGGTCGAGCGGATCGCCCGGCAGGTGGGCGCGGCGCTGGACTACGCCCATAGCAAGGGCGTGCTGCACCGCGATCTCAAGCCGAGCAACATCCTGCTGGACCGGGAAGGCGACGCCTACCTGACCGACTTCGGCATCGCGCGCATGACCGGCAGCAGCACGATCACCACGTCCGGCGTTGTCGGCACGCCGTCGTACATGAGTCCCGAACAGGCGCAGGGCCTCAAACTCGATGGGCGCAGCGACGTGTACGGGCTGGCGGTGGTGCTCTACGAGATGTTGAGCGGGCGGCGGCCCTACGAGAGCGACACGCCCTATTCGGTCGCGGTGATGCACGTCACCGCGCCGATCCCGTCGATCCGCGACGTTAACCCGGCAATTTCGCCGGCCATCGACCGGGTGTTGCAAAAGGGCCTGGAGAAAAACCGCGAACGGCGTTATCAAACGGCAACCGCGCTGGCGATGGCGCTCAGCGCGGCCATCAGGGGCGAGGAATCGGACCCCAGCCGCATCCCGACCAAGCCGATTGTCTTGCCCCGGCCCGACGCGCTGTTGACCGAGCCGGAAGCGCCGCCGCTGGTCCCACCGGTTTATACCGAGGGGCAGGCTGCGCCGCGCGCCCAGCAGCCCACACCGCCCAGCAGCAAGCGCGTGCGGGCGTCTTCGGTGCGGCGGCGGGTCGCGCGCCCGCCCCGGCAACAACGCTGGTGGGTCAATGTGGCGATTGGCGCGCTGGCGGGCTGTCTGCTGTTTGCCTTGTTGATCGCCCTGGCGTTGCTGGCGATGGGGATCGAGGGCTGGTCGCCGATGTCGCTGCTAGAAACGTCCACGCCGACCGTCGCCCCATCCGACAGCGCCGAGATCACCGTGATCCCGCCGTCCGGGGTGCTGCCGCCCTGGATTCCGGTCCTTACGGAGACGGCAGCGGCGCAACGTACCCAGATCGGGTCCGGCGATGCGGCTGCGGCCACGCCGTCGGCGCTCGCTCCGGCGGATGTGCTGCGGCAGGTCAGTGGGCGGATCGTCTTTTACGCCAGGCGAGACGGCGACGCCGAGTTGTTTCTGCTGGACCTGGCAAGCGGCGTGGAGTTGCAACTGACCGACAACGCCGCCAATGACCGCTATCCGGCCATTTCGCCGGACGGCGCGCACATCGCATTCGTCAGCAACCGGGACGGCGACGACGACATCTACGTGATGGACATCGACGGCGCGAACGTCCGCCAGATCACCCACAACGACATCGAAGATGGCCCCCCCGCCTGGTCGCCGGACGGTCAGACGCTCTACTTTGCCTCAGATGTACACTCCGACGGCGGCCACGATCTGTATCGCGTCGGCGCGGATGGGACCGATCTGTTCCAGTTAACCGACAGCGCCGCCAAAGATATGCACCCCTCGCCCTCCCCGGATGGCCGCTACCTGGTCTACAGTTCCGGCCAGCGGACCGACCCGGAAACCTGGGAGATCTATCGCCTGGACCTGCGCACGAACGACTCGTTGGCCCTGACAGACAACGACGCGAACGACTGGTCGCCTGTCTACAGCCCTGACGGCAGCCGGATTTCCTTTTTGCGGCGCGGCGAGGGGCGTTCGGCCCTGTGGATGATGTCTGCTGATGGGCGCGATCAAACCCTGGTCTACGACGGCGACGACTACGAGTGGGGCAACTGCTGGAGTCCCGACGGTCGCCTGCTGGCCTTCACGTCGGGTGAAGAGGACGGCGCGCCGGAAATCTACCTGTTGGCGCTGGGCGGCAGCGAGGCGCGCAAGATCACCAGCGAAGGCGGGGCCTATCCTGCCTGGACGGGCGGAACTTTGCGATAACCCGACGCCTACAACGACGAGGGCGGCGGCAGGCGCACGGTGAAGACGCTGCCCTGCCCGACCACGCTCTCGACCGTGATCGCGCCGCCGTGCGCCTCCACGATCTCTCTGGCAATCGTCAGCCCCAGACCGGTGCCGCGCGCGGCGTTTTCGTGCGCCCGGAAGAACGGCTCGAATATCCTGCCCAGCAGGTCCGACGGAATGCCCACGCCCGTGTCTTCGACCCGCAAGGTGATGTCCGGTTCTACCGACAGCCGCACTGTCACCTGGCCGCCGCTCGGCGTGTAATTGAGCGCGTTGACGACCAGGTTGGTGATCACTTGAGCGATGCGATTGGCGTCCACGCGGACCAGCAGCGGCTCCAGCGGCAGATCGCTGCACAGACGGATGGCTTTCTCCTGGGCCAACGGCTGTTGGGCGGTCAGCACCTCGGCGATCAGGTCCTGGAGAATGATCTCCTGTCGTTGCAATTGAATGACGCCGCGCTCAAAGCGCGAGATGTCCAGCAGGTCCTCGACCAGCAGTTTCATGCGCTCGGTCGTCTGTTCCAGCACATGCAAATGGTCTGCCGCGCGTTCCGGCTGGCGGCGCAGCAGGTAGAGGTACGTTTTGAGGGTAGTTACAGGGGCGCGCAATTCGTGTGATGCGCTGGCGATGAAGCGGTCGCGCTGCGCCTGAAGCGCCTTACGCTGGCTGATGTCCCTGAGCAGGGCTACACTGCCGATGGGCCGCCCATCGGCGCGGCGCACGCCGGTAATCGTTACCTCGACCTCAAGCGTGTTGCCGTCTCTGCGCTGGATGCGAAATTCCCCGCTCCAGGATTTTCCCTTTTCGAGGGCAAGGCTGATCGCATCGATGATCTGGCTGCCCTCTTGCTCATCCTCACTTTGCATCAGGGTGATGAATTCGCGGACGGGACGGGTCCGCACGGCCTCGATGGTATAGCCGGTGAGATCGATGAACGCCCGGTTCACATAGCGGACCTCTTCCCAGTTCGCGTACATCACCCCCTCGCCCATGCTGTCCAGGATAGCGCCCAGTTCCGCCGTGCGTTCTTCCACACGCTGGTTGAGTTCGGCGTTCAGCCGCCGCAGTTCCTCTTCCATCCGTTTACGCTCGGTGATGTCGCGCGTGATAGAGAGAATGCACGGCTCGCCGTTAATGTCGATAATCCGGGCGGACATCAGGCCGGTCCCTACGTCGCCATTTTTGCGGCGGAACAAGGCTTCCAGGTCTTGCACGTAACCATTCTGGCGCAGCCCAGCCACCAGCTGGGCGCGGTCGTCGGCGTTGACCCAGATGCCGATTTCCAGGGATGATCTGCCGATCACGTCGGCGGCAGTATAACCGGTGAGCGCGGTAAAGCCTGCGTTGATTTCAAGGTATAGGCCGTCGCTTAGGCGATTGATGTTGATCGCGTCTGGGGAAGTATGAAATGCTTTGGAGAATTTCTCCTCCGATAGACGCCGTGCTTCTTCGGCCTGCACCCGCTGGGTGACATCCTCGACGGTGGCAACCATACCATCGATTGCACCGCTTTCATCCGACAGGGGGGCCGCATTGATCGACAGCAGCACGCGCCGTCCATCTGTCCACGCGATAGCGTGGCGCACGTCCTGGACGGGCTGGCCGGTGGACATGACGCGACGGAAAGGCAGGTCTTCATCGGCAAAAGGACTGCCATTATACGTTGTGATGTGCCAGGATGGGGCGTTGTAGGTTTGTTGGGTCAGGATGCTACGTTCCAGCCCCAGGATTTGTTCGGCGCGGGCGTTAGCGAACGTGATCTGCCCGCTGCGGTTCACCACGGTGATCCCGACCGGACTGGTCTCCATGACGCGGTTAAGCAGCTTAAGGGTATGCTCGCGCTGGCTTTGGGTCCGCAGTGCTGTCAGGCCATAGGCCAGGTCCTCAGCCAGTTCGCTCAGCAGGCGGACTTCGCTTTCATCGAAGGCATCCGGCATAGCAGCCAGAATGTTCAACGCGCCTATCACCTGCCTGTCCACACGCAGCGGCAAAGCCACCAGAGAAGCAAAACCGCGCTTAAGCGCCTCGTCAGGTATGCGGAAGGTGTAGTCCTCCGCGATACGCCGACAGATGACCGTCTGCGCCGTTCGGATGGCGGTGCCTGTCGGTCCGCGACCGTGTTCGTCGTCGCCCCAGGTCAGGTGAAGCATCTCCAGATAGCCATCGTTGTGCCCGGCCCAGGCTGCCGGGCGCACGGATCGCCGCTCATCCTGTTCAGCCAGGCCTACCCAGACCAGGCGATAGCCGCCGGTCTCGACGATCACCCGGCAGATGTTTTGCAGCAGGTGGGCTTCGTCCTGGGCACGCACCAGCGCCTGGTTGGCATTGCTTAGAGTCTGGTAAAGTCGCGTCATCCGGCGCAGGGCCACACCGTCGTTCTGTTGGCGGGTGTATCTCCGGAGCAAGGAGTAAAGCAGCCCGGCGGTGGTGAGGAGAAATAAAACGCCCTTGATGCTTTGTAACAGCGTCAAGGTAGGCGAGTCAGCAGGCAGGACGGCCAGCAAGACGCGGTCGCTGAACAAAATCCACAGCGCCCCAACGATCAGGTAAACGGCGGCAATTCCCAGGGGTGACCACTGCTTTGGCACCGTTCCTCTAAAAGGGGAACGCAGAGGCATGGTACACACTCCGGTTTGCGGCTCGCGCTGCGATCTGCATGAGCCAGGATATTTATTTCTATTTTCGACCAAATTAATAAATTGTCAACCGTGTAGTGCGGCCTCGCGGTCAGGCCGCCGGGGTTCACTTACCCTTTCACCGCGCCCAAGGTCAGGCCGCGAATGAAATAGCGTTGGAAGAAGATGAAGATGACCAGCGTCGGCACGCTGGCGATCACTGCCATTGCGCCCTGCACGCCCCAGGCCACCGAGTACTGCCCGCGCAGCGTCACCAGCCCGACCATGATCGTGCGCATGTTATCCGACTGGGTGAAGATCAGCGGCCACAGGAAGTCGTTCCATATCCAGGTGAATTGCAGGGTCGCCAGGACCGCCAGGGCGGGTAAGCTGAGGGGCAGCATCACCAGCAGCAGGATTTGCCCTTCGTTCGCCCCATCGATGATCGCTGCCTCGCGGATGGCCGTCGGGACGGTGGAGAAGAAATTGCGCATGAGCAGCGTGCAGATCGGCAACCCGAAGGCCACGTGCACGATGATCATCGGCCACAGGGTGTCGTATAGGCCGACGGTGTTAAACAGGCGGAACAAGGGGATCAGCACGATCTGGGGGGGAAAGAACATCCCCGCCACGATGAAGATAAACAGCGCCTCGCTGCCCCGGAACGGCAGCTTGCTGAACACGTATCCGGTGAGCACGCCCAGCGCAATCGAGAGGATCGTCGCAGGGATTGTCACCAGGAACGAGTTCACGGTGTAGGTGCGCACGTTGCCTTCGACCCAGGCTTCCTCGTAGTTGGAAAAGCGCAGTTCGCCGGGCAGCGACCACAGGCCGTCTCTAGAAATTTCGGCGTTGGTTTTAAACGAGGTCAGGATCACGCCGATTCCAGGCAGCGAGTAGACGATCACCAGGGCAGTCAAAAAGATATACAGCAGCGCCCGCACGGTACGCTGTCGCCATTGTTCACGCACCCGTTCGCGTTCCAAGGCTGCGTTGATTGCAACCAGCGAGACGTCAGTCATAGAGATGCTCCAGCGCCCGCACCTGGCGGAAGTAGAAGGCGATCACCACCAGTGCAATGGCAAATAACACGACCGAGATCGCGCTGCCATAGCCCATGTAGTATTTGCGGAACGACTCGTCGTACATAAATGTCGCCAGCGTGTCTGACGAGTTAAACGGCCCGCCGCGCGTCATGATGTAGACAATATCGAAGCTCTTGAGCGAGTTGATCACCGCCAGTGCCACCACCACTACCGTCGAGGGGCGCAGCAGAGGGACGACCACATGGCGAAGTGATTGCCAGTAGTTCGCCCCGTCGATCTGCGCCGCTTCTGTGAGTTCTACTGGCACAGAGGTCAGCCCGGCCAGGAAGATCACCATGCCCAGGCCGATTTGCTGCCAGCACCAGGCGACAATGACCGAGAGCAGGGCCGTGTCGGGATCGGCCAGCCAGGCGCGCGTCAGATCGCCCAGCCCGATCCCGTTCAGGGTCAGGTTGAGCAGCCCCCAGCGCGGCTGATAAATCCAGAACCAGACCTGCCCGATAACCGCCAGCGACAGGCAAATCGGCAGGTAGAAGAGCGACTTGTAAATATTGGCGCCGCGTACCCGCTCGTGCAGGATCAGCGCCAGTCCTAACCCACACGTTACCGGGACGAGGATGGCGATGATCATCCAGATCACCGTGTTCCTGATGGCGTTGCCGAACAGCGGGTCGCTGAACACGCGCCGGAAGTTTGCCAGTCCCACGAAGTTGAAATCGAAGCTGAAACCGTTCCAGTCCGTGAGGCTGAAGAAGAAGGAATACAGCAGTGGGCCGACGACGATCACCAGGTACAGTGCCAGCGGGATCGCCAGGAAGCCGATGGTCCAGATTCGCCGGGAACGAGTCACGGCACCCCCTCTATAATATCTTCGCGCCGATGAATCGGTGTAGGGGCAACCGGCGTCGGTTGCCCCTACTGTAGGGACCCTCATGTTGAGGGCTACGAACCTCCGAACACCTCCTCAGCGACGGCCTGTGTCGCAGCAAGGTAGTCCATGTAGCCAGATGGGTCATTCATGAATTGGGCGAACATGTCCAGGCCGCCTTCGGCCATCGGCGGGGTGGTCGCCAGGTCATAGTTGAAGTTGAACCCCTCTGCCGCCGCTACCTGATCCGCCGCCTTCTGCATCACGACGTTGTAGATAGACGGATCGACGTTGACGTTCGGCGACAGCGCGCCCTGGCCCTGCGCCCAGATGGCCTGCGCGTCCAGATTGGTGATCAGGTAGGCCATCAGCGCGCGGGCGCTGTTGGGATGCGCCGCGTTGGCCGACATCACAAAGCCGTCCACCGGGCCGAGCGCCACATTGGGCACGCCTTCGTCAATCGCCGGGAAGGGGAAGAAGTCATAGTTCTCACCGGGGACCAGCCCGTTGCCGTTCCAGTAGCCGGTGATCCAGGTGCCCATTAGGGTCATGGCCGCCTCGCCATTGGCGACCTGGTCGGCGGCGTCGGTCCAGTCATAGGCGTTGGCGTCCGGTACGAAGTAGCCTGCGTCCACCAGCCCCTTCCACAGCTCCATCACGCGCACCACTTCGGGATCGGTGTAGGAGGCTTCGCCGGCCATCAGGCGAGCGCGGTATTCCGGCCCAGCGGTGCGTAGCAGCAGGTAATCGAACCAGAACTGCGCTGGCCAGCGGTTAAGCGAGCCAAGCGCGATGGGTGTCACGCCGGCTGCCTGGAGCGTGTCGCACAGGGCAAGGAAGCCGTCCCAGGTGGTGGGGAACTCGGTCACGCCGGCCTGGGCCATCACCGCCGGGTTGTAGAACATGCCGACGTAGTGATAGCCGAACGGGATCAGGTAACGTTGCCCGTTGTAAATCGTAGCGCCTTCGGCAATCGAGGCCGGCACGACATCGCTCAGGTTATTGGCGTCCCACATGTCGTCAATGGGGGCCAGTGCGCCGCTATCGACCACGAATTGCACGCGCGCGCCTGCCCAATAGGAGAACATGTCTGGCAGGTCGCCGCCCGCCGCCATTACCAGGATGGTCGTCTTGAAGTCCTCGTGGCCGATGGGGTTATCGAAGACCGTCAGGCCACTTTCTTCCTGGAAGGCGGTGAAGATGTCGTTCAGTGCGGCCCGGCCCAGTTCGCCGGTGAAGTAGTGCATGACGGTGACGAACGTCTCCTCCCCCTGCGCCAGAGCCGGAACAACCAGGCCGACTAGCAGGAGCAGGACCAGCAAAATTGAGAAGCGCTTCATAACTCAACTCCTTATGGTTTGAAAAAACGTGCGACACTGAGTGGGCGAAACGACAAAGCAGGGGCGTTCCGTTAAGCGTCCCTGCGATCCACTTGCAGAGCGCCTCCGGCAGGACGGACACGGGTCGTTGGGAAAAATATATCAGGCCAATCAGATACAACCACCAGCATCGTTGCTTATCATACAACCATGTTTCTTCTTTGTCAACTACTCCGGGGATATTTGACATCCCTTGTGGGTCGTTGTACAATACCCAACAAGGCAACCCGTATACGGGAAGGATCAAACTGAGTTGACCGAGATTCAGTCGTTGGCGCGGGGACTCAAGGCGTTGGACCTGCTGGCCGAGTCTGAGGATGGCCTGGGCATCACCGAGATCGCCCGGCAGTTGGACGTGGATAAGAGCAGTGCCTCCCGTCTGATGCAAACGCTGGCCGGTTATGGCTATGCTGAGCAGGACGGCGAGACCCGCCGCTATCATTTAGGCCCGCAGATCGTCACCCTCAGCCGCCGCCTGCTGACACGTATGCCGTTGCGCGACCAGGCCAAGCCGTTTCTGCGCCAGCTGATGGAGCGCACCGGTGAGTGCGCCCATCTGGCGATCCTGGCGCAAGGGCAGGCCATGTATATCGACCAGGTGGAATCGCCTGCCACCCTGCGGGCCACGACGGGCGTCGGCACGCTGGCCCCCCTCTACTGTACGGCGCTGGGCAAATGCCTGCTGGCCTTCGATGCGGCGCCGCTGCCGTCCCCGGCGGAGATGCGGGCCTTTACTCCTCGTACCCTGACCGACCCTGAAACGCTGCGCCTACACCTGGATCAGGCCCGTCGTCAGGGATACGCCGTCGATGATGAGGAGTACGAATACGGCGTGCGTTGCGTCGCTGCTCCGCTGTTTGACTATCGCGGCAAGGTCGTGGGAGCCATCGGCATCTCCGGTCCGGCAGGCCGGGTCAGCCTGGAACGTATTCCGGCGCTATCGGCTATTGTCCTGGAAGTGAGCCGCGCGCTTTCGGATCGCCTGAGCTTCAAACGCGCGTAAGAACTGTTGAGGGAGGATTACCTCCCTCCTTTTTGTTGGTTTTTCTTCGCAACGCAGTTGTGTAATTCGCAACAGGAGGCGCTATGGATGAGTTGAGAGTCGGCTTCATCGGCGCAGGGCGCATCTCGGACCTGCACGCCCTGGAGTATCTTGCCAATCCCCGCGCCCGCATCGTGGCCGTGTGCGACATCGACGCCGAGATCGCGGCGCGCCAGGGACGTGCCTGGGGAGTGCCAGAGGACCGCGTTTTCACCGATTACCACGATCTATTGGCGCTGCCGGACGTGGACCTGGTGGAAATTCTGCTGCCGCATCACTTGCATTACCGCGCTACCCTAGATGCGGCGGCGGCGGGCAAACACATCTCCCTGCAAAAGCCGATGGCCCTGACGGTAGCCGAGGCGGACGAGATGGTCGCCGCTGCCAAAAAAGCGGGCGTGATCTTTAAGGTGTTCGAGAATTTCATCTTTTACCCGCCGGTGATGCGCGCCAAAGCGTTGATCGATGCAGGCGAGATCGGCGACCCGCTGACCATCCGTATCAAAAGCAACGCTGCCACCAGCCCGAACGCCTGGCATGTTCCGGCGGCGGCGCAGCAATGGCGCTTTACGCCCGAAGAATGTGGCGGCGGCCCGCTGGTCTTCGACGATGGTCATCACAAGTTCTCGCTGGCCTGGTTCTTTATGGGCAGTGTGGCGGAAGAATGCCACGCCTGGATCGGCCAGACCGAGATCGGCCCCGGCTACGTGTTGGACTCCCCCGCTATCGTCTCGTGGAAGTTCCCCGGCAACCGCTACGGCTCGCTGGAAGTGGTCTGGTCGCCGGACCTGGTGCTAGATACCAATCACTATGCCCAGGATGACCGCATCGAGATCACCGGCACGAAAGGGGTGATCTGGGTTACACGCGGGCACGGCAAGATGATGGACGTTCCCCCGGTGGTCCTTTATCGTGACCGGGGCACGCGCACCTTCTCCGATATGCCCGTCGGCTGGGAACACAGTTTTATTCAATCGACGCGCCACTTCATCGAGGCGTACTTCAAGGGGGAGCCACCCAGCCTCACCGGCGAGCAAGGCCGCGAAATCCTGCGTTTTGCCCTCTCCGCCCAGGAATCGGCGCGGACCGGGCATGCGATCAGACTCTAGGGCAAGGATAGGGCCATGGAATTCACAGGCTCACAAATCGTTGTGGAAATGCTGGCGCGTGAGGGCGTGCCTTATGCCATCGGCATTCCGGGGCACGGCAATCTGGCGCTGATGGATGCCCTACGCCGTTGCCAGGACCGTATCCGGGTGATTATGCCGCGCCACGAACAGGCCGCCGTCCACATGGCCGACGGCTACTTCCGCGCCAGGGGCGAACCGCTGGCCGTGTTCACATCCATCGGCGCGGGCGCGGCCAACACGGCCATCGGGCTGGCAACAGCCTATGTGGACTCGATCCCATTGTTGCTGCTGATCGGCGAAACGCACACCTACATGCGTGGCGTCGGCGTGTTGCAGGAAATCGAGCGCCAGCGTTGGTCCGACTTCCCACGCCTGCTGGAACCGGTGGTCAAGCGCATCTGGCATATCGACGACGCGGCGCAGCTCCCCCGCGCGGTGGGACAGGCGTTCAACGTCATGCGCACCGGGCGGCCCGGCCCGGCGCTGATCACGCTGCCGATGGACGTGCAGGCCGACTCGGTCGAACTGGATGCCCTGCCCGATCCGCAGTCCCGCCGTCCCCATGACCGGCCTGCCGGGGACGCGACGGCGATCCTGCGTGCGGCGCGTTTGCTGCTAAACGCCCAGCGCCCGGTGATTGTGGCCGGGGGCGGCGTGCTGCTCTCCGGTGCAGAGGCCGAACTGTTGGCTCTGGCCGAGCACCTGGGGGCGTGCGTCGTGACGACCATGCAAGGCAAGAGCGCCTTCCCGGAGGATCATCCACTCTATGCCTGGCACATGGGCGCGAATGGGACGACCTGTGGCAACCACATGACCGTCAACGCCGACGTGATCCTGGCAGTAGGGGTGCGCTTCGCCGACAAGGCCACTTCGTCCTACCGGCCCGGCGCGTCGTTTAGCATCCCGCCTACGAAGCTAATCCACGTTGACATCGACCCGTTCGAGATCGGCAAGAACTATCCCGTCGAGGTCGGCATCGTTGGCGATGCGCAAGCGGTGCTGGGCGGGCTGCTTTCTGCCGTGCGTGATCTGGCGCAGCCGCGCCCCTGGCAGGACGCGCCTTATACCCAGGAAATCGCCGAGCAGGTGCAGGTCTGGTTCAGACACGGGCAGCAGACGCGCGAGTCGGACGGTGTGCCGGTGACGATGGGCCGCGCCATTGCCGAGATTCGCCGCGTGCTGCCGCCGGAAAGCCTGGTTTTCACCTCGTCGGGCAATATCCAGGCACAGGTGTTCCAGGAAATGCCGTTCACCAGGCCGCGCACGTACCTTTCGGCAGGCGGCTTCAGCACGATGGGCTGGTCTTATCCGGCGGCGCTGGGTGCGAGTCTGGCGAAACCGGAGACGCCTGTCGTGGCGCTGGTGGGCGACGGCGACTTCTTGATGACCTTCCAGGAGATCGCCACCGCCGTGCAATACGACCTGCCCGCCGTCGCCGTGATCTTCAATAACCAGGGCTGGCAGGCTATCCGCGACCTGCAAACCATCGCCTACGGCGAGGAGACGGTCTACGCCACCATGTTCGAGCGCGCTGGACAACCGGTCACACCCCACCTTGCGGATGCCGCCAGGGCGTTCGGCGCGCACGCCGTGCGCATCTTCCGCCCGGACGAGGTCGCCCCTGCTGTAGAGGAAGCCTTGCGGTTGCACAGGCCTGCCGTCGTGGAGATCATGATCGACATGACCTTCGGCACTTCCGGCGGCATTGCCCCCGGCTGGTGGGACGTGCCCGTGCCGGGCTACTTCACGCAGCGCCGCGCCGTCTACGAAAAAGAGAGAGCTGAGGAACGCATTTAAGATGAGCGACACCATCCGAATCGCATCTCACCTGGGGCCGTTCAGCCCCAACGCCGACCGCTACAACCCGAAAGGCTACCATGCTCCACGCACGCCGGAGGAGCGCATTCGCGCTGCCGCGCAGATCGAGGGATTGAACGGCGTGGAACTCAATTTCCGGGGGTTGGTCAATGAGGACACTGCTCCGGCCATTCGTGCCCTGCTGGACGAGGTCGGGCTGGCGTGCGCCAACGTCTCGATGAACGTGTGGGGCGACGGCAAGTGGGCGCTTGGCTCGCTGAGCAATCCCGACCCGGCCATCCGTCGGGACGCCGCCGACGTGATCACCCAGGGCATGAAGACGGCCAAAGTGCTCGGCTGCCAGCTCGTCAGTCTGTGGCCGGGGCAGGACGGCTTCGACTACCCCTTCGAGGTGAACTATGCCCGGCAGATCGACGGGGTCGTAGAAGGCTTGCAGACCTGCGCCGACGCCGTGCCAGATGTACGCATCTGCATCGAGTACAAGCCCAAAGAGCCGCGCACGCATTTGCTGTTCGACAACGCCGCGCGCACGCTGTGGATCTTGACGAAGGTGGCGCGCCCGAATGTGGGTGTGCTGCTGGACGTGGGACACGGCCTGTTCGCCTACGAAAACGTGGCTCAGACGGCGGTGCTCTTGCAGCGCGAGGGTCGCCTGGACCTGATCCACTTCAACGACAACTACGGCGAGTGGGACTGGGACATGATCCCCGGCACGCTGCGCTTTTGGGAAATGCTGGAACTGGTTTTCTGGCTGCGCGAGGTGAATTACACCGGCTGGTATTCCATCGACATCATCTCCCCGCGCGGCGACCCGGTTCAGGCGGTTCAGCAGAGTGTGACCAACATCCGGCGCTATGTCGCCCTCGCAGAAAAGCTGGACCGCGCTGGCATCCTGGCAAATCTGAATGGCACCGATCCGATGGCGAACCTCAAGCTCCTGTCGGACCAGGTCTTCGCGGCGCTAGGGGTGTGAGTTTTCAACATCGTCGGAGCGATGCATGAGCCGCCCCGACCGTAAACTGTACAAGGGAGCAGCACGTATGCACCAACATAGCGAGGCGCTGATCGCGCAGTTGCAGGAGGAGGCCCGCCAGATACGCCTGGGCGTGCTGGACATGGTGTATCGGCGCAAGGCCGGGCATCCCGGCGGGTCGTTTTCGGCGGCGGAAATGCTGGCCGCGCTGTACTTTCATCATCTCAAGATCGATCCTGCCGACCCGAAATGGCCGGAGCGCGACCGCTTTCTGCTGAGCAAGGGGCACGCAGCGGCGGCGCTTTATGTGGCGCTGGCGCGGCGAGGGTTCTTCCCAGAAGATGATCTCAAGTTGTGGGGCCATCTGGGTGCGCATTTGCAGGGCCACCCGGACCGCCTCAAGACGCCGGGCGTGGAGATGTCCTCCGGCTTCCTGGGACACGGCCTGTCGGTCGCGGTGGGGATGGCGCTGGCGCAGCGGCTTGGCGGCCCGCGCTATCACATCTACGTGATGATGAGCGACGGCGATATGCAGTCAGGCGTTGCCTGGGAGGGCGCGATGACCGCTGCCAAGTATCGCACCAGCGAAGTAACCGTGCTCATGGATTACAACGACGTGCAGTTAGACGGCGCGGCGCATGACATCATGCCGCTGGAACCCCTCGTAGACAAGTGGAAGGCGTTCGGCTTTGCTGTGATCGAGATCAACGGTCACGATCTGCGCCAGGTGCTCGACGCCCTGGACGCCGCGCAGCAGATTCACAGCCTGCCGGTGGTGATCCTGGCGCACACCACCAAAGGCAAAGGCGTATCTTTTATGGAGAACACGGCCAAATGGCACGGCGCGGTTCCCAATGAACAGGAATACGCCCAGGCGCGGACCGAACTGTTGGAAGGGAGGGCGTAGCGATGGCTCAAAAACCGCAACGGCAGGCGTTTGGGGAATCCCTGGCCGCTTACGGCGAGGTCAACCCCAACGTGGTGGTGCTGGATGCCGACGTGTCTTCCTCTACGCTCACCAGCTTTTTTGCCAGACGCTACCCAGACCGCTTCTTCAACCTGGGCGTCACGGAAGCCTCGATGGTCAACGTCGGGGTGGGGATGGCGTTGGGTGGCAAAATCCCGTTCGTCAGCACGTTCGCTGCCCTGCTCACGTTGCGCGCCTGCGAGCAGATTCGCACCTGCGTAGCCTACGCCGGCGCGAACGTCAAGCTGATTGGCGGCTACGCGGGCGTGTCCGACTACAAGGACGGCCCGACGCACTTCGCCGTCAACGACGTAGCGATCATGCGCGCCATGCCGAACATGCTGGTCGTCTCCCCGGCGGATAATGTCGAGGCGGCGAAGATGGTCCCCGTCATCGCGGAATACGAGGGACCGGTCTATATGCGCATCAGCCGCGCCGAGGTGCCAGACGTGTTCGACGACTCGCACACGGTCGAACTGGGGAAAGGCGTCACGCTGCGGCAGGGCGGCGATGTGACCCTGGTCGGGACGGGCAGCCTGGTAGCACGTTGCCTTCTGGCGGCAAATGCGCTGGCAAAGCAGGGCATCCATGCCCGCGTGATCGCCATTCACACGATCAAGCCGCTGGACGCCGACCTGCTGGCCCAGGCCGCCGAGGAAACCGGCGCGGTCGTCACTGCCGAAGAACACAGCATCCTGGGCGGGTTGGGCGGCGCGGTTGCGGAGGCGTTGGGGCGTTGCCGTCCTGTACCCATCGAGTACGTCGGCCTGAACGACACCTTCGCGGAGACCGGTCCCGATCCCGACACGCTGATGGACGCTTGGGGTATGTCCGTCGCCGACGTGATTGCGGCGGCGCAGCGGGTCTTGCGGCGCAAGCGGTAGAAAACGTACACAGATGCCGCAGATGCAGCGGATGGACGCAGATTTCAATTAGGATTGATCCGTGAAAATCCGTCTTCATCGGTGTCATCTGTATCCCATGTCAACGAGGCACAAAAGATGACTGTCAGGACGATTCAAAACTACATCGGTGGGGAGTGGGTCGCGTCGGAAGCGGGCCGAACGTTGGACGTGATCAACCCGGCGACGGGTCAGGCGCTGGCGCAGGTGCCGCTTTCCACTGCCGCCGAGGTGGATCGGGCAGTGCAGGCGGCGCGGGAAGCCTTTCAGGAGTGGCGCGAGACGCCGCCCTATACCCGCGCCCGCGCCATGTTCCGGCTCAAGGGCGTGATGGAAGACCACTTCGAGGAGCTGGCGCGCCTTGTTACCCAGGAGAATGGCAAGATTCTGGACGAGGCGCGCGGCGAGGTCCGGCGGGCGATTGAGAATGTCGAGGGCGCGGCGGGCATCCCGACGCTGATGATGGGCTACAACCTGGAAGATGTGGCGCAGGGCATCGATGAGTCAGCCATCCGGCAGCCGCTTGGCGTGTTCTGCTGCATCGCGCCGTTCAACTTCCCGGCGATGGTGCCGTTCTGGTTCCTGCCCTACGCGGTGGCATGTGGCAACACCTATGTCGTCAAGCCGTCGGAACAGACTCCCTTGACCCAGACGCGGCTGTTTGAACTAATGGAGGAGGCCGACCTGCCGCCCGGCGTGGTTAACCTGGTGCACGGCGACAAAGATGCCGCGCAGGCATTGTTGGAGCATCCCGACGTGGTAGGGGTGTCGTTCGTCGGTTCGACGCCGGTCGCCCGGCATGTCTACCAGACTGCCGCCGCGCACGGCAAGCGGGCGCAGTGCCAGGGCGGGGCCAAGAACTTCCTGGTCGTCATGCCCGACGCGCCGCTCAGACAAACCGTCGGGGCGATCATCACCTCGGCGTTCGGCAATGCCGGGCAGCGTTGCCTGGCCGGGTCGGTGGTGCTGGCGGTGGGCGACTGCTACGAACCGCTCAAGGCGGCGCTGGTCGAGGCGGCGGGCAGGCTGCGCGTGGGCGACGGCCTGGACCCGCAGACCCAGATGGGGCCGGTGATCTCCGCCAGGGCGCGCGAGCGTATCTTGAACTATATCGATCAGGGGGTGAAAGCGGGAGCCGGGCTGCTGCTGGACGGGCGCAACGTGACCGTGCACGGCAACCCCAACGGCTTCTTTGTTGGCCCGACGATCTTTGACGCGGTGACGCCGGATATGACCATCGTGCAGGAGGAGATTTTCGGCCCGGTGTTGGGCCTCATGCCGGTGGACGATTTCGACGCGGCGCTGGCGATCATGGAGCGCAGCCGCTTCGGCAACGCCGCTTCGATCTTCACCGCCAGCGGCAGGTGGGCGCGCGAGTTTCAGTATCGGGCGCGGTGCGGCAACATCGGGATCAACGTCGGTGTGGCCGCGCCGATTGCATCATTCCCCTTCGGCGGGATGAAGGACTCGTTCTTTGGAGACCTGCATGGTCAGGGCTTCGACGGCATCAACTTCTTCACCGACCGCAAGGTGGTGATCACCCGCTGGTTCTGAGGAAAAACGCTGGCAGGGATACGGCATACCGTGTCCCTGTTCGAGTCATGATTAGGGAGGCCGACATTATGCAGCTTGGGACGTTTGGGGCAGTGTTCGAGGCGGCGATCCAGCTGGAAGAAAGCCTGGCCCGCCGTTACGAGGCGCAGGCAGGCGCGCAGATAGGTGCGGCGCAGCAGGTCTACCGTGACCTGGCCGGGGACGGTGCCAGACGCCTCAAGTTGCTGGAACGGCTGCGCCGCGAGATGGTGACAGAGATGATCCTGGAGCCGATCCAGGGATTGTCACTCGGCGCAGACCTGGCGACGCTGGTGGAAACTGCCCCATCCGCACCGCTGACGCCCACCGACGCGCTGCGCCTGGAACAGAGCGCCTGCGCCTTTTATGAAGTCGCCGCCGACCGGATCGGGCTGGCCGAGGCCGCCCGCGCCCTGCGCAAGCTCGGCCAGGGCAGCGCGCGCCGCGCACAACAGGTGCAGGCTGTCTGCCCGACTTGATCGCTCAGGCTTCGACTTCCAGCACCAGCATGGTCATGTCGTCGTACTGCTCGGCGCTGCCCTGGTAGGCGGTCAGGCGGGCGAAGACGGCGGAACAGAGCAGGTTTAGCGGCAGCGCGGCGCAGGCGCACAGCAGGTCTTTCAACGCCTGGCGCTCGAAAGGCTTGCCTTCTGGCGAGAGGACGTCGGTCAGGCCGTCGGTGTAAAGCACCAAACGGTCGCCGGGAGCCAGGTCTACCTGTTCTTCCGTCAGGCGCAGGAAGCTGCTCTCAAACAGGCCCAGCGCCGTCCCCTGCCCGCCCAATTCCTGGGTGACGCCCCCACGCAGCAGGAGCGGGCGGTCGTGGCCCGCGCGGGCGTAAGTCATCTGCCGCGTGGCGCAGTCCACCACGCCGTAGAACACCGTGACGAACATGTTCGGCTCGGTCAGTTCCAGCAGCAGCTTGTTCACGCGCGCGAGTACTTCGCGCGGGGAACATTCCCGGCGGGCCTCGGCGCGCAGCAGGCTGCGCGTCAGGGCCATGTAGAGCGCCGAAGGCATCCCTTTGTCCGAAACGTCTGCCACCGCCACGCCGAAGGTCTCCGCGTCGATCTGGATCACGTCATAAAAGTCGCCGCCGACCTGCCGGGCCGGTTCGTTGTGCGCGGCAAAGCGATAGCCGGCTAGCTGTGGAAAGGTGCGCGGCAGCACGCTCTGCTGCACCTGACGGGCCAGTTCCAGTTCGTGCTCGATGCGCTCTTTCTGGGCCAGTTCGGCCTGGGCCGCTTCCAGCAAGGCGATCTTGGTGCGCAGCTTTTCGATCAGCCCGGCTCGCTGGATCGCCAGGGCGGCCTGGCTGGCGAAGGTCTGGAGCAGCGAGACCTCGCCCGGCGCGAAGCGCGCCTTCTGCGTGGAGTGGACGATCAGCAGCCCGATCTGCTCATTCTGCGCGATGAGCGGCACCGACAACCCGGCGCGCAGGGCCGCGCCTTCCACATCCGGCGTGCGGGCCAAGATGCCGGGTGGCCACTGGTTGAACGGCTTCGGCTCGTTCGACGCCCCGCCGGCCCGCAACACCATCGCCTGATCCAGTGAACGGTGCAGCAGCCCCGGATTCCAGCCGACCACCGCCAGCACGTCGGCCTGATCGGGCGGGCGCAGCAGATACAGGATGGCCCGGTCTGCGCCGCACAGGTCGGCGGTGTGACGGCAGATGCGCGCGGCCAGATCGTCCAGGTCGGTCGAGGTGATCAACGCCTGCCCGATGCCCTGGAACGAGACCAGCGCCCGCGTGCGCTGCTGGAGCACGCGGTTGGCGGCTTCCAATTCGGCCCGTTTGCGCTCTAACGCGGCGTTGGAGTCGGCCAGGGCGCGCTGGCTGGTAGCCAGCAGGTTATAGGTGCGGTGAAACTGGCCGGACCCGAACCGCAGCACATCTTCCAGCGGCAGAATGCCCTGCGCGGCCAGCCGCAGCAGGTATTCCACTGCCGGGAGCAGGCTGGGCTGCGCGAACGGATTGAGCGCGTCGGGGTCGGCGTGAAAGATGTCGAACACGATGGCGTCGCCCTGGCGCCCGCTGTTCTGGCAGTGCTCACACCCGGCTGCCCGGTAGAAGGCGAGGGCTTCCCCGGCGGGCGATTGCGGGGCGATCAGGGTCTCCAGGTCGGGGAACAGCAGGCGCAGGCTGGCGCGTTGATCGTCGCTCGGCGGTGCGGGACGGCGGCAGTGCGGGCACAGCGCGGGCAGCCGCTGAACGGCCAGCACCCAGGCCAGATGGCGGAGATGATCGGGAGATACGCCCCAGTCAAGCGCAAACTGCCGGGCCACTTGCGTTCCTGCGAAGACGGTTTCTACCTGAGAGAACACTTTGATGCCCCAGCGCGCTGCGGCCTCGAACGCCGGCGGGGCGCTTTCGAGGTCCAACTGGTCGATCACCAGCAGGTCGGGGCGGCGAGCGGCGGCTTCCCAGATGCGGTCGGTGTAAGCGTGGGGCGGTTCTACTGCGGCGATCTCCACGCGACGTTTGAGCTGCCGGGGTACGCGGATGGCCTCCCGATCCCGCGCTATCACCACACAATGCGCCGAGGGGACCGCTTCCAGCATTTCGCGCATCAGGATGCGGAAGATGGCGGCGCGCCCACTGGGTAAAAATCCGCTGCTCGCCGACAGTTCCGGCGGCAGGCGCGGGTCGAACCCGGCGACGACCGCCAGCCCCGGCCCGTCCGCGATCATCTGCGCGACCAGGGTATCGACCTGAGGCAGGTGGAAGAAATCTTCGAGTTTGAGCAACGCGCTGCGCCTTTATGTGGATGCTCTGCTGAGGTCCCTATTTTAGACGGAGACGGGCCAGGGGAACAACTGATCGACGGCAGCCGGCGGTGGGCGATGCGCGGCTCACAGCGTTAAGTCGTCGCCGAGGGCTTAAAAAAGCGTTAAAATGACGGCTGCGTCGGGGCGGGACAGAGATTCCGTCCCGACTTTCCTTCGCTGGCTATGCTTACGGGTGTCGTCCTCATGATCCGCTGGCGCCGCACGCTGTATATCACCGTTTTCGGCCAGTTTGTTTCCGCGTTGGGGTTTTCGATCATCTTTCCTTTCCTGCCGCTGTACGTGGAACAGTTAGGCACGCACACGTTGAGCGTCGAGTTCTGGGCAGGCATGGTCTACTCGGCCCAGGCGCTCGCGATGGCCGTCACCGCCCCGATCTGGGGCGGGCTGGCTGACCGCTATGGGCGCAAGCTGATGGTCGAACGGGCCATGTTCGGTTCTGCGATCACGATGCTGCTGATGGCCTTTGCGGGTTCGGGCGAAGTGCTGACTCTGCTCCGGGCGGTGCAGGGGGCGGTGAGTGGGGTGATTTCGGCAGCCAGCGCCCTGATCGCGTCGGTGACGCCCCGCGACCGCACCGGCTATGCCATTGGCCTGCTGCAAATGGGCATGTGGGGCGGAATCTCGGTCGGGCCGTTGGTGGGCGGTTTCATTGCAGACACGTTCGGCTACCAGGCGACCTTCGTCGTCACGGCGGTGCTGCTGGCATTGGCAGGGTTGCTGGTGTGGCGTGGTGTGGAGGAGCATTTCCAGCCGATCACGCCAGTAGGTGTTCACCAACATGGACTAGCAGGGGAGTGGCGGCGTATCCTGGCTGTGCCGGGCGTTGCGTTGGTGTACGGCCTGCGCCTCGTCAATGCCCTGGGACAGTCGATGCTCGCGCCCATTGCGCCGCTGTTCATCCAGGCGTTGATGCCGTCGGGCGCGCATGTGGCGACCACGACCGGCCTGATGACGGGTCTGTCCTCGGCGGCGGGGGTGTTCAGTGCCGTCTACCTGGGGCGGCTGGGCGACCGGGTAGGCCACCGCCGCGTGCTGACGGCCAGTGCCCTGGCGGCGGCGCTCTTCTATTTGCCGCAACCGTTCGTGGCGGAGGCGTGGCAGTTGTTGGCCTTGCAGGTGTTAACCGGTGCAGCTATCGGCGGCCTCACGCCGACTCTGAGTGCGCTGCTAGCCGGTTACACCGAACCGGGCGAGGAAGGGGTTGTCTATGGGCTGGATAATGCGATTGTGGCGGGAGGGCGCGCCATTGCGCCGATGCTGGCCGGGGTGATCGCTGCTGCCTTCGGTTACCGGGGGACGCTGGGGGCGATTGGTCTGGTGTTCTTCGGAGTGGCAGTGCTGGCTTTCCGCTGGCTGCCGAAGAAGAGACCGACGCTCCAGGTTCAGCAGGCCGAGACATAATTCCCGCCGGACCGTCCATCGACGGCGGCATTTTCTCTCTGAGCAGCAGCTTGGTGAACATCGTTCCCGGTTTCTCAGCCATGTATAGGGAGGTGCGCGGCAGTGTTCGCATACGGCTGCTTTAATGATTTTCGACACTTTGAAACACGTACAAAGGTGTGTTGAATTTTCCTGAGCAGGCTGGTCAACTAAAGGGTGACGAAATCGAGGGGGTTCACGGACAGCCCGCGCCGCGCTGAGGCTATTATGTTGGTGTAGGCTGCTTGAGAAACGGAGACCTGCATGGGGCTGAAAATTATGCCAAAGGCTGCCCTGCCGCAGTGGGTTGACCATTTGCGCGCTCAGTACCGCGTGGTCGGGCCACAAAAGCGACACGAGCAGTACGTTTTCGGCGACATTCAGAACGCCGCCCAGCTGGAACTGGACTATCCCACATCGGTGTTGCCGCCGAAGAAGTATCTCCTGCCGCCCCGCGAGGAGCTATTCCGCTTTCAGAAGGGCGGCGCGCGGATCGAGGTTCCCCTGGACGCGCAGCCGACGGTGATCCTCGGCCTGCACACCTGCGACCTGCACGCCGTGCAACTGTTGGACCATGTCAATACCAATGGCTGGGCCGATCAACACTACCTGACCCGCCGCGAAGCGACCCTGCTGGTTAGCATCGAGTGTCTCAAACCCTGTATGGAGCACTCTTTCTGCAAAAGCATGGGCACCCTGACGGCTACCGAGGGGTTCGACCTGCATCTGACCGATCTGGGAGACGATTATGCCGTAGACGTGGGCACCGAGGCGGGGGAGGCCATCCTGCGCGCTGCGCCGGGCCTGCGCGAACCCATGCCGGACGACTATCGCAAAATCAACCAGGTCATGTCTGAAAAATGGCCGCGCTTCCCTCTACGGTTGGATTTCGACGTGACGGAATTGCCCAACCTGTTATCCGTTAGTCAGCAGAATTCGCTGTGGCAGGAACTGGGCGACCGCTGTCTGGCTTGCGGCATGTGCACCCAGGTCTGCCCGACGTGCTACTGCTTTGATGTGAATGACGAGGCCGATCTGACCCTGCAGAATGGTGTCCGTGTGCGTACCTGGGACTCCTGCCAGATCGAGCGATTTGCCCTGGTCGCCGGGGGGCACAACTTCCGCGCCTCGCGTGCCTTGCGCCAGCGCCATCGCTTCCTGCGTAAAGGCAAGTACCAGACCGAAGCCTTCGGCCTGATGGGCTGTGTGGGCTGCGGACGCTGTGCGGCGGCGTGTCTGGTGCACATCACGCCGGTGGATACCTTTAACGAGCTTTATCGCCGTCTCAACCAGGGTGATCCTGTGGAGGTTCATCCATGACCACAGCATTGCGAGAAACCCTCAACGCGACATCCATCTACATGCCCACGTTGGCGCATATCGCCACCGTGCGCGACCTGACCGCCTTTGAAAAGCTGTTCACCATCGAACTGCCCGGCGGCTATTCCCTGAATCATCAGCCCGGCCAGTTCGTCGAGGTCTCGCTGCTGGGCATCGGCGAAGCGCCGATTAGCATCTCGTCGTCTCCCAGCCGCAGCAACGGCAGCTTTGAACTGTGTGTGCGGCGCGTGGGCAACGTCACCAACGCTCTGCATGCCCTGACCGTCGGGAGCACCGTCGGCATTCGCGGCCCGTTTGGGCGCGGCTTTCCCATTGAACGCTTCCGGGGCAAAGACATCCTCTTCACACCCGGCGGCCTGGGGCTGGCCCCGCTGCGCTCGTTGATTAACCAGGTGTTGGACGAGCGCGGCAAGTTCGGGCGCGTCATCATTCTCTACGGCGCGCGCACGCCCTCTGATTTGCTCTTCAAGGACGAACTGGAAGCGTGGTCGAAGCGGGATGATGTCGAGCTGCACGTGACGGTGGACCGCGCCGACGATACTTGGAAGGGGAATGTCGGCGTGATCACGACCCTGTTCCCCAAGATTCAGGTGCACGCCCGCAATACGGTCGCGGTGGTCGTCGGTCCGCCGGTGATGTATCGCTATGTGTTGATGGAACTTCAGGGCAAGGGTATCGCCGAGGGCAATATCTGGTTTAGCCTGGAGCGCCGGATGAAGTGTGGGGTCGGCAAGTGTGGTCACTGCCAGATGCACCATCTGTACACCTGTCAGTCCGGCCCGTCATTCTCCTACGCCGAGATCAAGCATCTGGAGGAGGCCCTATCGTGAGCGCCCGGCCCAAAGTTGCATTCTTTGAATTCACAAGCTGCGAAGGCTGCCAGTTGACGGTGATCGATTCGCTGCAAAATCACCCGGAACTTCTGGATGCGGTCGAGATCGTCCAGTTCCGTGAGGCAATGAGTGAGCGTGGGGAGGATTACCAGGTCGTCTTTATCGAAGGGTCCTGTAGCCGGCCTGCCGATGAGGCGCGCCTGCGAGACATCCGCAGCAAGGCCGCCGTCGTGATTGCCCTGGGCGCGTGCGCCTGCCTGGGCGGGATCAACGCCATCCGCAACCGCCAGGACCTGAGCGACGTGCGCGCTTACGTCTACGGCGAGCATGCCGATT
Source organism: uncultured Anaerolineae bacterium (assembly GCA_964529715.1). GTDB lineage: Bacteria > Chloroflexota > Anaerolineae > Aggregatilineales > Ch27 > CAZGXI01. Next base: position 20,846 of record CAZGXI010000037.1, on the reverse strand, counting down.
GGTACGACACCTATCCGGCGCGGCCCATTCAGGACGTGATCCCGGTGGATGGATTCATCCCTGGCTGCCCGATTGACCGCGACGAGTTCGTGCGCGCCGTCACCCATCTGCTGCAAGGGCGAATGCCACAGATTCCCGATCACCCCCTGTGCATTGAGTGTAAGCTCAAAGAAAACATCTGTGTCTACCAGCGGGGCAAGACCTGCCTGGGGCCGATCACGCGCGCGGGCTGCGACGCGATCTGCCCCACCTATGGCGACGGCTGTGAGGGCTGCCGGGGATTGATCCCGTCGCCGAATATTGCCTGGCTCAAGACGGTGCTGGCCGAACACGGTATGTCGGAAGCGGCGAGCGACGCTAAGATGACCCTGTTTCTCACCCATCAGGTGATGTCAGCAGAAGACGGAAAATCCAAATGACTGCAACGTTCCAACTGGAAGTCCACCACGTCACCCGCGTCGAGGGGCACGGCAACATCGTCGTGGATGTGCTCAACGGCGAACTGAAGGCGTGTGAGTTGCACATCGTGGAAACTCCACGCTTTTTCGAGGCTATGTTGCGGGGGCGGCCCTATACCGAGGCGTCGCATATCACTTCGCGCATCTGCGGCATCTGCGCCGTCGGGCATGCCACCGCCTCGCTGCGCGCGACCGAAAAGGCGCTGGGTGTCGAGCCGAGTGAGCAGACGGTGCTGCTGCGCAAGTTGAACTTCTTCGGCGAAATCCTGGATAGCCACATCCTGCACGTGTACATGCTGGTCGCGCCGGACCTGTTGGGAGTGGGCAGCGTGATCCCGCTGGCGAAGAGCGCGCCGGATGTCGTGCTGCGCGCGCTGCGCATGAAGCAGTTTGCCGGCGATCTCTGCAAGGCCATCTGCGGGCGACACACCCATCCCATCGCCATGACCGTCGGCGGCTTCACGCACTATCCCTCGGCTGATGAACTGGAAAGCCTGCGTGAGCGGCTGGAAGCGATGCGCGTCGACGTGGACGCAACGATCGAACTGTATCGCACGCTCAAGTTGCCAGCTTTCGAGCGCGACACGGAGTACATCGCGCTGCGCAAGCGGGATGAATACGCCTTCATCGACGGCGAGATCGCCAGCACCGATGGTGGCACCTGGCCGGTGGAACAGTATCGCCGAGTTACGAACGAATATCTGCAACCGCATTCCAGCGCCAAGCACACCCGCCACCAGCGCGATTCGTACATGGTGGGGGCGCTAGCGCGGTTTAACGTCAACTACGACCGCCTGAATCCAAAGGCGCAGGCGGCGGCGGCGGCGCTCGATCTAAAGCCGAAGTGCACCAACCCCTATCTGAACACCGCCGCGCAGGTGGTGGAGATCGTCCACGCTGTCGAAGAGTCTATCCGCCTGATAGACGTTCTGTTGGCGCGCGGCGTCGTGTGGGAAGAACCCGTCCCGCCTGCCCGCCTATCCGGTGAAGGCGTGGGGGCGTGCGAAGTGCCGCGCGGCGTGCTGTTCCACAACTATGTGATCGAAGAGGGGCGCGTGGTCGGTGCGAACTGCATCATCCCCACCGGGCAAAACCTGGCGAACATCGAGGCCGATATGCGCGCTCTAGTCCCGACGATGCTGGATCGCACTCCGGCAGATATTACGATGGCGCTGGAAATGCTGGTGCGCGCTTACGACCCCTGCATTTCCTGCTCCGCACACCTGCTTGATGTGCATTTCGAGTGACCGGCAGCCTGCCGGAAAAACGCTCGTCCTGGCTTTGGGTAACCCGCTGCGCGGCGACGATGGAATTGGTGCAGCGGTGTTAGCCGAACTGGCGCGCGCCGACCTGCCGCCAGATGTTACCCTCCTAGATGGCGGTACGCCCGGCCTGGAAACGGCCTTGCTGCTGCAAGGCTACGGGCGTGCGGTGATCATCGATGCGGCGGAGATGGGGCACGTGCCGGGAGAATGGTTGCGCTTTACCCCCGGCGAGGCGCATCTGCGCTCCGGCAGCCTGCAAAGTGGTGGAACGCTGCATAGCGCCGGGCTGGCAGAGGCACTGGCCCTGGGCGAGGCCCTGGACCTGCTGCCCGCCGAAGTCATCATCTATGGGGTGCAACCCGACTGTGTCGGCTGGCAGCCGGGACTTAGCGATCCTGTTCGGCAGGCTATTCCGTCCGTCTGTGCCGCTATCCTTGACGAACTGCGTCGGAAATGAGACAGTCCTGGAGGTATTGCACGTGGCAAAGGGCAAAGTGTTGATTATTGACGACGATCCGGACATGGCCCTGGCGACTCGCCTGTGTCTGGAAGGAGCCGGTTACGACGTGCTTGAAGCGCGCACTAGCGCCGAAGGGCTGGCAAAGGTCGTGGCGGAGCGGCCCGACCTGATCGTGCTGGATGTCATGATGGAATCGACAACGGCAGGTTTTCAGACAGCATTGGCCTTGCGCAGCGCCGCGCCTGATTCGCCGTATGCAGCCTACCGCGCCATCCCCATTGTCATGCTGACCGCGATCCATTCCACTACACCGCTGCGCTTCGGCCCGGACGAGGATTATCTGCCGGTCGATGCCTTCATCGATAAGCCCCTCGATCCGGAAAAACTGATCGCTAAAGTGGAGGAACTGCTCGCCGGGCGCAAGTGAAGCTCCCTGACCTCGACGGTCAGGAGAGGAGCCACCATGAGCCAACAGCCGTCTCTATCAGGGCCGCTGGCGGCGGCGCTGTCGCGCGACCTCGTCAGCAACAGCGACCGCCTGATCCAGACCCGCTGGATCGCCGGCGCAGCCGTCGTGCTGACAACGGCAGTGTGTGTGCGGCTGTTGACCCTGCCTCTGCCTGAGGGCCAGCTCTATCTGCTTGGCGCGATCATCCTGGCTTATAATGTCTTGCTGGCGCAGGTTCGACGGCGTATCTGTGCACCGCCGAACCCAGTGCTGGCGAATGTGCGCCGCTTGGTGATTGTGCAGATCGGGCTAGACTGGTTGAGCATGGCCCTCCTGCTTCATTTCACCGGCGGCGTGACCAGCCCGGCGGCCATCTTTTTTCTCCTGCATATCCTGATGGTGACGATTCTGCTGCCAGGCCAATCGCCTTACGTCTACGCGGCCCTGGCGTTGGGCGTGATCACGCTGATCGCCCTGCTCGAAGGCGCAGGCTCGCTGCCGCATTACGTGGTCATTCCCCACCTGCCCGCCGACCTGCATACCAATGCCTTATACATCCTGGCGCAACTGGCCTTTCTGACGGTCACGTTCTTTGCCACCGTGTACATCACGATCCCGATCATGAGCCGCCTGCGCACCCGTGAGCGCCAGATTGCCGCGTTGTTCCAGGCGATCCAGGATGTGTCTTCCACGCTGGACATTGCGCAGGTGCTGGAGCGCCTGGTCCGCGATGCGGCTCAGGCATTGGATGTGCCAGGCGCCTCGGTGCGACTGCTAGAGGAGGGCAGCGAGCAGTTGGACCTAGCCGCGGCGTATGGCCTCAGCCCTGGCTACCTGAAAAAAGGGCCAGTGGACCTGAGAAACAGCCCGGTGGACCGTGACGCGCTGGCCGGGCAAACGGTGATTGTGGATCAGACGTTGCACCATCCGCGCCTGCAATATCCGGCAGAGATGGCCGCCGAGAACATCCACAGCCTGCTCGTCGTCCCGATTCAGGGGCGTCAGCGTCCGTTGGGTGTTTTGCGCGCCTACGCCAACCGTCCGGGACGTTTTGGGGCAGACGACGTTGAATTGCTGCTGGCGCTGGCCCGCCAGAGCGCGGCGGCCATCGAAAATGCGTTGGCGCACGATGCGTTGCGCCGCGCCAACCAGGAACGCGCACAGTTCGTCCGCATGGTGACGCACGAACTCCGCTCGCCCGTCACCAGCGCGCAGAGCCTGATGCGCGTGCTGCTGCGCGATCTGGCGGGGGAACTCACCGAGCGGCAGCGCGACCTGTTGGCGCGGGTGGAGAATCGCCTTGATCTTCTGCTGACGCTGATCAACGACCTGCTGGCCCTGGCCGCCGAAAAAGCCGCCGATTTGCACGAGCCGCTAGCCCCCTTACCGCTCCTGACGGCGATCCGGGAGGCTGTTGAACGGCAGACACCGCAGGCCAACGAAAAGGGCGTCATGCTGCGCTGCGATCTGCCCGACAATCTGGTGGCGACCGTGTACGCGACCAAGGACGGTTTGGCCCGCATCTTCGACAACCTGATCGGCAATGCCGTGAAGTATACGCCGTCTGAGGGGAACGTGACCGTGTCTGCGCAGGTGCAGTCCGGCAGCGCCCGCATCACGATCACCGATACGGGGATCGGCATCTTGCCGGAGGACCTCGCCCGGCTGGGCGAAGAGTTCTTCCGGGCGTCCAACGCCCGTCAGGCGGGCATTCCGGGGACGGGCCTGGGGCTGGCAATTGTCCGCCAGTTGGTGGAACGTTTTGGCGGCCTGTTGAGCATTCAGAGCACGGTCGGCACGGGTACGACCGTCAGCGTCATTCTGCCTTTGCATGAGCAGGCATAAACTTCCCCGCTGGAAACAGTCATCCTCTCTTCTCAAGGTGCCGCCGGCGGTTCAGATAACCAGAGAGGCCGCCTGGCGCGGCTGGGGATGTGGGGGCTTTTAGACAATCTCCACAGACGTTGTGCTTTCCCGCAGATGAACAAAGTGAGGGCGCTCGTTGGGCGATGCGTTGGGGCGATGATAAGCCAGCATCAGACGTCCCTCAAAGGTGCGGAAGATCATGCAGTGACCGCCATCTCCGGCATATAGCGGTTCTGCTATCTGCTGCCAGGGTCCCAGGATTTCACCGGATGCCGATCTCGCCACCCCGATGGTATATCCTCCTATGCCAAAACCGGACCACAGCATCAGTAATTCACCGCCTGCCAGTCGATGCAGCCAGGGGCCGTCGGTCACAAAGCCTTTTCGGCCCTTCGCGTTGATCTCCTGCACCCAGGGCGCTTCGGAAGCCCGGAATAGGCAGCGTGGCGGTTCTAGCGCCGCTGTCAGATCGTCGCTCAGGCGCAGCGCGCAGATTTCACCGTCGCCGACTTGCACCCATTCGTGGCAGAAAACCATCCAGGGTTGGGCCTGGGCATCCACGAACAGCGTGCCGTCCAGACATTCCCAATCGCGGGGGGTAACTGGCCCTGGGGTGATGGGCAGAAAAGGCCCCTGTGGACCATCGGCGGCCAGGATTTGGGTCCCACGACAGACCCTCTCGGCCTTGAAGCTGGCGAACATGTAATAGCGTCCCCGGTAGCTGTGTACTTCGGGCGCCCAAAAGTTGCGGTCGGACCAAAAGGCTGCGGGCGGGCGGAAGGCCAGAAATGGCCCCTCCCAGTTTTGCAGGTCGGTGCTGGTGTAATAGTCGATCCCGTGCGCCGGGCTATTCCAGGCTTCCGGGCCGGTCGTGCCGTAGAGATAGTACTGCTGCTCCGCCGGCATCGGCAGCACAAACGGGTCGCGGATGTGGATGTCGGTGTTCTTTAGCATTATTTGATCGCCGCACTCCCGCCGGAGATATTTGCCTCGAACACGTATCTTTGACCAAAGAAGAAGACCAGCAGCATCGGAATGGTCAGCAGCATAGACGCGACCATGACCAGATTCCACATGGGGGTTGCACCGGCGTTGGTCGTCGCACTTAGAGTTCGTACCGCAACCGCCAGTGGCATCTTTTCGGCGTCTTGCAGATAAAGCAGGGGTTCCAGGAACCATGACCAGTTGAACTGAAAGGTGAGAATCGCCACTGCCACTGCAATGGGGCGAATCAGGGGGAAGGTGACGTACCGGAAAATGCCGAGTGGCCCGACCCCGTCGATACGGGCGGCTTCGTCGAGTTCGGTGGGCAGCCGCACGATGAACTGGCGGATGAGGAAAATGTTAAACGCCCCACCGAAAAAATTCGGGACGATCAAGGGGGCAAACGTCCCCAGCCAGCCCAACGCCCGGTAGAGGGCGAACTGGGGGATCAGGGTTACGGCGCCGGGGATCATCATCGTGCCCAACAAAATGAGAAAGAGCACGTTTTTCCCCGGCGCGTTGAACCGGGCGAAGCCGTAGGCGACGAATGAGCTGACCAGCACCTGGCCGATGATCGAGCCGGTCACGATGATCAGGCTGTTGAGAATGTGACGGCCAATATTGATGTTGGGGGTTGTAAAGACCCGCACATAGTTACCGAACTCGAACTCTTGCGGGAGCAGACGAAAATTCATCTGCACGGTCGTGGCATCGCTTGCCAGGGAGATCGAGACCATCAGCAGGAAGGGGGCAACCATGGCAACCGAGATGGCTGCCAGGATGAGATAGGTCGAGAGGGCCTCGGCGGCTCCAATGCGGCGGTTCATCGCTTCATCTCATTCTCGTAAAACACCCACATCGAAGACGAGCGGATGACGAGCAGCGTGAAGACAAAGATAATCACGAAGAGAATCCAGGCAATCGCTGAGGCATACCCCATCTTGTTGAAGCGAAAGGCATTGTCGAACAAATAGGGGATGATCATGACAATCGCGTTGTTGGGCGTATTCGGGTCTGCGCTCAGGATATATACCTGAGTGAAGGTCTGCAAACTGCCGATGATGCTCATAATCATGTTGAAGAAAATCACTGGACTGAGCATCGGCAGCGTGATACGGAAGAAACGATGCCCTTCCGACGCACCGTCAATTGAGGCGGCTTCGTACAGTTCTGCTGGAATGCCCTGCATCCCGGCCAGGAGGAACACCACACCGCTCCCCACGCCCCACAGCGACATGATCACCAGCGCATATTTGACCATGCCGGGATCGAGTAGCCAGGCCGGGCCGTCAATTCCAAACAGCCGCAGGAAGCTGTTCAACAGCCCGTTGTCCGGCGCGAACACCCAGCGGAACACCATCGTGGTGGCGACGACCGGCACCACATAGGGCAAATAGATCACCGTGCGAAAGAAGCGCATCCCCGGCAGGCGTTTGTTTAACAGATAGGCGATGCCAAGCGAAAGCACGATGTTCAGCGGAACATACAGAAACGTGTAGGTGAAGGTGTTGCTCAACGCATAGCCGAAGGTGCGATCCCGCGTGAACAGGCGCACGTAATTGTCTAGCCCAACCCAACGCGGCGCGTTGAACAGGTTCCAGTCGGTGAAGCTGAGGTAGATCGAGTAGAGCATCGGCCCGGCAAGCAGCACCAGAAAGCCGATCAGCCAGGGCGAAATGATCAGGTAGAACCACACCCCCTCGCGCTGTCGGGCGCTCAGCCGCCCGATGATGCCCTGCCGCCGGGCGAATGGTGTGCGCTTCAGGTCCAGTTGAACATCCCCCGGTATCGTCTCCACGTGTTACATTCCTAGTTTGTCTCGAACACAAACGTCGTCACACTGGTTGGGGCGAGGGTGTGCGTATCCAGGGCGGCGCCGCTGTAGATAAGCGCCAGGTTGTGCGTTTCTGATGTTTCATAGACGCTCAGCGCCCTCCGGCTGGGATCGGCAGGCGCGAACACGACCGGCTGTGAGACGGCGCTGTTGTTGATCACAACGAGCGTCAGCGCGCCGCTGGCAGGATCGAGATAGGCGCTGGCCCGCACCAGGTCATTATCCGTTTCAACTTCCACGCGCACCGCTCCAGGGCGCACAAAGCGGCTGTAATTCCCCAACGCCCACAGGCGCTTGGTTTCTTCAATGTGCTCGCCGTATTCGCGCGTGTAGATCAGCCCGTCACGAAAATTGTACTTTGAAACGGCGATCCAGTACTGCCACGAAGTCACGCCGCCGATGGTCAGATCGTCGTGCACGATGTTCGCCAGCAGGAGCGCCGAGTCCATGCCGTAATCGCGCCCTTGCTGCATTTCCGTCCATTCTGACATCCACAGCGGGACGCCCGGATAATGCCGCTGCATAAAATCGGCGAATTGCGCCTTGTCATCGGGCGACGACCAGTAGGAGTGCACGGCGAAATGGTCGAGCGCATCGGCCAGGCGGGGTTCATTGAAAATCCGGCGCGCGTAGATGGCCGCCGTGCTCCATTCGGCAGCCTCGATAGCGGAAATCTCTACCGCAAGCCCAGAGCGATCAATGGCATCCTGGAGGGCCAGCAGCACACTGACGACCTCGTCGGTGGTGTAGTGACAGCCTTCCTGGCCTTTCGACGGCTGCCAGTCCCACTGTGGCTCGTTGATCGGGCTGATCCAGCGGACGGGAATGCCTTCATCTTCGATCAGGTGGCGGGTGATGTCTACCAGATATTGGGCGAAGTCGTCGTGCATGTCCGGCAGCAAATTCGACGCGCCTCCCGGATTGCCTGCCGCACGCCCGCTGACGGTCATGCGACCGGGCGGGCTGTTGGCAAACACGACAACGGCCTCGACCCCGGCATCCCGCGCGGCGCGCAGCACCCGCAGCGCATTGGCATCCCGCGTCCAGTCATAGACGCCCGCGCTGACCTCGAATGTCTCGGTATTGCGCCAGGGATCGATCAACCCTTGCTCCCCACCGCCGATGTTGTAACGGTAGAGGGTCAGCCCGATCCCGGCGGTTGGGCTGAACAGCAGATCGATGATCCGCTGCCGGTTTTCGTCGCTCCACCCGCCGATGATCTGGGACCACCATGCCCCCGACGCGCCGAAGCCTTCCATCGTCTGGCGAGTTTCCGTCACATGTACGTTGATCGTGGTCACGTCTTGCGCCTGTACGCCACTTGAGCAGAACAAAAGCAAAAGGAGCAGCAGGAAAAGATTACGTTTCATGGTTTCTTCACATCCGGGAGCGTCGGGATATGACTTGCGCCATATCCCGACGGGGGACGGCTGAACGAACTTATTGGAGGAGGTCTTCCAGATCAGCCTGAATCTGCTCGACGGCTGTTTCAACGTCTATTGCATTCAGGAAATACTCGTCCAGCGTCGCGCTCATAATCGACTGCATCTCATTCCATTGCGGAATCAGGGGCAGGGGGATGATCGCGTCGGCGGATTCTGCAAAGGCTTCCATGTAGATGTCGCGGTTGGCGAAGGTCTCGCCGCTGAGGAATAGATCGCTGTTCAAGACGGCCACGTTGGCGGGGGCGTCTTGCCCGCGCTCCACGATCACCGTCTGGGCGGCTTCGTCGGTGAGGAAATTAATGATCTGGAAGGCTTCTTCGGGATGGGCGCACCCGCTGGTGATCGCCAACCCGCTGCCGAACGCGACCGTGCCGCGCTCAACATTGCCCCAGACGGGCGCGATGTCCCAATTCAGATCAGGCACGTCGCGCAGGGAGGCGATATTCCAGAAACCGGTCATGATCATCGCCACCTTGCCCTGGGCGAAGAGCGGATCGGGGCTGTTGGTGCCCAGGTTGGCGTAGTCTTCCGGTGATGGCGCAACGCGATAGGTGTATACCAGGTCGTTGTAGAACTGGAGGGCTTCGATCACTTCTGGCGTGTTGAAGGTCGGGTTGCCGTTTTCGTCCAGCACAGCGCCGCCGTTCTGATAGATGAAGCTCATCCACCAGGGCCACCAGCCGCCAGCCGCAAAGCCATACTGCGTGACTGTATCGCCATCCCGAATCGTGAGCGCCTGCGCCGCCGCCAGGAAATCTTCCCAGGTCCAGTCAACGTTCGGATACGCGACGCCGGCGGCATCGAACATGTCCAGGTTGTAGTAAACGATCATCGCGCCGCCGCGATCAGGGAGGGCGTACTGATGACCTTCGTACTGGTATTGCAGATAGTTCGTGCCGAAACGTTCCGCCAGATCGATCCCGGCCTCCGCGATCAGATCATCGAGCGGGAGGAGCTGGCCTCGGCTCGAATAGCCGTGAATCGCTTCTGCTAACTGCACGATGTCTGGGGCATCCCCGCCGGCCATCATGGTCTGAATGCGCTGATCATAATCGTCGGGGGTATAGAGGAGTTCGACCGTAATGTTGGGGAACTGTTCTGCCGCCATGTCGAGGCGCGCCTGATACGCTTCCTGATCGCCCAGGCTGCCCCATATACTCAGCCGCAACGTAACCGGTTCATTCTGCGCAGCGACAACACCGACCGAAAGGAGGAGGCCAATCATCAAGAGGGAAACTATCCGCGAGCGCATGGTGAATTCCTCTCACTAGCAGCGCATAAGTGTGAAAGCGGTTGCGAAACCGCTTTCATCACCATATCATGAAAGTGAAATGCTGTCAATAAATCCTTTGCTAAATCCCCTTCTGGGTGTGCGCTGACCGGTGAGTTTGCGGTGAAAATACCGGCTATGGGGTCTCAGGGGGCTGGCAGGAATCCCGGATGACCAGCTGCATCTCGATCAGGATTGACTCCGGGGTATTTTCCCCATTGATACGCCGGATCATGGTTTCGACAATTGTGCGTCCCAGCACGTCATAGCGGTGGCTGACGCTCGTGAGTTCAGGCGTCGAAACGGCGGCAAGGTAGACATCATCGAAGCCGACGAGCGACAACTGCCTGGGCACGTCGATATGATGCCGCCGCGCCGCTTTAAGAATGCCTAGCGCCACCAGATCGTTGATCGCAATCACGGCGGTCGGCTGTTCGGCCATCTGAAGCAAGGTCCGCATCACCCGGTCGCCGCTCTCGATGGAGAATCCCTCCGTGATCAGCCACGCTTCGTTCACGGGGAGGCCAAACGCGGCCATTTCTTCCCGGAAAGCCTGCTGGCGGTTGCGGGTGACGGTAATGTGATCGCTGCCGCCGAGCAACGCGATGCGCCGATGGCCCAGGCCGACCAGGTGATCGACCACCTGAGCGATCCCCCCGCGCTCATCGGTACAAATCGTCACCGTCTGGCTGTCTGGCATCGCGCCGTTGACGATCACGGTCGGCACCTGTGCCGCGAACGCTGCCAGCTCACGTTGGTGTTCTGCCGTCGGGCGTATTTCGTTGACCCGTCCGCCCAGGAAGATCAGCCCGTCAACCTGATGGTGAGCCAGATAGGCCAATCCCTCGGACTCCAAATTCAGGTTGTTCATCGCATTAAACAGCAGCAAGGAGTAGTCGTTGGCTATCGCATGGCGCTGCATTTCGGCGTACAGCGTCGAGAAAAACGGATTCGTGATGTCTGGCAGGATCACGCCGATCATCATCGAACGCTGGTACGAGAGGTTGCGCGCCAGTCGGCTGGGGCGGAAGTTGTATTTTTGCAGTACCGTTTCCACCTTTTGCCTGGTTTCCGGGTTGACCGGGGCGCTGCCCGTCAATACACGGGAAACTGTTGACACCGACACTTCCGCCTCTCTGGCAATGTCATAAATCGTCATTCTGGAATTCACGGTTATCTCTTTCATCCGTGTCGTACCATGCCGGTGGCCTGAAAGCGGTTTCGAGGCCTGTCTTTACTATAGCGTAATCACGGCGTCTCGACAGCGCAATAGTGGCAACGGGCAAAAGCCGCGTGATTGGGCAGCAAGGCGCAAGGCATTTGCCGGGGAAGCAGCGGCTCGGTGCAGCCTACAGCCCGATGGGGCCGATGGGCGCGTCTTTTGCCGGTTGGGGGCCGCAGCCTAAGGACGTAGCGACTTGGCAATGGATTGGAGCAGCGCCAGGGTTTCCCCAGTGTAAAACCCGCCTGACCGTCGAACGGTGATCTGCCGTTTGCTTGGTGGCAGGCTATCTTCGGTGTAGCTGGCGACCGTGAGCAGAATGACCGCTATATCCCGAAGGTCAGCGTCTTGCCGCATGACATCCAGGACCTGCATCCCGTTGATGTCGGGCATTGCCAGGTCCAACAGCACGAGGTCCGGTCGCTGCGCACGCATCATGCTCAGGCCGTGCTCGCCGCCGTAAGCGCGCCGGATGTTGAACCCGCGCCCGGTCGTTTGTAGCAGGCGTTCCACCAGCTGCACAAAACTGCGTTCGTCGTCGATAATCAGGATGCTGTGTACAGAGCCGAGCCGCTCGATCTGAGCCATCAGGGAATGGGCGCTCACGGGTTTACTCAGGCACGCGACCACGCCCAGTTTGTCGGCCAGCCAGTTTTGGCTGGGCAGGGCGCATTCGACGAATGCCAGGTGCTCGCCATCGACGACGGGGACCTCCAGATTTTTCAGCGGCGACTGGTTGTGAATCACCAGGAATGGCTGATGGAGTCGAATCGCTTCGCCCAACGCGGCAGGCTCTGACACCTGGATGACATCATACTCCTCCAGGTTTCGGCGGACCATCGAAGCGACTGCCGGATCGGCATCGACGAACAGGATGCGGGGACGATGCTTCATCTGGACGGGCGCACGGGAGGCCGGGACGTTGTTTTGGACATTGCCGTAGTAACGGCCAGGGATGGGCAGGGTGAACGAGAAGATTGATCCCTTGCCTTCTTCGCTTTCGGCCCACAGGCGGCCCCGGTGCGCCTCCACGAAATGCTTGCTGATCGCCAGACCCAGCCCGGTGCCGGCGTGTTTGCGATTGAGCGCGCTGTCTACCTGGTAGAACTCGTCGAAGATGTGCGGCAGTTTGTCGGCGGGAATGCCACAGCCGTTATCACGGACCCGGATCAGGACTTCGTGTTCCGTTGCCTCAGCTTCCAGCCGGACCTTGCCTTCTCGCGTGAACCGTTTGGCGTTGCTCAACAGGTTCAATAACACCTGGCGAATGCGGGTGCGATCTACTTCTAACACAGGTAGGTTGTCAGGAATATCAGCTTCCAGCGTGACGCGGCCATCACGGAACAGTGTCTCGGTGATCTTCACCACATCCTGAAGCAGGGGGGTAAGCGGGGTCGCTTCCAGGTCGAGGGTGAAGCGGGTCATCTGGAAGCGGGAGAGGTCGAGAATATCGTCGATCATTTGCAGCAGATGGCGGCTGCTGCGGTAAATCTCCTGAACGTCTCGCCGGAGCATGGGGGGCCAGTCGAAATGGCCGTAGGTCTCCGGGGAAAGATGGATGACCTCACTGAATCCCAGGATGATATTCAACGGTGTGCGCAGTTCATGGCTGATATTGGCGGCAAATCGCTCTTTCATCTGCCGCGCTTCCTCGGCGTACCTGCGCGCCTGTAGAAGCTCCTGCTTGGAGCGTGCCTGGGCCTCGTAGGCGGCTTCCAGAGAATGCAGAGTGCGTTCCAGGTCGGCGCGGTGTTTGCGCGTCTCCTCCAGCAGACGGTCCGCGCGCTGCTGCATAGTCCAATGCCACTGAAGCGCCGTGTACAGGTTGTATAGGGTCAGGCGCGTTAGGAGCAGGCTGACGCCGAGCGTCGCCAACAGCGCCGGAAGGGGGTAATCGCGGATGGTTTCGGCAGACAGGAAAACCGCCAGCAGCCCGATCAACCCGGCGGTGACGAACTCGCTGCCCGGCACGACCATCGCCCCGGCAAAGCTGACCACTGCCGCCAGAAACGGCACCCAGGATTCGGCATCCCAGAACATCGCCAGGACGATCCCACTGGTCAGCCCCCAGACCAGGAGATGGCGTCCCAGTTTGGGGAAATAGCCCATCAATAACTGCACCGTAACGCCCAGCAGAAAAAGCGAAAAGGACAGCGCAAACGGCAGGGATATTTTGATGGGTGGAAGCCCCTGGGGCATCGTCAACCAGGCGAAGAAGCCGCAGGCCATGATCAGCAATAGGGCCAGGCGGTGCGCCAACTGGTTGCGTAGTTCATGAAGGTTCTCGGCAATCTCGAACTGATCGCGTGGCATGGCTGTCCCTTTCTGTCGGTGGCAGCCCGGCGTGTGGCGTGGCAAACTCACCTGCTGTGTTTGGGAATGTTCTTCGACTTCAGATCATGCCCAATTCGCGCAGCGCGGCAAGCAAGTCTGCCTGCTGCACGGGCTTTGCCAGAAAGTGAGCCGCTCCTAGTGAGTAAGCCAGCTCCGGGTCATTGAACACGGAACAGACCACAATGGGCGTCTGCGCCGTTGCCGGATGGGTGCGCAGCCGCTGGAGCAATTCCCAGCCGTTCATCTCCGGGATCATGACATCCAAAATGATCAGATCCGGCCTCAATTCCTGCGCCAAACGGAGGCCTTCCTGGCCGCTCTGCACGCCCACCACCTGAAAACCCGACCCGGCCAGGAAACGGTCCAGCAGCTTCGTCAGCGCCTCATTGTCGTCCACCAGCAACAGAATGCGGTCGTCTGTGTTCAGCCGCAGCAAGACACACTGCATCCCGCCGGGCAGGTTTTCTTGCTGGATAGTCCATCCCAAACGGTCGGTGAGGGCGGTGTTGATGGTACTGCTGGCGATCATATTCCCCGTGTGCGGGCCGGCGACATACCGGAGCGCGAAGTAGAGTCCCTGTTCGTCTCGCTTTAATGTCGCGTAGAGTGGTCCCTGGTGGGCATGTTGGATGGCTTTGCTCATAATGTTGATCAACACCTGCTGCGCCATGCCGGGATCGGTTGAAATGGTGACCGGCTCTACGGGCATCTCCACATGTAAGGTGACGCCGTACAAGGCCGCCAGTTGCTCGGTGGCCTTGCGGGCATAGTGAATCAGCGCGCCTATGTCGGTCGGGTAAGGCGAGGGCTTAAGGAGGGACATTTCCGATTGCAGCGAACTGGCTTGCGGCTCTGGGATGTCTTCGTCATTCGCAGATGGCGATCTGCCCGCCTGGCAGCGATCCCATAGGATGGCGGCGATGTTCTCTTCGGCGCGTCGCAGATCACGATGCGTCTGGCGCATCGAGATTGCCAGTTCTTGCGCGGCTTCCGGGATCGACATGGATTCCAGGTAGCGCAGGTTGAGCAGGTTGTAATAGCGGGCGTGCGGCGAGTGGAAGGCCACATCGCTACCGGGGTTTAGCGCCTCGATGGCGGCGATGATCTCCCGGCGCAGCCGTTGACCAGATGTGCCGCCGTTGCCTGCCTGCGCCGCCGACAGCCGTTGGGCCAGGGGGTGTTGCTGAAGGTAAGAAAAGTCATAGAGATGGCTCAAGACCTGCTTGACTTGTTCGACAAAATCCTCTGGCAAGTCGGTCGTCCTTTGGAGGGGGTGTTCTTCGTCGGTCATCTCCAACCTCGCTTCACCAAACCCAGACATGCGGTTTGACCCCATTGTATAACCGGATCGGATGTCCTAATCAGGTTGTTCTGCGGTGGCAGCATTGTGGCACTTTGGCGGCACAACCCGGCAGCAGGCTGATTGTATACTACTTCTATACGGATCGGTGTATTGTGCCGATGCAGATGTGCATCCCCTCTTGCCGTCTGTCTCGGTCACCAGAGAAGGGAGGTGTAGACAGACTCAACCTGTGTGCTAGGCTTCACCTTGTTTGTTCACGCTGCCTGTCCAAGACAAAAGAGGTATTCCCATGCAGAGAAAACACGTGCTTGCGCTGATTTTGGTGTTGTCTCTCGTACTGCCTGTCGTGCCGTCGGCGCTGGCCCAGGGCGGCCCGTTTGAGGGCATGACGCCCGCCGACCTGTTCCCCGGCGCGGCTAACGAGCAGGAAGCGCAGTCGGCCTACGACGCGCTGATGGCGGCCAATTTGCCCGATGCGCGTGATCGGTTCAGCGGCCAGACATTGACCCTCGCTGTGCAGCAGGCTGGCGTGCGCGGCGGTATCTCCGGCCCATACTACTTCTGGCGCACGGCTTTCGAGGCCGTGACCGGCGCGACGCTGGAGATCGTGGAAATCCCCTCCAGCGATCTTTACTCGACAACCGCGACCGACTTCCTGACCGGCCAGTACACCTACGACGTGATCAACGTCGGCTCGTGGTACTACGGCGACTACATCCCCAACGGCTGGCTCCGCCCCATTGACGAGTTCATGGACGACGAAGGCTACCCGATGTGGGAACCTGATATGGTGGCCGCGCCGCTGCAAACACTTCTGAAGTGGGAGGGGCATTGGTACGGCGCGCTGTTCGACGGCGACGCACAACTCCTGTACTATCGCCGCGACATCCTGGAAGACCCGGAATGGCAGGCGGCCTATGAGGCTGAGGTCGGTTCGCCGATGCCCTACCCCATCGAGACCTGGCAGGACCTGCTGGCGATCTGCCAGTTCTTTAATGGCAAAGACTGGAATGGCGACGGCGACCCGGACGACGGAATCAGCCTGCACCTGGCAGCAGGCGGGCAGGGCATGTTCCACTTCATGACCCTCTCGGCGCCCTTTGCCATTACGCCGGCTGAGGGCGACGACCCGACCGTCGTGACCCGGTATGATAACATCTACTGGTTCGATCCTGAAACGATGGAACCCCTGATCAACCAACCGGGCCACGTTGCCGCGTTGGAGTTCTTGCAAGAGCTGGCCGCGACCGGTGCAGAGGCACAGTTCGGTTGGGAGCTGGCCGAGGCGTGGGACAACTTCCTCAACGGCAACGCGATTGCCACCTTCTCGTGGGGTGATGTCGGTTCCCTGGCCGAAGACCCCAGCCGTTCGACCATCACCGGGCTGCTGGGCGCGTCGCGCATCCCGTGCTCGACCACCTGGTATGACCGCGAACTGGGCGAGATGATCGTCGATGAGGAAAACCCCAACTGCGTCGGCAACACCACCGGCGGTTCGTGGCATCCGGTGATGTCGGCCTTCACCGATACGCCGGAACTGGCCTACTACCTCATGGCCTTCCACGCCAATCCGGCCATCAACTTCTGGAACGTGGCTTACGGCTGGACCGGTGTCGATCCCAACTCGGTCACACAGTTGTTCCCGCCGCGCGGTTCGGCCAGTGTTCAGGATTACGTAGACACGGGCTATAATGCCGCCGATGCGGAAGCCTACATCACCGCCTACGGCGAGAACCTGTTTAGCTTCCCCACGTACCAGACGTACCTGCGGATCCCCGGCACCGTTGAATTCTGGGATACAATGGATGTGCGCCTGAATCAGGTGATGACCGGCCAGGCCACCGCCCAGGAAGGGCTGGACCTGATCGCCCAGGAATGGGCCGCGGTCAATGCTGATCTCGGCCTCGAAACGCAGCTTGAACTGTACCGCGCGTCTATCGGCTACACGGGCCAGTAACCTGGTCAGTCGCTGATGCCAGGGGGAGAGAGGCGCGCTTCTCTCCCCCTATTCGCCCGCCTGCATTAAGGAACCTGCTTATGAAAACGAGAAACCGTGCCGGCCTGCTTTTCTTGTTGCCTGGAGTCTTGTGGGTTCTGTGCTTTACGCTGTTTCCACTGCTCTACTCTCTTGGCCTGAGCACGACGAATCAGCGCCTGGGGCGCGGGGGCGAGTTCATCGGCCTGCAGAACTTCATCGAGATTCCCGCCGATCTGCGCGTGCAGGAAACGGTGCTGACTTCTGTTTTCCTCTCGGTCGGCAGTGTTGTTCTCACGCTCCTGTTCGGCACGTTCATTGCGTGGCTGTTCAATCACGAACTGCCCGGTTTGCGATACTTCCGCACCATTATGACCGTCCCGCTGTTTGCCGCGCCGATTGCCTTGGGCTTTTTGGGCAAGGTGCTCTTTAATGAGGTCAGCGGCCCGATTAATTACCTGCTGCAAGGGATTGGGTTGCAGGCCGTGCCCTGGTTTACTAATCCGTTCTGGGCGCGGGTTGCTATCCTGATCACCGATGTCTGGCAGTGGACGCCGTTTGTGTTCATCGTGGTGTTGGCGGCCATGCAGTCGATCTCAGAAGAACTATATGAGGCGGCGCGGCTGGATACCTCTTCCGGCTGGATGCTGTTCCGCAACATCACCTTTCCTCTGATCGCCCCGGCGCTCGGCACGGTTGCCATGCTGCGCCTGGTCGAGACCTTCAAGATTCTGGACATTCCCCTGGCGATGACCGACGGCGGGCCTGGCACGGCGACACAGACCTATTCCTACTACACCTACATCAAAGGCCTGGGCCGTAGCTTCGACCTCGGCTATGCCTCGGCGCTTGCCTGGCTGCTGGTGATCGTCGCCATGATTGTCACATCCATCTACTTCTGGCGCGTGCGGGAACGCTTCGCGTAAACGGCACACAGGAGTCCTCGATGAGCACTGTAACGACTCGTCAACTATCCAATGCCCGGATCGACGCTGCCCGTCCGCCGTACGACCTACGCAAGATCGTATCCACCGTTTTGCTCTGGGCGTTGATCATCCTGGTCACGGCTGTGATCCTTTATCCCTTCATCTGGGCGCTGATCACATCGTTCAAGAATCAACGACAGGCGCTTGAACCCACCTTTATTCCCTTTGTCCAGTTTGAACCGACCATGGAAAACTGGAATGCAGAGCTGGGCACAGGTGCACGTGAGGCGCTTGATGCGCTCAAGAACAGCGCGGTTATCGCGTTGGGGGCCATGGCTGCCGCAACGGTGCTCGGCACCATCACCGGCTATGGGTTGGCGCGATTCCGTTTCAGGATCGGCAATCGTAACCTGGTATCCTGGTTCCTATCGCAGCGTTTTTTGCCGCCTGTCGCCACGATTATTCCCTTTCTTCTGCTGCTCAGGCAGTTGAGCCTGCTCGACACCCTGGGAGGGATGATCATCATCAACACCACCTTTGTGCTGCCCTTCGCGGTGTTGATTATGCGCGACTTCTTTGCCGATTTTCCCAGCGAGTTGGAAGATGCGGCCCTGGTCGATGGCGCCTCAGAGTTCCAGGTGTTCTGGAAAGTTGCCCTGCCGATTTCCGGCCCGGCGGTCGCGGCGTCGGCGGTGATCTGCTTTGCTTTCGCCTGGAACGAGTATCTCTTTGCCAGCAAATTGACTGCGCTTAACGCCCGCCCCTATACTTTCTTGATTGCCAGTACGGGGACGGTGCGCGGGATTCACTTCGGGTTCGTCTCGACCCGGATGCTGATCGCCGTCACGCTGCCGGTGATTCTGTCCCTCTTCGTACAGCGTTACGTCGTGCGCGGGTTGACGCTCGGCGCGGTCAAGGGGTGATTGTCTGCCCAGATAAACGGTGGGTACAGGCAAAATGCAGGCAGGCTAGAACGTTTTCTGGCCCAGCCCCTGGTCTACTGCAGAAGCATGTGGGTGTATTTGTATATGTCTGGCAATCCGTCGCGCTGACGATAGCTGCCGGGTTGCACATCTGCCGCCCCGACCCGCGTCTACACGAATCGGCGCAGGGAACTGGGGCCTTTAGCTTTCAGCCGTCAGCCGTCAGCTTTCAGCAGTCTGTGGGAGTGAATTGCTGACGGCTGCGTGCTGAATGCTGACGGTTGGCTGCGCCTTGCTCCTTTCGCTAAAGTGTGCTACCCTTCGAAATAGTAGGCAATTAATAATCCTAATGTCCTGCCGGTATCACGACGCTCATCATGATACACGGCGGTAACTGTGCCACGATCACGCGCGACGCGAACACGCCGGAGTTCTGGCTGTTCCACGTGGCCCACCGGCGGGCAGCCTGACACTGAGCGATGTGCCCCTGACCAACAGCGGCGAGGGCTTCAGAAGCGACCTCGGCGCTAACAAGTTCACCCTCATAGACAGTGTTCTACGCCCAACGTAAACGCAACGATGTATGTTACCTGAGCCATTTTTGACTAGAATTGGAAGTATTTAGCGGCTTGTTTATTCAAGGAGCCTGACATATGCCAGAGTCAGAAGGGGGCTACGAGTCCTCAAAAAAGCGGGATAGTCAATGGTATGTACTTCGTCGCTGCCTGAAATTGTTGGCTTGCTTGGAGCGCAGCCCGGCAACATTAGCTGAACTGTTGAAGGCAGTGAGTGAGGAGGAGGCACTTGAAGACAGCGCGGCAAGACGACGCCTCGAGGAGGATCGACGGCGGCTCCGTTCGATTCTGGGCTGCGACATTCATTTTGACCGCGCGACCGGCCGCTACCACCTTCAATCTGTTGGATTTCCCGTGCTCGATCTACCACCGGACGCGGTTCAGGGGATAGCCTTTTTGCAGGCGACTTTTGGCGAAAATGCGCCGATGAGTCGTGAAATCCACAGCCTGATCGACTCGCTGCTGCTTCTGCTTCCCGAAGAACGGGCGTTTGAAGTAGCTCAGGCGCGGGTGCTGATCAACGTGAACCTACAACCACGAGACAAGGACGAAATCCCTGTCGATGTCTGGCGCGCTGTGGAGAGGGCCTATATAAGCCACCGCCGATTGGAATTCGACTATATCTCGCCTCAGCACGCTGATGGCATCCCGCGTCGCAACATTGTCGAGCCGGAAAAGTATTTCTTCAATGCCAGTCGGGCCCACTATTACTTGCGAGCCTATTGCCTGGAGGTAATCGGGCCATATGGGGCGTGGCGTCGGAACGAAGTTGTTGAATACCGCTTGGGGCGCATCAAAAATCTTCGTGTCCTGCAGACCACTTTTACTCCCCGCCGCCCTTCTACACCGAAACACGTTCTGTCTTACGAACTTGCACCGGAAATTGCGCGTCTTGGGGTAACAGAACACTTTCCTGGCAGCGAAATTACCCTTTATTCGGATGGTAGCGCCCTAGTCAATGCGCGGGTAGACAATCTGTTCACCGCGCTTCAAACATTATTGCACTATGGCCCGAACTGCCGGGTTGTCGGTGGGCCACAGGCTGTCGAGTCCATGCGCGCTATCGTTTCCAAAATGTACGCCCAGTACAGCTAACTTGCTCACCACTGCGAGAGCCAATCGATGTCCCCACCTTTGTAGGGACATGCCTGTGCTACGATGAAATAAAGCTCGTTGTAGAGTTGTAGAAAGGAATGCCATGCATCGCATAACCCTGATGGCCGCCGACTCCCGGTACGCCGCCCAGGAGGACATGCAGGCTGCTGGCATTCGCCAGGATCAACTGCCGCACGACTTCCAAGCGTTGGCAGTTCACCAGGCGCAGACGTTTACCGCGCTCAGGCACGGCAATGCCCAGGTCGTTGTCAATACGGCCATGACCGGCGACGGCAAAAGTCTGGCGGCGCGCTTACCGACTCTGCTGCTAAATGACCGGCGTTCCCTGTTTATGTATCCAACCAACGAACTGGTTCGAGATCAGCTCTACAGCCTACAAAAATCATTGTGACGACTCCGCCGCCTAAAGGCGGCGGCTTCCCAGAGCACGCCTGACCCAGTG
>CAZGXI010000036.1:12603-55438 GCA_964529715.1 uncultured Anaerolineae bacterium | reverse complement strand
GTCTCGCGCACGGCGGGCAGATCGGAGGCGTCGATGTGCATGGTCGCCAGCGCCGCTAGTAAGTAGTACAGCGGCGGCTGTCCGCCTTCCTGTCGCCAGGGGCCGGGGTTGGCCGGGTCGAGGACAGGCAGGGAAAGCCCGTTCGCCGCGAGGTGCTGCACCAGTGGGTAGTGCGATATTTCGTCCGACGCCTCCAGGATCGGCGTTGTGACGCTGTAGAGCAGCCCCAGGATAAGGTTTAGCGCCAGGATGGCTCCCAGGACGATGTGATGCCTTCTGGGGTTCTCCCTCTGGCCTGGCACGGTGGACGGGGCAAGCTGGCCGTTCAAAGGATTTCCTCGAACAGGGCGGCGGTCTGGGCGGCGATTCGGTCCCAAGTGAAGTGTTGGGCCAGTTCCCGTGCGCCGTCCGATAGGCGCTGGCGTAGGTGTGGCTTGGCAGCCAACATCTGCAACGCTACGGCCAGCCCACGCACCGATCCCGGCGCGATCAGGTAGACGTTTTTTCCGTTCACCAGTTCCGGTGTGTAAAACGCCGGGGTCGTGGTGATGGTCGGGCAGCCATGCGCCAGGGCCGCCATAAAACTGCCGCGCCGAAACGATGCGCCGTCCTGGTAGGGCAGGGCGCAGCAGTCGCAGGCGTACAGGTGACCGCTGACCTCCTGTGAATCCACATAGCCTGTCCAGAGAATCTGCCCGGCAATGCCAAGTGTCTCAATCAAGGTGTCGATCTGGCGGGCATAGGCGGCGTTGGTCGGATCGCTGTCGCCGGTGCGCCCGCCGATCATCAGCAGGCGAAGAGGGGTGCCGTCGGCATGGGCGCGCGCGGCGGCGTGCAGCAGCGTTTCCACACCTTTGCTGCTATTCAGAAAGCCGAAGTAGCCGACCAGCATTTCGCCAGGCAGAATGCCCAGTTTTTCCCGCCAGGTAGCACGGTCATAGTCCGGCGGCGGCCCGGCGGCAATGTTCGAGCCGATGGGGATGTGCTCCAACCGCCGGATGCCGCGCGCTTCCTGAAGTTTCTTTCCGTCTTCGCGGTTAGTGACGACCACTGCCCGTGCCCCGCGCGCCAGTTCCAACACGGCTTTTTCCCGCAGCATCCCGGCTTTGGGAAACAAGTAGGGCACACGCAGGTCATGGAAGGTCGTTACTACGGGGATGCTTTTTAGCAGACGCGGCAGCAGATGCACCAACCCGGCCATCCGATAGGCCGCTGCCTGATACTGGATATTTACCACATTTAACCGTTTGGCCCGCGCCCAACGCCGGACCGTTAACAGTGCAGCCCGGTTCCAGTTGCTCACCCGCGCGCCGACGGCCACGCCGGGGTCGCCACGGCCCGTTCCTCGCCTATCTGTGAGGATATAGACCTCGTGCCCCAGCGCCGCCAGCGCGACGGCCAGTTCGCGTGTATAATCTGCCACACCGCCTTGCATCGGCGGATATTCACCGCTGATCAAGCCGATTCGCATGGTTACTTCCCCGGCCTTAGCCCGGAACGCAGCACTTCGCGGTAGGCCACCGTCCGCGCGCGGCGGAGTTCGGGGTTGTGCCCCAGGCGGCCTTTGAGCCATTCTAATAGCCATTGATAGGCGTACATGCCCAGCAAAAAGAGCCGCAGGCTTTCCCCGGCCAGCCTGCCGTGATGCTTGCGGAAGTAGCGCACCTTGCTCTGCTGGAAATGGATGTGTCGTCTTGCCACCACCTGATCGGCGCTCTTGCCGCCATGATGGATGATCTGCGCCGTGCCGAGGTAAACCACGCGCCACCCGGCGTTTTTGGCCCGGCGGCACCAGTCCATTTCCTCGGAATACATCACGTATCCTTCATCTTCTCCGCCGATCTGGGTATACACTTCCCGGCGGGCCATCAGCGCGGACCCTTGTACCCAATCGACATCGAAAATACCGTCGTCGGGTCGGTCGCTTATGTAGTAGCGCCGCAGCACGCCCGGCGGGGCGAAGGATTGCAACCAGGTGCTTTCAAATAGGGCCGTGACAAAGGTCGGGAAGCGCCGCCGTGTGGACTGCGTTGAGCCATCGGTGTTGAGCGTGTGTGGGCCGACGATGCCGACGGTAGGATTGGCATCCAGGTAGGCAACCATCTGTGGCAGGGCATCCGCGATCACTTCTGTATCGGGGTTTAGCAGCAGCAGATGGCGTCCTCGCGCGGCGGCCAGGCCGATGTTGTTCCCTTTGGTATAGCCGATGTTGCTCTGCTGTGGCAATACGTGTACCTGAGGGAAGGCGCGCAGCATGTCCAGTGTGTGATCCGTGCTGCCGGATTCGACCACGATGATCTCGACCGTCAGTTGATCGGTGGAGTTGGGTGCGTCCTCGCCTGGTGGGACGGCGATCACTGGCCCGGCCAGGATGCTGCGCAGGCAGGCTGCCAGCAGGTCTGCGACATTCCAGCTTACAATGATAATCGACAGATCGACCATTGCTTCCTCAGTAGGCGAAGGTTATCCGATCTTGGATTTTACCGGGTCTGTGCAAATCGATCACACACTTTTTACAACCGGATCGCATCATCAGGGCAGATAAAGGTAGTCCGGTCGAGTGAGAAAGCGAGGACATGGGATGTTGAACTGGATAAAGCGGTTGAGCGTGGTTCTGGTTGTGGCTACGGTCCTGGTTCTGGCGCTGGGCGTCGGCGCGGTTTCGGCTCAGGAAGGGCCGCGCCAGAGTGGGCCGGTCCGACAGTATGAGCGCGCCCTGATCGCGGCGCTGGCAGAGGCAGCTGGCGTGACCCCGCTGGATGTGTTGGCCGAAATGCGCGAGGGCAAGTCCCTGGCCGAAGTTGCGGCGGCGCATAACGTGGACGCGGCAGCCGTCGTGGCGAGCGCGGCAGCGGCGCTCACGGCGCAGATCAACCAGGATGTGACCGACGGGTGGATGACCCAGGAGCAGGCCGACGAGGCCCTGGCGACTCTGGCCGAAGATCTCAATGCAATGATGGACCATCCGGCTGGAGGGCGCCCGGCGCAGGCTGCCCGTCAGGCGCTGCGCGGACTGGGCGAAGCGGCGCTGTTGCGGGCGCTGACGGATGCGACCGGCCTCCAGCCGCGCGATCTGGTGGAACAGGCCCGTGAAGGGGCAACTCTGGCCGAGATCGCTCAGGCGAACGGCGCCGATCCGCAGGCCGTCGTGGACGCAGCCCTGGCGAACGTGACCGGGCGCGTGAACGAGATGGTCGCCAACGGGCGGCTGACCCAGGAGCAGGCGGATCGCCTGCTGGCCGAGGCGGAGACGTTCTTCGGGGAGGCGATCAACCGGGCGCTGCCTGCGCCGTCCCGACCCATTCAGCAGGCGGCGCGTGTGCGGACGGGAATGGCCCTGGTGGACGCGACCGCCGAGGCTACCGGGCTGAGTCGCCGCGAGGTGCTGGCGCAGGCCCGCGAGGGCAAGACACTAGCTCAGATCGCCGGGGAGAACGGCGCGGATGTGAACGCCATCGTGTCCGACGTGGCGGCGCAGGTGACAGAGCGCATCAACCGGGCGGTTGCCAATGGCAATCTGTCGCAGGAACAGGCAGATGAAATCCTGAGCACGCTGGAAGCCGACCTGCTGGAGGCAATGAACACCGTGCCGGAGGCCCTGCCAGCGCCCATGCGACCTCCGGTGTAACCGCCTGCTGTCCTGATAGCTGCGCAGAAAGAGCCAGGGCGTTCAGACGAACGTCCTGGCGCATTTTTACCCGTTCGAGGGCAGCCCGAACAGCCGACGCGCGTTTGCCGTTGTCTGCGCGGCGATGGTTTCCAGATCGGTCAGGCGCAGCGCCGCGATCCGGTCGGCGGTATGGCGCACGTAAGCAGGTTCATTGCGTTCGCCCCGGTGCGGGTGAGGGGCCAGAAACGGCCCATCTGTTTCGACCAGCAGGCGGTCGGCGGGGAGGCGCGCTACAACATGGCGGAGTTCGTCCGCCTTCTTGTACGTCACCGGCCCGGTGACGCCGATGTAAAAACCCGACGCCAGCGCCCGCTCTGCGACACGGAGCGGGGCGGAAAAGGAGTGCAACACGCCAGGACACGCTTTCAACGGACCGTTTAACCCACCGACCCAGGTTTCTAGCAGAGCCAAGATGTCGTCATCGGCATCCCGGTTATGGACGATTACGGGCAGGCCGAGTTCTTCCGCCAGGCCAAGCTGCGCTTCAAAGGCGCGGCGCTGCACGTCTTTGGGGCTGTGCTCCCGGTAGTAGTCCAGGCCGATCTCCCCGACGGCGACGACTTTTTCCCGCGCGGCCAGGTTGCGCACGATAGCGATCTGCTCTGGCGCAAAATCTGCGGTGCTGTTGGGGTGAATCCCGACGGCGGCAAAGATGGGTGCATGGGCCGCCGCCAAGTCGCAGGCGGCGGTGCTCCGATCCAGGTCGGTGCCGGGGTTGACAATGGCGATGACCCCGGCCTCCGCTGCGCGGGCCAGCACAGCGGGTAAGTCGCCCGCATAGCTGTCGAAGTCGAGGTGGCAGTGGGTATCGATCAATAGGACCGGTCCTGCCACGCGCGTCCTCTTTCTAGGTCTTCCTGGAGCATTTGCAGATCGGCATCAACCATCATCTGAATCAGCTCGCGGAACTGGACGTTTGGTTCCCAGCCCAGCTTGCTCCCGGCTTTAGAAGGATCGCCGACCAGCAAGTCCACCTCTGCCGGGCGCATGAACCGCTCATCCTGCCGGACGTAATCTCGCCAATCTAGCCCGACGTAACCGAAGGCGGCTTCACAAAGTTCCTGGACCATGTGAGTCTCGCCGGTGGCGATCACGTAATCGTCCGGTTCGTCTTGTTGAAGCATCAGCCACATGGCCTTGACGTAATCGCCTGCGAAGCCCCAGTCACGGCGGCTGTCCAGGTTGCCCAGTGCTACATGATCGGCCAGGCCGAGCTTGATCTTGGCGACGGCGTTGGTCACTTTGCGCGTAACGAATTCCAGACCACGCCGGGGAGAATTATGAATCCAACCCTGTCCGATTCCAGCGTGAAACGTGCCGCTAGCGGTTGCAAGATCGAACAGCCAGCCTTTGTATTCGGTCGGCTCTGCTTTGACGACCTCTTCCAAAGGTTGTTGTAGGTGTTGATCTTGTTCACCCGGCACATTTGGGGAACTGAGGTTGATCTGGTAGTCCAGATTGCCGTCGCGTTCCTCAATACAGACGACAGCGCGTTGCTTCAGCGTCGTGAGGGCCAGCCAGTAAAGACCAGCGGCAAGCACCGCCGAAGATGTTCTGAAGCCCTGGAATTCGTCAGTGCTGGGAGTGCTCTTGAGGCCATCGCCGGCATTGAAACCACGCAAAAACGCCATGCGAGCTTCATATGAGGCATTGAGGATGCGCAGAGGAATGCGCTTGTCCCCGGATCGCGTATAGATCGACTCTCGCAAATAGCGTGCGTATGCCTGCATTCTATTCAACCGCAGTTGTGAGGCGTTCGGCCCGTTCCCGAAATCGCGCGGTACAGTGTGATGCTCCGTAGTGCCACCGGTCACTTTGCGCCAGCAGGCGGCCACCTCATTGAGCAAAAGGAGGTCGGGGTGCGTTACCGTTATTTCCCCCTCTTCGTTTATCTTCCCTTTGGCAATCAGGATACCTAACAGCCATGCCTCGTCTTCGGTCATGCTGATGATGTCTGTTGGGGCCGGCAACGCGATCAAAGCGACCGAATCGCCGGCCTCGACCGTTCCGGCGGGCTTTTCAACGACTTTGCCTTCATGACGGGTAAAAACCACATGGTCGCTGGTAACACTGTACACCGCTCCACGAGCCGCAATCCGATGAACGATCTTGTTCGGTTTTGTTTGAGACCCATTCCACGTTGCCGTTAAGCAGGTTACTTCAGTCCAGCCGTTCGCGTCCCATACTTCAAAACGATCCTCAGGCTTCACATCAGTGGTGTAGCGGGAATGGATGTGATGGTCCGAGGGGTGGGGAACGATGTCTTCGATGGGGAGAAACTCGATTAGCCCATTCCTTCTGATCAGAACTGGCGTTTTCTCTGTCACGCACTCGTGGTTGAACAGGATGCCACTCGTTGCGTGAAGTCCATAGCTCTCGCGGTAATTCACGGTGATCCAATGCCCATAGACCTTCGCCACGCCGTAAGGACTGCGTGGATAGAAGGGGGTCGTCTCGCGCTGTGGGACTTCCCGGACTTTGCCGAACATCTCGCTGCTGGAAGCCTGGTAAAAGCGAATCTTGGAATTCACCGTGCGGATGGCATCCAGCAGGCGTGTGACGCCGAGTGCAGTCACGTCGCCGGTAAAGACGGGCTGCGTCCACGAAGTTTGCACGAAGCTCTGTGCTGCCAGGTTGTAGACTTCATCGGGCTGGCTTTGTTCGAGCGCCGTGACTAGCGAGGTCTGGTCCAGCATATCGCCGGAAAGCAGGTTGATGCGCTCCTGGATGTGGCGGATGCGGCTGAAGTTGACCGTACTGGTCCGCCGGACCAGCCCATAGACTTCGTAGCCTTGTTCGAGCAGGAATTCAGCCAGATACGATCCGTCCTGCCCGGTGATTCCGGTGATCAATGCGCTTTTGGTCACGTTATTGTAATTCCTTCACTTGGATACAGGCTGACTTTGGGCATGAGCTATGCGCTCACGGCATTCAACAAGCACGTCGTGGAGACTCTGATGAATGGAAATGGTCGGCTGCCAGCCAGTATCTGCGGTCAGGCGGGCAGCCGAGCCGAGTACCAACGGGCGATCTGTGGCGCGCAGCCGGGTAGGATCAACCCGAACCTCAACCGATATGTGGCTGAAGCTCAACAGAATGTCCAGCAGTTGTCGGGCGCTGTAAGCCTTGCCGCTGCAAACGTTGTAGACGCTGCCTGGACGCCCCTGGGTCAGCGCCAGGTGATAAGCCCGGACCACATCACGCACGTCAGTAAAATCGCGCTGCGGCAGCAGGTTGCCCACTTCCAGCAGTGGCGGCTGCAATCCCTGCTCGATCTGCGCGATCTGGGTGGCAAAGGCGGGCGCGACGAAACTGGGGTTCTGGCCGGGGCCGATGTGGTTGAAGGGCCGCACGCGCACGACGGGCAGTTCGTGGCTCAGGTAGTATTGCAGGCCAAGCATGTCCTGCCCGATCTTACTGACGCTGTAGGGATTCAGCGGCATGAACGGATGATCCTCAGTAATCGGCAGTTTGTCCAGAGGGACCGGGCCGTACACCTCGCCGGAGCTGACTACCAGGATACGCGGGCGCAGGCCAAGTTCAATGGCGGCCTGGAAGACGTTCAACTGGGCATGGATATTGTTTTCCAGTGTTTCCCAGGGATTCTCGAAGGAGCGGGGGACGAACGCTTGCGCCGCAAGGTGATAGACATGGTCTGGTTGGACGGCTTTAAACAGGCGCAAGACGGAGTCGAAATCGCACAGGTTTAGCGAGGTGACACTGTGCAGCAGGTTGTCAAGATAGGGATAATTTTCAGCAGGCAGCCGGACCGTACCGTGTAGTTCCAGGGGAGGGTCGTTTTGCCGCAAATGGCGGATCAGGTGCAGTCCTGCGAACCCATCTGCTCCCGTAATGAGCGCCCGCAAATTCGGTCTCCTGTTGGCAGCAAAATTGCGCCGCATGTTTGCGGCGGGGGATGATTATACCGGCCTAAGGCGGCTTCGACCAGAATTTGAGCAAAGCGACAGGATAGCATATACTCCACACCACCAACCCGGCAACATGTGTGCAACTGAACATAAAGAATGGAGTGTTCGACCTGATGGAGGAACAACAGACCCGCTCCGACCAGATGGCGCTGGCTCCACTTCCAGAAGCGATTTCGTGGCAATACATTGTCCTGACCATCGCGTTGGTGCTGTTGTTTTTTGCCATCGCCGGCGCCCGCATTCCTGTGGACCGTGCCCGGCGCGTGGTGGATTTGAACGATCTCGAGCTGACTCAGGTTTACGAAAATGCAGCCGTCGGTGTTCGCTTTAGCCACCCTGATGGCTGGACCGTCACGCCGATCCCAGAACGGTTTATTGTTGCTAACTTCGACGCGGTTTCTGTCGGTTCAGACGGTCAACTGCAATCGGTTCGCGGGCCAGAAGAACCGGGGCAGGTTGCCATCGAGTTCAGAAATTATGCGCGTCAGAGTGGCTTTTCTATGCAAATGACCCCTGCCGAGATTGTTCAGCAATTCCTGGCGGCCAATCGCAGCGGTATGAGGGAAATCAGCGCGGTGACGGACGTGACGGTGGACGGCGTACCCGGTGCGCGCGCGCATTTTACCCAGACCGTTTCCGATCATGCTTATGAAACCGAGTTTGTCGTTCTCGCGCCGACAGAGGCGAACCTTCTCATCATCCAGGCGGTTGTTGTGGATGGAACTTGGGCAGGCGTGAGCCGCCTGTTCAGCCGTATCCTGGACGGTGTGCAAATTACGGATGCGGCGGCGTGATCCGTTTAGGATAGGCTTCAGTGGGATGCAAACACCCCTGAGGTGAATCATCTTGCCTCGCTTAAAACTGTGGTTGTTGGGTTCGCCGCGCTTTGAGCGGGACGGTGAACCGGTCGAGTTGGGCCGCCGCAAAGCCCTGGCGTTGGTGATCTACCTGGCGGTGCGGCGGCAGGCAGCCAGTCGTGATGGGCTGACTACTTTGCTCTGGCCGGAGGCCGATCAGAGCCGGGGGCGCACTGCCTTACGCCGTGTTCTTTCTGATCTCAATAAAGTCTTGGGAAGATCCTGCCTGGACATCACCGGGGAGAGGGTAGCCCTGCCGTCGGAGGCGGATCTGTGGGTGGACGTCGCCGCGTTTCGGTTGTCGCTGGCAGCCTGCCAGACGCACGGCCATGCGCTCGATGTGGCTTGTGCTGCGTGTGTTCCCTTGCTGGCGGAGGCGGCGGCGTTGTACCGGGACGATTTTCTGGCCGGCTTCACGCTGCCGGATTGTCCGGCCTTTGATGAGTGGCAGTTCTTTGAGGCCGAAAGTTTGCGGCGAGAACTGGCCGGTGCGCTTTCCCGTCTGGTGCGACACCTGTTGGCTGCCGGAAACTATGAGCAAGCGATCCCCTATGCCCGGCGCTGGTTGGGGCTTGATCCGCTGATGGAAGCGCCCCACGCTGCCTTGATGCAGTTGTATGCCCGGACAGGACAACGAGCAGCGGCATTGCGCCAGTACCAGGAATACCTGCACGTTCTTGCTACTGAACTGGAACTTCCGCCGGATCGAGAGATGACGGCTCTGTACGAGCGTATTCGTCGGGGCGAGGAAGGCCCGGTGGCAGGGCGGGAGGTGCAGATAGGATATGATCCTTTGCTCCCTGTCTTGCCGGCTCCGGTATTGGCCACATCTCTTGCCCATCCAGAAGATGAAATCCGGTTGGTCAGCGTGTTATGCGCTGGGGTGGGGGAAGTTGCCGACTCCGGCGGGAGAAGCAGTCTGGACGAGCTTGCTGACGCGGCGGATGTCCTGATGCAATTGGTGAAGCAGGCGGTTTCTAGATACGAGGCGCAAGTAAACCGCTTCGTTGGGGGCAGTGTGCAAGCGGTTTTCGGCATTCCGCTGGCGCATGAAGACGACCCGGAACGGGCGATCCGGGCGGCTCTGGAAATCCAGGCAGCGGCCCGAAAAAAGGGATTGGGGGTCAGCATCGGGATCAGCACTGGCCAGGTTTATTTCCAGTCGCCGGGGACAGAAAGCCAAGAAGCCACCATGATCGGACCGGTAGTCAACCTGGCCTCACGGCTGCAAGGTAAGGCTCCGTTGAATGAAGTATTGGTCAGCGAGGCGACTCACCGCCACACCCGGCGCGCCTTCGAGTTTGCGCCCTATGAAAGCGGGGTCAAGGGGGTGC
Source organism: uncultured Anaerolineae bacterium (assembly GCA_964529715.1). Classification (GTDB taxonomy): domain Bacteria; phylum Chloroflexota; class Anaerolineae; order Aggregatilineales; family Ch27; genus CAZGXI01. The sequence goes on along the minus strand of CAZGXI010000036.1, from coordinate 45,648 downwards.
CGGAACCGACGGCGGCCTATCTGGTTCGGCGAGTTTTGCTGCACCCCGAAAAGGTGCGCGGCGTTGAAGGGTTGCATGCCAGACTGGTCGGGCGCGATGAGGAATTGAACCGGCTTCGGTTTGCCCTGGACGCGGTGCTGCATGGCCAGGGACAGATCGTCTCCTTGATCGGCGAGGCCGGGCTGGGGAAGTCACGCCTGATTGCCGAGTTGAAACAGGTGGCCCTGGCTGCCCAGGACTACCGCGCTTCGTTGCTGTGGTTGGAAAGCCGCTGCCAGGAATTGAGCATGGCGACCAGCTATTGGCCGTTCATCGACTTGCTGCGCACCTACTTTTACCTGCAAGTGGATGATGAACGCGACCGGGCCGGGGCACTGGTCGCGGTGCTGCAAGAGATGGTCTCGCGGGGCGACCTGCCGGCGGCCCGCCTGGAGGAAATTGGGGCACTGTTGGGCAATTTGCTGTCACTGCGCCTGGAGAACGATTGGGGCGAACGCCTGAAAAACGTCGGTCCGGCCCAGATTCGACGCCAGACTTTCCTGGCGATTTTCGATTTTCTCGTGGCGTTGTCTCGTCAGCGTCCCCTGGTGCTGGTTTTTGAGGATTTGCACTGGGCCGACGATCTGTCCTTGGACTTGATTTCGCTGTTGATGGAATCGATTCCCACTAGCCCGATTATTCTCCTGTGTGCCTATCGCCCACAGCCGGGCCACAAAAGCCATCATTTGGCGACCATCGCCTTGCAGAAGTGTCCGGCCTGCTATACCGAGCTTCGGCTGCACGAACTGACTCCGGCCCAAAGTTACCATCTGCTGCAAGCCCTGCTGACGGTCGAAAATGTTCCCCCGGCGGTGCAGGAGATGGTCCTGAATCGTTCGTGGGGCAACCCCTTTTTTATGGAGGAGATCATCCGGGCGTTGGTGGATTCGGGCGCGCTCTACCAGGCCGACGGGCAGTGGGTGACTCGGGTTGGGGCAAGCGGGAGCGCCGTACCAGAGAGTATCCAGAGCGTGATTTTAAGTCGTGTGGATCGCCTGACGGCGGGTTTGCGGCGCGTGTTGCGTTGCGCCGCCGTGATCGGATGGCTGTTCCCGATGGAAATCCTGGCCGAAGTGGTGCCTGCGGACATCGACCTGGAGCAGGCGTTGTGGACGCTGGAAGAGGCCGCCCTGATCTATCGTGAACGAGTCGTGCCGGAAGTCGAGTATGCGTTCAGACACGTCCTGATCCAGGAGGCGGTGTATCAGACGCTGGCGCGGCAACAGCGGGCCGAACTGCACGCCCAGGTCGCCAGGGTCATTGAGCGGCGCTATCAGGATAACTTGAGTGAATATTATGAGAATCTCGCTTACCATTATAGCCGCAGTGCCAACGCCGAAAAGGCTGTCGAGTACCTGGTCAAAGCCGGCGAAAAGTCGCGCCGCGCTTACTTCAATGAGCAGGCGGCGGACTATTTCCGGCAGGCGTTGGATCGGTTGGCGGAACTGCCGCATCATGTCGGGCTATCAGGCGATGCGCTGGCACAGGCGCAGCTAACTGCCCTGACCGGCCTGGGCCAGATTTGTTACATCCTGGGAAAAGGGGGAGAGGCAGAACACTACTTCCGCCGGGCTATTGGAGTTGGGCGTGAGGCGCGTGTCGAAATCCGAGAATTGGTCCGGCTTTACTTCTGGTTGGCCGAGGTGCTGCATTGGCAGGGGCGTTACAACGAGCAGGCTCGCCTGGGAGAAACGGTGTTGGCCCTGTTGACGGAAGATGAGGCAGAAACGGTTGAGGCGGCCCTGGTGAACCAGACGATTGCCATCGCCAGTATTCACCGTGACGACCATGCGCGTTTCTACGAACTGACCGACCAGACGGCCCGTTTCATCCGACGGCTGCCTTATTCGGAGGAGTTGTGGGCGCCCTATGCGCACATCACCTTCAGTCTGTACGAGCGGAAGCACATTGCCGAGATGAACCGCTGGCTGGAGATCATTCAAAACCTGGCCGATGAGCATAACGATCTGCGCCTCCTGACGATTGTCTACGATCACCGAGGTGAATATAGTTTTGACCGGGGCGACCTGCCGGAGGCGTCTCGGAATATCGGGCGGGCGTTGGAGTTGTATCAGACCGTCGGCGAGCGGGTGCATATCTGGCGTTGCCTGGGCGGGCTGGTGTGGATACATCTGCTGCAAGGCGATCTCTCAACTGCTGAAGGGTATGCCCGTCGCGCTCTGGAAAGCGCGCAAACCCTGGGCTTCGATAAGTTCGTTGCGGAGTCTTATTTCAACTGGGGAATGGTTTTGCTGGCTGACCGCCGTTGGAATGAGGCGGTCGAAGCGTTCGATCTGGCCGAGCGGCTTGCCGCAGGAGGAGACCTGTTTTGGACGCAATGGGCTGCCCCCTATGGGTTGGGATGCGTTTATCTGGCGCAGGGCAGAATGTATGAGGCCCGGATGCGCTTCCTGGCTGCACTGACCTCTTTTTTTCCGCGCCCGGTGCCCTTAGGATGGGCGCAACATCGCTGGTGGTCGTTGTTGGCGGTTATTTTAAGTGGACTGGAATCGGTTTGTGAGAGCGCCCAGGCGTTTGAACAAGTCTGCCGTCCCTTTGAATCGCTCAAAATGCAGCGCGCCATGCCTCCTCTTCCGGTTCAATGGCAGCTTATTCCTGTCTCTGGGGTAGTCGAGCAGTTGCCGCCAGGGGGATTCAACGACACATTTGATGGTGAACCGCTTCCTGGTTGGGCCTGGCGCGATCCTTTTGGCGATGGCGCTTTTGCCTGTCGGGATGGCCTGGAAGTTCGGACGCCCAATGGGCGGGACCTGTGGCATCTCAACCGCAGTGCACCCTGTTTGCTCCGCGCATCGTCGGGAGATTTGACCATTCAGGCGACCTGCGCTCCGGCGAACGACGGCCTGCCATCTATCGGTGGGCTTGTGATCTGGAACGACGACGATAACTTCCTGCGTCTGGTGTGGGGTAGCCGGGGAAAGCACGAGGTTTCGTTTGAAGGTTGCATCGACGGCCAGGATGTGATTGCCGGGCAGGGACAGCTTCCCGTTGAGCCGCCGCAGCGTATTTCCCTGCCCAGGCAAGTGGTCCTTCGTCTGGAGCGGCGCGGGGATCAGGTTACGGCGTTGTGCAGCGCAGATGGTTTGCAATGGTTTGGGGTGGGGCGGGCCATTTTCCCGGTTGCGCCCGATGTTGAGGTCGGGGTGCACGCGGTCGGCTGGATAGACCGCACCCTGTATCCCGGCGCATTTCCCGCAGGGACGGCCATACGCTTTCGGGCGTTCCAGATGTGGTCCTGAAGCGGCGTTGGCACATGCCGTTCAGCTGGCCCGCGCCACGCCGATGACGTTCCATGTGGTTTCGTCCGGGTCGCGTTCAAAGTCCATGAACGTTCCCAGGCGCAATAACGCCAGCCCGGCGCACTCCAGAAAAAACTCCAGCTCACGCGGGAAGAAGAAGCGCATCGTGTGCACTTCTTCGACCTCGCCGGTCAGCCGCTCACTGTCTAGCCGCCAGACATGATAGCGCACGTCACAGGTGTGGTGGCGCGTGTCCAGGCTACTCGATGCCACCCGTAGCACACGCCCGGTGGAGGTGGGAATGACCTTCAGTCGCTCGGATGGGCGGATCGTCAGCACCGCCGGGCCGTACCAGACGTCAAAGATGAACAACCCGCCGGGTTGTAAGTGACGCCGCACTGTGCGCAACGCTGCCAGCACGTCGGCGTTCTCCAACTGATAGCCCAGCACGGCGAACATCATCAGGGCCGCATCGAACATTTGTTGCAGGTCTACCGTGCGCACGTCGCCCGGATAAAATTCCACGCGCTCTTTTGCTGCCGTTGTAGCTACTTTTGCCCTGGCCTGCGACAGCATCCCTTCGGATCGATCTACCCCGACGACCCGGTAGCCCCGTTCGGCCAATGGCAGGGCGTGGTTGCCGGTCCCGCAGCCCAAATCGAGCAGGGAGTGCGTCGGGCGGCTGCCGTAAACACTGAGCAACGTTTCGATCAGATCGCATTCGGCTGCGTAATCTTTGTCCTGATAGAGGTAGTCATAGATGCCGGTATAGGTCGAGCCGAAGATGTTGCCCATGAAAACTCCTGTTCTGCATTTCGGGGTTAAAAACGCTCTTTTTCTTCCAGACCGGTGTAGGGACCTTGCTTGACTTCCAGCAGAATCGTCTCTTCTAGCATACGGAAGCCGTGTCCGCCGCCGACCATCAGCATGACGTCGCCGGTGCGTAGTTCTCGCGTGGCGACAAGCCGGTAATCATCGTTGTAGATGTCGATCTCACAGCGGCCCTTGCGCACAATCAACACTTCGGATGTGCCGACGATATGCCGTTCCAGCGGGCGATGGACGTGGCGAACGATCTCGCCATCCTGCGGATAGACCACAAAGCCCACCTGGAAGTTAAATTCAGGTGGCGTGAGAAATGTCGTTTTGTCCGGGGCCATCTCCGCCCGGATGATATAAGCCAGTGGCTTGCCATCGCAAATGATGTGTTCGACCGGGTCCACAGAGGCATTCTCCTTCCATCAGGCGCGGCGTTACATCGCCGGGCTGAGATTTCCCGCCTGTACGCGCGTTTTGGCCTCTTGCAAGGCATCGATCAGGCGGCGTCGGTAATCCTCCGGAGTATAGCGCGCCAGCCGCTGTCCGCCGCGTTCGGTTAGAGAGCGCCGCAGGGCATCGTCGTTCCAAAGGCGGTGTATTCCATCGGCGATGGCTTCCACAGAGCGTGGATCGACCAACACTGCCGCGTCGCCGACCTGTTCTCGGATACCGCGAATGTCCGAGGTCAGCACCGGGCAGCCGAACGCCCACGCTTCCAGAAAGGGGATGTTGGTCGGGCCGAAGAAAGTCGGCATCACCAGGGCTGCCGCTTCGGCGTACAGCCCGGACATATCCTCATCCGGGACGTGACCCAGGTAGTGCACGCCGCTTTCCAGTCTCAGCCGGCGGACCAGCGCCAATACCTCGTTGAGCGTGCGTCGGCGCACGCTTTCGGCAGAATGTGAGCCGCAAAATACCACAGGAATTTGTTCGCCATACTGCTGTTTGAGTAGCCCCAATGCCTGCACGATCCGCGCGTGGTTCTTGTGCGGCCAGAACTGTGCCGGGTAAAACAGGTAGCGTTCCGGCAGCGCATACTTCGACCGGACCCGTGCGCGTTCTTCCGGGGGGATTTCGACGGTGAGGAAATGAGCCGGCAAGAAAGGAAGCACCTTGATCCGGTCTGGGGTGATTCCATAGGCCCCATAGAAGTTGAGAATATCTTCTTTGCCTACCGCGGAGTCGGCCAGCAGCAGGGTTGCATACCGTGCGGCGTTGCGAAACAGATATTCGCGCCGCTCCCATTCGCCGTTGGCCGAAACCTCCGGAAATTCTGGCTGAAGGCGGTGTTGGAGGTCGTGAATCGCCATGATATACGGGATGCGCGTCTCAAAGGCAAGCGGTCTGGGCGAAGGGTAGATCATCAATTCCACGCCGCTGCTGCGGAACCAGCGTTCGGCCCCGATCTGGTGTTGTACCCGGTCGGGATCGGGAGCCTTTTGTAGCCGACCACGTAATTGTACCCAGATTTGCCGGATGAATGCCTTGCCGATGATGCGCTGCACGACGTTAAAGCTCTGCCATTTGAGCGAAGGGGGATAGAGCGGCTGAACGTCCCAAGTGTCCTTGTTGAAGACACCTGTCGCAGGGTCGTCACGGCCTTTGAGAGAAAAGATCGTCACCTGGTCCTCGGCGCATTCCGGCGAGTCATACAGGGCGCGCAGCAGATTGAGGCTGTAGGTGTAAACGCCGCCCCCGTAGCTGTCTAACACGGGGACAATGCCGATGTGCATGTTTGTTTCCTTGCGTGCTCATGTGGAAATGCCGGGTTGAAAGAACGGCCCAGGTTTAAAATGCCACGCTCCTTCGGCGCGATTGTACACCGTGCGCGGCGCAAGCGGCCAGGAGATCAAGGCCAGCAAGACCCGAATGGGTAGGGCGATGAGCCGTGTACCCTGTGGAAGCCGCACGCCAATTTCGGCGTAATAAGGCTCGATAGCGTTTGTTTTTTGTTCTGGGTGACGGCGAAAAGCTGCCAGCGGGGTTGCGACCGTGACCAGGCTGGCGTGTGTGGCAAAACGCTGCCACAGATCAAAGTCCATTCCATAATGGCGTGTCGTGATCACGTAACTGCCTGCGCGCTCCCACAATGCGCGCCGCCAGAAGGTGCTTTCCTGTCGGATGAATCCCAGCGCCCGGCCATGATACCAGCCTTTGCGGATGAACCAGCGAAAGCGTCCCATCTTTGGTTGCCGCATACCTACCGGTCGCCCTGTGGGATCGATGTTCGCGGGCAGGCCCGTGATCCAAGCGATGTGTGGATAGCGGGCGAAGATTTCTCCTACTGTCGAAAGTGCTCCCGGCAGCAACACATCATCGCTATTCAGCCAGGCGTATACAACGCCGGTGGCGCGTGCAAACCCTTTATTGATGGCGTCGGCCTGTCCCTTGTCCGGTTCACTGACCCAGTAAGCCAACCGGTCTGCATACTTGCGGATGATCTCCACACTGCCGTCTGTCGAGCCGCCATCGATGATGATGTATTCCAGGTACGGGTAGTCCTGATCCAGCACGGAGCGGATTGTCTGCTCCAAAAACGGCGCCTGGTTGTAGGAGGGTGTAACGATGGAAATCAGCGGTCGATCGGGCATGGGATGCGCCGTCATTCCAGGTAAGTCGGCTTGAGCACATAGGCCAGCAGGTCGGGGTCGTGTCGTACCTCGTCCTGGTGAAACTGCCAGCCTTCCTGATACGCCTGCGCGATCTGCTCCCGGATTTCGTGGTACGGCAGGAAGGAAGCGAGGCCGAGCGCCCTGCCGACTTTGCGCGTGATGACCTGCGCTGCTTGAGCCGGGCGCATACTCCGCAGCCTTTTCACGTAATAACTGAGGCCATGTCCTGAAAACGGGACTTCACCCAGGCCGTGTGCGGCCCTGATCTGGGTAAACGAGTCCGAAATACCCTGGCGATAGGCGCGCTGGCAGATGTATTCAATGGTCAGCCGGTTCGCGTCGATGATGTGATAGGCAGTCGCGCGCGGATCGTACCAGCTTCGCAAGCCCTGTTGCTTGAACTTCACCATTAGCCCCGTTTCGCCGTCGCCGCGATAGCGGAGCAGCTCCGAAGGCACACCGTCAGGGTGAAAACCGCCAAGCTCGAAAAGCGCCTGTTTGGGCAGGAAGGCGTTGCCGCCGAGAACCATCACCGGTTCGACGGGCCTGGCTGTTGTCCCCAGGTCCAGCAGTCCAAGATAGTTCTCGATTCCTTCGGTGGCCAATGCCTTGACCCAGGCTGGCGGCTGGACCTCCCATTGGGGCAGGACTCGCCCGACGACGGCATCTGCCCGGCCCTGCGCTGCCATGGTCACACCCTGTACCCAGGTGGGTGCAAGGATCATGTCGTCGTCCAGGTAGCCCAAAAACGTCCCGGCGGCTTCTTTCGCCCCCCGATGTCGCCCATGATGCAGGCCCAGATTCGGCTCGCGGGCGTATCGGATAGGGATCGGCAGCGCCGCTGCTATTTGCCGGACGACTTCGGGCGTGTCGTCCGTCGAGGCGTTGTCCACGACGATCACTTCCCAGTCGAACGCGACCGGCTCCTGCGCAGCCAGTGAATCCAGCAGGTCAGCCAGGTAAGCAGCACGGTTGCGCGTGGGGATAATGACAGACAGCAGCACCACTCACTCCACTTCCACGTAGGGCAGGTGACTGATGGTATCGAAGATTCCGGCGCGCGTCTTGTTGTAGGCGTGCTGCAAGACGCTTTCCACCGGAATTTCAGGGATTATCCCCACGCCCAGGTCGTTTCGCAGGTAAAACGTGTTCCAACCGAACCGGTTGGCAGCCACCAGGCGATAGCCCCGGCGGGAGGCCAGTTTCGCCATTGCTGCCGGGGACGCACCGTGATATTGGGGATCAATGCCCGGATAGACGTAGTCTGCATCGTAAGGGACGACAATGCTGCGCATCCCGAATTCGACATGTGTTTCGATGACAACCACGCGGGGATCGATGCAGGTAATGGCCTCCCATACCCAATAATCGTTGCCGTCGATGTCGATGGAGAGCAGATCGACCTCGCCAGTGAAGCCCGCCTCTTGAATGACGGCGTTGACGTTTTCCCGCGTGATGCGGGCGCAGACGAATTTGGGCGGGCAGTATCGTGTGTCAGGATGAGTAGCGTAATAGGTTCTGCCCTGTTCGACGGCGTCCGGGTTGCCGTCGATAAACAGCCCGTGCCAGCCGAAGTTAACGGCGAGGTTGGCGCAGTTATTCCATTCGATGCCTGTGCCGCTGCCGATATCCACAAAAGTCCGGGTTTGTGTGCCGATGGCTCCGAAGAGGAAGAGCAGGATGCCGTCTTCGTCCGTCTGAGAGAATATCCGGAATCCGACATCCCAGATCGAAGGCAGCGGGTCGCCGCGCAGGGCCGCCATGCGATACTGCGCAAACAGGGCGTGTTGAGCCGTTCTGGAGATTAGAGGGAGTTCGTCGGCGATAGCCCGGTGCACTGCTGCCTTGCCGAATCTCGCAGCGGGCCGCAGCAGGCGCTTGAAAAACTGCTTCATGCGTTCTCCTCTACAGAAACTGGCATCCGGGCGCGCGCTGGAAATGCCAATCATGGTCAAGCTCTGCGGGCACGGCGTCGAGTCCGCGCAGGCAGTAGGCCAGCCCCAGCGTGCGGAACCAGGTGTAAAACAGGTTGCTTTCGTTCGCCGCGCTGAACATCTGCGGGTGGACGACGGTCAGCGCCTCGTGCCGTCGGAAAACCCAGCCGCCGTCGCTGTTCAGGTTGTGTAGAATGGCGGGCAACGCCCGGTGCAGCGATGCCTGAACCTCGTCACGGCGGTAGTTGGTCAGGCGGCTGAAGCGCACCAGCGGATCGATGCTGTCGATGTCCTCGCAGGCGCTGGAGTTCCACTGGACGCCGTAGCCGCCCAGGATGTTTTGCGTCTTCAATATGCTGTCGATGATGTGCTCGACGTGGCGGATTGGTCTTCCGTCGTAAAAGTACAGCAGCCAGAAATGATACCCGGCCTGCACGCCCAGCGAAAGTTCCATCGGCGTCTTGAACCGATGCCCATATAGCCCGGTCTGCGGGTCCTGGCGGGCGTCCAGGACATCGTAGAGGACTTCGAGCAGGCCGTCAGCCGTCGGGGAATTCTGGTAATCGCGGGCGTATTGCAGCATCACGCCGACGTTTTGCAGCTCATTGCTGGTCCAGGCAGCGCGCGCGCCCCAATCGCGCGAGTCGAGGTATGCCCGGAAGCCGTCTTTGTCCTTGAACCGATCCAGGTAGCGGATTTCCTTGTGCGCCGGGATGCCGTACAGCGCCAGCGCCATCAGCGCGTGCAGAGTCAGATGACGCCAGCCCCACGAGTCCTCGGTTTCGGCCAGCTTGCAGGCGATCACGGGATCACGGAACAGGCCGTCATCCGACTGGAAACGCTGCACGAGCGCCAGTTCTTCCGCCGTGTGCTCATCTTGAATGCCATACAGGTGTTTGGTCAGCAGCGCGGCCAGCGTGCCGTACAGGATGGGCCTGGTCGTGCTGACCGAATGCCGGTAGCCGACAAATTCGCTCCCTCTGACCATCCGCATGCGGGAGAGATAATCTAGCGTGCGATCTCGGATGTCACCAGTGGTGATCGTCTCCTGGAGTGGGTCGTTTGTTAGGCCGGTGAAGCGACGTAGAGGGCTGAGGCGGCTATCCGCCTGTGCGATCAGCCGCCGCATCGTGGAATACATTCCTCTGAAGCCTTGTTTAAACAGCAGGTGGGTGGCCCGCCCTAACCGCGAGTAGGCCAGCCGCCATAATCCCATTTTCACAGCTTGGCCGGTTGCGCCGTTATTGGCAAGCGCCTTGCTAAAGCGCGCGGCCTGTTCAAGGGTCATCTGTGGCAGAAACTGCCGCAAATAGCGAAGATCGTTTGAGTCGGCGATCTTCTTTTCCCGCAGCAGCGCGAGGGCGACTTCGTACTGTTCCCTGGCCTCCTGCTTTAACCCCCAGTTCAAAAAATCAGCCATCAGGAAAAAACGGTGGCGAATGATGCTTAAGTCCTTCAGGCGGGCATAGGTTGGTGGCAGCGTGTCATCGAAAGCCTCTTCAATCGTCGGCAGAAAGCGCAAAAAGGGGTCTTGCGCTTGCTTTCGCATACTGCCCACGGCTTCACGGGTCACGGCAAGCACTTCGGGTAGACGAGCAAAAACCGCGCCGTTCTTGGCGCAGGTAATCCAGCAGGCCCAATCCTCTGTGCCGAAGCCGACCCGTCGAAATCGACCTGCCTGTTCAATAACACTTCGGCGACAGAGCAGAGCATGGACCGCAAACATGTTGCCCAGCAGTAAGTCGCGCAGGTAATCCTCCGAATCCGGCGCGATGACGGTCCCGATCTTGTGGCCCTGGTCGTCGATCCATTCCCAGGATGTGTGGACAATGTCTACATGGGGGTGGCCTTGAAAATAGGCGATGGTTTTCTCGATAAAGGTAGAATGCAATTTATCATCTGCGTCGAGAAAATTAACGAACTCCCCTTTTGCCGTAGAAAGCCCCCGGTTGCGCGCCCCCGCCAGCCCTGCATTGGGCTGAGTGATCACCTGTACACGAGGAATTTCAGCGGCGATCTGCCGGGCGATGGTTGGCGAATTATCCGTAGAGCCATCGTCGACGACGATGATTTCGATGTTTGGATAAGTCTGGTCGAGCGCGCTCTGAAGCGACTCGGCGATATACTTTTCCTTGTTGTACAAGGGCATGATGATAGAAACGAGAGGATCAGACATACCTTCTTCCCGGTGTTTAGCGGTCGGTAGCGGCTTCACGGGTGCAGTAGAGATTCACGTAATGAACCTTTTCCAGTTCGGGATCCAGCGGCCTGAGGCAACCGCGCTCTTCGTCGATGATCTGGAGTTTGAAACCCGCGCTGTTCAAGAAATCGAGTAGTTCCTGCGTAGAGCTTCCGGCAGCGAGCAGTGCGCCGGGCTGACATTCGATGAACATCACCAGCCGGTTTCGGGAGCGCGCTAATGTTTGCTCCATCCCACGGAGGGCGCGTACTTCTGCGCCCTCAACGTCCATCTTGAGGACATCAATCGTTGTTGCGCAATCCAGGAAGGCGTCTAGCGCCATGCATTCCACCTCAACAGATACATTGTCTCCCTCTGTGCGATATAAACTGCTCTGGCTGGGATCGCGGTTGATGATGTTCAGAGACAGGGTACAGGGACGATCAAGCAGCGCCTTAGGGACCGCTATGATCCGGTCACCGAGTCCGTTCAGGCGGATATTCTGTTCCAGACAGTGGAAATTGCGCGGGTCGGGATCGAAAACAAAAACTTTGCCGTCTTGGCCTACCTGGCGGGCTGCCACCAGGGCGTAGTAGCCTAAAAAGCCGCCCACATCTAAAACGGTCATGTCAGGCTTCACGGCTTGCTTGAATAATGCAACGGTGAACGGCTCCATCCGGCCCGCCCTCAACTCGTCCAGATAGTAGTTATGGACTGGCAAGGAACCTGTCATAATAAATCCATCAACCTCTTTGGGCGCTCCTTCGAGCCAACATCTGATGTTGCTGACAAACTTCTGCAGCCCCATTTTTTTAAAGAAGGGTGACAGGCGAGGTCCTACATGGGTCCGAATACCTACGACAATGACTGCCAGAAAACTCCACAGGCGGCGGGTGTATTTGTTCACGGACTATCCTGGTGATGATAGAAGAGGCAGAGCTAACATTCCGAAGTTTCGATCTGAGCGTCGGGAATTTCTGCGAGAAGCCGCAGGAGATTCCGATTGCGCGCTTTCAAATTAGCCAAAGAGGCAGTTTTGTCTGCCCACAGACGATCCCATGTTTGCACCAACGCCTGCGGGCTGTCAACGAGAAAATCGGTTCCCGATTGGTGAACCTGTTCGTTAAGTTGCCGAACATATTTATATAGTCCTCTGTAAAGCAACAAGGGGCGCTCGAACAACAGTGCTGTTAGCGTGCCTGTGCCTGGCTTCCCCAAATCCACGACCAAATCAGCCAGGATAAGGGCATCCTCCAGGCGTCCCCCCAGAATGGACAGGTTTGTAATGCCTCGTTTTGTTGCCAGTTCCGCTACGGAGGAGTCGTAGTTATTCTTATGTGATTTGACAACCACCTGGACATTTGGGTGCTCTTCCAAGTAATCGAGGATGGTTTTCCAGCAATTTAACCAGCGGTCATAATCGAATTCGTTCAGGGCTAAAATTCGGGCCGCTGTCGTCATGATCAGGACAACATGTTCGGCGTCGATAGAGAGCGCCTGGCGCTTATGCCTTGTTATTGCCTGCTGTTCCTCAGGGCTTTGGCTGAGCCACTCACGCGAAGCACTGAAAAGGCTTGGATCGGGGCTGATGTGGATACGCTCGCCGTAGCCATAAAATTGATCGATAACTTGCGCCGACAGGCGACCACTATAATAGTAGTGATCGGCGGTAAATTCAAATCCTTCGACGTTGCCGATCCAACCGTGAGGTCGGGCATGGACGGTCAGCTTGTGCCGTTTTGCCAATTGCTCGATCAGACGCTCGTCGAGACCATTAAAATCTGTTATCACGACATCCGATCTGGTAAAACGCGCCAATACACGGTCCAGCACCCCGGCCCGCCAAAGAGTGCGGCGGAATTCATGCCTCAACTGGTGCAGTCTTCGGTTTAGCCGGTAATGCCGTATGACTTCAATCTGATCCAGGCGGTCCATTAGCTCCCTATAAGCGCGATCTGCTTCCCTGATAGCCGCTGCGTTGAACGGGGGTGCAGGGTGGGAAGCCAGGTACTTGTCTATGGAAAATCGCTCGACCTGATCGTACTCGTCCCGGTAAACCAAGCCGCTGCGCAGCGTGTCTTTGTCTACCCATTCGGTCATCCACAACGGTTTGAGATTCTTTTGAGCGGCAATATAAAGCGCATCCGGGAGCACGATCAGGGCATCATAACCGCTGCCAAAGGCTATTACGCACCGTTCAGGTATCTCCGACGATGTGGTATTGGACAGCAGCCGTGTCCCTCGTGAAAGCAGCGTTTTGGCGGTGTGTCTGGCAGATCGGGCGAATGGCCGTAGCGTGGCCTGAACATATTTCAGCCCGTCACCCCCTAACGTGGTGGTATTTTTAATGCCTCGCACAGAAGGGTTCTCACGGCTGATCTCGTCAAGCATCTGGGCGCAGATAGCATCCGGGTCGGCTATTCCAGCATGTGTGGCCGGGGGCGGGTAGAACCGCCGAAGGTAAAGTAGCTGCGATCCGCTGAGGTTATCCAGAATGCGGCGCAGCGCCATCTCCAGAGCATAGACTTCAGTCAGATAGACCCAGTAGTGGGATTTGAAGCATCGCGCGAGGTTGATCGGTGGATCGCTTTCCGTGAGTGGAAAGGAATCGGTCAGCCGGTTTGTGTCCTCGAAGCCCTGGCGCTGAATTTCGATTGCCTCACTGGCTGTAAGATGTTGGCTGAAGATGTTGGGCTGAAGCCCGCGCTGGATAAACCGCAGGTACTCCTCCGGAATCAGCGTATACACCTGTATGCCCGTAAGGTGCTCGCCAAGCACATGGTGTGCGATACCAAGCTCGGTTAGATTCCTGATCAATATGGCGTCCGCCATTGCCCGACTTCACCCTCGCTGGTCGGATCAATTTTCTACGTCTTCCGCTCGGATCAAATCTCCGGCAGGCACGGCGCGCTTGAGCCGTTTGCCGATCACCGCCTCGACCTGGTCGGGCGGCAGCCCCCACGCCGGACGCAAATAGGTGAGCCAGTCGCGCTGCACGGGTTCCCCGGCAGGGATGTCCACTGCCGCGCCGATGGAGCGGCGCAGGTGCAGCAGCATCTTCTCCTCCGAAGGCGTGCGGGCGCGTTCGTAGCGGCCCCGGTAGACCTCTGCCTGGCGCACGGCGGCAACCAACTGACGCATATCCTCCGGGTCGGCGGAGAGCAGGTGGTCGTGGAAAGCCTGGTCTTCCTTGCGGTAGGTGAAGTGCTTTTCCACGATGATGGCCCCGGCGGCGACGGCCAGTTCGCACGCCTTGACGCCCAGCGTGTGGTCGGAATAGCCCACCGGCAGGCCGAAGGTTTCCTTGAGCCAGCCGATGTTCGCCAGGTTGGCCTCTTCGGGCGGAGCAGGGTAGGCGGCCACACAGTGCATCAGCGCCAGTTCGCCTTTTTCCCCGGCGTCAGGCCGGACGTCCAGCACGGCATCGACCGCCGCCTGGATTTCCTCGCGCGTGCCCAGGCCGGTGGAGATGATCATCGGCTTGCCTTTGGCAGCAAGGTGGCGGATCAGGCTGAGGTAGGTCAGGTCGCCGGACGACACCTTGAAGATCGGCGCGATCTCGTCCAGAAAGTCCACATCGTCGGCGTGCAGCGGTGTGGAGAAGAAGGTCACGCCGCACGTGCGCGCCACGTCTGCCAGTTCGCGGAACGTGTTATAGGGCAACTGGAATTTGCGCACCCGCGCCAGCCGTTCCGGTTGGACGGCGGAGACGTAGTGTTCGGCCTTAAAGGTCTGGAACTTTACCGCATCCACGCCGCAGCCCGCCGCCAGGCGGATCAGATCGGCGGCGACGTTGGGATCGCCCTCGTGGTTGACGCCGATTTCAGCCACGATCCAGGTCTTGCCCAGATTCCAGAAGTTCATGAGCATTACCCTGCCTTTTCCTGTTCAGAACTCGCAGCAGTGACCTTTGCCACCAGCATCTCTGCCACGCCCCATTCCCATTCTGAGCGCAGCCGCCAGGCCGCCTGAGCATCCAACACCACGTGACCGACCACGCCGCCAACGACCTGTCGTTGTGCTTCCAGGAATGCCCGCCGCACCACGTGCATCTGCCCGGCGCGGCGATAAAGTTCGTCGCGCTCCAGACGCAGCAGGCGCGACTGGCGCAGCGGCTTCAATCCGTTGCCGTCATGCTGGTAGAATTCGTCCGTTTCTGGGCGCACGCCGATCACGCTGTCGGTGTTGAATAGTTCCAGCAGATCGATAGCCGCATCGATGTGCCGCGCGCCCCGGAAGGGGGACTCGATATACAGCACGGCCAGCACGTCCGGCGTGGGAAACCGTTGCGTGTAGACGGCCAGCGCGTGGAAGAGGGTATCTTCGATGTGCGTGTTCGGCAGGGCCAGTTCGCGGTCGCGCTTGACGGTGACAATGCGCGGATCGGCTTTGGCTTCCACATGAGCGAGAATAGCTTCGTCGGGCGTTGTTATGATCACGTGCGCAATGCGGCTGGCTTCCAACGCTGCTTGCAAGGTCCAGTCGATAAGGGGACGCCCTCCCAGCGGGCGCAGCGCAGTCGAGGCCGGGTCAAGTTGTGGCCCACGCACCGGGATCACGGCGATGGCGCTGAGCCGCCTGCCGTTCTGTTGTGCCTGTCGGCTGATGATCTGGCCGCGCGCGCTCAGGATGCGTTCTTCGCTGCGGCTCAGGCTGCCGGGGTGCTGACGGTAGTAGAACAGCGGCAGATTGACGTTCTGCACGCGGTGGTGCTGAATGAAGCGAATCCACAGGTCGTAGCCGTCCTGGCAGCGCAGGCTTTCGTCGTAGCCGGACATTTCCAGCAGTGACTCGCGCCGGATCATCGTGCACGCGCCGTGCGCGGGCTGGTCCAGCAGCGTCACCTGGTCGAAATCATGGCGGCGCACGACTTCCAGCACGGCGCCGGATTCATCGACCAGAAAGTAGTCGGGAAAGACGAGGCCTACATCCGGGTTGCGCTCCAACACACCAGCGAGCACCATCAGGGCGTTTTCATCCAGGTAGTCGTCGGCGTCGAGACGCATGAGGTAGCGCCCACGCGCCGCCCGCAGGGCGATGTTATTGGTGACGTTTAGCCCTTTGTTCTGCTGGAAGATGGTGACGATCTGCGCGTGATCGGCGTACCGCGCGATGATCTCGCGGGAGTTGTCGGTTGAGCCGTCGTCGATGATGATCAACTCGAAGTCGCGCAGAGTCTGCCGCAGCACGCTCTGGATGGCCTGTTCAACATAGCGGCCATAGTTGTGATTGGTGATGTAGACCGTGACCAGCGGGGCGCGTTCGCTGCTCATACCAGGCGCTTCCAATCCAGGTCGGTGTGGACGGTGATCGGTGTGGCGCGCTGCCGCACCTGGGCGTTGATTTCCAGCACGTGCGGGTTGGCCTCAAAGAACTCGACAATGTCGTCCAGGCGGTAGGTGAGTGCCTTGCCGCGCGCACGCATTCCGTCTAGTAGCGCGCTGATCACCCGGTAGTCTTCGGGTGTGTCCAGCGTCAGCCGCCAGCGGCGAGCATGACGCTCGTCTACCGGCACGCTGGCCGTGCGGAACTGATCGCGGTGATCCGTGATGTAAGTCGTTAGGTATTCCGTGCCGCTGCTGTCATGGGCGGCGGTCCACAGGTCGCGCAGCAGGCTCACGTCGAAGACCTCGACTTCCGTGCCGCTGGGCAGCGCCTTGAGATCGGAATACTCAGCATTAACCTGCAAATGATACCGCACGGCGCGGTCCAGGTAATCCGGGTCCACCAGGATGTCGTCGCCCGTCACGCGCAGCATTACGTCTACATCGTGTCCTTCCAGCGCGCCGAGCATCCGGCCCAGCACATCCTCCGTCGGGCCGCGATGATACGCCACGCCGGATTGGATCGCCAGTTCTACCAACGGATCGTCCTCGGATTCCTTTGTGGTGCAGAACACGATCCGGTTGACGGTTTGGGCCTGCTTGAGACGCGCGAACAGGTGCGCCAGGGCGGGCATCCCGCCTGCGTCGGCCAGGGCCTTTCCTGGCAGCCGGGAGGAGCGCATCCGTGCCACGACCAGCGCCCACACGGTTTGGGGCACGTCGGCGCGGGTGAGAGGGGTTTCCTCCGGGCATTCGCGCAGTAGCGGGCGGCCCAGCAACCGGTCCAACTCGACGGCGTCGGCGGAGTCGCCTGCGCCCGGAATGCGCTTCATTGCCACGTCAGATTCGGTCAGGAGGTGCCCGGCAGGAAGGGATCGCGCCGCGACCCAGTGCTTTTTCACCTGGCGGCGGTACTCGCGTTCGGACGGCGCGAACTGCTCCGGCGCTTCGCCGAGGGCCTGTTCGGCGCGGCGCACAGCAGCGGTGAAGGCGGCAAACTCTACTGGTTCCAATGACGAATAGTAATCGACTCCCTTAGCTGCCCGGTCCAGCGTGATATGCTTTTCCAGCACGGTCGCGCCCATCGCCAGGGCCAGCAGCGGCACGGTGATGGCAAAAGGGTCGTCTCCGTCCACGTGATCCATATAGCCGACGTCGCAGCGATCCCCAAAGATTTGTCGCAGCCAGGACAGCCGCGCCAGGCAGGATTCCTCGACCGCCGTTGGGTAGCTCTGGAAGCCGTGCAGCAGCACCGGGCGCGGCGACTCCGGTGAAGCCTTAAGAAGGCGCGTCGCCTGGCCGATCTCGCGGGCGGTGCTCCCACCGACGGCGACCAGCACGCGCTGCCCGGTCTGAGCCAGGGCGCGCAGCAGCGGCACGTTGCCCAGGTCAGACGAATGGACTTTATAGCCATATACGCCCGCCGCATGGGCGACTTCCCACGCCTTCAGCCCGAACACGTCGCAGTACACTCGCGCGCCGTTCTGGACGAGCCGGCCCAGTAACTCGGCCCACACTTCTGGGGCAAAGGACTGCTTCTGGAAGTGCTCAAAGCGCGGGTGTGACCGGACGAGGAGTTCATCCGCAAAGTACACCTGGAATTTCACCGCGTCCGCACCTGCGCTCAAGGCCGTCTCTGCCAGTCGGATGGCCTGAGCCGGATCGCCCTGGTGGGCGTTGGCAATTTCCGCGATGATTTCAACCGTTGGTTTACTCATCCGCAGGCTCTTCTTTCACCCGGCATTCGAGGTCCGGGTCACAAAGAACATGTCCCTGTATTCGTTGGAAGTGCCGGGCAGATGTGGCAGCAGCGCCACAGGACTCTCGTCAACCAGATCGAAGGTATCCAGATACCGGATGTAATGATCCTTTGTGACCTTTTCAAGCGTACCTGCCGCGCCCGGTTTGGGGGCTGTCGGGATACCTTCCGGCACGGCGCGGATATAGCCGTAGCGCCTGACCAGGCGTTTGAGGTGAATCGCGTAATTCTCCACGACCTCCGGTTCCATCTCCTGAAATGAAGCCGAGTTCATGAAGAGATCAAATTCCCCCTCCAGCGACGGCAACTGCCAGGGGCACAACGTGAATATGCGCCGTCCGGGGTAATCTTGTGGACATAGTTTACCCGTGTCCGCAATCGTTTTTTGCGCCTCCGTGTAGCCGAATACCTGGCCCGGAAAGCAGGCATCCAGATACTGCTGCGCAATGTAAGTTTGCGGGGGAATATCGACGTTGACGTAGACCATGTGGGGATTGAGCTTCAGAATGATCTCCGCCAGTCCGCCATAGCCGCCGCCGATTTCAACGATGCCGTGCACGGTGTTGAAGTCCACGAACTTTGCCAGATAGAGGTATTGGAGGAAGTATCGCAGAAAGTGGATCGTGTACTTTTTGCCGTTGATGCTCATGACGATCTTGGGCGCTCCCAGGCCGGAGTCCTCGACCTGTTCGATCAACTGCCCGCCCTCAACCGAGCGGCAGTAGTGATAACTCAGTTCCAGGAGCATGTAGAGCTGTTTTTCATACTCGGCGACCAGCCTTTCCCACATCCAGGCTGCATCCATAGGGGCAAGAAGCTGCCGCAGCACCGGGAGTTTGCGCCCTATTTTTAGCAGCGCCCGCACCGGTAAGCTCCGCCTGATCTTGAGCGTCTCTGCCAGCACGGGCCGGACATGGCCCGATAGCGGGTCGGCGACGGCTCCGAAGGAGGACCACAACGCATTTTTGCTGGACCTGAATTCGCCGATTCCCCAGGAGTCGATGTAGCGGTAGGATTCGCGCTGGTAGTTGTTCCAGTAGTTTGTGGGACGGTAAAGGGCGGGGGCGCTTTCCATGTCCCGCAGCATTGCCTGGAGCACTTCGGGCCTATCCCGGATCATCGGTTTTCTCCCCCGGTGGCGGGCGGATCGGCAATCTCGACCTTCACCCAGCGATATGTTTCCTTAAAGGGACAGCGGGTGCAAACAGGCACTTCTTCCAAGCGATCTTCCAGGTGCATCCGCCGCAGGTCGTTCACAATGTTGCCGTTCCAGATTTCGTCCAGCGATTGTACCTGTTTGGGCGGATCGATGTAACGGCGAGGCATCTTGACGTTGGCAAGCAGTTCAAAGCCCTTTGCGCCGGAACGGGCCTTTTCCAGGATGGCCTCGTACTGACGGTCGCCTTCGGCAAATGCTTCTTCGTCCACGTAGCCGATGGGATATTCCATGCCCCAGTCGTAGCAGCACATGCTGACACGGCCATCGTGCGTCACCATCATGCGCTGGTAGGGCTGTTCACAGGGCAGGCGGCCCGCCGCCAGGAAGAGATTGCCTTCCATGTCGCGCCAGTACGCGGTCGATTCGGGAATGGCGTTTTCTTGCAGAAAGCCCTTCAGCGCCGCGCCGACATCTTGCGGCAGGTCAGAGAGCTTGCCGCCGCGTTCGGTATAGGCTTTCACCGAAACGTCGTCCACGCAGTCGCCGAACAGGTTAAAGAAGGATTCCTGCTCGCCAAACGTCTCCTCCGTCAGGATCATCTGTATCTTGGTGCGGGGGAAGGACGCGCCCATTTCCTGTCGGATGCGCGCAAAACGGCGGATGTTGGCGTACACCGCTTCAAAGTGGTTTTCTTTGAACCGCCCGACGCGCATCCGCTCATAGGTGGCTTTGCTGCCCCCGTCGAAGGAATAGATCATCAGGTCCAGGCCGGCCTCGATCAGCGCATGGCTTTTGTGCTCGTCTAGCGTGACGGCGTTGGTGTTGATGATCGTTTCCAATACCCCGGCGCGTTTCGCGTAGTCAATAAACTGCGGCAGCCGGGGCTGGAGCAGCGGCTCTCCGCGCCAGTTCAACTTGATCGACGGGACACCCATCGCGCTGCACTGGTCGATGATGCAACGGTAGAGGTCCTCGCGCATCAGTTTGTCTGGCGTGGCAATCCATTGCCGGAAGCAGAAAGGGCAGGCCAGGTCACAGACGGCTGCCGTTTCGATGTCCACGCACAGCGGCGGTAGGTTAGCCTGCCGAAAGGATTCGCCGTACAGCTTCTGTTCGATGGCGCGGCGTGGCTGTCCGCGCCACTCACTGCGATAGCGGCGGAATCGCTCCCGGAACTGTTCCAGCAGTGCCCCGTCGGGATCACCCCCGGCGTGTTCAACAGCGTAACGGTAAGCCTTGTTCTGGCTCATGTGCTCGATCATGTAGGCTACGCGCTCGGCCTCGCTGTTGCGGCGGCCCTGAACGGCATAACGGCGTTCATCGGGCATGTCTGACATGGTGGGCCTCGACTTTCTAGGGAACGCGGGCTACCAGGTAGCTGGCATTTTCGTAAACAGGGTCAAACTCGGCGTCTGATAGCCAGGCATAGTTCTGGCGGTCGATGAAGATGAAGTCAATGTCCCGCGAGGCGGCGTAGTCCAGCACGGCCTGTGGGTTTTGCGAGGTCACGGCTTGCTCCCTGGCCGCATACTCATTATACCAGCGGACAAAAGTATCTCGCCCCTTGTAAAAGCTCATCCCGCCGTCTTTTGCGCAGACCCACATACTGCGCTGCGCCTTGTAGCGGAACATAAAGTCGTGGTTTGGCTCCTGGACCAGAACCAGAAACAGGGCGTCGTGTGGCGTATTCTCCCGGATCCAGGCTGTTGCTTCTCGATAGTCTACCTGGACTGCCGAGGGGCTAAAGACAGGTTGCCCTTGAATGACGGCCCGGAGGTTATCGCGGTAGTGAGCATAGCCGTTATACGGCATTTTGCCGAAACGGTAGCCCAGGGTGAGTACGATGAGCATCAGAAGGATGGCCCGGCTTGCAGAGGTGATCCGAACGGCAGACCATCGCTTGCCCTGGGGGAGATAAACCCGAATAGCGGGCAGCATTTCGGCCAGGAACAGGGCCGTATAAATGTTCAGCAAAAGGGGAAAATACTTGGTACTGACACCCAGATCATAATAAAATGACGGAATATACAAGTTAAACGTCTGGGCAGTGTCAATGACCAGCGTCGAGAAGATCACGCCTAAAAAGGCGAACCCTGGCATGGTGTAGACCAGCATCAGGCGAAGGCGATCAGTCTCCTTGCCCTGCCGCAGATCGTAGAGGCCCAGCAGTGTGGCAGGCAGTAACAGAGCTACGATGACACCCGGTTGCTCATCAGCCAGGATAATGGCCGTCATTAGCAAGCCTGTGAAGTAAAGGAAAAAATAGCCTTCTCGCCGCTTTCCCCGCTGGCGGAGTAGCAACCCGACGATCACGAGCAGCGGATAGGCGTACAGGTAAATCTTCACCACCAGCGCGGCCCAATCTGGCCAGCCTAACTGCACGGTGAAGATGTCCATTGGATAAAGTGCCATCCGCGAGCGGATCAGCTGGTTGAATGCTTCAGGCGCGATCCCCGCAGCTTCGCCATTGCCGGGAACCTGCCCGGATTGAAAGGCAAGGAAGTACGGCAGCGCGCCCAGCAGCGCCGCCGCCGCGCATATTCCCCAGTGAATGAGCTTCTGCCGGGTGGGTTTTTCCAACAGATCGTAGAATACCCACGCCAGTCCCAGGCCAAAGGCCAATCCCACACCGGAGCCGAAATGTAAATTGCTCGAAAATCCCGTCAACAGGAAGATGAGCGGCCCCCAGCGACGGTGCTTGCCATAGAAGAGCAGCAAGCCGAACAACAGCGGGGCGATAGCCAGGTGTACGAAGCGCGGCGTGACATAAACGCCGACCGAGTAATTTAGGCTGCCGTAGATATGTTCGACAGCGAGGGTCGAAACCAATGCCATGCCCAGGGAGACCCACCGCCGTTTCGTGATTCGCCACAGCAGCCAGGTCATCGAGAGGACAAACACAAAGCAGGTGGGGAACATCAAATACTGGATGCTGCGCTCGTAATTGTTCGTGTTCGTGATCCGGTCAATCAGGCGGATCACCTGGATATACGCCGGCACGTATAGTCGGTAGCCTTCGTCGGCGTAAGCGAAATCGCGCGAGAACAGGGTGGAATCGTCGTACTTCTGGATTATCTGAATGATGTTTTTGACGTCCCCACCAATCGGTGGAAACTCGGCATAGCCGACGGCAATGTAGGTGTTGAAGTAGGCAAAGGCAAAAGCGGCCAGCAGCATGGCGACCAGCCAGAAAGACCAGGCCGCCCGTTTTTGAGAAGAGGGGAGGGGACGTGTAGAGTCCTGCATTTCGGGTCTTATGATTCTGCCTTGAAAAGATACAGGTTATTCATCCCGTAAACAAAACGCTTGTGTAACCCAAGTCGGAAGCCTGCTGCCTGACATAACTGCACGATTTCACTTGTCCACATGCCGCCGACTTCGCCCGCTTTCATCCCGCCGCGTTTTTTGTCTTCGCTGTACCACCAGATCGCGTGTCCAAAATCGCCCAGCAAGGGGTTGATCATGGTGATGATCAGGCGCCCGTCCGGCCTGATCAAGCGCCGTGCTTCTCGCAAGGCCGCCTCGCGGTAGGGAATGTGATTCAGGCAGGCGATAAAGGTAATCGTGTCGAAGGACTCGCTCTCAAATGGCAGGTGTGAGGTATCCTCTACAACCATCACGCCGCCGCCCCAATCAACCACATCCACGCCGATCCCGTTGCCGTAACGCTGCACCAGCGTGTTCGGCCCTGCGCCAATATCCAGCAGCCGCCCGTGAAGGTGCGGAAGGACGGCGTTCACCCGTTCCTCTTCCAGTGTCGTCCAACCGAAGCGCGGCAGCCACGCCTGATCGAACAGCACAAGCCGGAAGGGGATGCCGATGAAATCCCAGATGGACTGAAGGGCTGTCTTTTTAACCATGTCTTTAACCTGCTGCCCGCACGCCAAACCCCCGCCAGCTATTCCCGGCGCGTGAAGTGATCGTCACCTCACACAGTGCGTTTTCGGTGAACCATTGCGCAAATTGGGCGCGGGGAATGTACTCAGCGATGGTCGGAATCAGGTGATCGAGCACAATGAGGGCCTGTTCCTGGAAGCTGAAGGCGCTCAAGAAGTACAGGTAGTCAAAGTAGAACAGGTATCTGCGCAGCCGGGCAAGGCGTGGATTGCTGCCGATGGGGTGATAGACGCCCTTCAGGATCAAAAACAGGGGCACGGTGATGAGATAGGCCAGCGCCTGGAGAACTGGTCGCGGCAGGCGGCTGGTCACATGGCGGCGCAGCGGGTTGACGAAGCGAATGATCCAGCCGTTGTTTTCCTGCCCATAGACCCAGGCGCTCACGCCGCCGCCCGGCTTTACAAGAGCGGTTATGGCATCAAACCCGGCGCGCGGGTTGGCGGTGTGATGGAGCACCCCTATGCTGAAGGCGTAGTCAAAACGCTGGCGTAAGGGGAGTCCCAGCAGGTCCGCCTGGACAATCATCACATTGGGAAGGTGGCGGTTTTTTTGAAAAGCCACATACACGGAGTCGCTCAGATCGACGCCGACGACGGCTGCCGCTCCAAACTGCTGTGCCCAGTAGGTGAAGCGCCCAGAACCACAGCCACCGTCCAGGATTGTTTTGCCCTGGAAATAGTCTGGCTTGACCGGCGCGATGAAGTCCAGAAAGGTCTCAGCGGCGGTAAAGCGTGTCTCTTCGACAGCGGCCCTGGCGTGTTGCCACTGGTAGCCGAATCCTTCAACTGTCGTTAATACCTCGTCTATCATCTTATCCGGCAAAAAACACGGCACACCGCCCAGGATGGGGTAAATCGCGCCACAAGCGGCGCATTTCAGCGCACCTCGCAAGATGTGCCCATCCGGCGCGCTTTCGTCGGCCCGGCAAACGCCCAGGTCGCCCCGGCATGTTGGGCAGCACAGGAGCGCAAGGAGGGCAGGATCGTTACGCATGAGGACCGTTGCTTTGCATGAATGTTTCCCACCACAGGGCCAGCGTCAGCAGCCCCCAGATTTGGTGGCTGTTGTCGGCCCGCCCGGAAAAATGATCGTGTAACACAGTCTCGACCGCCCGCTCGTCCAGCAGGCCTATATCCCGCACGCGCGGCGGGGACAGGTGGTCCATCACGAACGGCCTGAGGTTGCCCTTGATCCAGCGGGCATTGGGCACGTTGAACCCCTGCTTTTTGCGCCACAGCACCCGGTCGGGAAGTTTGCCGCGCATGGCCGCCTTGAGCAAGTATTTCTTATGTCGCAGGTGTTTGAGCTTCAGATGCGGCGGCGCAGCGGCCAGGAATTCCACCAGTCGGTAGTCCAACATCGGCTCGCGCGCTTCCAGACCGTGTGCCATCGTCATGCGATCTACCTTCACCAGCATGTCGTTCGGCAGATAGAGGCGCGTATCCACGTAGAGCATCCGGTTCAGGGGGCGGCGGGCGTTCGTCTGGGCGAAATAAGCGCGGTACAGATCGATCACGTCGGCCTGGATTCCGGAGTGGTCCCAGACCGGCGCGAGTAATTCCTGCCGCGCCGCCGCGTCGAAGATCATCCGCCGGGTGGCGTGTGCGTCTTCAGCCGAGAGATCGCCCGCGCTGGCAAAGCGGCGCAGTTTAAAATCCCAGCTGACTTTGGAATCGGAGACGGGCAGGGCGGCGATCAGCGGCGTGATCACGCGCCTGCGCAGCCAGCCGGGCAGCAGGCGATACAGGCGATGGAGGTAGTAAGCCTGGTGAGTCTCGTAACCGGCGATGGTTTCATCTGCCCCGTCGCCACTGAGCGCCATGGTGACATGTTCGCGGGTCATTTGTGCCAGGTAATAGACGGCGACCATCGAGGAATCGGCGGTTGGCTCTTCAGCGTGCCAGACCAGTGTGGGCAGCACGGCTGCCGCGTCTGCCGTGACGATCCGCTCGTGGTGATCGGCCTTGATCGTTTGCGCGACGAGGCGGGCGTACTCCAGTTCGTCAAAAGACGGCTCGCCGAAACCAATGGTAAAGGTCTTGACCGGCTCGTCCAGATGGCGCGCCATCCAGTAGGCCACACTGCTGGAATCGACCCCGCCGCTGAGGAAGGTCCCGAACGGTACGTCGCTCACCAGCCGCAGATGGACAGAATCTTCCAGCAGCGCGCCGAATTCGTCCAGCCAGTCCTGTTCGGGCCGCGTTTTGCTGTTCTCGGCATAAACCAGGTCCCAATATGCTACATCCTGAGTCTGGCCAGAAGCATCGATCATCAGGTAGTGGCCCGGCAGCAGTTGGCGCACCTGGGCGAACAGGGTATGCGGGGCCGGGGTGTAGTTGAGCGCCAGAAAATATGCCAGCGCCTCGTAGTCGAGTTCGCGGCTGATTTCTGGACTGCACAGCAACGCCTTAATCTCCGAGCCGAACAGCAAGCAGCCGGGCAGGTGAGTGTAAAACAGCGGCTTGACGCCCAGGCGGTCGCGCACCAGCCACAGGCGGCGTCGAGGGGCATCCCACAGGCCGAAGGCGAACATGCCGTTGAATCGCTTCAGGCAGTCGGTGCCCCACTCCTCGTAAGCGTGGACGATCATCTCCGTATCTGTACCGGAACGGAAATGATGGCCGCGCTGCTGGAGTTCGGCGCGCACTTCCGCGAAGTTGTAGATTTCTCCGTTGAATGTGACCCACACCGTCTCGTCTTCGTTGGGCATGGGCTGCCTGCCTGCCGGCGAAAGGTCGATGATCGCCAGGCGACGATGGCCCAACCCGACCGGATCGCAGGCGTAAATGCCCTCGCCGTCAGGCCCACGATGAGCCAGCGTGTCTGTCATGCGCCTGAGCAGGTCGGCCTGAACCGGCGCGCCGTCGAAGCGCAGGATTCCTGCAATGCCGCACATGGCTATTCAAAACGCTCCAGGCGTAGTTGGGAAATCTGGTCGCACAGCAGCCCCAGGCTGAACAGCAAAATTGCGGTCACGATAGCCAGCAGCGCGCCGCCGCTGACGCCTCGCCCCAGCATGGCGTAAGGGATGCCCCAAAGGACTCCACCCAATCCGATAATCGCGCTGGCCGGGATGAAGATGCGCAGGGGATCGAACAGGGTAGCGAGGCGCAGGATCAGGATGATCGTTTGCAGACCGGTTCGCAGGCGGACCGAGCTGGCGCCGATCCGCTTTTCGACCTTGATCGGCAGGTAAGCCACATCGTAGCCCCGGTAGAGCAGGGCCATCGTGATGGTGGTGGAAAACGAAAAGCCCTCCGGACACAAATGAATGTATTTGAGGATGGTTTCCCGGCGCATCAGGCGAAAGCCGGAGTTGAGATCGGGAATGCTCCGCCCGGTCAGGTAATTTGCCATCAGCGTCAGCAGCCATTTGCCCGGCATCCGCCACAGTGGGCTGTGAATCAGGCTGGTCCGCTGCCCGACGACCATGTCCCGGCTCCCGACTTTTTCCCACAGGTTCAATACGTCCTCGGCATGGTGCTGTCCGTCCGAGTCCATCGTCAGCACATAGTCGGTCTGGGCGGCGCGGATGCCAGTTTTGAGCGCCGCGCCGTAACCCCGGTTACGGCTGTGGCGGATCACACGGCAGCCTGCCGTTGCTGCAATGACTGCTGTGTTGTCGGTCGAGCCATCGTCCACGACGATGATCTCATGGATCAACGAACCGCACACGGCCTGGATGTCGGTGATGACCTGGCCGATGGCGCGTTCTTCGTTGAACGCCGGGATGATGATGGTCAGCCGGGACTGTTGTACCGGAGAGTCGGTCACTTTTTCCTCGCCAGAACGGAAATACCACAGGGATCGTCAGCCCATGCGCTGATGCCCAAGTCAGTGATTACATCCTCTGCGCCGAGTTCGGCCAGGTCGCACGGCGTCTGGCGGCATTCCAGGACTTCAAACCCGTGCGACGTAAACGCCTGGCGCAGGAACTTCTCCGAAAAGCCATATACGTGGCCGCCCGATAATATCCGACTGTAGTCGTGAGGCGGTTGGATGTTATCCATGCAGGGCGTTTGTACCAACACGTAGCCGCCGATTTTCAGGTGTTTTGCCAGCGCCGACAGCAGGCCGCGCAGGTCGTAGATATGTTCGATAACATGGTGCGAAAAAGCCCCGTCGAATGATTCCACCGGATAGGAGTCGGTGGTGTAGCTGGCGGCAGTTACGTTTTGCAAACCCAACACATGCCGGGCGTAATTGACCATCGGGCCGGACGGCTCGATACCGAACACGGTGAAGCCGTTATCTTGCAGGTATTTGCAGGCCCAACCCTCTGCACAGCCGATTTCGAGAACGCTGGCCGGGGCGACAAGACCGGTTGCCTGTAAGAAATACTTGCCGATCTGCGTCTGCTGACCAACCCAGCGGTGATCATCCCTGCCGTAGAGTTCCACGCCGCGCCGGGCATCCCGGTTCAGGTGACGGGCGCGGTACAGTTCACGGTAATAAAAATCTACGCTTTGCGCCGTATGCGGGTAATTCTGGAACGTCAGGTCGCAGGCCAAACACCGGCGATAGTCTACGTGAGAACGTCCCCGAAGGGTTTCCAGGGCCTTTTCGCGGTATTTGAGATAAAGGAAAGAGGGCATAAACCGCTTTAAATTCAACCCGTAGACGGCGCGGAGTCGGTCCTGGTTGTCGTCAAACAACCCGAAGAAGTCGGGGTGATCGATGACCCACCGCGAGACGAATTCTGATTCGCCGCTGCCGCAGTAGGGACAGGGAATTGCTTCATCCCGTTGATTGATCTGGTTGATCCGGGCCGCTTCCCAGGTTTTCACGATGTAGGGCCGTGCCAGGGTGTCGAACACCAGGTCAAATATCCGGCGCATAGAGGGCTTCAGTGCTTTCATGGCCTATTTTTCTTCAGCTACGTGCTGCTGTTTCCGATCTGCCATTCTCCCGGCAGGAAGATTCTGCCCTTGTAGGACATATTGTCAACTACGTAACCCGACCAGTTGACTTCCAGGGGTTGTTTGAGCAGGGCGATCTCGTGGAGGTCTTCGCCGTCGCCCCCGATTTTGACCTCGACCTGGTAGACCCCTGGGGCCAGATTGAGGGACGGTAGATCGCAAACCAGGGTCAGGTCATGATCCGGACGGGCTTCCTGAACGATCTGCTGCGGCGTCTGGATGTTGGCCAGCAGTTCTTCCGTCTGGGCATCCATGATGCGGATGGCGACACGGGGCAACTGCTTGAGCGTCTGATCCTGCACCCGTAGCCTGAGCACGAACCGCAGCGGGTCGCCGCTGGTCACGCGCTGTACCGGGCGGGCCTCGGCGTCTAGCAAATCCAGGCCGGTCAGCAAGATGGCCATGCTGCCGGGGAAGCGGTGGACGATCTGGCTGTCACAGCTTTCCTTATAAGCGGGGAGGAGGCTTTCGTAGTATTTCGCAGTAGCCTCGCTCGAAGGGCCGTGAAACAGTGCCTTGCCGCGTTCCAGCAACAGGGCCTGAGGGCACAGGCGCTGGACGGCGGCCATGCTGTGCGAGACCAGGATAATCGTCGTGCCGCGCTCGGCGATGGCGTCCAGGCGGTCGAAGCATTTCTTTTGAAAACTGAAGTCGCCGACGGCCAGGACCTCGTCGATCAGCAGGATGTCTGGCTCGGCGTGAACGGCGACGGCAAAGCCCAGGCGCACATACATGCCGCTGGAATAGAACTTGACGGGTGAGTCGAGAAAATCGCCGATGTCGGCGAAGGCGACGATCTCATCGAACCGGCGGCGGATTTCAGCCTGCTTGATGCCCAGGATCGCGCCGTTGATGTAGATATTCTCCCGCCCGGTTAACAGCGGATGAAACCCCGCGCCGACTTCGATGAGTGCTCCCACGCGCCCTCGGATGTGGATGGTTCCCCTGTCTGGCAGCAGGATACCGTTGAGCAGCTTGAGCAGGGTCGATTTGCCCGATCCGTTCCTGCCGATCAAACCCATCCGTTCGCCCGGCGCCAGTTCAAAACTGACGTCATCGACGGCCCAGAATTCGCCCTGGCGCAGGCGCGCCGTGTCTCGCTTCAGCCCCAACATGCTCCGACCGACATCGAGCGGCACATAGCGCATAAGGTATTTGAGGGACTGGCTAAACTTTTTGCTGACCTGATTGACCTGGATTGCCTTCATGACTAGTTTCTTGTGCGAATCCACCGCAGGCATCAGACGGCTTCAGCCATTTTGTATTCGACCAGATGAAACACGCGCCAGGCAGCGAAAAACAGGATCACTGCCAGCGCCGCTGACCACAGGAAGCTCACCGGATTGGTGAGGTAGCCGCGCAGTAGCAGGTCGCGCGGGGCGGTGATCAGGCCACTCAGCGGATTAAGCGACATTACCGTCGCCAGCAACCCGCTTTCGGGGGCCGGGTAGACGACCGGCGTCAGGAACATCAAAAAGGTTGCCGCCAGTGTGACGACGTTTGCCACATCGCGGAAGATCACATTCAGCAGCGACAACAGAAACCCCAGTCCCACCGTGAACAGCAGCAGCGGCAGCAGAGCCAGGGGGAAGAGCAGGATGGTCCACTGAAACGGAGTCTGGGTGGCGATCATCACAACTACAACTAATCCCAGACGGACGAACAACTCGAAAAGAACCTGTCCCATAGCCGCGACGACCAGCGTCTCTTTGGGAAAGTTGATCTTCACGATCATGTTTCCCCCGGCCACGATGGCATTGCTGCTTACGATCAGGCCGTTGGAGAAGACCTGCCACAGCGTCAAACTCAGCAGCGCGTAAACGGCATAAGGCACGCCCACGTCGCCGACATTGAGCACGCCCGTGCTGTTGAGAAAAACGAACGTCGCGCCGCCGATAACCGGGATCAGGAGCGCCCATAGCACCCCCAATGCGGATTGCTTATAACGGGCTGAAAAATCCCGCACGAACAGCCGCCAGACCAGTTCCCGGCTGCGCAAAGCTTCGGCAAACATGTCCTGCCAAATGCCGAAAGGTCGCCCTCGCCCCTGGTCGGGGGTGTAGATTCGCTCTTCCAGGTCAATCATTGTTTCCGGTAGATATGGTGTCTTGAAGAAACCAGAGCAGGAGCTTACCGCATCAGGTTGGCAGTGTGCAAAAAGCGCCCGCATCGGCTTGCGCCGGGAATGCGCCTCACAGGTATAATTGCCTTTGGTAACGGTATAGACGCTTCGGAGCAGTGACTGAAGATGTGTTATTGGGGGCGAGAGAAATCATTCGTGAAGCGTGCGGTAAAGATGGTGTGGTTCTGGGTTGGATTAGGATCGGCACTGGCGCTGATTGCCGGATGCGGCGCGCAGCCGCCCGCCGGACCGACTCCAACCGTGACTCTGGCGCGACCCAGTGATACACCCTCGCCTACCTTTTTTCCGACGGTGATTCCCTCTGCCACGCCCACGCTGACGGAAACGCCCTCGCCTTCGCCGCTGCCGACCGAGACGCCAACACCTACGATCACGCCGACGCCCGCACCAAACGCTCAGGTGTCGCCGGGGCGCACCGGCCTGCGTCTGCGGGTGATGCCCAGCGATCAGGCGGCGATCATCACCACGCTGAATGAGTATACCCGCCTGACCGTTATCGGTCGTTCCGGCGACAACGTCTGGTTGCAGGTCATTACGCCCGACGGACAGACCGGATGGGTGATGTCGCAGTATGTGAGCCTGTTTGTCGAAGTGAGCGCGCTGGCGATCACCGACGGCACGGCGCCGACGGCGACGCCTATCCCCACGCCGACCATCCCTGCGGCGTCCCTGCCGACGGGTGCGCGGATTCAAGCCGGACGGGGCGGGTTGCGCCTGCGCGCTACGCCTGAGGACGACGGCATGATCCTGTCGAACCTGGATGAACTGATGCCGTTGATCATCGTGGGGCGCACGGCAGATAATGCATGGCTGCGTGTAGTCACGCCCGACCGCATCACTGGCTGGGTGTGGGCCGCTTACGTGGATGTCACCATCGACCTGAGCCGGATTCCGATCACCGATGGCATGGTCGATCCGGGCGCGTTGCCTACCGGTGTGGCGCTACTATTTCCGCCCACGACCGTCCCTCCGACGCCGCTTCCCTCCCCGACCCCAACCCTGCGGCCTATACCCGTCGAAGTGGCGATGGTCGGGGGAAATGCGCAGGTGGCTGCCGGACGGCGTGGGTTGCGCCTGCGGGAAGCCCCCCAATACACCAGTACGATCCAGGCAGGGTTGGACGAACTGACTCCGCTGACCATTACCTCGCGCACTGCCGACAATGCCTGGTACGAGGTCACGACGCCGGACGGCCTCTCCGGTTGGGTGATGGCGTTCTATGTAGATGTGTTCATCGATCTGGGCAATGTGCCGGTTTCCAGCCTGGCAAGTAGTTTGCCGCCGACGGCGACAGACAGTGTGAGTGTGGCCGCCAACCCTCAGCCTGCGCCTGCCGGGCCGGCGGTCTCTTCTGCGCCGCACGCGCCGCTGCCGATCATTTCCGGCGTTTCAGCTCACGCACGACAGATTTTCCTGCGTGGTCAGGAGTTAGGTAATCAGGCCAACGTGTTCTCCAAAGTTGGAGATAGCATTACGGTGGCGTCTTACTACCTGCATCCTTTTGGCTGGCGTGCCTACAATCTGCGCGACTACGCCAGTTTGGAGCCGGCGCTGCTCTTCTTTATGGGCGGTATTGCCCGCGACGGCAGCAATCCCTATCAGGCGGCTTCCCTGGCTGCCGGGGCGGGGTGGTCCACGCAGGATGTGCTCGATCCCGGCTTTGCCGATCAGGGGGTCTGTCTGCCGGGTGAAGTGCCTCTGGTATGCGAATACCGGGTAGCTCGGCCCTCGGTCGCCCTGATTATGCTCGGCACCAATGACTCTGGCGGGATGCCGGTCGCCGAGTACCGAGCCAACCTGTCGCGCATTGTGGAGATTTCAATGGAGATGGGCGTGATCCCGGTCCTCAGCACCATTCCCCCCCGCCTGGATGTGGGAGATCGGGTGAACGAATTCAACAACATTATTATCAGCGTGGCGCGCGCTTACGATGTTCCGCTGTGGGACTACGGTGCGGCGATGCGCGCCTTGCCGGGATCGGGCCTGTCGTCGGACGGGGTGCATCCTTCCGCGCCGCCGGGCGTCGAAAGCCTGACGGCGGATTTCAGCCCAGAGAACCTGGCTTACGGCTTTACGCTGCGCAACCTGACGGCTTTGCAGGTCCTTGACACTTTGTACCGACAGGTGTTGTATTGAGGTGGATAGTGCGTCTAGAGTGTGTTATGTGCTTTCGTAGGCTAAAACAGCCCTCACCCCTGGCCCCTCTCCCCGGCCCACTGCGCCGGGACAATCCCTCAGGGCGAGGGGAAAATGCCGGACCTGCTCTCTCTCCATGAGGGAGAGGAGGTTGGGGGGTGAGGGCTGAGGCTAAACAAGCATCCAAAGTTCATAACACGCTTTAGCGGGGTGAGCAGGAGAGGTTGCCTATGCGGGCCGTTCCTCGGACGTTGATTCTCTTTGTGCTGCTGGCGTTGGCCTGTAACCTGACTGCTGTGCCCGACTCGACATCGACTCCGCCTGCGCCAACCGGAACCGCTTTGCCAACTGTTACCTCGACAGCCTCGGCGACACCGCTGATCCTGGGAGCAACATTGCCGCCGACGGTGACGCCTTCGCCACCGCCTGCGGTCGCGGCCCAGCCGACCGTCACGATCCCGGTGATTATCCTGCCGACGGCGACAACCGTTCCCATTGCCACCCCGACGGCAGTCGTTTTGACCCTCACCTTTACACCGACCCGCATTCCTACTTCGACGCCGCTGCCACCCACCGCGACGCCGACTTGGACGGAGACGGCGTCGTCTACACCAACACCTACGTGGACTCGTACCCCTTCGCCTGTCCCGACGGCAACCTGGACCGAGACTTCGTCCCCCACGCCTTCGTTCACGCCTACCTGGACTGAAACTCCTTCGCCGACGTGGACACCCGTTTCGCCCGGTGTCACCTCAGTTTTTGTAGCGACGCTGCTGGCGGCTGCGTCGATCACACCCACATCGATCCTGACCGAGACGCCGACGGCCACACCGCCTCCCACCGAGACGCCATCCGAGACGCCGAC
>CAZGXI010000036.1:0-12363 GCA_964529715.1 uncultured Anaerolineae bacterium | reverse complement strand
CGCCGACGGCCACACTGCCTCCCACCGAGACGCCATCCGAGACGCCGACGGCCACACCGCTTCCCACTGAGACCCCATCCGAGACGCCGACGGCCACACTGCCTCCCACCGAGACGCCATCCGAGACGCCGACGGCCACGCCGCTTCCCACCGAGACGCCGACGGAGACGCCACCGCCGACGGAAGTTGCAGCTCTGCCGCCCGTCGATCTGAACGCGATCCCGGTATTGCCAGATTTTTCCGAGCCTGTCCTTGCGGCGAATGTGCAGGCAATCTACGGCCTGGGACAGGCGTTAGGACGCAATCCGAATGTCTTTGCCCTGGCCGGAGACGTCCTGGCAGGTGATCCATCTTTCCTGGATGACATCGGCGCAGGGCTGGCCCAGCCAGGGGACTTTGTTGCCGAGCTAGAGCCGGTGCTGAATGCTTTTCTGATTCCGGTCGAAGGGGGCAACAGCTTCACCCGCGCCTCTGCTGCTGCGAATCCGAACTGGACGGCGGCGGCCTTGCTTGACCTTGCCCAGGCCGATCCGTCCGTCTGCCAGCCGGGCGAAGCGCCGCTGGCGTGCGAGATTCGTGTTGTGCAGCCTGCTTATCTGCTTGTTGCTGTAGGGCACAATGAGCGCGATCCGCTCTCTTTTCGGCAGGCGCTGGATGCGGTGTTGCACATGGCAAACGATGCAGGCGTGGTTCCGGTGTTGGTTACGCTGCCCGGCCCGCCGGAGATGATCGGGCCATACAACGTCATGCTCGTAGAGACGGCGCGGGCGTGGAATCTGCCACTGTGGAACCTGTGGCTGGACCTGCGCGACCTGCCGGGAGAGGGCGTCAACCCGGATGGAACGCTGACCTCGCTCGGCCCCGGCCAGAACGCGATCTTTACGCCGGACCTGCTGCAATTCGGGGCGAACCGGGCCAACCTCTCGGCGCTGCGGCTGCTTGCGGCGCTGCGCGCTTTCCTGTCGCCGGGTTTTTAGGCGCGTAAGAATCCAAAGGGCGCAGAGACGCGGTCCGGCGGCCTTTGCGCCCTTCGCAGTGGAACATGCCAGGCGGATAAGCGGGACGGCTCAGCCCATGTTGAACATGTTCTGCATCTTGATCGCCAGGGACATATCGCCGGCGACCTTGATCTTGCCTTGCATAAAGGCCGACACGGCGTTCATTTTGCCGGTAAAGACGTTGTACATGTCGTCGGCGGTGGCGCTCAGGGTCATATCGGCCTTTGGCGCACTGCCCGGCTGCATCTCGGCCTTCCCGTCGGCGATGCGCACCCACCACATACCGCCATTATCCCCGGACAGGTTCAACTGAATAGTGGCATTGATCCCCTGCGCCTTTTCAGGCTGAAAGCGTGTGGGCATCTGCTCGATCAGGGCGCGAATTTCTTCCTGAGTTGCCATTGGCATTATCTCCTCATGTCTGGTATTAGGCTGGACGACGGCGCGCGCCGTCGCTTACAGATAAGTATACCGCAAGGGCGCGGTAACTTTTATATGCAGGTGTTTTCGTGTGGACACAGACCTGCGCCTGTGGGCTGATAAGGTATAACACAGTGGTATTGGCAGGCGAGTCAAGGGCGGGCTACAATGGGTTCGCTTGCTTTGGAGAGGGAAAGAACGATGCGCAGTCCAAGTCGAGTTGAACAACCGCTTTTAGATAGTGTTGTTCTGGCCGGAAATCGACACGGCGACCCATGTGTCCGCCCTGTGACCATCTATCTACCGCCCGGCTACGACGACGATCCGGCGCGTCGCTATCCAGTGAT
Organism: uncultured Anaerolineae bacterium; assembly: GCA_964529715.1. Classification (GTDB taxonomy): domain Bacteria; phylum Chloroflexota; class Anaerolineae; order Aggregatilineales; family Ch27; genus CAZGXI01. Next base: position 10,598 of record CAZGXI010000036.1, on the reverse strand, counting down.
TGTGGTGCTGGCTGGCTACGGCGGCAGTGGGCCGTTTCTGCTCAATCTGCGCGCCTGGGACGAAAATCTGCCTCAGCAGCTTGATCGCCTGATCACGGCTGGCAAAATGGAGCCGCTGATTGTGGTGATGCCGGATTGCTGGACGCGCTTTGGCGGCTCGCAGTATATCAATTCTTCTGCGTTGGGCCGTTATGAGGACTATCTGATTGAGGAAGTGATTCCCTTTGTAGATGCGCGTTATCGTACTTTGCCGGAGGCGGCGCATCGAGGTGTGATGGGCAAGAGCAGCGGCGGATATGGGGCTATCGTTCAGGCCATGCACCACCCGGAGGTGTTCGGCGCGGTGGCCTGTCACAGCGGCGACATGTACTTCGAGTTTTGTTACCTGAACGATCTGGCGCGGCTGCACGCCAATCTGACCGGGTTCGGCGGTTGGGAGAAGTTGCGCGACGCGCTGGAAACCATTCGCCCCAAAGGCGACAAATTTATGCAAACGGTGAGCACGCTGGCCTACGGCATGGCTTACGCGCCGAACCCGGATGCGCCGGACGGCTTCGACATGCCGATTGACCTGGAGACGGGGGCGCTCGACGAGGCGGTATGGGCGCGCTGGCTGGAACACGATCCGCTGCGCAAGATCGACCAGCCGCAGTACCGTGAGGCGCTGCGCCGCCTCAAATTGATCTACCTGGACTGCGGCGACCGGGATGAATTCAATTTGCAGGTCGGCGCGCGGTTATTCAGTCGCAAGCTGACGGCGTTTAGTATCCCGCATTTCTATGAGGAATTTCCCGACGGCCATTTCAACGTGCACTACCGTTACGATGTATCTCTTCCAATGCTGAGTCAGGCATTACGCCCCTTGTAGCCCATGCGCCGAACGATTATCCTTTTGCTGAACGGGATATTGCTGTTGTTGGCAGCCCTGGCATGTGTCCGACAGCCATCCGGCCCAGTGATCGTTGTCACGGCCACGCCGGATAACCCATTGGGCGTTCATACGCGCGCGCCCGGCGAGGAAGACCTGCCCGTTAGTTTGGCTTCGCCCACGCCGTTCAATCCCTCGGCGACCTTGATCTTGCCGACGATGGATCCGCCGCGTGTCAGCACGCCGGTTGCGCTGCCTGAATCCTATACCGTTCAGGCGGGAGACACGCTGTCGGGGATCGCGGCGGCGTTCGGCACAACGGTGGCGACGTTGTTGCGGTTGAACAATCTGGAGGAAAGCGCAATCCTTCACGTTGGGCAGGTGATCACACTTCCGAGCGCGAGCGGCACTTTCAGTCCGCAGTTCAAAATGATCCCCGATAGCGAACTGGTACGCGGCCCGGCGACGGGCAGTTTTGATATTGAAGGCTACATTGCGCGCGCTGGCGGCTACCTGAGTACTTATGCGGAGTTGGTCGGTGAGGTTGAACTGAGCGGCAGTGAAATCGTGCGGCGTGTGGTGGATGAATTCAGCGTCAATCCCCGCCTGTTGCTGGCGCTGCTGGAATACCGGGCGGGCTGGCTGCTGTCCGCCGAGCCTACTGAAGCGACGTTGATTTACCCGATGGGATATGCTCAGTTGGGTTACGAAGGGCTATACAAACAGCTCGGTTGGGCTGCCAACCGGCTTAACCTGGGGTATTACGGCTGGCGTGTCCGGGGGATGCTGGGCTTCGAGTTCGAGGACGGGACACGCATCAGCTACGCGCCGGGACTGAATGCCGGAACAGTAGGTGTGCAGTATTTTCTCAGCCTGACTCGATCCTACGATTCCTGGGCACAGGACGTGAGTCCGCAGGGCTTTTACAGCACCTACGTGGCCCTGTTCGGCGATCCATTTGCCTACGCCGTTGAGCCGCTGTTGCCGCCCACCCTGACTCAGCCGCCCATGCAGCTTCCCTGGGCTGCCGGTGAGACGTGGTTCTATACTGGTGGGCCGCACGGTGGTTATGGCAGTGGCAGCGCGTGGGCGTCCATCGACTTTGCCCCGCCGAGCAATGCCGAGTCGTCGGGTTGCTATACCTCGCCGGACTGGGCGCGGGCCGTTGCTCCTGGCATGGTTGTCCGTAGCGGTGGCGGATTCGTTGTGTTGGACCTGGATATGGACGGCAACGAGACAACCGGCTGGACGGTGATCTATCTGCATCTTGCTACTGAAGGGCGCGCGCCGCTAGGCGCAGTGCTCCAGGCGGGCGACCCGGTCGGGCATCCTTCCTGCGAAGGGGGTGTTTCCAACGCGACGCACCTGCACATCGGTCGCCGCTATAACGGCGAATGGATTGAGGCGGATTGCTTCCAATGCGCGCCGGAAGTGCCCCTGACGCCGTTTGTGCTCGGCGGCTGGACTGTGCGGGGCATCGAGAACCAGGAGTATCAGGGCTATATGGTAAACGGGAACGATTATCGCCAGGCTGACCAGGGCCGTGACAACCCGCTGAATCAAGTGTCATGGTGAGGGGCTGATGATCTGGAGAACCCGTGCCGCAAAGGCGGTCTGTCTCCTGGCGTGCATTGCGCTCTTGGCGATCTCTGCCGTCTTGATGTTTGGGGCGCCTGTTGCCGCTGCACCTGCCTTACAGATCAGCCCGACTCCGATTCCGATCCTGCTGCCCACGCTGACTCCTGTGCCGCCGGAGGAAATGACGGCGACGCCGACCCGCACACCGACCCCCATTGGCCCGGCTTTGGTCGAGGCGTTGCAGAGTGGCACGAATGTGCGCGCCGGGCCAGACATCAACGCCGAACGGCTCGGTGGCATCGAGCCGGGGCAGTTCTATGCCGTCTTGGGGCGGGGAGAGGGCACGCGCTGGATCAAAATACAGTATCCTGACTCGCCGGATGGAACTGCCTGGGTTTATGAGGAGGTGGTCAGACTGACGGGCGATGTGGACAACATCCCTTACATCGACGTTTTCACTGAGCCGACGATTGACGCCAATCCGGTGATTGCCACGCAGACCATCGAGGCGATGATGCAGACGCCCGGCGCGCTGCAAACCGCGACGGCGCTGGCTCTTGCTGCCGGGACGGTCGCTGGCGCGGCGCTACCCCTAGTAGGAACGCCAACGATCTTGCCGACTTTCACCTATCCCCCAGATGCAGCATTATTGATCCAGACGACGCCGATAGCCACAACGTCCGTTGCCGATCCTTTGCAAGGGAGTGCCCTACCGCCGATTATCCCAATGATTGCGCTGGCAGCGATGGGTGTCTTGGGTTTGTTGGTGGGCGTGTTGCGGCGCGTCCGTTAGGCCGGGCGGCTGCGCAGGAAAATTTCTAGCCCGGCGAAGATCATGACCAGGGCGACAAAGAGCCACAAAAATGGCTGGCGGTGCGGTTGTTCTGCCTCCGAGTCAACCGTCTTTTCTGCCTGTGGAAGCCGCGCCTGGGCGGTCTGGAGCAGAAAGAAAATCCCGAATAGGCTGAACAACGCCGCTGCTACCCAGTTTAGACTGAGGGCGTTGATGCCCAGCCAGTTCAGCAGATAGGGCGGCAGCAACAGGCTTGCCAGCCCGTAAGTCACAGCCACGATGACACCTGCCCAGCCCGTTCCGCTGATGGCTGTGATCATCGCCGCGCCGATTCCCTGCGGCAGCGCCGCTATGCCTGCACTGACTCCCGCATTGCTGATCAAGACGGTAGCCCCGGCGAAAAGCCACGCTGCCAGCCATGCGCCCCCCCGTCGCGCTGACCCTGCTGCGCTTTGCAGGAAAATCCAGAACAGCACGCCCTGGGCCAGAGGCATGACGATTCCATCGATCAGCAGGATCGCCAGTCCGCCCGCTTCGGTCGGCACGACGGTCGGCAGCGTGCCGATCCAGGCAGTCAGCAGGCCGTTTACGACAGACAGTAACCATGCCCCAGCGACCGACACCAGCACGCCGATCAGGGTGGCATAGGTGGCGACCTGGCGACTAGGGCGGGAAGACAGCCAGACATATCCCGCCCGCCGCATCGCCAGGAGCGGCGCGACCAGCAGGATCGCCGCCCCGATAGCCTGGACCAGCAGAGGATCGAGGCTTGCGCCCAGGAGCAGGCGCACCGCCAGCAGAAGCACCAGCGCCGCTAGAGTTACCCCCAGCATGGTGGAGAAGCTCATGTGCCTGGTCAACGTTTTTGCCTTACCAGCGCCGCGACAGCCGCCCGGCCTGCGTCGGTCAGCAGGAAAGTGGCTGCCGGAAATTTCTTGTTGCTGTCGATGAGCCGTCGTTTTTCCAGGGCGGCAACTACGTCACCGCGCACAGCTTCCGATGGCCCGTCGAGGGCGTGCAACAAAAAGACTTTCGTCCCGTCGAGGTGTCGATGTGCTTTTAAGATGCGCCCCTCGGCCAGGGCGCATAGCACCTGCTTTTGTTTCCCGGAGAGGCGCATGGCTACATATCATCCCAGCAGGTGTACATATTGCTGAAGCTCACGCTGCCGGATTTTGATGAACCGGTCCGGGATGATCTCCTGCATCTCTTCTTCCGTCAGGCGGATGCGCAGGATGTCCAGCGCGTCTTCGGGCGACTGGCCGTAGGCCAGTTTCTTTTTGCCGTTCTTCATCTCAAACAGGTACATGTAGTGCGGGTTGCTGAAGCTGCTCATGGGGTTACGCCTTGATCAGGGCATCGGTGAAGATACCGGACTTACGACGCGCGATCTCGTCTAGGCCCTTGTTGATCTCGTCATCGTACCTGCCTGCCAGGAGTTCCCGGTAGAATTGATAGTCAATCCCTTTGACTTTCTCGTCGTCAGGGAAGCGGTGGTAATTTTCCTTCGACATCAGGCTCTTGCCTTCGGCGATCAACTGGAAGCCCAGCGCCGAGCCGGGGTAGGGGGCATAGAACGAGATCGAGGGGAACACACGCTTCATCGACTTGAGCATCCGCATCGTCTTGAAGGCATCCTCGTGCGTCTCGCCGGGGACGCCGAGCATGATGTTGGCCCAGAATTTGGGGGCTTGGCGGCCCTGGCGTTCCAGATCGTCGCCGATGCGATCCAGCAGTTCAATGGCGAAGTAATTGTCGTCCTCAGTGCATTCCTTATTTAGCAGGCGCAGGATGCGGTCACTGCCGGACTCGAAGCCGATGGAGACGGTGGTCCAGTTCGTCTCGCGGATCAGCGCCTCGAACAAGTCCGGCCACTGGCGCACGGTGTCTGAGCGCGCCGCTGCCCAGTAGGGCCAGGGCTTGTTGGCCTTGCGCGGGTACTTCTCGATCCATTCCCGCAGCCAGCTCGGATTTTGGAAGAACATCGAGTCGTGGATGACGACCGAGCCGATGGGGCCGTAGGTCCGGTCCAGGTAATTGAGTTCTTCAATCACCATGTCTACTGGGCGGCGGCCCATGTTCGGGATGTAGGAGTTCTCATTGCAGAACACGCACTGCCAGGGACACACGCGGCTGGTGAGCAGCGTCACGACCGGCGCAGGCCCCCAGCCGCATTCCGGTTCCAGCGGCCAGGGGAAAGTCCGGCGCAGCCGCCGGGCCGGTTTGGGCCACAGCGTGCGGTCAATCATCGGCCAATCGGCCATCGACGGTGCGCCCTGACCCAACACCATGCGCGGGAATGCCTGGGGGTCTTTGACCAGATCGACAATCGTGTTTTCGCCTGGCCCCTGGACGATGTGATCGAATTCGGGAATGGCGATCATCTCGTCCGGCGCGACGGTGGCGTGCATCCCACCGGCCAGGACAATCCCGTTCGGATTGACTTCCTTGAAAATCTTGGCGGATCGATAGGCTATGGGGAATGTATAACTCCGCACGTTCATGATGAGCAGGTCGTAGCCCCGGATGTTTCGGCGAAGCTGATTCCAAGAAGTCATGGCGCGTGTAGAGAGCAGGTCAGTCATCACACCGTTTTGGTGTAGGATGGTCCGCAGCAGGCCCAAGCCGTGATCCTGCCATTGCTCGTGCGGTCCGCTGGGATGAACCAGGTCGCCCAGGTCACCCATGTCCAGCCACAGCCGCCTCGGCCCTTCTGCCTTTGTCTTTGCTGCTTTCGGCCAGAATTTGAACACGTTTCCGCTCCCTCCACTCGGACGGGACAACAAGAAAGCGCAACGCTGCAAAGGGTTGCGCTTGATTATAAACGCCTTTGCGTCCTTTGCGTTTTATCAAAAGGATCGCTCAACCGATGGCGACACAGGCTGCGTTCAATGGCAAGAGCTGCACCCACCGCCCGAAGCTGCACCGCCTTGCTCACCCGTGCGGAAGGAATGCCCACACCCGCAGGTCGAAACGGCGTTTGGGTTTTCGATGCGGAAGCCGCCACCCATCAGGTTATCTACATAGTCGATGTTCGCGCCGTACAGATAAGGCAGGCTGGTCGGGTCAACCAGCAGGCGCACCCCATCGACTTCGACGATGGTGTCGAACTCCTCCTCCCGTTCTTCAAAGGCCATGCCATATTGAAGGCCGGAGCACCCGCCTCCCGCGACAAAGACTCGCAGGGCGTAGTTTTCCAAATGACGGGCAGCAAGCAGTTCCTTGATCTTGTTGACTGCCGCCTCGGTGACATCCAGGACGGGAGTATCAGCGACGGTGTTGTGCTCAGACGTAACCATTCCTACGGTCTCCTTAGTTTGATGATAGCGGCATTTTAACATGCTTTGCGCACAGCGTCAATAAATTAAACGAACCTCTTTTTTATTCAGGCGGTTTTGAGGTCCGGGGTCGGAATCAGGTAGGCGCAGCTATCCTCGCCGTCTGCCAGCCGGTTAAGCCGCCGGGGCACAATCCCTCCCAACAGACTGGAGACCAGGCGGAAGTCCATTTCACATAATTCCGGGTGGCTGGGAGATAACTGATGATAGGGGCAGTTAGTTGTGTAGAGAATGTATCCCTGTTCTGCCGTTTTCCAATGGGCGTCATAGCCTTGCCCATTCAGGTAATCGACCACGCGATCTAGGCGGGTAGGCATCGGAACATCCCCTACAGACAGACCGGAAGCGATCTGGTTCGCCACGCCTTCCAGGATAACGTTCACTTCATGCCGGGGAAGCTGTGTTTTGATCTGGCGCAGCAGTTGTTCCGCCAGAGAGCGGTAGTTGTTTGGAAACAAGGCGATGGCTTTGTCGGTCAGGGCATAGACGTGCTGTGGACGCCCCGGCGTGGTCCGCCGTCGGACGACAGGTGCAGCAACCAGGCCGTCGCCGCGCAGAATCTCCAGATGGTGGCGGATAGTCACTGCCGTGATGTCGCCAATTCGCCCGGACAAAGCCTCGACGATTTCTTCGACGGTGGACGGTCCTCTGTCCTTGAGGATTTCCAGGATGTGCTGTCTTGTCTGCTGCATGTTGCGCCCTTGTACATTGCTCTACAGAGCGTCCGTGAGTCACTTTGATCGCAATGGTAGCATGGTACAAAAGGCTTTGTCAAATTGAAAAGATCACAAACATAATAATCCCGGACCGGAAACTGTGGCCCTGAAGCGTCGCGTTGCCTGTTACGGTGCGGAGTCATAAGCGACAAGAGCGATGGTCAGCGTCTCTGCGGTTTCGCCTGGCAGCAGCAGCAGGTCGTAACTGGTCCCTTCCGACAGTGTGGCGCGGGGGAGGGCAGCGACAGGCACTGAATCTGTCCCGCGCAGGATTTGCACGTCGTAATCCCCCAGAGGCAGACCGATGAACTCGCTTGCCGCGCCCACGCCAAAAGGAAGCGATTGGTAGCGTTGGAAGCGTGCGCCAGGAATCAACGGTAGGACCGGCGTTCCCTGGGTTTCAGAGGTAGCCGGCGTTGGATCAAGGCCGGAGAACTGCGCAGAAATGTAAAACTCAGCGTGGGCGGGTGCGGCGTGGAACACACGCAGGATCGTTTGCCCGGCGGAAATGGGTCGGTCGTAATCCGCCTGCGCCAGGATGGACACGGCATTTGCTGGCCCATAGATGAAGAGTGAAATGGGTTCGTTGCCTTGCAGCACCAGCTCATCGCTGTATAGGGCAGGGGAGTCGGCTGCGCCCGCCGCTTCGACAAGTAGGGGATAGGTGTCCCGGTCATGAGGGACGGCCACATAGTCCGACGCGCTGCCGCGCGCCAGATGTTCGGTCAGCACCACATTGCCCAGGGTGACGTGCACGTCGAACGGCTGAGCCAGAGCATTCACAACCCGCACCCGGATGGTTTCGACCTGCGTCATTGCAGCTTCGCTCGTGCCCACAGCATCGGCAAGCAGAAGCGGGTTGTCGTCTGTGCCGGTGACGACATAGGTGTAGACCCGTCCTGCTGTGAACGTATATTCTTCCATCGTTTCCACCAGCCGCGCCTCTGCGCCGTCGCTGTCTTGCCAGGCCAGGTTGAGTGTTCCGGTAGGAAGGTCAAGCGGGTTCGTCGCCATGCCGAAAGCCACCGGCGGAATAGCCGTGAGGCGTTCAGCATTGTTGATGGCATAGACGAGTGGTGAATCCAGCGCGGCGTTGAACACGATCAGGCGTGCGGACGTGGGCGGCGTCGGGGCGAGTGGCACGGCGAAAATACGCAATGCGGGGACGCCGAACGTTTGCAACAAGATCGCCTGCATCCCCTGGTCGGGCATCAGGCTGACCCCAACCTGAGCTAGTGGTGCTTCCTCTTGGGGCGATGTGCCGCTGGCGACCACGCGCAGTCGATAACTCCGCGCTGGCATGGATAACCAATCGCTGGCCTGGCGGTAGTCCAGGGCCGAGGCGGCAGGCTGATCGTCCAGGAACACGTCAACGGCGGGCAGATCGGGCGCGGCATGGATGAAGCGCAGCAGGCCTGGCATCTGCACCGGTGTGCTGAACAGCAGGATGCGCTCTCCGCCGCCGCCGACCTGCCCTACCAGGACGGCGGTGTAGGTTTGTCGGGCCGCCAGGGAGACTTGCAAATCGGCCAGCAGGGTGTCGCCACTCCAGAACGCCAGTGTATGCGTCCCCGCCTCGACCGGTTGGCCGGGGCTGTTCTGCCCGAAGTCTAGCGGGTTGCTCAACAGGCTTTCGTCTACATGTGGGATGGCAGCAGGGCCACGCGGCACAGCATGGATGAACGACAGACGGGCCTGGCCGGCGGGCATGGGGCTGAGGTCTTCCCGGTAGGTGGCGATGGTCAGGGCGTCTGCCGTACCGGTGACGAGTACGAGGAGCGGATGACCGCTTTCCAGGGTGATGGATGTGTGTGCCAGGGCTTGCGCTTCGGGCGGCGACCCGGCGGGAACGACACGCAGCGGGTAATCCCCGGCGGCGATGGTGATGGGGTTCGTGTAAGCACCTAACCCTAACTGCGCTGCGATGAGTGCCTGACCCAGGTATATATCAACGGCGCCGCTCTGCGAGGCAGCCTGGACGATGCGCACCTGCGCCCCTTCGGACGGTTCGCTGACCGTCTGCGGAACAACGGCTGCGGTTGCTGTGGCTGCGGGTAGAAGAGTGGCGGTCGCCGTCGGCGCGGGTGTGGCCGTCGGTACAGGCGGCGCGCTGCACGCGGCCAGGACCAAGACTAACAGCAGAGCGAGAGGGCCTTTGCGGAACATCATACGTCATCCTTCGTCGCTACGCCGAAATGCTGTTCCCATTGTAGCGGCGGAATGCGTCTGTTCGCTACCGGACCTCCGGGCCAGTCTGCAAAACAAAGCGGCCCCGACCAGACATGCAGGCCGGGGCCGGGAAAAACGTCTTTTGCGGGCGGCTATGGCGTGACTTCAAACACGTCGGCCAGTTCAATGCGCCTGCCGTTCAGTCGCAGGTCCACGTACTGGCTGGAAATCCAGCCATCGACACCGTCGTAGCTGACTCGCAGCCACTGGCTGTCTGGCGTGCGCCCTGCGACCAGAACGGTGGCTCCGCTGGGGATCAGGCCTAGCGATTCGCCCCCGGAATTCGGGGTGCGGCGCAGGTGGATGTTGGCGCCTGGGTTCAGGAGGATCGTAGCGACGACCTGATTACGCAGGTCTGTGGTCACCGCGCCGGGCGCAGCCTGGCCTGCTCCACCAGCAGGCTGAGCCTGAGGTTGCGTCTGGGGTTGCGCCGAGGTGGTGGCGCTGATCTCCCCTCGGATAGTCGGTTCGACAATGACCAGCAGGCTGCGCTGGAACAGTTCCTCCATGTCCTCAGGAATGCTGGGCAGGAATTCATCGCCTCGGAACATGAACTGAATGAACGACGTGGACACCCAGCCCAAGATCGAGCCGCCTTCCGGCGGGTTGTAGCGGATCAACGTCCAGCTTTCATCTTCCAGAATACCCACCACCTCGAAGGTCGTTCCGGCGGGAATGCGGATCAGCGACTCGCCATCGGTGGTCGGTGTGCGGCGGACATGCAGGTTCGCGCCGGGATTCAGGTTCACGACCATGCCGTAGAATTCGCTCTGGGCTGCTGCGGTTGCCGTCGGCGAGACGACGCCTGCCGTCACTGTGCCGGGGACATCAGAAGGCAGCCAGTCGAGTTCAGCCAACCGGACACGCTCGCCGTTTTCGGTGACTTCGATAAATTGTGCGATGGCCCACGCCGTGATCGCGCTGCCGTCCGGCGCGGTGTAGCTGACCTTGAGCCAGGTTGCGGTCGGGTCTAGATCGTCCGGCTGCTGTACATCAACGGTCGAGGGGAAGGCCGGTTCGCCTGCGCGGCCCAGCACGGTCAGGATCGATCCGACCGGGGCCAGGCCCAGCGAGAG
>CAZGXI010000035.1:0-56220 GCA_964529715.1 uncultured Anaerolineae bacterium | reverse complement strand
CCTGGTCGGCGCGCACGGTGGGCGGCAGGGAATGTTGCTAGAAGCCGGCACAGGCAGCGGCGCATGGGGCATCGGCCCGTCAGGGCAGACCGTGCGGGTCGGCGGCTGGGGCTACCTGATTGGCGATGAGGGTAGCGGCTATGCCATCGGCAGCGCAGGTCTGCGCGCTGTGATGCACGCCTACGACGGGCGCGGCCCGGCGACCCGACTGACTCAGGACCTATTGGCCGCGCTGAACCTGCCCGATCCCGAAGCCCTGATCCGCTGGCTCTATCGCGGTGGGACATTTCAGCCGGGAAGCCTGGCGGCGCTGGCGCCGCTGGTGTGCAACGCCGCCAGGGATGGCGATGCGCCAGCGCGACGGATCGTGGTGCAGGCAGCCGAGGACCTGGTGCTCCAGGTCGAGGCTACCCTGCGCGCCCTAGCCCAGGAATCCGCGCCGCTGGCGTTAGCCGGCAGCCTGTTAACCGCGCCAGACAGCTTTCTGGCAGAGCAATTCGCGGCAGCCCTGGCCCGCCGCCTGCCGCAGATACCTTTGGTAAAGGCACAGCATCCGCCCGTGATCGGCGCGGCGCTGCTGGCATTGGAGTTAGTGCAACATTAGCGCCGGGGCGCAGCCTATCACGTCCCGGCGATTACCTGTGCAAGGAAGGAAACGACGCATGGCATTGCAGACGTTAATCTACGGCGGGCGAATCGTGTGTCCGGACGGCAAAGACGACGCACTGAACGGCTGGCTGCTGGTGGAAAAGGGGCGAATCGCGGCATTGGGGGCCGGCGCCGCGCCCGATCTGCCCGGCGCCGCGCAGATCGACGCCTCTGGCTGCGCCGTCGTGCCGGGTTTCATCGACATGCATGTGCACGGCGCACTCGGCCACGACACGATGGACGCCGACCCCGAAGGCCTGCGCGTGATGGCGCAGTTCTACGCCCGGCACGGCGTGACGGCTTTTTTGCCGACCACCTGGACCGAGTCCCGCTCGAAGATCACAGCGGCGTTGGAGGCCATCCGATCCCTGGTGGGCAAGCCCACCGGCGGCGCAACGATCCTGGGTGCGCACCTGGAAGGGCCATATGTCAATCTGCGCAAGCAGGGCGCCCAGGACCCCCGCTTCGTGCGGCGGGCCGACCGCGAAGAGGCATTGGCCTGGCTAGACATGGGCGTGATCCGCCTGATCGCGCTGGCGCCGGAATTTCCAGAAAACCACTGGCTGATCGAGGAGGCCACGCGGCGCGGAATCACCGTTTCTGCCGCACACACCGAAGCCGGGCCAGAAGAAATCGCCTGCGCCGTGCAGTTGGGCCTGCGCCAGGTGACGCACGTCTTCAATGCGATGGTCGGCCTACACCACCGCAATCCCGGCACAGTTGGGGCGGTGCTCACCGAAGATGCCATCATCTGCGAATTGATCGCCGACGGAATCCACGTGCACCCGGTGGTGATGAACCTCGTCGTGCGGACAAAAGGGCGCGACCGGGTGATCCTGGTGACGGACGCCGTCAGCCCGACCGGGATGCCGGACGGGGAATATCCCCTGGAAGATCGCATCATGCGCGTCAAAAATGGCCGCGTGATCCTGCCGGACGGCACACTGGCAGGCAGCATCCTGACGATGGATGCGGCGCTGCGCAACATCATGGCGGCGGCAAAACTGACGCTCTCTCAGGCGTGGCCGCTTGCCAGCCTCAACGCCGCGCGGCAGATGGGGATCGCAGACCGCAAGGGGATGCTGGCCGTCGGGCACGACGCCGACCTGGTGCTGCTCGACGCCGAGGGCTGCGTGCGCCTGACGATGGTCGAGGGCGAGGTGGTGTATCGGGCGTAAACGCCCGTCTTCTGGAAAAGCGCAGCGGCGGCCTGCTGTGACCGCCGCTGCATTGCTCTGAGTCTGCAACCTGGGTCGCCCTGCTGTCCCGGCTACCCGGCGCACAGTTCAAACGCGGGCAGGTGATTATTCTGCGAGGCATTGCGCAGCGCGGTGAACACCCGCACGAGGTCGGGGTACTCCTGCACCTGGGCGATCCACTGGTCGTACAGCGCGAAGTTCATCGTCTCCGCCTGGATACCCGCTGCGCACGCATCGGCCAGCGTATCGAACTGAGGAATTTCGGTCAGCGGCTGTGCCTCCGGTACGGGAAGGCCGTAGCGCGTAAAAGCCCGTTCCAGCGCCGCGATGTGCTGTGCTTCGGCGGCCTGGATGCGAACAAAAGGCGCGACCGGGCCAAACTGGTCAATCACGGCCTGGTAGACTGCATAGGCGTTGTATTCGTCCTGAATGCCCGCCGCCAGCGCCTGGGTCGCTGCTTCCGTCAGTTCCCCATTCGCCGCCAGCGGCACGCCGGCCCCCGGACCATACCCGCCGAACCCGTTGCCGCCGTTTGCCGGTCCGCCAGGACCACCGGGACCGCGCCCATTGGGGCCGCCTTGAGCCTGGGCCGCGCCCAGCGGGGTCATAAGCGCCAGCGTCAGCACTCCTACAGCTACGACTGCAACCAGACCGATCCGTACCCACCGATTCTTGAACATCTGTACACTCCCTTTCGAGTCTTGCCATTCTTCAACGTTCAACACGCCCATAGCATACGGCGGCATTGTGTCGTTTTGGTAAAGCTCCGTTGAAGATCGGCCAACAGAATCGTTGAGGGATGGGAGCGATTTTCCCCGGCGGCAGTCCGCGCAAACGGCTACCCCTGTCCCGGCGGGCCGAAGTTGCACGCCGCGTCGTCTAGCGCCAGCACCCAATCGGGACCGCTGGCGGGCGTCGTGAAGGCGCAGACGCCCCCACGCGCGATGTCGCCCGCCGCCGTCGCTTCGCCGGTACGCGGGTCGTACCACGTGACGTTCAGGCGTTCGCCGGTCAGGGCGGCGGTGTCTACCTCGACCGTCTGACCTGCGTTCGGGATGTAGATCAGGGCATAGCTGCCGTCGGCGTCACGCGCGGCCTGGACGTGCTGCCCGCCCTCGCCCGCGCCGGAGGCCAGCAGGCCCGGATCGGGGATGCGCGTCAGATAGGGGCGAGAAAGCACCAGCCGACGCAGGTGGATCATGTGCGCCGCACCGGGACGGTCCAGCGCCTCGCGCCAGGTGATGCGCGGGAAGGTGACCGGTTCGCGCCGCTCATCGTACATCTGCCAGATGCTATGATTGCCATAGGTGTGTCCGCATGCCCCGGCCAACACCGCCCAGTAGGCGCGCTTGCGCACGGGATAATCGTCGAAATAGCCGTATTCTGGCTTCCACTGCCGGGTATAGGGGTTGACGGGGTGATCCTCGTAACATGGTTCGCCGTCCAGCACCGGCTTGATCGGCGTGCGCGCGTAGTCCCGCGCGATCATGGCCCAGTTCGCGGTGTCGGGGTCCGCGTGACCAGACTGCCACATGTTCAGGTCGAGCCAATCGTCGTCGTGCATCACGGAGGAACCGGTCCCCCCGACCGGATGGTACGTCATCAGGGTGTGGCCGTTCACGCCCTCGCGGATTCCGGCGGCCAGGGCGCGCCAGATGGGGGCGAAGTCGCGGTCGCGGTAGAAGGGCGGGCGGTCGCCGCCGAGAATCCAGATAATGTTGGGCTGATCGCGGTAACGTTCGCCCAGCCAGCGGCCATAGACGCGGGCATTACGCGCGTTGAAGATGGCCGGCCCCTTACCCCAGATGGGGATCACCTTGTCGCCCCAGGTCGGCAGCAGGCCGATGTACAGGTCTTTTTCCGCCGCGCGTCGGATGATGAAATCCACGTGCGCGAAGTACGCCTCGTTGGGCCGGGTCGGGTCTTCGTCCCACAGGGGCAGGTCGCCGTAGGCGTTGGGCGTACGCAGGCCATCGAACTCGGCCAGCGCGACCGCCTGGATCACGGTGAAGCCTTTCTGGCGGCGATTCTCCAGATATAGCTCGGCTTCCGCACGGTCGCAGCGGTGGAACAGTTCCCAGGCCGTGTCGCCGAGCCAGAAGAACGGCACGCCATCCTCCTGCACGAGAAACCGCCGATTGGCACTGACATGCACAGGCTGCGTGATCACGCTTCGCTCTCCTCAAATGCCGTATAGTCGAACCAGTCGAAATCCGCCGGGGCCAGGGCCGGGCAGCCGCGCCCTGTCGCGTACAGGCCCAGGTAAACGCCGGTGAATCCCCCGGCAACTTCGGTGGACAGATAGCGCGTCTCGGCGCTGGCGATCAGGCGCACGTCCTCACCGACCGGCGCGCAGCCGAAGCGGTAGGTGTCGCGGTCGGCGCGGATTTCCAGCACCAGTGGCCCCGGCTCCACGTCCACGCCTGCGATCTCTGCTGCCAGGCTGCCGATGCGCTGCCGCACCACGACGCGGCGTTGTCCCAGGCGGCGCGTGACCGCGATCTCGGCGTGGTGGCGCTCGTTCATCCGCACGGTCAACCCGGCCTCTTCGCCGTCGCGTCCCGGCGCGAAGTCGATCAGCGTCGCCGCGCGGCAGGCGAAGTGCTGCTGCCTGCGACCCACGAACGCGGGCGAATCCACGTCGTCCAGGGTTACAGCCGATCCTTTCAGACGCAGCCAGCCGGGCCGTTCTGCCAATGACCGGTCTCCTGCGCGCGGGTTGCGCAGGAAGTTCCATTGCAGCGCCAGGGCGGGGGCGTCGAAGTCGTCGCGGGCGGGCGGCGCAGGCCAGGGGTGCAGCGGCAGAGTCGGCGCGTCCATGTCCAGGGCGACCTTGCCACCGTCTCCCACGACCGGCCAGCCGTCGGCAGTCCACGTCACCGGGGCCAGGAAGGTCTCACGGCCCAGGTGATAGCATGGCGGGTAGCCGTTGGGCCGCACTGCCAGAAAGACCAGCCACCACGAGCCATCATGCGCCTGAATCAGGTCAGCGTGGCCGGTGGCCTGAATGGGCGACTCGACGTTGCGGTGGGTCAGGATCGGGTTGTGCGGGCATGGCTCGAACGGCCCCCAGGGGCTTTCTCCCCGCGCAATGCTTTCCAGGTGGCCGTATTCGGTGCCGCCCTCGGCCAGCATCAGGTAGTAAAGGCCGCCGATCTTGTAGAGGTGAGGGCCTTCGGGCCAGCGGTTGCCGGTCCCACGCGAGATCAGGCACGGCTCCGTGAGCAGTTTGCCGCTGGCAAGGTCGATCTGTGCCTGAAAAATCCTCCACCCCGGCACGGTGCAGGTGAGGTAAACCGCGCCGTCATCGTCGAAAAAGAGCGAAGGGTCAATCGAGCCGCCGATCTGGTCGCGCACGTCCACCCACACCGGCTCGGACCATTCGCCCGCTGGGTCCTGGGTGGAGACGTACAAGTGCCTGCCGTCGGAGACGTTGGTCGTGACCATGTAGAACATGCCGTCGTGATGGCGGATCGTGGGGGCATAGATGCCGGTCGAACTCGGCGCGCGTTCCAGCGGAAGCTGACTGGGACGGGTCAGGCAGTGACCGATCTGCCGCCAGTGAACCAGGTCACGGCTGTGAAAGATCGGCACGCCGGGAAAGTACTCGAAACTGCTCGTGACGAGATAATAATCTTCCCCAACCCGGCACACGCTCGGATCGGGATGAAAGCCCGGAATCACGGGATTGCGGTAGCTCACGGCATTCCTTCCTGGGGAGGTGAAAGTCGGCGCGCGGCAGGGGGCAAGAGTGCATCCCCTGCCCCCAGGCCATTGTACCGCCTGTGGCATCCTCCGGTAGCGTCTGCCCTGGCGCGCGTTACAATGGAAGCGTCCAACGGCGAACTCGTACAAGGAGGAAACGATGCTGCACCGGAGATTCGTGATTCTCGCGGCCCTGTTGGTTCTGCTGCTGCCCGCCCCGGCGATGACGACGGCCCAGGGTGGCCTGCCGGATGTCGCCGCGCGGATCGACGCCGACATGGTGATGACCCACGTCGAGGCGTTGTCGGTGGACATCGGCGCACGTCCGATGGGCAGCGACGAAGAGGCCGAGGCCGCCGACTACATCGCCGCCGCCTTTGCAGACTGGGGCTACGAGGTCGAAATCCAGGAATTCGAGACCGTCGCGCCCGCCGAGGAGGAAGACGCCGAGGGTGAGGCCGTCACCTCCCGCAACGTGATCGCCACCCTTCCCGGCGACGAGGAGATGGTCGTGGTCGGCGCGCACATGGACTCGGTCACAGACGGCACAGGCGCAGGAGATAACGCCTCCGGTGTGGCGGCCATGCTCGCCGCCGCCGAAGCCCTGGCCGACCTGGACACACTGCACACATTGGTGTTCATCGCCTTCGGCGCGGAAGAAGGCGGCGACCCATCCGGCGCGGACGTGTACGTGGAAAGCCTGGGCGATGAAATCGGTAACGTGATCGCCATGCTCAACCTCGACTCGGTCGGCGTGGGCGCGAACCTCAACGTCTACGCCGGGGCAGAGATCACCTGGCCGGACGACGAGGACGCCGCGCCGGAGATCGTGGGCGGTCCGACCTGGGTGCGCGACCTGGCGCTGGACCTGGCCGCCGAGATGAATCTGCCGCTCGGCACCACGCCGGACGAAACCTGGGGCGGCTTCACGGGCGATTGGAGCGATCACTACGCTTTCGTGCTGGAAGGCGTGCCCGTCGCCTACTTTGAAGCGTGGCTGTGGGAGGGCGGCGAGAATCCCTGGTGGGGCCAGGAAACGGAAGCGGGCGACGTGATGCACACGCCCGGCGACGTGTACGAGAATGTTGTGCCGGAGAAGGTGGAGATGGCCGCCGAAGTCGTGGCCGCCGCTGCCGCCGCGATTGCCACCGGGCTGGCCGGGCCGGAGTAAAACGCCTCACCACAGAGGACACAGAAATCACCGAGATCGAACCCGGAGCGGCGGCTTCAAGCCGCCGCTCCGTGCTTTAGGAGAGTATAATCGGGCGCAGCAATGGCCTGTTTTCACGCGAAAAGAGGAGAGCTTCCTTGAGAACGATCATTCCTTTCAACGACGGCTGGCTGTTTGCGCCCGCCGACCTGGGCAGCGACGCCCCAGACGGCGCCTTCACGCGCGTCACCCTGCCCCACACGAACATCGTCCTGCCGCATCATAACTTCGACAACGCCGAATACCAGTTCATCTCCACCTACCGCAAGCGTTTCACCCTGCCCGAACCGCTGGCAGGCCGCCGCGCTTACGTCGATTTCGACGGCGCGATGATCGCCAGCGAGGTTTTCCTCAACGGCAGGCTGCTGGGCGAGTACAAAGGCGGCTACACGCCCTTCTCCTTCGACCTGACCGACGCGCTGGTGACGGGCGAGAATGTGCTGACCGTGCGGCTGGATTCGACCGAGCGCAAGGATATTCCCCCCTACGGCAACGTGGTGGACTACCTGACCTTCGGCGGCATCTACCGCGACGTGCACCTGCGCCTGGTGGAGCCGTGCCATATCGACAACATCTTCGTCAGGCCGCAAAACGTCCTCTCGGCCAGGCCGGGGCTGGCAGTCGATGTGCGCCTGAGGAACCAGGGGCCGCAGACGGCGGCGGTTACACTCCGGGCAACCTTGAAAGACGCGGCGGGCAGCGTCCTGGCGACGCAGAGCGTTAACGCATCCGTACCGCCGGACGTGCTCACGGTCAAAGTATCGTTCGACGAGCTTCCGCCGGTCGCGCTGTGGTCGCCGGAGAACCCGGCCCTCTACACGCTGGACGTGAGCCTGCTTTCCGGCCAGGTCGAACTGGATCGCCAGGCAGCGCGCTTTGGCTTCCGCGAAGCCTATTTCAATAAAGACGATGGCGGCTTCTACCTGAACGGGCAGCGTATGAAGCTGCGCGGCCTCAACCGCCACCAGACCTACCCCTACATCGGCGCGGCGGCCCCGGAGCGTTTACAGCGCCGGGACGCTGACATCCTCAAGCACGAACTCGGCGTGAACATCGTGCGCACGTCGCACTATCCGCAGTCGCCGCACTTCCTGGACCGCTGCGACGAGATCGGCCTGCTGGTGTTCGAGGAAATCCCCGGTTGGCAGCACATCGGCGACGCGGCGTGGCAGCAGCTCAGCCTGCGCGACGTGCGCGCCATGATCGAGCGCGACCGCAACCATCCGGCAATCATCCTGTGGGGTGTGCGCATCAACGAGTCGAAAGACAATACGGCCTTTTACACGGCGACGAACGCCCTGGCCCACGATCTTGATCCCACCCGGCAGACCGGCGGTGTGCGCTACTTCCAGGACAGCGAGTTTTTGGAAGACGTGTTCACTTACAATGACTTCTCCAACACCGTTGTCGAGCCGAAGCACCGCCCTCACCTGATTACCGAGTTCAACGGGCACATGTTCCCTACCAAGTCCTGGGACCAGGAGGAACGTCTGATCGAACACGCACTGCGCCACGCCCGCATTCAAGACAGGCAGTACGGCATGGGCAATGTGGCAGGCGCCATCGGCTGGTGCGCCTTCGACTACAACACCCACCGCGAATTCGGTTCCGGGGATCGCATCTGCTATCACGGCGTCAGCGACATCTTCCGTTTGCCCAAGTACGCCGCCTATTTCTACGAGAGCCAGATTCCGCCGGAAGTGCGTCCGGTCCTGCGCGCGGCGACGGTCTGGACGATGGGCGACCGCAGCGGCGGCGGCATCGACCCGCTGGTGGTCTTTAGCAACTGCGACGCAGTGGACGTCTTCACCGGGGAGGCCCATTTCGGGCGCTTCCAGCCGGACCGGGAGACCTTTCCGAACCTGCCGCACGCGCCATACCAGATTCGTGGCCTGACCCTGCTATGGGGCAAGGACCGCTTCGAGGACCTGCGACTGGTCGGTTATGTGAACGGACAGGCCGTTGTCGAGCAGCGCATTTCGGCCAACGGCCTGCCGCGCGCGCTCGTGCTCCAGCCGGATGATGCCGAACTGCGCGCCGACGGCGCCGATATGACGCGGCTGGTCGTGAAGATCGTGGACGAGTTCGGCAACCGGCTGCCGTTCACCAACCAGGTCATCACCTTCGAGATCGACGGTCCGGCAGACCTGATCGGGGAGAACCCTTTCGCGCTGATGGGCGGGCAGGCGGCGCTCTATGTGAAGGCGCAGCACACACCGGGCATGGTGACAATCCGCGCCGTCACGCCGCGCTTGCCGGCGGCAGAAACCAGGATCATGATGAGATAAGCAGGAGAAAACGCGGGCCGGGATGGCCTACGCGCCGTCCCGGTCGTTCAGCAGCGCCGGGGACTCAAGTCCCCGGCTACGCAAGAAAAGTCCGCTGAAGCACACTGAAAACGGGGCTAGTGCAAAGGCTTCTGCATCACTTCAGTGGACTTTACACCTGTGTAACCAGGGAATTCATTTCCTGGCGAACGTGCAAAAGTGCATCGCACGCTCTAGGGCGCCTCCGACCCGGCGTCGCTGTCTGCACCGGGCAGAGCCGGGTTGTCTGGGTCTGCGTCGAGATCGTCGTTCAGGCCGAAGTGGGCCGTGTTCATCAGTTCAGCCGAAAGCTCATCCACTTCCTGGATGGCTTCGGCATCCTGGGCAGCCTGGAGCGCCGCCGGGGTGCCGATGGTGCGCAGAGCCGCCAGCACTGTCCGCCGCACGACTGGGTGTGGATCATGCGAGATGGCAACCAGAGCGTCGGTTGCCCACGAGGCGCGGAGCTGTCCCAACACCGCCGCCGCATTGCGCCGCACCAGCCAGTCATCTCGCCGCAGGGCCGCCAGCAGAGTCACAACAGCGGGCGCGCTGCGCAGCTTGAGCAGGGCTTCGGCTGCCGCCAGCCGTGCCTTGTCTGGCATCCGGGCATCACGGAAAACGGAAACCAGGGCCTCGGTCGCGGTGCGGTCGCCCAGATCACCCAGGGCCGTTGCCGCGTCGATCACGTCTTCCAACGACGGGCTGTGCAGCATGTTCACCAGCCCGTCGATGTTGCGCTGGGCAATCAACATCTCCAATTGGGTGTGACCACCCAGGTGTTGCAGCGCGGCGGAGATGTTGGCCTGTACCTCCCAGTCTTCCTCAATAGCCAGGGCCGCTTCCAGCGCCGGGACAGCCTCGACGGCATCCAGCGCGCGCAGGGCTGCCGCTGCCCGCTTGCGGACTTCTGGGTCTTCGTGGGTCAGCGCCTCCGTCAACCCGGCGATGTCGTGCTGGGCCTGCAATTTCCAGATATTGGGCGTTGGCGTTTGCACCGGGCCGCCTCCGCGACTTTGCGACACTCAGGATGAGAGACACGTTACCCGTGCGGGCGAAGTTTCAAAATTGTACCACAGGTCGCTGCCGCGTACACACTTCGTTTATGTTCCTCCGGCGCAACCTGCCGCCGTATTGCGCGTATAATTAGGTGTAGATGAACGACCAAAATAAATAACCTTGATGCCCAAAAAGGAGTAGGCTGCAATGTCTGACATGGAGAATCGTCCTGAATCCGAACAGCCGCTGGGCACGCCGGAAGGGGAACAGCCGGCGAGCGGAACCAAGACCTTTATAGAAGAACTGGAAGTCGCCGGGAATCAACTGGTCAAAGAGGTGGAGCGCCTGATCCGCGAAGGCAACGTGCGCCGCCTGATCATCAAGCGCGACAACGAGATCATCTTCCAGGTCAACCTGACGTTGGGCGTGGCCGGGATGGGCGCGGTGGCGATCTTCGCCCCACTGCCAGCGGTGATCCTGGCCGCCATCGCCGCGCTGGCGGCGGCAGTGACCCGCGTAACCGTCGTCATCGAGCGCATGGAAGAGCCGCCCGACATTGGGTAGCGCCTGCCGCTTTTTCCTCGTTTTTCCCACATGACAGACGAACAAGGGGCCTCAGGTCCCTTGTTCACATCTTGCTCCTGTTACACTTTCATGAAAGCGACTGTGCACTTTTTCTTTGACAAGCTGCATTGTTGCGATATGATACCCTCACTGT
Organism: uncultured Anaerolineae bacterium; assembly: GCA_964529715.1. Classification (GTDB taxonomy): domain Bacteria; phylum Chloroflexota; class Anaerolineae; order Aggregatilineales; family Ch27; genus CAZGXI01. The sequence continues at coordinate 45,435 of CAZGXI010000035.1, read as the reverse complement.
CGCCTTTATACGGGCGCATCTCTTTTACCAGGAAGCCACCAACAACATGATTGGGAGGTGCAGTTCGAGCATCCGTTCCCAGTTGCCTTTGTGCCGATTTGGCGCTCACGGCGCCATTTCGGCTTGTTTGGGTTGGCTTCCACAAATGAAAGCATTTGAATGATCAAGGAGAAGGGCTGATGAGCAAAAAGTGGTTTGGACTGCTAACGCTGGCAGTCATCGCAATGCTCGTGTTGGCGGCATGCGGCGGCGGTGCGACGGCCACGCCGCGCCCGTCTGCCACGCCGACCGAAGAGCCAACCGAAGTGGCGACCGAGGAAGCGACCGAGGAAGCGACCGAAGTAGCCACCGAGGAGCCAACCGAAGTGGCAACCGAAGAGCCAACCGAAGTGGCAACCGAAGAGCCAACCGAAGTGGCGACCGAGGAGCCAACCGAAGTAGCAACCGAGGAGCCAACCGAAGTAGCGACCGAGGAGCCAACCGAAGTAGCGACCGAGGAGCCAACCGAAGTAGCAACCGAGGAGCCAACCGAAGTGGCGACCGAGGAAGCAGCTGTGGAGGCCACCGAAGAAGTGGCGATGGCCCCGGCTGGTACGGCGGTGGTGACGGTTGCGCCGGGTGAGCCGGTGCGGATCGGGTTTGCGGCGGCGCTGTCGGGCGAAGGGCTGGAGCCGCTGGGGGTAGACGAACAGCGGGGAGCGGAACTGCAACTGGCCGACCGACCGACGGTGACGGTGGGCGGGGTGGAGTTCACGGTGGAGTTGGACCCGCAGGACGAGTTGTGCTCGGCGGAGGGCGGGGCGACGGTAGCGAACCGGTTTGCCAGCGACGAGAGCATTGTGGCAGTGGTGGGGCACATGTGCTCGTCGAGTTGCCGGGCGGCGGTGCCGGTGTATGCGGATGCGAACCTGGTGATGGTCAGCCCGTCGTGCACGGCGGTGGACCTGACGGCGGAGGGTGGCAGCCCGGCGTTTGTGCGGGTGGTGGCTAACGACGCCTTCCAGGGGCGTGTGGCGGCGGACTTCATCTACAACCAGTTGGGCGTGCGCAAGGTTGCCACGATCCACGACGGCAGCCCGTATGGTGAGGGGCTGGTCAACAACATGGCCGACACGTTCGTGGAACTGGGCGGCGAGGTGGTGGCGCAGCAGGCGATCAACGTAGGGGAGACGGACTTCCGGGCGGTGCTGGAAGAGATTGCGTCGGCGGAGCCGGAGTTGATCTACTTTGGCGGGTTCGTGGCCGAGGGGGCGCGTCTGATCGAGCAGCGGGCTGATGTGGGCCTGGAAGACGTGCCGTTCATGGGCGCTGACGGCATCTACACGCCGGAGGTGATCAACCTGGCCGGTGAGGCCACCGAGGGGGTCTATGCCTCTGCGCCGGTGCCGCCGGCAGGGGAAGCCTATGACGAGTTCATCGCCAAGTACGTCGAAGCCTACGGGGAAGAACCTATCGCGCCCTTCCACGCCACTGCCTACGACGCGACCGGGGTCATCCTGGATGCCATCGAGGCGGTCGGCACGCTTGACGCTGACGGCAACCTGGTCATCGACCGCGCTGCGCTGGCGGACGCCATCCGCAACACCGAAGGCTATGTCGGCGTGACTGGCGTGCTGTCTTGCGACGAGAACGGCGACTGCGGCAACCCCGTCTTCGGTCTCTTTGTCGTCCAGAACGGTGAGTTCGTCCCTGCCGTCGCTGAAGAGGGCGAGGAAGTTGCGGCGACCGAAGAAGCTCCTGCCGAAGCGACCGAAGTAGCGACCGAGGAGCCGACCGAGGAAGCCACCGAAGCAGCGACTGAAGAGCCGACCGAAGAAGCGGCAGCCGAGGCGACGGAAGAGGTCGCGCTGGCGCCGGCTGGTACGGCGGTGGTGACGGTTGCGCCGGGTGAGCCGGTGCGGATCGGGTTTGCGGCGGCGCTGTCGGGCGAAGGGCTGGAGCCGCTGGGGGTAGACGAACAGCGGGGAGCGGAACTGCAACTGGCCGACCGACCGACGGTGACGGTGGGCGGGGTGGAGTTCACGGTGGAGTTGGACCCGCAGGACGAGTTGTGCTCGGCGGAGGGCGGGGCGACGGTAGCGAACCGGTTTGCCAGCGACGAGAGCATTGTGGCAGTGGTGGGGCACATGTGCTCGTCGAGTTGCCGGGCGGCGGTGCCGGTGTATGCGGATGCGAACCTGGTGATGGTCAGCCCGTCGTGCACGGCGGTGGACCTGACGGCGGAGGGTGGCAGCCCGGCGTTTGTGCGGGTGGTGGCTAACGACGCCTTCCAGGGGCGTGTGGCGGCGGACTTCATCTACAACCAGTTGGGCGTGCGCAAGGTTGCCACGATCCACGACGGCAGCCCGTATGGTGAGGGGCTGGTCAACAACATGGCCGACACGTTCGTGGAACTGGGCGGCGAGGTGGTGGCGCAGCAGGCGATCAACGTAGGGGAGACGGACTTCCGGGCGGTGCTGGAAGAGATTGCGTCGGCGGAGCCGGAGTTGATCTACTTTGGCGGGTTCGTGGCCGAGGGGGCGCGTCTGATCGAGCAGCGGGCTGATGTGGGCCTGGAAGACGTGCCGTTCATGGGCGCTGACGGCATCTACACGCCGGAGGTGATCAACCTGGCCGGTGAGGCCACCGAGGGGGTCTATGCCTCTGCGCCGGTGCCGCCGGCAGGGGAAGCCTATGACGAGTTCATCGCCAAGTACGTCGAAGCCTACGGGGAAGAACCTATCGCGCCCTTCCACGCCACTGCCTACGACGCGACCGGGGTCATCCTGGATGCCATCGAGGCGGTCGGCACGCTTGACGCTGACGGCAACCTGGTCATCGACCGCGCTGCGCTGGCGGACGCCATCCGCAACACCGAAGGCTATGTCGGCGTGACTGGCGTGCTGTCTTGCGACGAGAACGGCGACTGCGGCAACCCCGTCTTCGGTCTCTTTGTCGTCCAGAACGGTGAGTTCGTCCCTGCCGTCGCTGAGTAAACTTGCCGGAGTAAATCTGGCGGTTTGCGCGGTAACGCGGTAAAACTTTGTTAGTCCCTCGGCGGAGGGGGGCCTATCCCTCCTCCGCCACTTCCGCCCGGTGATTGAAGAACGGTATCGGTTTGTCTGGCAATCCCCTGTTAACGGCCATTTTTCCGGGTTTTTAAAGTCCATGTAGCGCCCAAAGACGTGTTTTTGCCGTTCCGGCAGTTGAGAGACGGGAGCCGCCTATGGCGACACAAGTTGGCGACATACACGCCGAAATGACGGATCGAAGCAACCCTGTCGCGTCCGTGCTGGGCTATGTCAGTCGCAATCTGCTCACTATTTTGGGGCTGATTGTGTTGGCGTGGCTGATATGGCGGGGCGTGTCCACGATTGTGGCGGGTGAGTATACGCTGGAAACGTTTGTGCGCCAGTTAATCTTCGGGCTGGCGCAGGGCAGCATCTACGCCCTGATTGCACTGGGCTACACGCTGGTGTACGGCATCCTGCGCATGATCAACTTCGCGCACAGCGAAGTGTTCATGGCCGGGACGTATATCGGCTTCTTCTTCATCGACGCAATGGACCGCAGCGGCTTTCTGGCAGAAAACACCGCCATCAGCCTGCTGATCGTCTTTGCCGCTGCCATCGTCGCCTCGGTGCTGGTTGCCGTCGGCCTGGAGCGCATCGCTTACCGCCCATTACGCAATGCGCCGCGCTTGATCCCGTTGATCACCGCCATTGGCGCAAGCACGTTTTTGCAGCGCGCCTTTCAGGGGTTGTTCGGCTCCAGCCCCAGGGTGTATCCAGACGTGCACTTCTATGTCTTTCCGCAGATTTTCAACACGTTGGAATGCGGCGTGGCCGAGGGAGTAGAGATCTGCCGGGGTCTGGACCTGATCAGTGGGCGTTACAACGTCAATGTCTTCGGGATCGAACTGGTCTTTCGTCCGATTTATTTCCTCGTTTTTATCACTGCCATCATCATGATGGTGGCGCTGACCCAGTTCGTCAAACGCACCAAGACCGGCAAGGCTATGCGCGCCGTTTCGGAAGACAAGGCCACTGCTGCGCTGATGGGCATCAACGTGGACCGCGTGATCGTTACGACGTTTGTGTTGGGCGCGGCGTTGGCGGGGGTGGCGGGGGTGCTGTTCGCCCTCTACAACAGCCAGGTTACGCCGACGATGGGCTTTGTGCCCGGCATCAAGGCGTTCACGGCTGCCGTGCTGGGCGGCATCGGCAACATCTCCGGCGCGGCGGTCGGTGGGCTGTTCCTGGGCACGGTCGAGTCGGTCTCGCCGTCTCTGCTGGACATCCCTTCGCAGTTGAAGGATGTGATCGCGTTCGGCGTCCTGGTGCTGGTGCTGATCCTGCGGCCCAGCGGCATCATGGGCGAAGTGCTGACCGAGAAGAAGGCGTAGCGCGATGAACATCTCCAGCAAATCCCTGCAAACCGGTCTGTATATCGGCCTGGTCATGTTGTTCGTCGCCATGATCGGGATGCTCAACGTGTTCTCCACGCGCTACATCGTGGCAGATGTCCTGACGCTGAGCACGATCATGTTGGTCAGCGTGTTCCTGGCGACGGGATACGTCGCCGCTGGACAGTCCGGGAAAAGCGACCCGGCGGGGTTGGGTGTTCACGGCGCGCTGGCCGGGGGTGTCGTCGCGCTGATCCTGGCCGGGCTGGCCCTGGTCGCGTCGCAGTTCGATGTGCGCTACGTGTTCGTCAACGTCACGCCGGAACTGGCGACGGTGCTGGCGTCCGGGCAGGAATCGCTCGCTATCGGGTTGCTGATCCTGATCGTTGCCGGGGTGATCCTGGGCGGACTGGGCGGGCTGGGGCGCTTACTGCCGCCGAAACCGCGCGACATCGGCCTGTACGCCGCGCTGATGATCGTGGTGATCGGCATGTTGCAGGACCAGATCAACACGATCATCGCCCTGCCGGACGCCCTGTTAATCACCGGCCTGATCGCCGTCGGTTATGGCGTAGCGTTGTGGCGCAGCCACGACCGCCTGCAAACGCGCCTGCTGATCGCGGCGGCGGTCGGCGCGGCCCTGGGCCTGATCCTGGCGCTGGCGCTGATCGCGGGCGGGGTGGATGGTTCGGGAGCGCCGCAGGCGTTCGGCGGCCCGCTACCGCCGATCCTGCATTCGTTCGTCGCCGGGAAGGGCGCGGCGGGGATCATCGTCCTGCTGGCGCTGGTCGGCGCAGCCCTCGGCGTGACCGGCGGCGCGTTTAGCGCGACGACCGGTGGGACACACACGGGCGGCGTGGTGATCGTGGCTGCGCTGTTGGCGCTGGGCGTGCTGAACAGCGCCGGGAGAATGACTGTCCCGGTGGCGTTAGCGAGCCTGGTCATCCTGATCGCGGCCCGTTTGCTGATGACGCGCACCGCCACCCAGGCCAGCCAGTCTTATGAAAACCTCAAACCCGCCGAGCGGCGCGTCAGCCAGACGATCATCACGCTGGCGGGGCTGGTGTTCGTGCTGTTGATCCCCCAACTGCTGTCCAACTATATCAATAACGTGATCGACCTGGTGGGGCTGTATGTGATGATGGGCTTGGGGCTAAACATCGTCGTCGGCTTCACCGGGCTGCTCAATCTGGGCTTCGCGGCGTTCTTCGCCATCGGCGCGTACACGTCGGGCATCGTCACCACGCCGAACCTTCTGACCTGCGGCGGCATTTCCCCGGCCAGCATTCCCGCGCAAGACATCGCCACCGTCTGCACCGGCGTGACGACCTTCTGGGTGGGCTGGCTGGTGGCGATTGTGGTCACCGGCCTGTCGGGGGTGTTGCTGGGTGTGCCTGTGCTGCGGCTGCGCGGCGACTACCTGGCGATTGTCACGCTGGGCTTCGGCGAGATCATCCGCCTGGTTACGCTCTCGGATACGTTCAAGCCCTACCTGGGCGGCGCGCAAGGCGTGGCGAACATCCCGCCGGTATCGATTGACCTAAGCGGCCTGTTCGCAGGCGCAGCGCCGGAGACGCTCAACGCGCTGGGGCCGCTAGGAGAATTCCTGCGCACTCCGCATCACCTGACCGCCCCGAACCAGGTCTACTACATCATCCTGATCGGCATCCTGGTGACCCTGTTCGTCTCGTACCGCCTGGCGAATTCGCGCCTGGGGCGCGCTTGGCGGGCCATCCGTGAGGATGAAGATGTCGCCCAGGCGATGGGGGTCAATCTGGTGCGCACCAAGTTGCTGGCGATGGGCATCGGCACGGCTTTCTGTGGTGTGGGCGGTGCGATCTTCGCCTCCTATCTGCGCTCGATCTTCCCCAACAGCTTCACGCTGCTGATCTCGATCAACGTGCTCAGCCTGATCATTATCGGCGGGCTGGGCAGCATTCCGGGCGTGTTTGTCGGCGCGCTGGTGATCTTCGGTCTGCCGGAGGCGCTGCGCGAGTTCCAGGAGTACCGTCTGCTGATGTTTGGCGCGCTTTTGGTGGTAACGATGTTGCTGCGTCCGAGCGGGATTATCCCGCCGGCGACACCGCGCCTGGAAGAACAGGCCGAGAAGGCGCTGGCCCAGGAAGGAGTGAAGGCATGACGCACCATGACGACCTGATCCTGGAGGCGCGCGGCGTCACCAAGCGTTTCGGCGGGTTAACCGCCGTCAGCGCGGTAGACCTGCACATCCGACGGCAAACGATTGCCAGTCTGATCGGGCCGAACGGCGCCGGTAAGACGACCTTCTTCAACTGCGTGACCGGATTCTATAAACCCGAAGAGGGCACGATCCTCTTTGCAGGCCACGACATCACCCGCCTGCGCCCGGACCAGATCGCGCATCTGGGAATCTCCCGTACCTACCAGAACATCCGCCTGTTTGCCCAGATGACCGTGCTGGAAAACCTGTTGGTGGGGATGCACCCGCGCCTCAAGTCGTCGGCCATCGGCGCGGTCATCAGCACGCCGACGACCCGTGAGGAAGAGCAGCGCGCCCTGGCGCAGGCAGTGCGCATGTTGGAGTTCATCGGCCTGGGTGGGCTGGGCGATGTGTTGGCAGCCAACCTGCCCTACGGCTCGCAGCGCCGCCTGGAGATCGGGCGGGCGTTAGCCAGTCAGCCGCAACTGCTGTTGTTGGACGAGCCGACGGCAGGCATGAATCCCCAGGAGACCGAAGACCTGATGAATTTCATCCGCCGCCTGCGCGACGAGCGCGGTCTCACCATTTTCCTGATCGAGCACGATATGAAAGTGGTCATGAATATCTCTGACCAGGTGAGTGTGTTGGACTACGGCGTGAAGATCAGTGAAGGCACGCCCGCCGAGGTCCAGCGCGATCCGCGTGTGATTGCCGCCTATCTGGGCACGGTGGCCGGGGATGGTGAAAGCGCGGCCCAGGCTGAACCTGCGGCGGCAGGAGGATAGACGCGATGGCCCTGTTGGAAGTCAGAGACGTTCACACCTACTACGGCAAGATTCACGCCCTCAAGGGCATTTCGCTCGACGTGGATCAGGGCGAGATCGTCACCCTGATCGGCGGCAATGGCGCGGGCAAGAGCACCACGCTCAACACCATCTGCGGCATCACCCCCGCCGCGCAGGGCCAGATCGTGCTGGATGGGCGCGACATCACGCATACCCGTCCACATGAGATCGTCGCGCTGGGCGTGGGCCAGTCGCCGGAGGGACGCAAAATCTTCACGCGGCTGACCGTGCGCGAAAACCTGGAAATGGGTGCTTACGCCCGCAGTGACGCTGACGGCATCGCCCGCGACATGGAATTCGTGTTCCAAACCTTTCCACGCCTCAAGGAGCGTGAAAAACAGCTCGGTGGCACGCTCTCCGGCGGGGAGCAGCAGATGCTGGCGATGGGCCGCGCCCTGATGGGCCGTCCGCGCATCCTGTTGCTGGACGAGCCGAGTATGGGCCTGGCCCCGCTGCTGGTGCAGGACATCTTCAACATTATCCGGCTGCTCAATCAGGAGCAGGGCACAACAATTCTGCTGGTGGAGCAGAACGCCCACATGGCCCTGGCGGTGGCCAATCGCGGCTATGTGCTGCAAACCGGTTCGATTATCCTGGCCGACAACGCCCGTGCACTGCAGAACAACGAGATGGTGCGCAGGGCGTACCTGGGCGAGAGTTAACCGGCGAGGCTACAAAATCTGACCCAGGAACAGTTTGGTGCGCTCGTGCTGCGGGTTGGTGAAGAAGTGCTCCGGCGTGCCCGTTTCCACAATGCGCCCACCGTCGAAGAACAGCACGCGGTCGGCCACTTCGCGGGCGAAGCCCATCTCGTGCGTCACGACGAGCATGGTCATGCCGCTGCGGGCCAGTTCTTTCATCACGTCCAGCACTTCTTTGATCATCTCCGGGTCGAGCGCACTGGTCGGTTCGTCGAAGAGCATGATCTTGGGGTCCATCGCCAGGGCGCGCGCGATGGCGACGCGCTGCTGCTGCCCACCGGAAAGCTGCAAGGGATACTTGTTCGCCTGCTCCGGGATGCCTACCCGTTCCAGTAATTGTAGGGCGCGGGCTTCGGCTTCCTCTTTGGGGCGGCGGCGCACCCACCGCTGCGCCAGGGTGATGTTCTCCAGCGCGGTCAGGTGCGGGAACAGGTTAAACTGCTGGAACACCATGCCGATCTCGCGGCGGATGGCAGCCACATTGCGGATGTCGCGGCCCATCTCCATGCCATCCACCATGATTGTGCCTTCCTGGTGCTCTTCCAGGCGGTTGATGCAGCGGATAAAGGTCGATTTGCCTGACCCCGACGGACCGATAATGACGACCACCTCCTGCGGGTAAATCTGCACCGACACATCCTTGAGAACGTGAAAGTCGCCGAACCACTTGTTCACTTTCTCACAGACGATAATCGGCTCATCCTTGAACTGTCGCCCGCTGTGGCTGTCTGTCATCGTGCCCTCCCCCTCGATTTTATTACATCCGCCGCGCCGCGCCGCTGCCGGTCCGTTCCAGGCGGCGGCTGACCCATGACATCAGGTAGCTTAACACGAAATAAATGACCGAAATGAACAGCAGCGACTCCCGTTGCAGCCCGATATATTCAGCCTGCTGAATCACCGTGCGGGAGATGCCCAGCAGGTCGATCAGGCCGATGATCGCCACCAACGACGTATCCTTGAACACGCTGACGAACTGGCCCATGATCGCCGGGATGACGATCCGTAATGCCTGCGGCAGCGTGATCAGCAGCGTGATCTGCCAGCCAGGCATTCCCAGCGCGCGCGCCGCCTCGACTTGCCCATAGGGGATCGCCTGCAACCCACCGCGCACGATCTCGGCCAGGTAGGCCGCGCTGAAGAACGTGATGCCGAACAGGGCACGCACCACGTTATCGACTCCCGAAAGACGCGGCTCCAACAGCGGCACGAGCAGCGACGCCATAAAGAGCACCGTCACCAGCGGCACGCCGCGCACCAGTTCGATAAACAGCGTGCAGAAGATGCGCACCACCGGCAGCTCACTGCGACGGCCCAACGCCAACAGCACGCCGATAGGGAAAGCGGCGGCAATGCCCACGACAGTCAGGATCATGGTTAGCAGCAGCCCGCCCCACCGCTCCAGTTCTACCACCGGCGCGACGGGCACGCCTGCCAACCCCCGGATCAGCAGGAACATAAACACCGGCGAAACCAGCCACGCGATCAACACGGTGCGCCTGGCCCAGGGCCACCGCCGGATCAGCGCGCCCAGCCCGTAGCCCGCCGCCGTGACAATGACGGACAGCAGCAGCACATCGCGCAGCGCAGCCGAGAACGGCCCTAGGTGCAGCTTGACGAAATCGCTGAACGTTTCTAGCCCCTGGAAGCCCAGCAGCGTGATGTCCATCACGCGGACGCGCCGACCGTCCAGTTCCGGCGGCGGGCCGACCCGCGCCTCGCGCTCCGCCACAAGCGTGCTGGCCGTCGCCAACGGCGTGACGGCGGAAATCTCCAGCCACCAGCCGCCGACCGTACCGGCGCCTTCCGGCACAATCATATACCAGCCCGTCGCGGGGAAGGTGAACGCCATTGACTGCGATACGGCTTCTGGGCCGGCAGATAGCGTCGCCAACGGCTCCCCAGCAGCGTCGAGGATGACAACCGTCGCCGCCAGATCGGGTTCCGGCGCGGGCGGCGCTTCTTCCCCAGCAGCGATAGCCTGTTCGGCGGCGCGCTGCGCGGCGCGAGCGTTTTGCCGACCCAGGCCGTACACGGTGAGCGAATTGGTATCCATGAATCCCGCCGGGCCAGGGGCGGTGAAATCGGTCGGCTGAAGGGTAAGCGTGATCGTTTCGCCTGCCTCGGCCACATAAGCCAGCGCCGGAAGCGGCTCTTGGTTTGGCCCACCGATCAGGATATAGGTGTTCGGCACCGGCAGATTCGCTGCTATCGCCGGGAACAGGAATACCAACCCGATGGCCACGATCACGGCGATCACAACACCCCACGCCGCGCGCCCCCACAGCCGCCACGTCACGCCGATCAGGAACAGCAGCGCCGCCGTCGCCACCAGCGGACGCCACGCCTGGTCCTGCGGGTAGCGGCCCAGCGCGAACAGGTGCAGGTTATTGGTGATCACGGCCCAATTGGCCTGCTGCGTGGCCCACTGGAAAAACGAGGTCAGCGCCCAGGTCAGAAACAGCAGCGAGACGACGGTCAGCAGGCTGTTCCACCACGAACTGAACAGGTTGGCGCGTAGCCAGCCGAGGACGCCCGTCTGCACGATGGGTGGCTTGCGCGTCGGCGGCGGAGCGGTTTCGACAAAATAATCCGGCGTCGCCACGTCACCGCTCCTTCAGCTTCAGCCGCGCGTTGAGCCAGTTCATGATGGCGGAAATGGTCAGGCTCATCGCCAGATAGACGCCCATCACCGAGGCGAAGAGCGTCACCACCTGCCCGGTCTGGTTCATCAGCGTCTTGGAAATCTGGAACACGTCAGCGTAGGCGATGGCCGTCGCCAAGCTGGAGTTCTTGGCAAGGTTGAGGTACTGGTTGCCCAGCGGCGGGATAATCACGCGCAGCGCCTGTGGCAGCACAACCAGGCGCAGCGTCTGGCCGTAAGTGAGGCCCACCGCGCGCGCCGCCTCGATCTGGCCGTAAGGCACCGCCTGGATACCTGCCCGCACGATCTCGCCGATGAAGGCCGCCGTGTAGAGCACCAGTCCGATCACCAGCGCCGCGTACTCCGGCGAGATCATCTCGCCGCCCTCGATGCGCCGGATGACCGTCACGCCGTCGGGGCGCTCGAACAGGGTCGGCTGCGGCAGGTTGGTCGTCAGCGGAAACGGAACCAGCAGCCCGTAACTCAGAACGGCAACACCGATCACGATCAGCAGGGCCAGCACGATCTGGTGGCCTGGCTGCCCGGTTTCGCGTTCGTAGCGGCTCCGCGCATAGAATACCCAGCCGCCCACCACCACCCCCAGCGCCACACACAGCAGCCAGAGTGGAAGGGATTCCGTCGGAACAAGCGCCGGGATGACCAGCCCACGATTGCTCAGGTACACCGGGCCGGGCAGCACCATCGCGTCCTGAATCTGCGGCAGCAGCCGAAAGACGCCCTGGTAGAAAAAGATCAACTGCACCAGCAGCGGCGTGTTGCGGAAGATTTCCACGTAGCCGACCGTGATGTTGCGCAGCAGCCAGTTGGGAGAGAGCAGCGCGATCCCGACCAGCACGCCCAGCACGGTCGCGGCGACCAGGCCGACGAGCACGGCGCGCAGGGTGTTAATGATGCCGACGACGAAGGCACGGATGGTGGTATCGGTCGAGCGCACGCCCGGCCCTTCCAAAAAGTCGAATCCGGCGGGGGCCTGCCAGAAATCCAGGCTGGGACGCTGCCCGATGGCGTTCAGCGCCGTGAGGACGTTGTTCGCCAGGGCCAGCAGGACCAGGATCGTGACCAGGGCGAAAAGGAACTGCGCGGCCATCTGGATCACCCGGATGTCGCGCCACAAGGGGACGGGCTGGTGTGCGGCTGCGTCGAAGGTTCGCTGGCGTTCGGCCATAGGCGCGTGCCTTCTCCAACGGTCAAAAGGATTTTCTGTAGGGGCGACACGTATGTCGCCCCTACGCAGATTAACGCAGAGACAAAATCACCGCCAGGCCGGGGCGTACTGGAGGCCGCCGGCGCTCCACAGCGCATTGTAGCCGCGCTCCATCCCCAGGCCGTCCGCGCCCAGGTGACGCTCGAAGATCTCGCCGTAGTTGCCCACGGCGCGGATCACGTTCACCATGAAATCGTTATCCAGGCCGAGCTTGCCGCCTATGCCCAGGGTTGCGTCCACGAAGCGCGCGATGGCCGGGCCGACGCGAGCGCTGTAGGCCTCGTCAGTTTCGCCCTCGGCGCGCAGGAATTGGTCGATGTTGGCCTGGGTGATGCCAAATTCCTCAGCCTGAATCAGGCCGTAAGTCGTCCAGTTGATGATGTCGCCCCACTGGTTGTCGCCCTGGCGATAGGCCGGGCCGAGTGGTTCTTTAGAGATGTTCTCCTGCCAGATGTAGTAAGCGGCAGGGTCGGCCTGCCCGGCGCGCAAGGCGACCAACTGCGAGCGGTCGGAGGTCTCCACGTCGCAGCGGCCATCCACGAAGGCGATCATCGTGTCTGCCGTGCCCTCGAAGGTCAGCAGTTCAAATTGCAGGCCGTGCGCGTTCATCGCGTCGGTGATGTTCTTCTCGGTCGTGGTGCCTGCCGTCGAGCAGATGGTCACACCGTTGAGCGCGTCCCAGTTATCCTCTAGGCCCTCGCCCACGCGGACCATCAGCGTTTGCCCGTCGTAGAAGTTGGTCGGGCCGAAGTCCAGCGCGTTCTCGGTGTCGCGGGTCAGCGTCCAGGTGGTGTTGCGCACCAACACGTCGATCTCGCCGGCGGCCAGCGCCGTCAGACGGTTCTGCGTGCTGACCGGGTTCAGTTCCAGCGTTGCGGCGCTGGCTTCCCCGAAGATAGCGGCGGCGTAGGCGCGGCAAAAGTCGATGTCGAAGCCGGTAATCTCGCTGGTATTGGGGTCCAGATAGCCAAAACCCAGGAGTTCCTGGTTCACGCCGCAGATCAAGCGGCCCCGGTCGCGGACCAGTTGCAGGGTGCTTTGCTCCTGGCCGGTCACGACCAGTACGCCGCTCAAGAGGGCCAGTGTCAGCAGGGCAGAGACGATAACAAGGGCGAAACGTCGTTGACGAAACATGGCAATCTCCTCTTTTTCACTGCTTCAATGTTCTTTTGAGGCTGTGTTGGGCGGCCCCTGCCACTGGTGGCGGCAGGGCTGGCTGAGGGACACGGCGAACAACAGGTAATACCAACATAAGCGGTAACAGCGCGAGGATGCGCTTTTACCCGACGATAAAGATATAGATGCTTGACGGTTCAGGCGAACAGGCCGGACTATAGCATGGGCCAATCATTGAGTCAAATCAGGGGCAACAAGACTATTTGTGCAGTTTCGCCAGTGCGCCGTCGAAGCCATGAATGGCCGTGATGCCGTCCAGCAGCACGTCGATGGGCGGCAGCGCAGCGGCGTTTCTAGTCTTAAGGCCGCTGGGCGCGCCCAGGGGATCACTTACGGTTGCGTCGCCCAACAGAGCGTAAGCCACATTGAGCAGGCCGTGTGCAACGGCGCTCAGGTTGTATCCCCCCTCCAGGATGAAGATGATGCGCCCGGCGCAGTACTCTTCGGCCATGCGGATCAACTCCCGCGTCAGGTGATCGAAGCCGGGTAGGGTCAGCAGCATCCCGCCGAGTGGATCGGCCCAATGGGCGTCGAAGCCGGCAGAGACCAGGATCAATTGCGGCGCGTAGAGGCGCACGGCAGGCCACAGGATCCGCTCGAACACGCGCGCGAAGGCCGCATCGCCGTAGCCCGCACGCATGGGGATGTTCAGCGTAGTCCCCTGCCCGGCCCCACGACCGGTCTCGGTGGCCGCGCCCGTGCCGGGGTAAAACGGCGATTGGTGCGTGGAGATATAGAACACGCCGGGATCATCGTAAAAAATGTCTTGCGTGCCGTTGCCATGATGCACATCGTAATCCATGATCACGATCTTTTCCACGCCGTAGACGGCCTGGGCGTGTTTGGCCGCCAGCGCCGCGTTCCCCAGCAGGCAGAAGCCCATCGCCGTATCAGGCAGGGCATGATGGCCTGGCGGACGCGCGATCACCAGGGCGTTATCTACTTCCCCAGTCATCACCAAGTCAACGGCGCGCAGGGCAGCCCCAGCAGCCACCCGCGCCACCATGTAGGACTGGGGCAACGCGTAGGTATCTTGCCCGAACCAGGTCACGTCCTGCTGGCGTGCACACCACTTGAGCGTATTCAGATAGCTGCGGGTATGCACCCGCAGCAGTTGGCCCTCGGTGGCGGGCCGGGGGGCTACCACGCGCATCCGGCTCAAGATGTCAACGTCCTTAAATACCTGAGCGGTGGTTTCCAGGCGGCCCGCGTGCTCAACGTGGTTTTCCAGGGTGTGCGGGTGGTGGTCTGCATGAAAAAGGCAGGCAGTCGTCACGGGAGAATTCCGGCTAAGTGAACAATACTTCTCGATTATTGCAAGGAAACGCCCAGGATGCAACGAAAATCTAAAACTGCTCCATCCGTTCCGCCTGCCACACCACCCCACCAAGGACCAATGCCAGCAGCCCCGCCTGCGCCGCGAACAGCGTCAGCCCGGTGAGGATGGCCGCGCCGGGTCGGGATTGGGCTGCGAACACCGCCCAGCCCGGCGATCCCACAACCGCCGATCCGAGCAGCAACACCAGCGGATTCTGGCTTTCCCCACTGGCGGCAGAGGCGACCAGCGTCGCCAGGAGCACCCAGCCCACGTTCAGCCCCAGCCGCAGCCCGAAGGCAGTTGCATAGGCCGCGCTGCGGCTGCGCGCCACCAGCGACGCCAGCACCCCCAACGCGGCGTTGGTCAGATAGTCTAGCAGCACGCCCAGCAGCGCCAGGACGACAAACGCGCCCCACGTCACCCACAGGACGCCGTCGATCCGGGGTTCGAGCGTGAGCGTCTGGGGCGGCGTCAGGCTGTCGGTGGAAAAGGAAACGAAACTGTACATCGGGAACAGCAGCGCCAGCGTCAGAGCTATCAGCGGCGCCGCCTGGCCGGCCAGCAGCGCGCCCAGCGACGGCGACAGCTGGTAGACGACCGCACTCAGCTTCGCCAGCGCGATCTCGCCTGCGCCGTAGGGCGTGGCGCACAGTGTTTCCCAGGTGCGCGCCTCGATCTCCCGGCTGATCACCGGCGCGCCCCAGATCAGCGGCAGCCAGCCCACCGCCATCAAAAGAAGCTGCGCCGGGCCGTTGGCGCACATGCACGCGCAGGGCGTCAGGGCCAGGGTCAGCAGGGCCAGCGTGACGAAGCCGTGCAGCTTGCTGTCGCTGCCCAACAGCGTAAAGGGCGGCAGCTTGCGCAGTTCGTAAGCCAGGATCGGGTGGTCCAGGTGTGCCCATGCGGGCAAAGAAAAGGTGAAGTGATGCACGTTGCGTTTTCAGTCAGCCCGAAGTCAGAGTCTGTGCCATTGGTCACATTGTCCCGCGTCCACAAGTGCACTACAATAGCCCACTTGTCCGTTGGGAAAGGAGATTTTCGGGCGTGAAGGTGTCTTGTGAAAACCCTGTGAGCGCAACCATCCCTGAGGCTGATGTCGTCAATCCGGTTGTTTTGCCGTTGCCCCGCCTGCACCGCCGCACCATGCTGCGCGAGATTGTGGAGACGGTCGTGCTGGTGATTGCCATTTATACGCTGGTAAACCTGCTCACCGAGCGCCGGATCGTCGAGGGGGCCAGTATGCAGCCCAACTTCGAGACCGGGGAATGGCTGATTGTGGACCGCGTATCCTATTTTGTCGGCGAGCCGCAGCGCGGCGACGTGGTGATCCTGGACCTGCCGGAGCAGGAGGAGGACCTGATCAAGCGCGTGATCGGCTTGCCGGGGGAGACGGTGGAAATCCACGATGGGCAGGTGTTCGTCAACGGCGTGGAGATCGACGAGCCGTACATCAACGCCTCGCCGCGCTACCGGGGAAGCTGGACACTTGGCCCGACCGAGTATTTCGTCCTGGGCGACAACCGCAACAACAGCCGCGATTCGCATGTCTTCGGGCCGGTTGACCGCGAGGAAATCATTGGGCGGGCGTGGGTGATTTATTGGCCGCCGCAAGATTGGGGCATCGTGCCGCGCTACGCCTACGACGACATGCCCGCGCCTGCGTCATAAGCACGACCTAAAGGCCACGATACCCCGACTTAGAACATCCGCTGCTGCCCGGTGACGCGCGACGTGCGCCGCGTCTGGGGACTGCTTTTCTTGCGAGAACTCCCACTGCTCCGGGGACGCGCCGGGCGGTCAGTGCTCTTGCGGCGCGTAGCGGTCTTGCGGGTGGATGATGCTGCAACCTTCCGACGCGATCCGGCTGTGCTCCCAGTGCGGCTTGTGCGGCGGGATGTTTTCTTCGTCTGAGTCTGAGAGCGAGACGAACTGCGCCGGCGGGTGGTGGAGCGGCGAGGTGTGCCTGCCTGCTGTTGACGGTAGATCGCCCAACCCATCACCCCGATCAACAGCCCTATGTTGAGTGCCAACACGAGATCAGTCATTGGGCAACTCCGACGAACCCAGTTCCACCCCCTATGATAGCACACCCGTTCGTTTTTGGGTAGTCGTCCTGCCGGGAACCTGTGGGCGCGCCGGTTGCAAATCTGTTGAACCGCAACCGGCCACAGAGCACAGAGGAATTGGGGATTTCAGGGTTTATCTGCGATCAGCCGGATTTCCAGCGGGTCATCCAGATTCAGCGTCACCTGCGCGCCGTAAAGCTCGAACATCTGCTGCATGATTTCGGCGGGGAAAAAACGGCTGCGCATCAGCAGCAGTTTTTCACCAAACGCCACCAGCTTCACCAGCGAACGCTCAATGTTCGGCTCTTCCATCACCAGCCGACCGCCCGGCTTGAGTACGCGCCACAATTCCCGGACAGCCTGGGCGTGGTCGTGGAAGTGGTGGAAGGCGTCCACGATCAGGATGCGCTCAAATTGCCCGTTAGAGAAGGGCAATGCTTCGGCCAGGGCATTCACGGCGTGCAGGCTCTCTTTGGCGCGCGTCTGGCGCAACATCCCACGCGAGGCGTCGGCGACCACCACACCGCCGGTGCGTGCGCGCAATTGGTCTGCCACGCGCCCCGTACCGCCGCCCACATCGAGCAACAAGCCCGGTACAGGCAGGGCGAGCAAATCGGCCAGCATATCGATTTCCAACACGCTGGCGAAGCGGTCATACAACGGCGCGATGAAACGGAAATGGTCGAAGCAAGGCCGGGGCATCCGATCACTCCGGACAGGCTAGAGAGGGCAACAAAAAGCCCACAACCTGATTGGTCATGGGCTGAGCGGGCGACGGGATTCGAACCCGTGACCTTCTCCTTGGCAAGGAGACGTTCTACCACTGAACCACGCCCGCAGTTCGCTGTACTGTGTATCAGTATAGCGAAGAGCGCCGGATTGGTCAAGGGATTGATTCCCGAATCGGGCGACTTTGCTCCACCCGCGCCAACAGCGCCTCCAGCGGCAGGTCGGCCAGGGAGTCCAGGCGCAGGTCGGCGTAGGAAGTATCCAGCTGGCGTGTAAGCAGATTAGGCACGGCCACGCAAAACAGGCCTGCCCGCCTGGCTGCCAAGATGCCGTTGGGCGAATCTTCCAGCGCAATCGCTTCTGCCGGCAACACGCCCAACGCTGCGACAGCAGCCAGATACAGGTCTGGGGCGGGCTTGGTGACGGCCACATCCTCGCCGCATTTCACCACATCAAACCAGCGCAACAGCCCCAAGCGGTCCAGGTGACTATCGACCCATGAGTGCGGCGAACTGGATGCTACCGCCAGGCCGAGGCCAAGCCGTCGGGCGTCTCGCAGATAGGCTTCCACGCCCGGCAAGACGGTCTGGGCGGCCAGCAATTCCATTTCGCGCGGGTGTTGCCGCCGATCCACCGCCGCGCGATCCACCGGGCGGCCCAACTGGGCTTCTAGATGCAGATAAGGATCGAACGCGGCAGGATCGCCGCTGCCCAGACACGCCGACCAGGCGGCCAAAGTCAGCGTACAGCCATAGGCCCGGTAGACTTCCTGCCAGGCAACAAAGACGGGCATCTCGGTATCGAGGATCAGCCCATCGAAGTCGAAGACGAGCGCCCTGATCATGCGGATGGCTCTTTCAGCGATTTCAAAAAGTTGCCGACGACACGCCGGAAGCCCTCCCAGTCCTGCTCGTGGATGGCATGGCCGGTGTCGAACATCTCCAGCCGCCCGCGCGGCGCTCGCTCAACAAACATGCGCCCATAGGCTTCAGGGTTAAGGGTGTCCTGGCGGCCCAGCATCAGCAATAGCGGACAGGTGATCTTGTCCGCCAGGCTCAGGCTCACATCACCGCCGGAGTCGATCATGCCGCGCACAGACGCAATCCAGGCCTGCGCGAACGCCTCGGCGTTGGGGATGCCGTGCAGGAACATATCCTCCGGCCTGGGAGCCAGCCGCGCCGGGTAATCGGGCCGGGTGATCACGTCCAGCAGGCGTGGGCCAAAGTACCCCACCGCGCCCCAGGTGATAGCCGAATGAAACCGCTCCGGGTGCTTGCCAACGCAAACCAGCGTGATCTCGCCGCCGTCGGAAAAGCCCAACAGGTGCGCCCGCTCGATCTTCAGGGCATCCATAAAAGCCAGCACATCCTCTGCATCGCGGTGATAAAAGTTTGGCGGAAAATCACGCGGTTTGGGCATCGATTCGCCGTAGCCACGCATTGTTAGGCCCAACACGCGGTAATCGGCGCTCAGCCAGTCGATCACGCGGCCCAGGTTACGGCGAGCCGTTCCCAACAGCCCGTGAATGGCGATCAATGGCTCGCCCTGCCCCACATCCTCATAGTGCAGGCGCGCGCCCGTGTTCACGTCAACCAGTGGCATAGCCCTGTTCCTTTTGGTGAATCAAGGTTCGTTCAACTGCCAGGGGCTTCAGTCCCCGGCTACGGATGTAAAGTCCACAGAAGTGGACTGACGGCCCCTGTCTTGATCTGCGTTTCAGTCCGTTTCAGCGGACTTTGCGTCCATAGCCCGGCATTAAAATGCCGGGCGAGCTAGGGGAACACCGGCACAGCGTGCACCAGATCATACAGACGCGGGACCTGCTCGGCAATCACGGCAGGGTCGCTGCGCCACTCGAAGATCGGCCCGACGCCGCCGTACTCGAATGCCACGATCCAGGGCGCGGCCCACTGGCCGTGCCGGATGCGGTCCAGCACCCATTCAACCATAGCCCAATCTTCGTCGGTCAGGGCCAGATGATCGCGCAGATGGCCATCCACCAGGCGCAGCCCGGTGACATGCAGTTCACGCAGGCGGTGGACCGGCAGCATCGACAGGTAGTCACGCTCGTCGATGCCCAGGGTGCGCGCGGAGATACGGGCGTGGGAGATGTCGAGCAAAAAGCCACAGCCAGTTTTTTCCACCACGTAGTTGATCACTTCTGGCAGGGCGGCAGGGCGCATGATGTCACCATCGCTGGCGTAATAGGGTGCATTTTCCGCGATCACGCGCTCCGGCCCGAACTTCGCCGCGATCACCTCTGCGTCGCGCATGATCTGGTGGAAGATGCGCTCGGCGGCGGCGCGGTCGGTCACGTCGGGCGGCACGTTGGGGAAGTGCTTCGCCAGCGGCGCGATGTGGTGGTTGATGTAGGGCGTCTGGGTCTGAGTGGCCAGGCGTTCGATAGTGGCCCAATCGACCGAATCATCGAACCCGGCCCCGACCTTGAGGTCGAAGTGAACATACACGGGAAGCTGTGCGCTGGCGGCGTCGATCAGGTCCGGCCAGTCGGGACACTTGTAGTAATCCAACGGAATCTGGCCGAAGCGGATCAGGTCGGCAGCCTGGGGAGAGTAGTTGAGCGCGAATTTCATCCGGGTCACACTTTCTGGTGGGAAACGATGGCGAAGCTGCGACGGTGTTCTGGGCAAGGGCCGTGCATATCCAGGGCGGCGCGGTGCTGCGGCGTGCCGTAACCTTTATGCCCGGCGAAACCATAGGCGGGATACCGCGCGTGCAGGGCAGTCATGTGGGCATCCCGCGTCACTTTGGCGAGGATGCTGGCGGCGGCGATGCTTAATGAACGCTGGTCGCCCTTGATCAGCGGAAGTTGCGGCAGGCTGACGTCCGGCAGAGTCAGCGCGTCGATCAGCAGGTAGTCAGCACAAACGGCGAGTCCGTCCAGAGCGCGCCGCATCGCCAGTCGCGTGGCCGAGACAATACCCAGCATATCGATCTCGGCGCTGCTGGCGCTGCCGACCGCCCAGGCCAGGGCTGTTTCCTGAATGCAGCGGGCCAGCGAGGTGCGTCGGCGAGGCGTGAGCAGTTTGGAGTCGTTGACTCCGGCGAGGGCGCAATCCAGGTCGGGATGGTCCAGCGGCAGGATAACGGCCCCGGCCATCACCGGCCCGGCCCACGCGCCGCGCCCGGCCTCGTCTAGCCCGGCCACGCAGCGGAATCCCTGCGCATACAGGTCGTGTTCATGGCGCAACGGCGCCGTTGTGATCACGCGGGCCTCCCTTCTGGCAAACGGGCTGAATTGTAGCGCGTCTGGCCCGCCGGGCAAACGAACGGTGTACTTTCTACCTGTCTCGACGGGGCAATTCTGGTATGCGCCTCCAGACCTAAAGCAGTATACAATACGCGGCGGCGCGAACCTCGACGCGCGCCCTACGCCTGCCTGACGTGTTTCCCCGCCGCCGGGGAGTTTGGGAGGAAAAGACAGATGCCCATTCGCGTGATCCTGGATACCGACATTGGCACAGACGTGGACGACTGCGTGGCGCTGGCGCTGCTGCTTCAGTCGCCGGAGGTGACGCTGGAAGGCGTGACCTGCGTCTACGGCGATGTGGCTTTGCGTGCCCGCATGGTGCTGAAACTGCTCCACCTGCACGGTGGCCCAGACGTGCCGGTGCTGGCAGGTGCGCGGACGCCACTTCTGGGCCGGGTGCCCGTTTACTGGGAGGGGCGCGAGGGCGAAGGGCTGCTCGAACCGCGTGATGGGGCCTTGAAGCCATCGGACGGGCACGCGGCAGACTTCCTGGCGCAGACAGTGATGGCGAACGCCGGTCAGATTCACCTGCTGGCCATCGGCCCGCTGACGAACGTGGCGCTGGCGTTGCTGCGTGAGCCGGGCATGGCGAAGGCGCTGGCGGGCCTGACGATCATGGGCGGCGCGGCGCGCGGGCCGGAAAGCTATCACCTGGCCGTCGCCGAACACAACATCCGCTGCGACCCGGAGGCTGCCCACGTGGTATTCGCCTCCGGCGCGCCGATCATGCTGATCCCGCTGGATGTGACCACGCAGACGCACATTGACGCGGCGGGCGCGGCACACATCCGGCGCGGCGGGACGCCGTTCCACGACGCGGTGGCGCGACAGGTGGAACTGTATCTCGAATTTAAGCGCCGGTCTTCCACCGCCATGCATGATCCCCTGGCAGCCGCGACCGTCTTTTGCCCGGACCTGGTGCAAACCCGGCCGTTGCGCGTGGACGTGGAAACAGCAGGGCTGCACACATCCGGCATGACCGTGATGCGTGCTCCCAAAGACACCCTGCGCGCCAACACACAGGTAGCCTTGAGCGTGGACGCGCCGCGCTTCGAGTCCCTGTTGCTGGATCGTCTTTCTTGCCCTCTGTGAGACCGCGCTTGCGCCCCGGCGTCAGGCCTGTTGGGCCGGGCGGAAACGTGAAACCAGTTCGCGCACCTGGGTGAAACTGACCGGCTTGAGCAGCACCAGGTCGGCCTCTGCCTGGCACGACTCGGCCATACGTGGGTCAGCGGTGACAACGATCACACGCATTCCCCCCAAGTGCTCCTGGCTGCGAATGTAGGCCAGGATGTCCGTCCCGGCCACCTGCGGCAGGTGCAGGTCCAGCAGGGCCAACGCCGGGCGAAAATTCTTCAGACGCTCCAGGGCCTTGTCGCCGGAACGGATAATCTCGGTCTGGAAGCCGTTCATCACCAGTGCCTGAGAGAAAATCACCGCCGCGTCGAAATCGTCCTCAATGACCAGCGCCAGCTGTTGCTCGCTCATGATGCCCTTCCTGTATGGGGTTAAGAGGCAAGATAATCGTGAACGTGCTCCCCTGACCCACATCGCTGACCAGCGTGATCTCGCCCCCCATCAGCGTCGTGAGCTGCTTGACAATCGACAGGCCCAGACCGGACCCGGTGTATTTGCGGGTAATTGGATCATCGACCTGGCGGAAGGCTTCAAAGATGTAGGAATGGGCCTCTTTGGGAATGCCGGCACCGGTATCGGACACCTGCAAAGCCCAATGAGTCTCGTCACTTCGATAGGCCCGGACGCGCACATAGCCCTGATCGGTGAACTTGATGGCATTGCCGACTAGGTTGACCAAAATCTGGTTCAACCGCTGCGGATCGCCCAATAGCACGTCTGGCAGGTTTTCCACCGTATAGCTGAATTCCACGCCTTTGGAGATCGCCAGGACGCCCATCGTGGCTTCCAGGTCGGCCAGCAGGTCGTGGATGGCGAACGGCCCGGTATACAGGGTCAGCTTGCCTGCCTCGATCTGCGCCTGGTCCAGCAGGTTGTTCACCAAGCCCAGCATCCGCTTGGTGTTGGCGGCGATGCGCTCCAGCGCGTTTTGCTGATCATCGGATAGCGCGCCATAAACGCCCACCTTAAGCATGTCGGTGTAGCCGAGGATAGCGTTGAGCGGCGTGCGCAGTTCGTGCGAGGCCATCGAGACAAAGGTGCTCTTCATGCGGTCCAGTTCGGCCTCGCGGGTGAAATCACGGAAGACCACCACCATGCCAGAATGGTGTTCACTCCCATCGAGGATCGGGGCAAAACTCACCGAGAGGGTCTTATTATCCCAGCGTAGCTTGGCGCTGGGTTCGTGTACCCCCCCCTGGAGCAACGCAGCCATCTTCTCGCGGTCAGTGTCGGCCATGTGCTGTTCGGTCAGCGTCATAATGCTATGCCCCAGGATGTCTTCGGGAGGCAGGCCGAGCAGGTGGGTGATGGCCGGGTTGGCGACGGCGGCGGTTCTGTTCATGTCGAACACGATCACGCCGTCGGCGATGCTCTCCAGGATGGCTTGGATTTTGCCGGATTCGGTCTGCACACGGATCAGGGCTTCGGCCAAGTCGTGCGTCCGCATGGCGACGCGCCGGTCCAGGTCGCGGTTGGTGGCCCGCAGATCGGCCAGCGCCTGTTCCAGTGTGCGGGCCGACAACCACGACACCAGCGCGACGCTGAAGAAACCGATCATCGCCGGGATGTTGGGGGCGTAGCCGATGCTGATCCCGATTAGGGCGATAGCCACACTGCTAAGCGCTGCAACGAAGAAGCTAGCGTAAGGCCGCAGGATCATGCTCGCCATGAGAATGGGAATGGCGAAGATGAACAGACCACGCCCATCGACCACCTGTACAGCCTGATCGGAAAACGTGGCGATCAAGACGAGCAGCACGAGGAACAGCGCACTGGCGACCTCACCCGACCAGGCGCGATTGATGACAAAGATGACGACGCTGCCGATAAGCATCCCCAGGCTGGCGATAAACAGCAAGCTGATATCATCGGCAATCGCACGTCCCTGACTCAGGTGGGTGATGACAACCAGGACTGATCCCACAAACAGAAATAGGGTAAAGGTCGCAACCACCAACAGAATGACCGTCAGCAGTTTTCGCCGACGGGCGTCGTCGGGGTCCGTCGTCGGAATAGCCAGAAGGCGACCGATAGAGTGGTGCAGTTGCACGCTAGGGCCTCACTTCTATCTCGCCTGTCGGTATCGTCACTCCGGCAGGCGGCCAAACATCTGCGCATACAGCGCCAAGGCGGCCAGGATGGCTGCACGGATGATGTCATCGGGTGTGAACAAGGTCTTGGCGATCCACAATTCTGGGTAGGTTGTTTCTGTTTCCCAGGCACGGTACAGATAGGCTGCCCCGCGTCGGAGCACATCTGTGTTGATCGGCGCAATGTAGCGGTGGTAGTGCAACAGCGCCAGCAGGGCATAGGCGGTTTCCTCTGCCGTACCTCGGTCGAAGTAGCCCCACGATCCATCACTGCGCTGCGTGTGCAGCAGCCAGCCGACGACCTGTGAGTGCACGACCAACTGATGTTCCCCCATCTGCGTCAGGGCGACCAACGCATGGGATGTCACATAAAACGGTGAGGCGTGCCACTTGTCGATCCAGTAGGTCTGGTAGAGTTGATGATCCAGCAGCGTAGCAACGATGTTTTCCCACACCTGCCGTCGGTCAGGATAATCTGGAATAACAGCCAGGG
The DNA here is from genome assembly GCA_964529715.1 of uncultured Anaerolineae bacterium. GTDB lineage: Bacteria > Chloroflexota > Anaerolineae > Aggregatilineales > Ch27 > CAZGXI01. The sequence continues at coordinate 21,177 of CAZGXI010000035.1, read as the reverse complement.
CTTCCAGTGCGTGGATGTTCGTCCCCACGCTCATGTTGCGCTCAAAAGCAAAGGTGCGAAAGATGCGTGTCTTCGGCTCTTCAAAGAAGCGCAACACTGCCGGGTCAACCGGCTGCTCACCGAGGGCCAATATGTGCAGCGTGACCGAGGTGGTATCTCCATCACTGATGCCAAACTGCGGGTCGAAACCGATACCCTGGGTGGTGATACCCGCCTGTAATTCTTGCCAAAGGGACGGCGTGACCAGTTCTGACAGGGGTAGATCGCCGAATGCCAGGTGCTCCAGCACCCATGTGACCTCAAAGGTGCGGAGCGGATAAAAGTCCGGGGCGCCGCGCGGCAGCGCCCGGACGCACTCCAGGTACTCCAACGCTGCCGGATTGTGGTTCCCGGCATGGGTTAGCAGGTAAGCGGTGGTCGAGGGGGCGTTGGCAATCGCGCCGTTTTTCCCTTGCAGATGACGCAGCCGCGCCGGGTCGCCCTCGTCGCCCAGGAATTCAATCGAGAACGCTACCGATACACCCGGCGTGTACAGCATGTCCAATGGCAACAGGCGCAGCTTGGAGTCGCGGATGCGCCCGTAGCCGCAAAAATGCTGCGGCACGTCCAGCCCCAACTTTTGTGCCTGGGCCAACAGGGTCGGCAGGATCAACTCGAACCCAACAAGTTCCATCAGGTCATGGCGCAAGAATTGAAGGTTTTTCCAGATGTATTGTTCTCCCCGGCGGATAGCCGCCTCCGCAAGCGGCCCATCCCGGTTTTCGCGCAGGGCGATGAGCGCCGAGAGCGTACACAGGATGCGGTCATGGTAGTAGGGGATGGCGCCGCCCCAACTGCCGTCCGGCCACTGGTGTTCCAGCAGCCAGTCGATCAGGTCCGGCCAGCGCGGGCCGCCGTCGTCGGCGCGCACCCGCGCCATCCAGGCGATGTCGTAGGCGCTGGGCGACAGACGGTTGTTCAGGTTTTGCACCAGGTCCCTGGCTTGCGCTACAAAGTCCACCGCACTTCCTACCTCGTATCAGTCTATTCGATAAATCCCGCTGGCAGATCGACCTGCGGCAGGGGCACCCAATAGCCGCCGCGCCGCTGCCGGACCCCCACGCCCAGGGTGCGCTCCCGATTGGCCTGATAGAAGGCGCGCATATAGGCCCAGTCTTCTGCCTGCAACGCCCCATAGTCATCTGCTTCCTCGCGGCGAGCATACAGATGATCGTATAGGATGTCGCGCAGTTGGCGTTCGGTGAAGTACAGCGACGGGCTGACCGTGAAATACAGGTCCTCGTTGCCGGTCGCCAGCAGCGGCATGTCGAAGGCGCTAAACGGCCCAAAACCGATAAACAGGCTCACCGGCGAAACCGCCTCACCGTAATACATCTCGATCAGACGGGCTTTGGTCGGCGCGCAGCCGTGCTCACGATGATAGCGGATGCCCAGTTCGGCAGTCGTTTCGGTAGCGTCGTCGGCAAAGACGCCGAAGAACAGACGGTGACGGTCATGGTGAAGCGTGCGTGCCGTCGCCGCATCGAACAGGCCTGGCACGTGGGCATAGGGCGTCCCGGCGAAGTGTTTGCGGTAATCACCGTAGAAACGCACACGCACGCCACATGTTTCATAGAAGCGCAAAAAGTCCGGGTGAGTCGCCAGCCGCGTCAGCCCTTCGACGGCCATCTGAGTATATTCCTCGCCGCGCCCCAACAACTCCGCACCGAACATCGGCATCAACAGGGTGTCTATGCCGTGCTGGAAAAACAGGCGGCACAGTTCGATGTGACGCCGCCCGGCTTCTTCCATATAATCAACCCCGAAGCCCTGCCTGATCTGGGACGCATATTCAAGCGCGAACCAGCGCCGCGTCCCATTAATGGGAAATACGCACACCTTCGGCCCGTCCTGGCGCACCAGGCGCGCGATCTCCTCGGTGGGAAGATTGCGAAAGGTCGGAAGGTCTATCATCCTTGGCTCCTGTAAGGTTTGCAAACCGCTTTGACCACAACCTGCCCCGGCACCGCTTTACCCGGCAATGGCTGCCGGCGCGCGCCACAGCCGCCGAATCAGCAGTCCGTAGAAGACCAGGATCACGATCATGATCAGCGGTAGATAAATACTCGGATCGGTCAGCAGGTATGGGCCGGGCACGATCACGTCTGGCCCGAACAGGAAGTAACTGACCGTCTGCCAGAAGTCCACCAGCGCATAAGGCAAAAAGACTGCCCACACCAGCACGCGGTCGCCGCGCCGCTCCAACGTCGCCAACAGGTAGGTGAACACCGCGATGCCGAGTGTCACCTCCCACACCATGTCCAACCAGATAAACGCACCCAGATACAGCGCGAAGGCCAGGTCCAGCCCCAGGACGGGTGTTTCGACGCCCGCTTGGCGCACCGGATGGCGCAGGCAGCGCAGGCTGACCAGCGCCAGTGGGACCAGCAAGATCAGCTTGATCGCCGTCGCCAGCGTCAGCGATTCCGCCGACACGCCGAGCAGGTAAACCACGATCTGGGTAATCGAGTGGTTATAGCCCAGAAAGCCCGCTTCAGGCCCACGCCAGGGAAAGTCGCGGCTCAGCCGGGTCAGAAACGCCAGGTAATCAACATGCTGCTGCCAGCCGTATTCCACGCCGCCGACCAACAGCACAATCCCCACGATGCCTGCGTAGACTGGCACCGAATAACCGATCAGGCGGAGGAAGAAGCGCCAGCGTCCCAGCAACAGTGGCACAGCGGCGGCGAAGGCCCAATGCGGCTTGATTTGCAGGATGATCGCCAACCACAACACCGCCGCGCCGAGTTTCTCTTCCAGCACGGCTTCAATGAACAACGTGCCGACCAACGCCATGATCACATAGATGTTCAGGTACACCAGGTCGCCCCAGAAGGCCGCGAACAGCAACCAGACTGGCAGCGTCCAGGCCAGCAGGTCACAGGCGCGTTCCAGGCGAAGCCTGCGGAAAATCCGCGCCCAGGCGAAGTACAGCAGCGCGTAGGCAACGACGTGCAGGATCGTGTGGATCACCGCCGTCACTCCCGGCGAGAACCACAGGAACGGGGTGAACGCCAGCGCGAACGACGGCGCGTAAGGGTAGTGTTCTTCCAGCCGGGCCAGCGAGCCTTGCAGGTACAGGTCCTGGCGCTGCTGAAAGTGCCGGGCAGCGTTCAGGTAGATTTGCAGGTCGGCAGGGATGAAGTCCTCGGCGGTGGCGTCCGGCATATCCGGCGGCGGGGGGAGCAGCGCGCCGACCAACAACACGCCCTGCACAACCAACCGCAGCAGCGTAAAGACAATCACCGCGACCAATACGACGCGGAAAGCCCTGGAACTCGACCATGCCCGTCGCAAGCGGTTTACTTGCTCGGAATCGGAGAACACGGAGGCAACCCTCCCCGGTCAAACATCCGGCGTAACACTCACGCCACCGACAGCCGGCGTACCAAGCGGCGCAACAGCGGGCTGTCCGTCGTAAAGACCACGTAGTCCTGAGCCTCGACGGTAAAGCCCAACCGTTCTTTCATCTCATAAGCACCACCACCGCCTCGCAGCACACGGGCGCCTGACTCGATAGCATGGCGGATCGCGGCGTAGACAAGCTGGAAATAGACGTACTTGATGTCGTAATTCAACCCCAACAGGGCCAACACCTTGCCGCCCCGGTCGCCCAACAACAGACCGCAGCCTACCAGTTCCCCCTCGATTCGCGCCGTCAGCCAGGAAGCGTCCGCCAGGTGGGCGGTTTCCAGCACGCGCCGCGCGTCGGGGTTGGGAAAGGAACCGTGATGCTGCTCGACATTGTGGATGAGCGTCATCGCACGGTCGATCTCCGTCACCTGACTGCCGACTTCGACCACGATCCCCTGGTCGGCAGCGCGGTTGCAATGACGGTGATAGTCCTTGCGCACAGATTTGCCCAGATGTCGCAGGTAGCTCTCGAAGTCTGGCCAGATGATGTCCAGGTACGTTCCGGGATTGGAGAACTTAAAGACGGCGTAAGCATCCGGCCAGGCCGGCGATTCTTGTTCCGGCGCTGCCAGATAGTCGAACAGGGTGAAGGAGACGCTGTGCTGCCGCGCGATCTCCTGGGCCGTCGCGGCGAAGGTAGCAATGGCCGCGTCGCGCAGGGGCGGGGGTGGCAGGATCAGTCCCGGCAGGCTGGAAAACGGCGACCGACAAACCAGCAGAGGTCGCACACGGAAGAGCGTTCGCAACAGATGATAAGCAATTTTGGACGTAACCGGAAGATATTCACGCCGCTTGAGCCAGAATGTGGCGCGGGCCAACGGCTCGCCCTGGCGAGACAGCACGACGTAGAGCGGCTGATCGTCGCCGAGCGCCGCTTCGGCAAAACGATACCAGCGGAAACTGGCAAACGGCTGTCCGTCGCCGAGATAATCCCAGGCAGCCTGGCCGACTTCCTCGACGCTGTGTGCCACCTGAACGTCGAAGGTGGTTGCTATTCCCACTCTCACTCCATCCTACGACCGGCAGTAACCGCAACCGGTTGCAGCATTGCCGTAACATTTTTACTTTACCACAAAACCTCAAATTTATTGAGGGAGTAATGTTATAATTTTGTGCTTTTTTACTTTATTAATTCTTCAGCCGCGCAGACAACTGTTCCTTAAAAGAGGATATGCTTTTTCAACGATCACAGACGGGCCGCGTCGGCAAAAAAATCGGCGGCCCAGGCCGCCGATTGCGCTAAAGCACGAAAACCCCAGTTCTGCCGGGTCTCAGGCTTCCCCGGCCCCGGTCTCGTCGTCGAGGATGCGGCGAATTTCGTCTTCCCACACATCATCCAGGGGGTTGAAGATCTCCTCGGTAAAGTTGTCTGCCAGCCGGGTGAAGTACTCACGCACGCCCGCCTGCGGCGCAGCGCGATCCAGCTCATCGACCTTAGCGTCCATGATCTGGATCAGTTGTCTGCTCTTAAGTTCCAGGTCGGTCAGGTCGAAGTCTGTCTTCAACAGATAGTTAACCCGCCGCATGACGCCCAGCCAGGCCATGAAGTCGTGTTCCAGGCGGATGCCACTGCCGATCTCTTCCAGACTGGAAAAATCATAGGTCGGCACAAAGGCATACAGCCCCACGTACTCCATGTTGCGGTCGCCGGCGCGGCGGCAGAGGTAGGAGCCGATACTGGCCCCGCCGTGATAATCGGACAGGCTGACGGCCAGGCGGCTGAGTTCTTTCTTCATCCACCGCAGACTGTAATTACAAGAGACCATCCGCTCTTTGTTATAGGGCAGCTCGCCGTACACCCCGCCTAGGCCGACAATGCGCTGCACACCGAGTTCCCTGGCGGCCTGGAGCAGCGTTGCGATGTAACGTTCCACCTGCAAATGCGGCTCGTGGCCCACAAAGATCACCACGCCGCGCTCGCCGTCGCCGGTGTAATAGAACTCGTTTTGGGGGAGTTCCAGGTCTTCGGGGTAGCCCTCATCGAAGCGCACCACCGGACGAACCAGATCGTGCGTGCCGGGAATCTGGAAGAGGTAGAACCCGTCTGGGCGGATCAGGCCGATGCGCCGCGCGTTGGTTTGCTGGATCAGGTACAGTGGCAGCGCCGACGAGACCGCCCCAGCGTCGGCCCACTGCTGCCAGCCGACGATCATAACCGTGCGCTGCGCCTGCGGGCGCTCCAGGAGTTCGAGGATGTCAGACATAGCATGTGCTCTCCAGTGCTCACCGTTGCGGAGAATATATCCCCCCGGCGTCAATCCGGCACACTTCTCCCAGGAGACGAAAAATCCGGCGCGACGTTTTCGATAAGCCATCCACATTCAACGAGAGACGCACATCGATCACGGAAACGGCGGTTCGGGTGTTCCTGCTACTGTCAACCGCATTCTGGCAGAGAGGTGCGCCAGAAACGTTGCCGCAGCGTTGCAGCGGGAAGGCGATTTCTTCAACCCACCACCCGGAACAGGCCGCTCAGACTGCCGGCCAGGCTGCCACCGACGGTCACTTCAAACTCGCCCGGCTCGACGACCCACGCCATCGCAGCGTTCAGGAGCGCCAGCGCCTCTGGCTTGAGGGTAAAATGCACTTCGCGGCGCTCGCCGGGTTGCAGCGACACCCGCGCGAAGCCTTTCAACTCCTTCACCGGGCGCGTCACCGAACTCAGGCAGTCGCGCAGGTAGAGCTGCACCACGTCGTCCCCGGCCCGGTTGCCCGTGTTGGTCACGGCGACGGAAACGTGCACGTCCTCCCCGGCCCGCGCGTCCTCCGGCGTGATCCGCAGATCGCCGTACTCGAAGGTCGTATAGCTCAGGCCGTGGCCGAAGGGAAACAACGGCGCATTGGGGGAAAAGGCATAGTTGCGCCGGGCCGACGGCTTGTGATAGTAGTACGCTGGAATCTGCCCGACCGACCGGGGGATCGTTATTGGCAACCGCCCCCCCGGATTCACGGCTCCAAACAGAACTTCGGCGGCAGCCGTGCCTCCCGCCTGCCCCAGATACCAGCATTCCAGAATCGCCGGAACGTGCTGCGCGGCCCACTGCACCGACAACGGACGCCCGTTGAACAACACGAGAACGACCGGCGTGCCCGTCTGCACGACGGCCTTGAGCAGCGTTTCCTGCTGTCCCATGAGGTCGAGGCTGTCGCGGTCGCCCAGGTGATCCGTGCCCCACGCCTCCCGGCAGACGGATTCGTTCTCGCCGAGCGCCAGAATGGCGACGTCTGCCTGCCGGGCCATTTCGACGGCCTCGGCGATGCGCCGCGCTTCCTCGACGGGGTCCGGCAGGTGCACGTCATTGCGCCACCACGCCCACCAGCCGCCGCCCTCTTCGGTAATGCGGCAACCCTCAGCGTACAGCACTTCGGCACGCCCGCCGACGTGACGACGAATCCCGTCGAGCAGGGTCACGCCGCCGGCAGGCGCGGCGCTGTAACCACCCTGGAGGACAACCGCCGCGTTTGGCCCGATCACAGCGATGCGGCGCAGACGGTCCACATCGAGCGGCAGCAGCGGGCTTCCGCCAGGCAGCGGATCGTTTTTCAGCAGCACGATGGCCTTGCGCGCCGCCTCCAGCGCCAGGGCAACGTGTTCGGCGCATCCCACCGTCGCCTCTGCCGCGTCCGGGTCCGCGTAGGGCTGCTCGAACAGGCCGAGCAGGAACTTGTGGCGCAGCACGGCAGCAGTAGCGCGGTCGATGCGCTCCTCGGCGATGTCTCCCGCCAACACCTGCTCCTTGAGGGTCGAAAAGCAACTATCCAGCTCGAAATCCATCCCAGCCAGCAACACCTGGCGGGCCGCATCGGCGGCGTCGGCGGCCACATGATGCGTCCGGATCAGGTCTTGCAGTCCCGCCCCGTCTGACGTCAGGATGCCGTTGAAGCCCCATTCCCGGCGCAGCACGTCTTGCAGCAGCCAGTGGTTGATATGCGCCGGGATGCCGTTGATCTCGTTATACGACGCCATGACGGCAGCAACCCCAGCCTCCCGGACGGCAGCGCGGAAGGGTTCTAGAAAGGCGGTGCGGATTTCGCGCTCCGCGTAGTTACCGGGGCCGCAGTTCGCGCCGCTTTCGGGCTGTCCGTGCACGGCGAAATGCTTGGCCGTCGCCAGCACGCGCCCGGCGGCGAACCCCGGCCCACTGCCCTGGAAGCCGCGCACGGCAGCGACGCCCATCCGGGACACCAGAAAGGGGTCCTCGCCGTAGGTTTCTTCCGTGCGTCCCCAGCGCGGATCGCGCGCCAGGTCAAGCACCGGCGACAAGGCCCAGGTCCCGCCTCTGGCCCGCATCTCCGCCGCCGCCGCCGTGAAGACGCGCTCGACCAGGGCCGGGTCCCAGGTGCTCGCCAGCGCCATCGCCTGGGGAAAGCTGGTCGCGCCCTGGCCCATCAGCCCGTGAAGCGCCTCGTCGATGACGAACGCCGGGATGCCCAGGCGGGTTTGCGTCACCAGGAACCGCTGGACGGCGTTCACCGCCAGCGCCGTCTCCCGGCTGTTGCGAAACAGCCCGATGCGTGAAATCGCGCCCACGCCGTCGGCCATGTGCGGCTGCGGGATGACGGTCTCTGCGGTCAGCGGGACGTCGAGTCCCGTCGGCTCGATAATCGTCATCTGGGCCAGTTTTTCCTCCAGCGTCATGCGCTTGAGCAGATCGGCGACCCGCTCATCGATGGGGAGCGCGGGGTTGCGGTATGGCTCGTGCATAGGAGAACTCCGGGGGTAGGGAGGATCAGGTGTAAACTGCATCAAAGCCCTTCGCGTGGAGCGTCTCTCCAACCGCGCCGGAACAAAACGCCGCCTGGGCGGCTGGCAGACGAGGCATTCGGGCAAGCATAGTATACCCACTTCAGCCCTCACCCCAAACTACCTCTCTGTCAGGGATAGCTCGCCCGGCATGGAAATACCGGGCGACGAACGGAAAGGTCCATTTCAGTAGACCGGGCAGCCTGGCCCGGTAAAGGAGCTTCAGCCTGCTGAGACGGACTTTGCATCCGTAGCCGGAGACTTGAGTCCCCGGCAAACTCCAAAAACACGCCCTCAGATTTCGTTTCCAGGGATATAATTACCCACTGGCCCGTTGAACTGTGCACAGGAAAAAGGAACGATGCCCGATCAGCATGGCAGCAAAATCGTGACGCAAGAAGACGTGGCGCAGCGCGCCGGGGTTTCCCGTTCGATTGTCTCCTACGTCATCAACAACGGGCCGCGCAAGGTGTCTGCCGAGACGCGCGAGCGCGTCCTGGCGGCGATCAAGGAGTTGGGCTATCGCCCAAACAAGCACGCCCAACTGCTGTCTAGCCTCGACGACACGTTGGCCGGGAAATACATCGGCATCATCCTGGCGGGCAATTACATGTTCCGACGCCCCTACTACGGCAGCATCCTCGCCAGCTTTCACGAGCACGTCCATGAGCGCGGCTGGCATATCCGGTTCATCCGGGTATTCGACGATTTCAATAACCCGGCGCTGTTTAACGAACTCATCCATCCCAACGAGATCAGCGGCGTGATTCTCGTCGGGCTTGATCAGGTCCTGGATACGCCCGACGACCGCGCGTTGGTCGGCGAGATCGTGCGCCGGGTGGAGCGGGTTGTGTGCGTCGAATGGGAGTGGCCGGGCGTGCCTTCGGTTCAGTTTGATCGCCAGAACGCCGCCTACCAGGCCACCCAGCATTTGCTCTCGGCCTGCAACCGGCGGCGTATCGCCTACATCGGCCCCGCCGACCGGCGCGTTTCGGGCTATCGACAAGCGTTTTGGGAGCAGGGCTTGAGCGCCGACGACCGCTTCATTTATTACGCCATCGACCCGCGTTCAGGTTACGAATGCTGTGATCAGATCATGCGGTCCGATTTGGCCGTCGATGCCATCTGTTCCGGCACCGACGAGGTCGCCCTGGGGGTGCTGAAATGTCTGCATCAACACGGGCGGCATATCCCGCGTGACGTCGCCGTCGCCAGCATCGACAACCTGGACATGGCAGCGTTCATGACTCCGGCCCTGACGACGGTGGACGTACCGAAAAACGAGATCGGCTTTCACGTGATCGAAACCCTGGTCTCGGACAAGCCCTATAAAGGGTCGGCGTCTGCCTTTGCGATTGTCGTCCGCACCCAGCTCGTCGTCCGCGAGTCCAGCGTCTGGCCTGTGGAATAGCAGCGGTTGGCACGCGCTGACTTCAACATCTCGCAGAAAGGTTCACCAAGGGCAGGCGCAGCATCGGCTGGAAGGAACTCAACGCGGGCATCTGTCGGGTCATGCAGGACTACTGCGGCGAATACAAGGCGGAAACGACCCTGCGCGAAGGGCTGCGCATCCTGGGCGAACTCCGGCAGTCCGAGGCAGCAACGGTCTATGCCGCCAACCCGCATGAACTGGCGCACGCGGTCGAATGCCAGGCGATCATCACCGCCGGCGAGGCGATCCTGCACGCCTGCCTGGCCCGCCGGTCCAGCAGCGCGCTGCTGAACTTCTCCCGGCTCGATTATCCGGCAGTGGACCCACCGGAATGGCGCAAGTTGCTGCCGATCAGCCGCACGAATGATGGTGTCGCCGTCAGGGAACTGCCGCTGGATTACGCTCTACGCCCTCCCTACGCGCCGCCCGCCCGGTGAGTCAGTCGATCTGGGCGCTTCCGATGTCGCGCAGCAGCCGGACCGGGAAGCGATCCCCGGCGCTCACGGCGCGCACACCGTCAGGCACGATCAGCAGGCCATCGGCCAGCACCATCGACAGCAGCGCGCCGGAACTCTGGGTGCCGGTCGTGCGCGCGACCAGTTGCCCGCCCTCGCGGCTCAGCCGGACGCGGAAGTAGGTCCGCCGCCCGTCCACGCGGATGTCCTCCCCGACGACGGCCTCGGCCATCGGAACCACGTCTGGCCTGCCGCCCATCTTAAGCAGCGCCGGGCGCACCACCACGTCAAACGTGACCATCACCGAGACCGGGTTGCCCGGCAGCCCGAAGAACGGCACGCCCTCCAGCCGTCCGAAGGCCAGCGGTTTGCCGGGGCGCAGGTTGATCCGCCACAGCTTGACCTCGCCCAGCTCGTCCAACACGGTGCGCACCACGTCATGCGCGCCGACCGACACGCCCGCCGAACTCAGGATCACGTCCGGCTGCTGCGCCAGGGCTTCGCGGAAGCGGCGGCGGGTATCGTCCAGCGTGTCGCGCGCCGCCGGGATCACCAGCGGGATGCAGCCGTAGGTGATGACCAAGGCGGCCAGTACGTAGCTGTTGCTGTTGCGGATTTTGCCCGGCGTGAGCGGTTCGTGCACCTCCACCAGTTCGTCGCCCGTCGCAAGGATCGCGGCGCGCGGCTGGCGGATCACCGGGACGGCGGCGCGGCCCAGCGAAGCCAGCACGCCGATCTCCGCCGGGCGGATGACCGTCCCGGCGGGGATGACCATCTGCCCGGCGCGGATGTCTTCGCCGACGGGCCGCACGTTCGCCCCAGCGCGGACGGCTTCATAGACGGCGACAAAGGGCGCAGGGGATTGGCGCCCGCCCGCCGTCCACGCGCCGTCGGTCTGCTCGACCGGCACGACGGCGTCCGCGCCATCTGGCATCGGCGCGCCGGTCATGATGCGCGCCGCCTCGCCCGGACCGAGCGCCCGGTCAGGAGCAGTCCCTGCCGGAATGTCCATCGTCACCGGCAGGCGGACCGGCCTTTCCCGGCTGGCGATGGCAACGTCGGCGGCGCGCACGGCGTAGCCGTCCATACTGGAATTCGGAAAGGGCGGCAGGCTTTCGGCAGCGATCACATCTTCGGCCAGCACGCGCCCCAGCGCCGTCGGCAGTGGCGCGGTTTCGGCGGGCAGCGTCTCGATCTCGGCCAGGATTTGCCGCACGGTTTCGTCAACGTCGAGCAGGTTTGTCACCGCAACACCTCCCAGGCCGTTAGCGGTCAGCAGTCGGCCTGAACTGTTTGGAGCAGGCTTACGGAATGTACAGGTTTTCAGCGCCGGGGACTGAAGTCCCCGGCTAGGAATGCAAAGTCCACTGAAGTGGACTGACACTTTCCTTGACTCGCATTTCAGTCCGCTTCAGCAGACTTCGCCAGGCGACCGGGGCAGACACGGTCGTTTTTGAAACTTGCACATTGCGTAGGCTAACTGCTAAACGCTAACAGCCCATCGCTATTTTTTCGCCCGCCGCGACAAAGATGCTGATGTCGGCGAAGTTGTCGCTCGTTTCGGATTGGGCGCAGCAGTTCGCCCCGGCGCAGTCCACCGTCACGTTCTTCAGTCCGGCTTCCTCGAACCAGCGCCGCACGTCGCCGCGCCGAAAGCCCATCCAGCGGTCGTGATGCTCGTCGCGCAGAAAGGTGAAGTTGTGTTCGTCCAGATCGGTGATCACCAGCCTGCCGCCCGGCTTGAGGATGCGCGCCATCTCCCGGATTGCAGTCGCCGGGGACTCGACGTGGTGCAGGTACATGTTGGCAAAGGCATGGTCCACCGCCCGGTCCGCGATGGGCAGCGCCGCCGATTCCCCTACCCGGCAGTCGATCTCAGCATCGCCGAGCCGTGCCTTAAGTTCGGCCAGCATCGCGCTGGACTGATCGACGGCGATCACGCGCAGGCCGGCAGCGATCAACCCTTCGGTGACGAAACCGCTGCCTGCACCGATGTCGGCGGCAAGCTGGCCCGGCTGCACGCCCGCGACGGCCAGAGCCTTTTCTCGCACGGACTCCGAGAAAAAGTTCTGGCGCATCCGGTCCCACTGGCCTGCCACCTGGTCGAAATATCCTTTGCTGCTCATTCCTCACCTCCGGGATTCCACCAAGCACCACAAAAGTGTAACGGCGGATTCGGTCTCCTGCCAGTCGGTGAAAAAACGAGATTCCCCCCAATATTGGGGGGTTAGGGACGGTCTGTAGATGATTTGCGCATTTCCGGTTTACAATAGAGCGTAATCCCGACGGCAACCCTTTTATTTTTAGAGAGGTGTGTGCTGCCCCGATGAATGACTTTTACAAAAAATCTGTTGCGCAAACGCTGGAAGAGCTGGGCGTCCAGGCCGAACACGGCCTGACCGCCCAGGAAGTTGCCGCGCGGCAAGCGCAGCATGGCAAAAACGAGCTTCCCACTCAGGCAGGCGAGGGATGGGTCAAAATCCTGGTAGCCCAGTTCACCGACGTGATGGTGCTGATATTGATTGCGGCGGCGATCATCTCCGCGCTTCTGGGCGATGTCAAAGACATGGTCGTGATCCTGGCTATCGTCGTCCTCAACGCCGCGCTGGGCTTTTACCAGGAATATCAGGCCGAACAGGCGTTGGCTGCCCTCAGCGCCATGCAGGTGCCGCAGGTTCGCGTGCGACGCAACGGCCATGTCCAGCAGATCAGCGCGGCAGACCTGGTCCCCGGCGACATTGTGCTGATTGAGTCCGGCGACCGCATCCCCGCCGATGGGCGGCTGATCGAGGCGGTTAACCTGCAAATTGAGGAATCGGCCATGACCGGCGAATCGGTGCCGGTGGAAAAGAGCACCGATCCGCTGGAAGGCGACTCGATTCCGCTGGCCGACCGACGCAATATGGCCTTCATGGGCACGGCGGTTGCCTATGGGCGCGGGGAACTGGCCGTCACGGCAACTGGCCTGAAGACTGAGCTGGGCAACATCGCCGCCATGCTGCGGGGCGTCGAACAGGGCAAAACACCCCTCCAGGTTCGTCTGGAATCGCTGGGCAAAACCCTGGCTGTGGCAGCCATCGTGATCGTCATCATCGTATTTGTCGCGGGGGTGCTGCGCGGCAACCCGGTGGAGGAGATGTTGCTGACGGCGATCAGCCTGGCCGTTGCCGCCGTGCCAGAGGGCCTACCCGCCGTGATCACCATTGCGCTGTCACTGGGGGCCAGCCGCATGGTCCGCCGTCGGGCGCTCATTCGCCGTCTGCCCGCCGTCGAGACGCTCGGCTCAGTCACGACGATCTGCTCGGATAAAACGGGCACGCTGACCCGCAACGAAATGACCGTGACCACCATTGCCCTGCCCGGCCATGATGATGTGCATGTGACCGGCGTCGGCTACCAGCCGGTGGGCGACTTTATGATCAACGGCCAGAGCATCAGCCCGCTCAACGACGACTCGCTGGCGCGTATCCTGAAAGCCGGCGCCCTGTGCACCGACGCCTATCTGGAACAGCAGGGCGAGGACGGCCCCTGGACGGTGGTCGGGGATACGACGGAAGGGGCGCTATTGGTGGCAGCGCGCAAGGCCGGATCGAGCCGCCAACAGCTTGAGAACGACCTGCCGCGCGTGGCTGAACTGCCCTTCAGCAGCGAGCGCAAGGCCATGACCACCATTCATCAGCCTAAAGGCCGCTATGCGACGGCGCTGTTCGAGGGCGCGCCATATGTGGCCTTCGTCAAGGGCGCGCCGGACCGCTTGTTGGAGTGGGGCGCTTTTGAGGATATGCCCGGCGGCCCGACGCCGCTGACTCCGGAGCGTCGCCGCGTCTGGCAGGCCGAGATCGACAAGCTGGCCGGGCAGGGGATGCGCGTGCTGGGCGTTGCTTACCGCCCGCTGGACGCCGTGCCTGCCGACCTCAAGCCGGAAACGGTCGAACGCGACCTGGTGCTGTTGGGGCTGTTCGGGATCGTCGATCCGCCGCGCGCAGAGGCCGTCCGCGCCGTCGAGGTGGCGCGCCGCGCCGGAATCCGCCCGGTGATGATCACCGGCGACCACAGGCTGACCGCCGAGTCGATTGCCCGCCAGCTGGGCATCCTGCATGACGGACAGACGGCGCTCAGTGGAGCGGAACTGGATACCCTGAGCGACGAACAGCTTGCCCAGGTCGCGCCCCACACGTCTGCCTACGCGCGCGTGTCGCCGGAGCACAAACTGCGCATCGTCAAGGCGCTCCAGCGCAACGGCGAGATCGTGGCGATGACCGGTGATGGCGTGAACGATGCGCCTGCCCTCAAGCAGGCCGACATCGGTGTGGCGATGGGCATCACCGGCACGGAGGTCAGCAAGGGCGCAGCGGATATGGTGCTGACCGATGACAACTTCGCCAGCATCGTGGCCGCCGTTGAAGAAGGCCGCGCGATCTACGACAACATCCGCAAGTTTGTGCGCTACCTGCTCAGCACCAACGCCGGCGAGATCATCACCATGTTCGCCGGCATTATGATCGGACTCAAAGTACCGCTGCTGGCAATCCAACTGCTGTGGATCAACCTGGTCACCGATGGCCTACCTGCCATTGCACTGGGCTTCGAGCCAGCAGAAAAAGGCACCATGGAGCGCCCGCCGCGCCCGCCGAAAGAAGGCATTTTCGCGCATGGCGTGGCCGTGCACATTGTCTGGGTAGGCCTTTACCTGGGTGTTATCACCCTGATCGGCTATCTGTGGGCACACGCGGCGCTCGGTCTGGCGCCACTCAGCCCGACATTGGGGCTGGAAAACCTTTCGGCGGAGCAACTGGCGAAGGTGGTCGGCGCGGCGAATGTGCCGAGCGGTTGGGCAACCCTCTCGGCCAGCGCCCGCCTGGACCTGCTGAATAACGTCAGGCCGCTCGGCGCGTTCGATCTAGGCTCGACTCTGCTCAACCTGGCAGAGGCGTTGCCGCGCACCATCGCCTTCACCGTGCTGGCCCTGGCGCAAATCGCCCATGTGACCGCCATTCATAGTGGTGACGTCTCGTTTTTCCGGGTGGGCTATTCACACAACCGCCTGATGGTCCTGGCTGTCGCCACGACCCTGATCCTGCAACTGCTGGTCATCTACGCGCCGTTTTTGCAGGATGCCTTCAACACGGTGCCGCTGACGCTCGAACAGTTAGCCGTGTCGTTGGGGCTGGCGATATCGTTGTTGTTTGCCGTCGAGATCGAAAAATGGTTGCGGCGGCGGCGCGCAGCACTGAAATAACCATGCCGTCGGCAGACAGGCAATGCAGGCCGCCGCGCGCGTTGGTCGGGTTTGGCGATCTTCGGGTCGCCGAATAACAGCAGTGGAGGGATAACTTTCGATGAGGATCGAAATTGCATGGGTAGAGGAAGGCTACTGGGCCTGGCTGTATGTCCGTTTTCACCAGGGCTGGACCTGGGACGAGTTCTACAGCATCCACCTGGAAGCGCAGCCCTACCTGATCGACCTGAATCGCGCGGTAGACGTGATCGTCGATCTGCGCGGTGCGCGTACTGTGCCGCCTGGCTTTTTGAGCCGTTTGCCCGGTATTATCTCCACACCGCCGCCGGACATCGGTCGGATCGTGGTTGTGGATGCCAGTCCGGTCGTGCGTGGTCTTTTCACCGTCTTTGCCGGCGCCTATCCGACCCTGGCGAAGCATTTTTCCTTTGTAGATAGCCTGGAAGCAGCGCAGGCGTTGCTGTCGGGGCCGGTTGCCCGGACGTGATCCGGGCCGGGCAGCAACATTCGCACACCACACATCGTCGGGGCGGCGCACCTGCATCCTCGCAGGAAGATGCCGTCCCGACTGCCTGTTTT
This sequence comes from uncultured Anaerolineae bacterium, assembly GCA_964529715.1. Taxonomy (GTDB): domain Bacteria; phylum Chloroflexota; class Anaerolineae; order Aggregatilineales; family Ch27; genus CAZGXI01. The sequence goes on along the minus strand of CAZGXI010000035.1, from coordinate 5,275 downwards.
ACCCCGCACGAACAACCCTTAATTGTTTGATAAAGGCGATTTAAGCCCCCGTTTATTTCGATTTAAAGCGTTCCCTGTACACTGATCCCTGGAAAACGTTTTCGCCGGACAGTAAATTGGAGCTATCGAAAGAGGAAACCCTGATGTATCGCCTGACCATCACCGTGCTCGCCGACGACAAGGGGCAGTCCCCGACGGCCTTTACATCCCTGGCCGACAAACTGGAACAGGTGGCCGAAGACCTGCGGCACAATCCCGCCTATGGATCGTTCGGGGCCTACGGCGCGCATGGCTGCAACCTGTACTACCGCATCCAGACCGAAGATGATCTGGATGACGAACTGCTGTCGATCCGCCCGATCATGCTGGCGCGCTAAGATTGGGACGCGCCGATGACCATCCGACCACTGACCGCGACCAGCGCCACACCTGCCATGTGGGTCGAACCGGACCAGGCGCTGGTCCACCAGCACGCCCCCCGTATCCGTTTTGACCGCCGCGAGCCATTCCTCCCTCTAGCCGCCGGATATACCCTCTTCACTCAGGACGGCTTTTCGCCGTCCTTTCCGCGCTGACGCTGGTCCCCTGGGCCGACCTGGCAGCGTGGATTCCGCAGCGGATGGCGTGGTGGCTTGAGGTGCTGGCCCAGCGACAGAATGCCTCCTCCCCGACCTCCGGTTTGCAGCTATCTGTACTGCCGGAAGGCTGAGGCCGGGCGTTAATCGCCTGTCACGGCGTCGAGCGCGCCCGCGCGCCGGAGCTTGTCTTCTAGTTCGAGGCGCGTTTCCTGCATCGCCTCTTCTAGGTAAGGGAACGCCAGCCAGACGTTCGCCAGGCCGAACAGCGCGCCCGTCACCGTGCGAAACAGCGCATCCGACTCGCGCACCGGCCACAGGTTGAAGGGCGGGTAGCTCAACAACTGGCTGAAACCGTCCAGCCCAATCGGGATCAAACCGACAATCAGATACAGCCACAGCGGGATCGGGCGCAGCCGGTCCCGCACCAGGGCAAACAGCAGCCCGCCCAGGAAGATCGCCCCGTAGATGGCGACATCCCGCTCGCACAAGGCGACCTTGTAGCCCATCTGTGGGTTGCCGACGAAGTATTTGGACAGGTTGATCAGGTCGGTGTTCCAGGTTTCCAGGTCGGCGACGCGGGCGAAGGTCGGCTCCTGGCGGGCATAGTCCTCGAACGGCCTCAGTCCTGCCACGCCTGCGTCGGCGCGCGGGTACAGGGGCTGTTCGCCGAACAGGAACCACGAGCGAAAGGCGAACTGGTGGCACATCGGGCTGTAGAGGGTGTAAATCGCCTGCGCCGGGCCGGGGAGGCCCAGGTGCATCAGCACGGGTGCGGCGAACGGCAGCCCCACATACAGGCCCAGGATAAACAGGAGCACCTTAAGCCAGTTCCGGCTGAGTCGCAGCACCCACAGTTGCGCTCGAATCGCCCGCCGCCGGGCCGTTTCGTCCAGAGTCATGGTTATCCTCGTCTGTTTCACGTGGTCGGGGTCAATGTTTGATCGCAATGCAGACCATGTGGGGCGAAGTCCAGCGGTTGGGCCAGTTCACGCGCCGGTCGATCCACGCCGCCCCTCTGGAGATGAAGGCAGCCGCCTTGTCCATCAACGGTGGGCGGCGATCTTCGGCCACCCAGAATCGAAAGGTGCGGTAGTAGCCTGCGTGGAGCACCTCCATCCCGCTGCGCTCCAACGCCCGCTGCCACGCCTGAAGGTCCATCGACGGCAGGTAGTGTTTGCGCAGGTCGCGCCGATCAAACAGGTAGTGCAGCGCGTATTGCACCGGCCCGCGAAAGTTCGGGCATGCCAGCATGAGCAGACCGCCTTCGCGCACCAGGGCGGCGTGTCGGGCGATCAGGTCCTCGAAGTGGACGAAATGCTCGATGAATCCGACCGAGTAGACAAAGCTGTACGCGCGTTCTGCCTGAAACTGCAAAAAGTCCGCGTTGTAGAGCCTGTCCGGTTCGACCCCCTCGCGTTGCAAGAGGTCGCGCATGGCGTCGAAGTTGCCCGTGAAGTCAATCCCCGAAACCGTACAGCTGTACTCCTGCGCGAGGTAAATCATGTACCTGCCGGGAAAGCACCCTACCTCAAAGCAGTCTGCGCCCGGCTGGACGTAGCGGGCGAAAAGGTCCTGGAAAAGCACTTCCGCCCGGTTGTAGCGCAACGGCTGCTGCCCCCACCGGGCGTCCCAATAACCCTGATCGGTCAGGGTAGACGGCTGCTCGCCGGACATAGACGGTTCCCTCCGCGTCAAGAACCGGCCAATGCCCGGTCCAGGTAAGCGTTCAACTGGTCGGCGGTCAGTGGTCCCTGGTGGCGCGCGACGATTACGCCCCCAGCATCCACGAGGTACGACGTGGGCAGGCCATCGACCTGATACGTTGCCGCGATGGACATGTCCTGGTCCAGCAACAGCAGGAAAGGGATGCCCAGTTCGTCTGCAAACGCGCTTACCTGCCCGGCTGTGTCGCCCATGTTGATCGCCAGGATGGCGAAGCCTTCGTCGCCGCGTTCAGCCAACACCTGGCGGAAATCCGCCATCTCCGCCCGGCAGGGCGCACACCACGTCGCCCAGAAGTTGATCAGGACGGCCTCACCGCGATAATCCGACAGGCTGACCTCCTGGCCGGTATACGTGGTGGTGTGAAAATCCGGCGCACTGAACCCTACGGCCAGCCCCACGTCCGGCGGCGCAGAGACGTCTCCGGTGCTGTCGCCCAGCGCGGGCACGCTGCCCAGGACAGTTTCTGCCTGAGCGCCGGGATTCGCAGAGGCAGGCAGCGCAGAAGCCGCCCGTTCCGCCTCCGGGACATAGTTCAGCCCCACGTCCATGCACGCTCCGAACTCAGCCAGCGGCAGGCGGCCCGCAAACAGCTCGGTGGTGCAGTGTTCCAGGTTGAGCGAGAATTCGCCGCTGGCACCCGCCGCGCTGAACTGTTGAAGCTGTCCCGTGAGCACCAGGAAGCCGATCAGCAACAGGAACGCGCCGCTGACCAGTTCGATGGCGCGCATGTGGCGCTGCAAGCGCCGCAGCAGCCCTTGCATCTGGTCGAGCGCCAGGGCGGTCAACAGAAAGGGCACGCCCAACCCCAGGGAGTAGGCCGTCAGCAGCGCCCCGGCCTGGCTCAATGAGCCGCCATTGGCCGCCATCGTCAGCACCGCGCCGTACACCGGGCCGATGCAGGGCGTCCAGCCTGCCGAAAAGACCACGCCCATCAGCGCCGAACCCAGGTAGCCGTAGTCGCTGCGCGGCTGCATCTGCCGCCGGGTATCCATATACAGGAGCGATTGCAGGTTCATGAGCGTCCGCTGCCAGAAGTCGCCGGGACGGGCGAACGCGCCACCCAGGGCCAGCCAGGCCAGATACAGCCCGACGCCGATCAGCATGGCGAGCGGCGTGACCAGCGCCCAGGCCAGCACCGCCGCGATCCCGATCTGCGCCAGCAGCGATAGGAGATAGCCCGCGCCGGTATTCATCTGTTCGCTCTTGCCGATGACCCAGGCAAAGATTCGCGGCAGCACGCCCATCACGTGCAGCCCGAACAGGAGGATAATCAGGCCACCCAAGCGCCCCAAAATCTGCTGCAAATCCACCACCGAGCCACGCAGGGCCAGCGATCCCGCCGAGAGGATGATGCCGAAGGTGACGAACACGAACGTGAAGCCCAGCACGAAGAACACCCCGTGCAGAAACGTGCCGGAGCGGTTGCGCTGCGCCCGGACGATGGCCTGCCCGCCTGCGCCGATGGCGGCAACTTGCGTGGTCAGCCGCCCGCCCATGTAGCCCACGTAAGCCGGAACGAGGGGCAGCACACACGGTGAAATGAAGGAAACCAGCCCGGCGATGAAAGCAATGCCCAGTGTAATGTCGGTCACAGCGGCAAACTCCTACCCTGTTCGAGCATCGAGATAATCATAGCTTAGATGCCTGATCCGGGCCGCGTCGTTACATGAGTGTTGGCTGAACATCGCGCGCTGCGCCCAGCAGACAGGCACATTACACCGCAGACCAACGCGCCGCCGGAGTCCAGCCGAAGGGGGACTCTTGCGGCAAACGGCTCACGGCATACCACAGCGCGCCGGCTGCGTCTTGCAGTTGATCTACGACATGGCAGACATTGCCGTACCCGCTCCGGGCGATCACCGGGGCACTCTCCGACGCCCAGGCGCGCACCACCGCAATGGGCGCAATGACCGCAATCCGGGCCGGGATGCGCTCCACCGGCAGGGCCACTGCCGCCGGATCGTAGCCGGGCATGAGACAAACTGCCGCGCAGGGCACGTATCCCTCCGGCGCGCTATACCACGCGCCGACCCGCGCCCGGAATGCCACCACGTCGTCTGGCCACAAGACCCGAACCACCGGGGCATCATCTGCACGCCAGCGGCGCAAGGGCACTGCTTCCAGCGCCCGACCGAAGAGCACCTCCGGCGCAGGAGATTCCGTTAGGTCAGAAAACCGGGCAGGCAGGGCAGCCGCCAGGGCGGTCGCCCCGGCGCAGATCAGGAAATGGCGTCGGGAAAGGGGCATCGACAGGACAGGCACCTCATCACGCTACACAGGCCGCCGCTGCGGGGAAATCGCCAGAAAAGCAGGTGTCAGCCGTTGACAAACCCCGCGCTGCACGGTAAAATGCATCCCAATCTCAGGGGGCGTAGTGTAGCGGTTAACATGTCGGCCTGTCAAGCCGAAGATCGCGGGTTCGAATCCCGTCGCTCCCGTCCTGGCTGCGCGTCATTGAAGATGATAGCGCAGCCATTTTGTTTTAGAACACTGGCTAACTCTTCCGGCATGTCATCCTCCCCTGTATCGAGCACCACACTGAAGTTGCCGTGTAAGGCCACCGCAATCACCTGATCGTTGTACACAAACACCTGATCAACAATCTTCTGCAACAACTGCTGGCGTGCCTCCGCCGGGTTGTCCATCTCCTCACAGCCATCCCAATAATCGCCAAAGTACTGGATCAAATCCGGTCTGGTCTTGCCCCGCTAAAAAGAGTACCAGGCAGAGTGAGACTATCTGGCTAGAATAAAAAACAGGAGGATAGTTTCATGGCAAGCAAGGGAATGCGCTACAGCGAAGAACAGGTCATCCGTATCCTGAAGGAAGTCGAGAGCGGCACGGCGGTGGCCGAGGTCTGCCGGAAATATGGGGTATCGGAGCAAACGGTGTATCGCTGGCGGAACAAGTATGTGTAATAGTGACGACTCCGCCGCCTTTAGGCGGCGGCTTCCCAGGGCACGCCTGACCCA
>CAZGXI010000034.1:0-56450 GCA_964529715.1 uncultured Anaerolineae bacterium | reverse complement strand
CATCGCTGCGCAGCAGGTTAAGCATTTCCACGATCTCGTGTTCGGCGGCAGCGTCCACGCCGCTGAACGGCTCGTCCAGCAGCAGCACGTCGGTCTCTTGCGCCAGCGCGCGCGCGATGAACACCCGTCGTTTCTGCCCGCCGCTGAGCTGCCCGATCTGCCGGTCGCGGAAGGCGGCCATCCCTACCCGCGCCAGCACTGCGTCCACCGCCTGCCAGTCGCGCGGACGGGGCCAGCGCAGCCAGCCGATCTGGCGCAGGCGGCCCATCATCACCACGTCGCGCACGGTGACGGGAAAGCTCCAGTCGATCTCTTCGTGCTGCGGCACGTAGCCGACCATGTTGTGACTGGTGCGGCAGCTTTCGCCGTGAATGGAAATCTGCCCGTCGGTATGGGGGATGAGGCCGACGATGGCCTTGAAGAGCGTGCTCTTGCCTGCGCCGTTCGGCCCCAACACGCCGACGCGCTCACCACGTGCCACCTCGAAGCTGATCTCTTCGACCGCATTGCGTGCGCCGGGATAGCCCGCCGACAGGCGTTGCACCGACAGGGCCGGGCAGGCGGCGACGGCAGGTGATTCGGCGGCGGCAGGGGAAGGCAATAGGATCATGATCGGGTTTAAGGACAGGATAGTCGCGGCGGATTGTAATCCACCGCGACCGATTCGGCATTATCGTCCCAGCGTTTCGACGATCTTCTGTATGTCGTAACGCATCAGATCAAGGTAGGTCGGCGCGTCACCCTCGGCCAGGGAGTGCGTGTACAGCGTCTCGACCGTCGCTCCGGCTTCCTGCGCGATCCGCTCGGCCAACGCCGGGTTGACGGTGGCGTTGACGAAGATCGCCGGAACGTGCGCCGCGCGGATGGCGTCGATCAGCGCAGCCACCTCAGCGGCGCTCGGCTCGGCCTGGGTGCTGCCGCCGGGGATCACCACGCCGACGACGTCAAAGCCGTATCCGGCGGCGAAGTAGCCGAACAGCTCGTGGTCCGTCACCAGCACGCGCCGTTCGACGGGCAGCGTGGCGATCAGCGGGATCATCTCGTCCTGGAGAAAGGCACGCAGGTCGTCCAGGTAGACAGCGGCATTGTCGGCGTAGATGGCGGCATGGGCCGGGTCGAGTTCAGCCAGGGTGTCGCGGATCAGCAGCGTCCAGTACATCACATTGCGCGGATCGAGCCACACGTGCGGGTCGCAGTTGCCGTGATCATGCTCGCCGCCTGCCGCTGCGTCGTCATGGTGATGCTCACACGTCAGCGCGTACAACGGGCCGAGTGGCTCAGTGTGATGTTCTGCCTCGCCGGTATGTTCTGAGACCATCTCGATTCCCAGGGCGGCTATCTCGGCAGCGTGCCCGGCGCATTGAGCGGCGTGGGGGCCATCGGCGGCAGCGGGCGCTTCTTCGGCATGTTCGTCTTCTTCCGCATGATCGTGCTCGCCGAACGGCAAAATCGGCACGCACAGCGACGCCGGGACGATGTTCGTGTCGGCGGCAGCGTTCTCTATCACCTCGATCAGGCGACCCTCGAAGTTCGCGCCATTGACGAATACCACGTCGGCGTCGGCCAGGCGGGCCAGGTCTTGCGGCGTCGGCTCGAAGGCGTGCGGGTCTGCGCCCAGCGGAATCAGGGCGGTTACATCGGCGACATCCCCGGCGACATGGCTCACCACATCGGCCAGGACGCTGTAGCTGGCGATGACTTGCAGGCGGCCCTCCTGCGCCCGGACGGTCAGCAGGCCACCGACTACAAGCAGAAGGAAGACTACTGGCAGGAACAGTCTACGTTTGAGCATCTTTGCCTCCAGGCGTGCTGTTTGAAAAACCTTTTCAATGATACTGAAAAAGTTTTTCAATGACAACCCCCTGGGGAAAAACTGTGCGCCTAAAGGTCTTGCTGCCGCTTATCGTCGGTCTCTTTCCGGCACGCCGGACATACCCCTTCGACTTCCAGCCAGTGCCCGGTGACGTGGTAGCCGGTCTGTTGCGCGACCGCGTCCAGGAATGCGCCCAGATCGCAGCCGGTGATCTCGACCACGCTGCTGCATTCCCGGCAGACGACGTGATGGGTGTGGCCCGGCGAGACCAGCGTGTAGCCGTGACAGTTATCCACCAGGTGCACCGGACGCACCAGCCCCAGGTCCACCAGCAATTCCAGCGTGCGGTACACCGTGACCAGGCCCAGGTCGGCGGCGTCGGCGTGGGCGCGCGCGTAGAGGTCGTTCACGGAGAGCGGCGTGGGCGAGATCGCCAGGGCGTGGATCACGGCGCGGCGGGCCTGGGTGAGCTTGTAGCCGTGCGCGCGCAGACATTCGACGAGGGTTTGTTCCTGCATGGACGTTTCCTGATTCCAAAGGGTGATCCAGACTATACTGAAAAAGTGTTTCAGTGACAACCGTTTACCACGCTTTGACGCTGACCGTCCCGATGCGCAGCAGACCATTTTCGTCTGTGCCGGGCGCAGGGATGGGCACGGCGTCCTGCCAGAAGTACACCACCAGGTAGAGTACCGCCGTCTGCGTCACGACGGCGTCGGGCAGGCGAAGTTCGCGCTCCTCGACGTAAAAGCGTCCCGGCGTCCACCGGCTGGTTTCGCGCGGGGGCGGTTCGACGCCGTATTCCAGGCTGATCGTCTGCGGCGGGCCATCGAACTGCGCCAGCGGGCCGCCGGTTCCCAGGAGGCCGCTGCTAACGCTGTAATCGAGCGCCGGGGCGCGGTCCGCCGACCACCACAGCCGCAGCCGGATCGTCTCGCCTTCGCGCCGCGTCGCCAGACCGGGCCAGGGCCGCTCGCCCTCCATGATCTCCACGCCGTGAAAGCGCATCCCGTTTTCAAAAGGAATGCCTGCGGCGTCCGGCGGACCTTCGTACAGCCGGAACAGGCATTCCACCGGCCCAACGAAACGGCTGGCGATGCGGCCCGCGCGGACCTGCGCCGCCAGGACGGGGTTTTCAAAACCATAGGACGTGAAGTACCACACGCGGCGGTAGCCCTCCGGATCGTGGACCACGCTCAGGCCGTTGGGGAAGTAGAGATCGCCGTAGAGGTCCAGCTCTTCCACTTCCACGCACGCGCACTCCGGATCGACCACCACCGCGTCGCCCCACTGGGCGTGCTCGGCCAGCCATGCCAGTTGCGGGATCAGGGGGCGCACGCGCAGCTCGTCGTTCAGCGGGAAAGGGATGAACATCGGCACGGCCAGCGCGGCCAGCACGGCGGCAGCGCCGGGGCGGGGCAGGTGGGCGATCCCGCGCCCGATCAGCAGGGCCAGCCCCAGCCCGATCCACCACGCATAAAAGACGCGGAACAGGTCGGTGTAGGGATGACTCAGGTAGACCAGGATTGCCATGCCGAACACCCAGAACAGCAAAAACACGCTCTGCCGCCGGAGCGGGCGCTCGGTGTACAGGATCGCGCCCAGCGCCAGGGCGAAGATCAACACCCACAGGATGAACGGATAGCCGATATATAGATAAGTGCTCAAAAAGGAGAAGAACTCGCCCATCGCCGGGAAGAACGGGGCCAGCGGCGGGCGCGCGGCGCTGCTGGCGGCGACCCGGCTGGCGACAGGCTCCAGTTCCCGGATAATCTCCGGCGCGGCGACGATCAAGCCGATCAGGCCGGGTAGCCACCAGCGCCAGACCCGGCGCGGGTAAAACAACAGCGTGTACAGCCCCAGCAGGCCCAACGCCAGCACGCCCGTCAGGTAGGCGTAGATCATCCCGGCCAGACACAGCCCCAGCGCCAGCGCGCGCCGGAAAGTGGGCTGGTCGAAGTAACGCAGGGTCATCCAGAAGGCCAGCGGCAGCAGGGCGATGGCGAAGGCATACAGTCGCGCCTGCATACTGATATACAGGTTGTAGCCCAGGGCGGCGTAAACCAGCGTGGCGACGATGGCGGCGCGGCGGTTCATCAGGCGCAGGGCCAGCCGGTACAGGCAGGCCGATCCCAGTAGGAAGACGAACACGTTCAGCAGGCGCATCAGCAGCGGCGTTTCGCCGACCAGCAGCCGCCACGCGCCCAGGCTCAGATAATACAGCGGCGAGTAGGTGTACGGCGTCCAGGCGACGATCTGCTGTGGCGTGCCGAAGGTGGTCCATACCGACCACGCTTCGTCCAGATGCACCGGCAGGTCGCCAAGCTGCACGATGCGGCTGGCCGCGATCAGCAGCAGCAGGAGCGCTGTCGGCAGGACGGACGGGCGTGAGTGGACGCGAATGGGCATCAGGAGCGTTCCTCAGGGGGAAATGCGCCGTAGGCTAAAGATTATACCCTGCTGTGGAGTAGGGCGGCGCGAGGAATTTCATGTGTTTTTCATATCTGCGCAGGCAAAAGGGGATATAATGACACCCAGAAAATGTCGCGGCTCCATTCGTCGTACCGGGACGCGCATTGGAAAAATAAATCATGGACGATAAAAACGCCACGCAACCGAATCCGACCGGGGTGACCGACATCTTGAGTGAATATGTGCGGCGTCGCCAGCAGGGCAGTAGCCCAGAGCAGGTGATCGCCTACCTCAAGCCGTTGCTGGAGCGATTGCGTACAGATGCCCGGCAACAATTGGCTGCCCTGATCCGAAGTTGGGAAAGCCGCGAGGGGAGCAAATATCGTCCAGTGGCTAAGCCAAACGCCTTCACAAGCGAAAGTGAGACTTTGTTGGAGCCTGCGCCTGATGAAGACCTGAGCTGGCTGCCCCAGCCGCCTGTCGTCATCCAGAACGCACCGGTGCATCCCTCGGTCGCGCAGGAGCCAGCTGCCCCCGCTCAGACGTTTCACTGTCCCCAATGTGGCCGTCCGGCCCAGTTGGGCGATGCTTATTGTTCCAACTGTGGGGCCATTCTCAATGTGACCAGCAGTGACACGCGCAACCTCCAGCCGGGCGAAGAAGACCTGTACCAGGTGGGGCAGAGCCACTTTCCACCGTCGTCGGCGCTGGTGCTGACCGTGCGCGGGCATAACCAGCCGCTGGTGATCGCCATCGCGCGCAAGCCGGAGCTAATCCTGGGGCGCAGCGTTCCCAACGCTAAGCCCCTGCCAGACATTGACCTGGCGCCCTTTCAGGCTGCCGAGATGGGCGTGTCGCGCCAGCACGCCCGCCTGCGCTACCAGGACAACACGATCACCATTACCGACCTGGGCAGCGCCAACAACACCTACGTCAACGGTCAGCGGCTGCACCCGCACGAAGTGCGCGTGGTGCGCGACGGCGACGAGATCCGCCTGGGCCGTCTGATTTTGCAGGTGGCGTTCCGGCATCAGGTGCGCCCGTTGCGCTAAAGTAATCAGCCGTCCGCAATCAGCGGTCAGCAGTGAGCCTCAGCTAACGCAATGCGCCGGTTTCAAAAGAGGCTGTGTCTGGGCCTGTTGGTTGCTTCTGCTAATTGCTAACCGTTAATTCCTGGCCGCTACAGCGTGCGCACTAACGCGGCAGCCTCTTCCACCACGAAACTGAACAGCCGGTCCATCACCGCGTCGTCCACCTGGTAAGGTCCACCAAAGCTGCCGTCGCCGAGGATGGCCCGCACGCTATGGCCCGTCAGGTCCGTGCGGTCAAACTCTGGGATGGGCTTCTCCTCCTGTGGAACATCCCCCACACGGGTAAAGGGGAAGTTTTCCAGCCAGTTGGCGTGATCCGCCGTGAGGTGAATTTCCTGGGCGATCTGACCGACTGCCGGACTATGCCACCAATCCCACCAGATAAAGCGCAATCCTTCGCCCTCCCGTTGGAGATCGGTCAGTTCTTCGGGCATCCGGTTGCCCCCGTGCCCGTTGAGAATGAGAAAGCGCCGGAAGCCGTGCTGAATCAGGCTGTTGACGATTTCCATCAGGACCAGGGCAAAAGTTGTCTCCGTCAGACTGATTGTGCCGGGATATTCCATAAAATAGCCGGAGCAGCCGAAGTTCAACGGCGGTGCGACCAGCACATTTTCTCGTTGCGCGACGGCGGAGGCAATCGCCAGCGGAATCTTGATGTCGGTCAGCAGGCTCAGGTAGCCATGCTGCTCCGTCGCGCCGGTGACGAGGATGATCCGGTCATCGTGTTCCAGGTAGCGTTCCACGTCCATCCAATTGAGATCGGCCAGGTTCATCAGCCTGTTCCTTTGGTGTGGTTGTGACTCACAAATACCTGCTGAGTCTAGCCGCCGGATCGGGCGGGGGCAAGCATTTTTCCTTGACACGTAAGCGAATGATGGTAGAATTAATTCGATGATCATCGAATTGGATTGACACGAAAGGAAAGAGACATGGACGCCGAAACGCCGCCGACCGACCTGTTGGAATTCTTTAAGGCGCTCAGCGACGCCAACCGTCTCAAGATCGTCGGGCTGCTGGCCCAGGGAGAATTCTCTGCCGAGCAAATAGCCGCCATGCTGGACCTGCGTCCCTCGACTGTGTCGCATCATCTGTCGTATCTGGTGCACGTAGGACTGGTCAGCGCGCGGGCGGAAAGCTACTACAACATCTACCGCCTGGAAGTCGGCGCGTTGGAGGCGATGGCAAAGCGACTGCTCTCGCGGGAGACATTCAAAGCGGCAGCAGCGGACGTGGATACCGATGCCTACGACCGCAAGGTGCTACAAAGCTATTTGCGCCCCGACGGCAGCGTCAAAGCGTTTCCGACACAGTTGAAGAAGCTGGCCGTCGTTCTACGCCATGTGGTCCAGGCGTTTGAGCCGGGTGTGCGTTACAGCGAGAAGCAGGTGAATGACATCCTGAGCCGCTATCACGAGGATACGGCCACGCTGCGCCGTGAACTGGTCGAATCCGGTCTGATGGCACGCGAGGGCGGTGGGCGCGATTATTGGCGCGTGTGAGGTCGTCGTGTGGGTAGAGGGGTGTTTAAAATTCCCCCAGGGACGTTCACTAGAACGCCCCTGGGGTGAGCGCGCGGGTGTGATCGGGGGGGAGAGCGATTACATGCCGAGCCGTACGACCGCGCCGCTGCCGGGCGGGTTGAAGGCGCTCCCCGTGCTGACGTACAGGTTGCCGTCGGCGTCCTGCGCGAGCGCGTAAGGAGTGTTCAGGCCGTCCGCATATACGGTCAGGCCGTCCGGGCCGAGTGCAGAGATGCGCCCGGAGTTGGGAGCAGGACCTTGATCGCCGAATTGCACCAATTCCACCACATAGACTGTTCCGTCGGCGGCTACCAGCACATCTGTGACTGCCGTCATGCCACCGATGGTTTCCAGCAGGACGCTGCCATCGGCATTCCAGTGCTCGACGTGGCCCGCGCCCGGCGCGATCCCTGTGCCGAGGAAAGCGATATAGAACGAACCGTCTGCAGCGAAGGCAATCGCAGTTGGAACAGGATTATCGCGCCAGACGATAAAGGGTTCTAAGCCGCTTTCTGCCGTCCAAGTGAACAGCGCGTTCGCACCGGTGTCCACAATGTACACCGTGCCGTCTGCGCCGATGGTGAAGTCGGTGGGGTTGCTATCAATTTCCCCTGTGCCGTCCGTGTCGTTTTCGGCCTCATAGGTGAACAGGTCCACAAAGTTGCGCACGCGAAAGGTTGTGCGGTCCAGTTGGATCAGGGCGTTGTTAAAGGGCTGGTTCGGCGCGCCTTTGCTGGTCAGCAGCCAGATCGAGTCGCCTACGACCTCGATCTGGGCAAGGCCGATGGTCTCGGTGGCATTGCCCGCACTGGGGAAGAAGGGGAGAAAGACGCTCTGTGTGCCGTCTGGGGCGATCCGGGTGATCTGGCTGGTCGGGCCATAGGACATTGCCCCCTCGCCAGCACCCATGCTCATCTCGCCGCCCGTCCCGGCTTCGGCCACGTAAAGGTTGCCATCGGTGTCGAAAAATAGGCCGCGCGGCCCGTTGAGGCCCTGGGCCACCACCGTCATGTTGCCCTGGGCCGATCCGGGCAGCGCCCCCGCCAAAGCAACGGTCAGTGCCAAAATCAACAATCCAAACAGGGTTCTGCGATGCACGTGTGGGTCTCCTGTCAATTTCCTCAAAGAACAGTTTTGTTGTGTGTTACTTTAACCAACTGAGAGTGATTCGATCCTGCTCACACCTTCGCGTCAAATTAAATTATATGTAGTTCATCTGTAAAGTCAAGAATTAAGCAACGGATTGGGCGTGCCGGTGTGCCTGAGGGGACTCGTGACGAAAACCGGGGGCGACCCTGTGGATCGCCCCCGGCACTGCTACACCACGATGTTGACCATGCCGGTCTTGGGGATGTAAATCACCTTCTTGGGTGGTTTGCCGTCCAGGTGACGCTGCGCGCCTGCCGTCGCCAGGGCGGCGGCTTTGGCCGCTTCCTCACTGATGTCTGCCGGCACCTGCACACGGTCACGCACCTTGCCGTTGACCTGCACCACCAGGGTGATCATCTCCTCGGCAGCGATGGCCGGGTCGTATGCTGGCCAGGGCTGAGTGTGCACGCTGTAGGGATAGCCGTTGCGCGCCCACAGTTCTTCGGCGATGTGCGGCGTGAAGGGGGCCATCAGCCGCAGATAGACGTTGCGCGCCTCGTCCCACGCCGCCGAGCCTGCCAACGTCTGGCGCGCCTCTTGCAGGATGTTCTTCAGTGTCATCAGCGCGGCGATGGCCGTGTTGAAGCTGAAGGTCTCCATGCCGTCGGTCACGCGCTTGATGGTCTGATGCACCTTGCGGCGCAGGTCGCCGGCAGCAGATTCGTCTGCGCGGTGGGATGGCGTGACAACCGGCTCTGCGAACAGCGTCCATACGTCGTTCAGCCAACGGACCGGGCCTTGAACGCCCTGGCTGTCCCAGGGGCCACCCTGGTCCCAGCGGAAGCCGAACATCAGGTAAGCGCGCACGGCGTCTGCCCCGTACCGGTGCACCAGATCATCCGGCGCAACCACGTTGCCCCGGCTCTTCGACATCTTCTCGCGGTCCTCGCCCAGGATCATGCCCTGGTTATACAGCGCGTTCATCGGCTCGTCGAACAGCGCGTTCGGGTCGCGGCCCGCGCGGCGCATCTCCCGGATGGTCGGCGCGAACACGCCGCAGTCGCGCATGGCTTTGGTGAAGAAGCGCGTATACATCAGATGCATCGTGGCGTGCTCGATGCCGCCCGTGTACAGGTCCACTGGCAGCCAGTAGGCAGCCTCCTCCGGGTCGAATGGCCCTTCGGCGTAGGACGGACTCAGGTAGCGGTACTGATACCACGACGAGCACATAAAGGTGTCCATCGTGTCGGTTTCGCGTTCGGCGGGGCCGCCACAGGTCGGGCAAGTTGTCTTGCGGAAGCCGTCGTGGAACTTCAGCGGCGACTCGCCCGTCGGCATGAACTCCACGTCGTCGGGCAACAGCACGGGCAGGTCTTCTTCTGGCACGGGGACGGTGCCGCACTTGGGGCAATAGACGATGGGGATCGGGGCGCCCCAGTAACGCTGACGGCTGATCAACCAGTCGCGCAGGCGGTAATTGACCGCCGCGTGGCCGATCTTCTGCTGTTCCAGCCATTCGGTCACGGCCTTGATGGCGGGGTTAGACATGCCCTTATCCTCGGTGGCGGGCGTGCCGTCGAAGGGGCCGCTGTTGACCATCACGCCTGCGCCGGGCATGGCTGCGGCCATCGTCGCCCCGTCCAGCGTTTCGCCCGGCGGCTGGATGACGACGCGCACTTCCAGGCCGTATTTGCGCGCGAAGGCGAAGTCCCGTTCGTCGTGCGCAGGGACGGCCATGATCGCGCCGCTGCCGTAGGTGATCAGCACGTAGTCGGCCACCCAGATGGGAATGCGCTCGCCGTTGACCGGGTTGATGGCATAGCCGCCGGTGAAGACGCCCGTTTTCTCCTTGCCCTCGGCGGTGCGGTCGATCTCCGATTTGCGCGCGGCAGCGGCGACATAGGCTTCGACCTCGGCGCGGCGGTCCGGCGTGGTGACTTTTTCCACCAGCGGGTGCTCCGGCGCCAGGACCATAAAGGTTGCGCCCCATAGGGTATCGGGCCGGGTGGTGAAAATCTCGATGGGATCTTCGGCCTCGGTGTGGAAGGTAACATGCGCGCCCTCACTGCGCCCGATCCAGTTTTTCTGCATCGTCACGACGCGCTCTGGCCAGTCGATGCGGCTGTGATCCAGCAGTTCTTCGGCATACTTGGTGATGCGGAAGAACCACTGTTCCAGGTCCTTTTTGATCACGGGCGTGCCGCAGCGTTCACAGTGGCGGTCATCGCCCCACACCTGCTCGCGGGCCAGGGTGGTGTTGCACGTCGGACAGAAGTCTACCGCCCCCATAGCCCGGTAGGCCAGGCCGTGTTTGTAGAATTGCAGAAAGAACCACTGCGTCCAGCGGTAGTATTCGGGATCGCTGCTGATCGCCTCGCGTTCCCAGTCGAACATGGCGCCCATGCTGCGCAGTTGTGCACGCATCCGCTCGATGTTGGCATAGGTCCACGTCTTGGGATGGATACGGCGCTTGATGGCGGCGTTTTCGGCGGGCAGGCCGAAGGCGTCGAAGCCCATCGGGAACAGGACATTGTAGCCCTTCATGCGCATGTAGCGCGCCCGCGCATCCGACGGCGACATGGCGTACCAGTGGCCCAGGTGCAGGTCGCCGGAAGGGTAGGGCAGCATGGTCAGGGCGTAGTACTTGGGCTTGCTACGGTCGATCTTTGCGCGGTACAGATTGTCCGCTTCCCAGCGCGCCTGCCAGCGCGCCTCGATTTCGCGGGGATCGTATTTGTCGGTCATCCTCAAGTCTCCTCAGGGTTAACGGCGGACCTCCTCGGGGGAGTGTCGCGCCGATCAATGCCAGCGAAAGTCAAGGCAGCAGTCCTCCCGCCGGGGGCGCGCGAGAAGGGAGTTCGTCTGTTCAAACAATCGGCATCGCGCGATCATACCTGTTCTCCTTCACCCGTGCATGGAATCAGGGATCAATCGACCTGGAAAACAAAAATCGGTAAGCGCCTGCCGCGCCTACCGACCTGGAAGGTCCTGCTGTTAGGAAGCCGGATCGCGTTAACGGCGATCCTTTCGCACACGCACCGGGACCGGCACAGGCGCAGGCTGCGGCTGCGGTTGCGGCGCAAGCAGCCGATCAAGGCCGGCAAGGATGTCACGAACCCGGTCCACGAAGGTGCGGCGTTTGGGCTGCTTGGTCATGGTGATCAACTCCCTCGGCGTCATTCCGCTGCCGCCGCCCGGCGGCGATCCCGACAATACCCAGTGAAAACAAACACCCTGATTGCCCCAAAGATAACATATCTCTTCCGAAATGCAAATAGCCCCTTCATCCCAGGGACGAAGAGGCGCTCCGCGGTACCACCCTGTTTGGCGGCTGGGGAAGTGGACCCGAAGGGGTTCGAACCCTTGACCTCCACAATGCCATTGTGGCGCTCTCCCAATTGAGCTACGGGCCCTTGATCTGCCACCCACTCATCGACGCGCTAACGGGCGTATCCCGGCGGCGCTTACACGATTTCGGCGTCGCGGCTCGCGGGCGAGTTCGGCCTTGGGGGCATTCGTCGCCGATGCCTGGCCAGGCTCCCACCGTTCCTGGCTCGCTGCGACGATGGCCTACTACTCCCGTTCGTTGCCATGATAGCTGTAGGTTTGGCGCATTGCCGTGCATTGTAGCGGGGGGCGGGCGGGTTGTCAAGGCTATGTTGGCCGGGGTAGGGGGGGGGACGGCCTGTCTGTCAGCCGTTTGTCGGCTTATTGACACCTTGACTGCAACCGGGCGTGCTATAATGCGTATGGATAACTTAGTGAACAGTCTTACCTTGCAGGTAAGCGACAGGCAGCAAAAAGAGGGAGTGAGAAATGGGCAGCATCAGTGCGTTATTAGGGATTGTGGCGCTGGCCGGATGGGCCTTGCTGGTCGTCGGCATCGGCCTGGCGGTCGCTTCGGCCTCGCAGGGTCATTCCACGCGCGGCGGCGTGACCATTGCCATCTTCGGCGTGGTGATCGGCCTGCTGTTCAGCGTCATCAGCCAGGGCATCATCGTCGTCGAGCCGCAGCAGGTGGCGGTTGTGTTCGACCAGTTGAGCGGCCAACTGCTGACACCGCGCGGCCCCGGCGTGCATATCATCATCCCGGTGGTCCAGGTGCCGACGCTGTACTCGGTGGCCCAGCGGGAATATACCATGTCCGGTCGGGCAAGCGAAGGGGCCATGTTGGGCGACGACGCTGTGGTAGCTCGCACGTCCGACGGCCAGGAAGTGCGCATCGACGCGACGATCATCTACAGTATCGACGCGGCACAGGCGAATCTGGTGCATCAACGTTGGCAGGACCGCTTCGAGAACAGCCTGATCCGGCCCACCGTGCGCGGCGCGGTGCGTGACGAGGTGGCCCGCTATGGCGTCGAAGAGGTCTACAGTACCGAGCGCGCCAACATGCGCGACGGCATCGAAGAGGTCATTGCGAACCGCCTGGCTCAGGAAGGCTTCATTGTGACGGACTTCGTGATCCGCGACATCCAGTTCAGCGAGGATTACGCCCGTTCGATTGAGCAGAAACAGATCGCCGAGCAGGACCGCCTGCGCGCCGAGCAGGAAGCCGAGCGGCTGCGCATCCAGGCCGCCGGTGAGCGCGATGCTGCTATTGAGCGCGCCAACGGCGAGGCTCAGGCCATCGAAATCCGTGCCCAGGCCGAGGCCAACGCCCTGGCCCTGATCAACGCGCAGATCAGCCAGAACCCGCAGTTGATCCAGTGGCGCTATGTGGAAAACCTGGCGGACAACATCCAGTTGATGTTGCTGCCGAGCAACAGCCCGTTCGTCTTCGACTTCCAGAGCCTGTTGGAAGGAGGGGCGGTTTCGCCTGCTGGGAGCAACACAGCTGAAGGCGAAGGCGCAAGCGGCCAGTAGCAAGGTATTCCATCAGCAGGCCCAATGTGCAGGTTTTCAATGCCGGGGACTTCAGTCCCCGGCTACGGACGTAAAGGCCACTGAGAAGTAACCCCCCCGGCAACCGGGGTGGGCACGGGCGTTTTTGAAACGTGCACATTCTATCGGCAGGTGTGGGGCGGCGTGTCTCTCGCAGATGCGCTGCCTTTTTTGTCTTTACCTGAGACACGTCTGCTGTTCCAAGCGTCGTTAAATTTACATAAGAATCGGCGGCGCAAAGTTGACATGGATCAACTAAAGTTTTAGAATTTGGCTTGGCGGCGGAGTAAATAGAGTTGAGATCGAGCAGACATGGCTGAATACAAGGATTACTACCGGATTCTGGGCGTCAACCGGGACGCCGATGGAAAAGAGATCAAAAAGGCATACCGTAAACTGGCTCGCCAGCATCACCCAGACGTAAACCCCGGCGACAAAAAAGCCGAGGAGCGTTTTAAGGAGATCAATGAGGCGTACGAGGTTCTCAGCGATCCGGAGAAACGCGCCCGTTACGATCAACTGGGGTCGCAGTACCAGCAATGGCAGCGCACAGGTGGCCAGGGCAACATCCCCTGGGAAGACCTGCTGCGCCAGGCGGGCTTCGGACCGATGGGGGGAGTGGAATATCGTGAATATCCCGGCGGTGCGGGGGTCGGGGGCTTTTCGGATTTCTTTGAGATGATGTTCGGTGGCCTGGGCGGAACGACCAGTCGGCGTGGGGAACCGCGTGTACGCCAGGCCCCCCGAAACGGGCGCGACATCGATTTCGAGGTGACGATCACGCTGGAAGAGGCGTTTCACGGCGTCACGCGCGTGTTGGACCGCGCCGGGCAAAAATTGAGCGTGCGCATCCCGCCGGGGGCTAAGACCGGCACGCGCATCCGGCTGGGCGGCAAGGGCGAGGAGGGCTACGCCGGCGGGCAGCCGGGCGATCTGTTCCTGGTGGTCAAAGTCCAGGATGATCCCAATTACGAGCGCCGGGGCGATGACCTCTACCGCGACATTTACATCGACCTCTATACTGCCGTCTTGGGCGGCGAGGTGCGCGTCCCGACGCTGGGCGGCGATGTGCGTCTGCGCATCCCGCCGGGCACGTCTTCTGGCAAAACATTCCGACTGGCCGGGCGTGGAATGCCGATCCTGCGCAGCCCCAATCGCTATGGCGATCTGTATGCGCGGGTGTTGGTTCGCGTGCCGGAACGGCTGACCGATGAGGAGCGCGCGCTGTTCGAGCGGTTGGCCGGGCTGCGGACGCCAGAGGGCCAGCGGGGATAACGACCACGAGCGCGCCGGTCTTATCGATGGTGGGGATGCGGGCGGCTCTGATAACTGGCGGGAGATGAAGACGGATGAAAACACGCCTTTGGGGAATCGTGTTGGTGTTTGCCCTGACCGTTTTGGTGTTGCTGGCCGGGACAGGCACTCTGCCGCGTTTGTTTGATAGCTTCCGGCCAATCGCCCGTATGATCGATTTTCCTCCGTCGCTCAACGCTGCCACCTTGATCCAGCCGACGCCCAGCCCGCTGCCGCCGGACCTGGTGGCACAGGCGGACCTGGAATATGTGCTGCTCAGCAACCTGTATGCCCGCGTGTCCCCGTCGGTCGTCAACATCGATGTGGGGCTGGCCGTCTTGCAGAATGCCGATCCGGTCGAGTTCGGCAGCGGCTCCGGTTTTGTCTACGACCTCAGCGGGCACATCGTGACGAACTCGCACGTCGTGCGTGATGTGGACAGCATTCGCGTGACCTTCTCCGACGGCTACGTGACCAGGGCCGACCTGATCGGGCTGGATGACTTCAGCGACCTGGCGGTGATCAAGGTGGATGTGGACGCGGCGCGGTTGTTGCCGGTTGAGTTGGGCAGTGCCGACGACCTGCGCGTGGGCCAGCGCGTTGTCGCCATCGGCAATCCCTTCGGCCTGACGAGTTCGATGACCGTCGGGGTGATCAGCGCCCTGGGGCGCACGCTGCCCTCGGCCCAGATGCTTAACCCACTTCAGCAGCCGTTCAACAACCCCTCGATCATCCAGGTGGACGCGGAGATCAACCCCGGCAACTCCGGCGGCCCGCTGCTGGATTCCCACGGGCGCGTGATCGGCGTGAATACGGCCATCCGCACCGAGACGGGCACCTTCCAGGGGGTGGGTTTTGCCGTGCCGGTGAGCACCGTGCAGCGCGTTGTGCCAGAACTGATCGCGCAGGGCCGGGTCGAGTATTCCTGGCTGGGCATTTCGGGGCTATCGTCTGAAGGCGGGCTTAGCCTGGCCGGGCTGTCCGAACCATTAGGTTTACCGGTTACCGCAGGAGTGCTCATTCAACAGGTTGCAGAAGGATCGCCGGCGGCCAGAGCGGGTCTACGGGGCGGAACTGACTATGTTGATGTTTGGGGGACGCGCGTGCTGGTGGGGGGAGACATTATTGTTGCCGTAGATGGGGAGTTTATTGCGGATATGGATCAGTTGTTAAGTTATCTTACCATTAACACCAGGCCGGGTGATATGGTCACGCTCACCATAATACGCGACCGGGCGACCCTGGAGGTGCCGGTGACTTTGGGGCTGCGTTCTAACGCAGAGTGAGCAACGGCGAAGTGGTTGTAAGTAACCGTTTTGTGCTCTTGCCCGAATCCTGTCCCTAAACAATTATAGGGATCATAGCTGTTATATGTAAAATGAAAAAGAATACCCCTATCAGGGAGGAAAAGCGATATAACATCAGCGAGGCTTCAAGGGCAGTTGGACTGCATCCGCAAACGCTGCGCAATTACGAGGACCTGGGCCTGGTAGTGCCGCACCGCTCGCGGGGGAACTTCCGGCTTTACACCGAGCGGGATGTGGAACGACTGCGCAAGATTGTGCGTCTGACCAATGACCTGGGCGTGAACCTGGCGGGCGTAGCGATCATCCTCGACCTGACCGAGCGCGTGGAAACATTGCTGGGTGAGGTCGAGGCGCTGCGAGCGCAGATGACGGTCCTGATCGCAGCGGATGGGAGCGAGCCGCCAGACGCGGATGAGCCGGAATAGAGCTATAATGCCCGTATGTGGCAAATGAGCATGAGCACGGGAGGCGTCGATGCCTGACCGCGAGACCGTCAATCTGCCGGACCTGTTGGGTGCGATCACCGGCGGCGAGCGGGTAAACCTGGACGTGGTGCAGTGTGCGCTGGGTGTACGCCCATCCTCAACGCCCGCCGGCAAGCCCTTTGAGGCGGTGCTGCTGCTGCAAAACGCCTCGGATTCCGACGTAGATGTGACGGCCTATCTCAAACTGCCGGAAGCTGACCTCAGGGGCAAGCGCAACCGCTTCTTCACCAAGCGCGAACGGCTGCTGGTCGGTTTGCGGCCCGCCGAAGTGGGCTACCTGACGCTGCCGGTGTCCAGTTCGCCGGAGACGGCCCCCGGTGAGGGCTATCGGCTCGTCATGGACCTGGCGGTCAAGCGTGTCGGTAAGGACAAACCACGTCGCGTCCGCGCGCCGGAGGGCGGAGGGCTGTTTGTGGAAACGGAACTGCCCGCCGAAACGCAGGACCGCATCTGGCAGCTTCAGCAGATGATCTTTTCGGTGGAGCGTGCCGGGCGCACCGGCCTGACTGCCCCATTTGAGATCATGTTGCCTACGCTGGGCAAGGTGGCGGATTTTTCCCCCGGCTGGGTGAGCCTGTGGACCATGCGCGATCATGTGGACGAGCGCATG
This sequence comes from uncultured Anaerolineae bacterium, assembly GCA_964529715.1. Taxonomy (GTDB): domain Bacteria; phylum Chloroflexota; class Anaerolineae; order Aggregatilineales; family Ch27; genus CAZGXI01. Next base: position 39,946 of record CAZGXI010000034.1, on the reverse strand, counting down.
TTGGTCGAGCGTGTGCAGGGGCAGTTGGATGTGCTGCTGCCGGCCCTCAAGCGCGATAACGTCTTTTTCCCGCTGCTAGATATGATCCAGACGCGCTTTGAGCAGGCCGGCTATTACCTGTTGCCCGGTGAGTCGGTCTTCATCGCCAAGCTGATGACCCTGGTGCTGGAGATGGGCGTTCCGCCTGCGCTGAACGACCAGCCGACCCACTATCCGGCGTGGTTCATGCGCACCTGCCGTATCCTCTTTGACCAGCCTCAAGCAGCGGACAATCCCAGCTATCTGGTTTCTAACCTGGTCTTTTATGAACTGTTGCGCGACGCCATCCACTACGGTTTTACGATGGTCGGCACGGTGACGGGCGAAAACTTCGGCGACGAGCAGGAGCAGGAGGAGTACGCCGCCAGCGTGGTTGGAATGCTGCAAGACGGCGGCATGGACTTCACCCATGCCTACCTGCCGCTGGTGCTGGGCGGGTTGATTGCCAGCACGCGCATCGTCATGCCGCGTGAGATTCCCCGCGACACGCTTTGGCTGGCGCAGAAGGCGCGTGAGAAGCGCGCGTCGGAGCAGAATGAGCATAACCAGCCGATCTTCGCCATGACGGATAAGCTGATCGACCGCGCGCTCGACCAGACTGGCTAACCGGTTGTCGGCGAAGCCCGGCTGCTCGGCGGAGCTGTCGTGGCGTTGCCTGCTGCCGGGGCGCTTTCATAGGGGAGGGGGGGGTGTCCGAGCAGGTCTATCCCGACGTGTTGGGTGCCATTGCGGGCCGGGAGCGCCTGGAACTGGATACGCTTCAATGTGTTCTGGGGGTTTTTCCGCCGGGTGTGGCGCTGGGACAGCCGTTTGAAATCCTGCTCCTGTTGCAAAGCGTGATCGCTCAGCCGCAGCAGATCGACATAGACGTGCGCCTGCCGCGCCAGGATGCGGCGGGCCGGCGATTGAGTTTCTTTTTGCCCAAAAAACAACTTCGCCTGACGTTGGGGCCGGGCGAGGTCGGGGTGTTGTACCTGCCGGTGATCGTTCACCCCCCCACCCCGGCGGCGCGCGGCTATCTGGTGCAGGTACAGGTGCAGGGGCGGGCGTCGGGATCAGCCTGGCGGGTGCGTGCGCCCGGCCTGGGCAGGCCACCGAGCGTGTTGGATGTTTCCCCGTTCCGGCTGGAAGTGCTGCGCGATGTGCCGTTCTCCGGCAAGGGGGCGCAGCCGGGCCAGCTTCGGACGCACATTGACGTGATCCCCGGTAAGGTCAGGCCGGGCCTGTTCAACCCGACTTCTCGCTATGCCACGCTGTGGACGGCGCGTGATTACCAGCGCGACCAGGAGCGGCTGGCCGAAGTTGCCGCGCTGGGGGAGCGCGTGGCGCTCGACTTTACGCGCGGCAATGTCTTTTATCCGCTGGAAAAAGTTACCCGCGAACGCTTCGCCGACGCCGGCTTGCCGCTGCATCCCGGCGAGTCGCTGTTTATCGCTAAGGCGTTGACCTATGTCTTCGAGGATGCCTACCAGTACGAGGAGGCGTTCGGTCTGCGCGACATGCGCTGGTTCCAATGGCTGTGTAGCCTGCTGGCGCAGGATGAGGACGTTGCCAACCGCGACCGGGGCGCGCTGGCCGTCGCGTTTTACGAAGGGGCCGTGTACGATGCGGTGCGGGTGACCCTGCCAATGGTGCAACTTTCGGCGCGGCAGCGGTATGGCAGTAGTGAAGAACACCGCCAATACGCCGAAAAGGTGGTGCAGGCGCTACAGGGCGTTCTGCCAATGGACATCAGTTACGCCTACCTGCCGCTGATTATGGGTGGGGTGCTGCTTAACCTGCGCCTGGCCTTGCGTGACGAGAATCCCTGGGAGAGCCTGGACCTGCTGGACGAAGCCCGGCGTGGCCGCGCCCGGCTGCTGGGGACGAGTATCCAACCGCTGATGCTCACGCTGGACGGCCTGATGCAGCGTGCGCGCGAGATGCTCGCCCAATCCCGCGTGCCGCGCGAATAACCTTGCTGGGATGGCGCCCGGTGTGATGCCGAAATCGGCCTTGTTGCCCTACCCATGCGCCGCCGAACTGACTACAATCAAAATGTCTGCCTCGTTCTTTCACCGCCGGCTGACTGCTGAAGGCTGACCGCTTGTTACCGACTCGCCTGACCCTGCGTAACTTTTTGCCGTACCGCGCCCCCGACCCGATCAGTTTCGAGGGGCTGCACACCGCCTGCCTGACTGGGCCGAACGGTGCAGGCAAATCGGCGCTGTTGGACGCGATCACATGGGCGCTGTGGGGCAGGGCGCGCGGACGCCGTAATGAGGACCTGATCACCCTCGGCGCGGAGGAGATGAGCGTCGAACTGGACTTCGCGCATGAGGGGCGGCGCTACCGCGTCGCACGGCGGATCAGCCGCAAACGCCGCCAGACCGGATTGGACCTGTTTCTCTGGAACGAACAGGCGGGCAGCTTTACCCCGCTCAGCGGCGCGTCTTTGCGCGACACGCAGGCGCGCCTTAACGATCTGCTGCGCCTGGACTATGAGACTTTTGTGCACAGCGCCTTTTTGCAGCAGGGCCAGGCCGATGCCTTCACCACCCGCCCGCCTGCCCAGCGTAAGCAGATTCTCGCCGACATCCTCGGTCTAGACGCCTGGCGCGTATACGAGGACCGCACCAAAGCGCGCCTCAAGGAGATCGAGGCGGCGTTGAACAACATCGACGGGCGGCTGCGCGAGATCGAGGATACCCTGCGCCGCCAGCCGATGTTGGAGCGCGAATTGCAGGAGGCCGAAACCGCCCACCGCGAGGCCGAGGAAACCCTTCGGCGGGCAGAGGCCGCCTATGACGCGATCAGGGACGCCCCCGCGCAACTGCGTGCCGCGTCGGACCGGCTGGCCGATCTCGAACGGCGGCTGCGCCAACACACCGAGGATGAGCAGACTCACCGCGCCGAGGTCGAACGCTTCCACCAACGTCTGGCCGACGCTCTGGCCGTGCTGGATCGCGCGGAGTCGGTCGATACGGGCTTTGCCGCCTTGGAGGCCGCCCGTGAGGCCGATCAGACTCTCAGCGGCAAGCTGATGGCGCTGCAAGAGGCCGAGGCCCGTCGCGCCGCCTTAGAAGCGCAGATCGCGCAGGCGCGCGCCGATCTCCAAAGCCGCGCTGCCGACTTCCAGGGGGCGATGGAAGAGCTGGAACGCCTGACGGCAGATGCGGATTCCGTTCTGCAAGATTTACACGGCGTCGAAGCTGAGATCGCCGCGCTGGAAGCAAAAGAACGCCAGCGCGACGATTGGCAAAAAGCCGTTAGCGCCCTGAACGCCGAAATCGCCGCCCTGGATAGCGCCAACCGCGCCCTGCGCCAGGAGATGAACGACATCAAGGCCCGGCTGGATACGCTCGAATTGGCCCCGGCAGGATCGGCGGTGTGTCCGGTGTGCGGGCAGCCGCTTACGGCAGAGCAACGCGCACGTCTTGCAGACCAATATCGGGCCGACGGCAAGGCGCGTGGGGAACAGTTCCGCAAGAATGCGGCTCGCCTGCGGGAAGCCCACGCTGAGATCGGCAGGTATGAAAAACAGATCGCCGATCTGTCTCCTGAACTGCGCCGCCTTGATCCCCTGCGTGAGCGAGCAGGAGCGTTGCGCGCCCGGCGTGACTCTGCCCGTGACGCCGCGACCCGTCTTACCCGCCAGCGCGCGAACCTGAACGCGGTCTGGGCGGCGTTGGCAGCGGAGGATTTTGCCCACGAGGCGCGGGCGCAGCTTGCAGCGGTAAACGCCGAGATCGCCGCGCTGGGCTATGACCGGGGCGCGCATGTGGCCGCCCGTGAAAGCCTGGATACCTACCGCGCCTACGAACTGCGCCAGCAGGAGCTTGTTCTGGCGCAGCGTTCTCTGCCAGAAACGCAGGCCGCGCTCGACGCGGCGCAGAAGCGGTTGGAGCGGCTGGCCCGCGCCCGCGCCGAGGACGAAATTGCCCGCCAGGAGGCCGTGCATGAAGTCGAGCGCCTGACCACTCTGGCCCGCGAGGCGGACCGCCGGGGCGACGAGGTCCGCGCTGCGCGGCTGGCGCTGCAAACCGCCTTCGAGAAACAGGTACGCTTGCAGCAGGAACTCAAGGCGTTGGACGACTCGCGCCGCCGCCGGGAAGATTATCTGCGCAAGCGTAGCGATCTGGCGGATCGGCAGAATATCTTCCGCCAGCTTCGAGAAGCCTTCGGCAAGAACGGCATCCCGGCCATGATCATCGAGACCGTGATCCCCGAACTGGAGGACGATGCCAACGCGCTGCTGGCCCGCATGACCGACGGGCGGATGCGCGTCCGCTTTAAGGCGCTGCGTGAAACGCAGGCGGGCGAACAGGTGGATACGCTGGACATCGAGATCGCAGACGAGGCCGGCGCGCGGGATTACGCTATGTACAGCGGCGGGGAGGCCTTTCGGGTGGATTTCGCCATCCGCATCGCGCTCAGCCAGCTTCTGGCACGGCGGGCAGGTGCGCGGCTGCAAACCCTGTTCATTGACGAGGGCTTCGGCACGCAGGACGCCGTCGGGCGCGAACGGCTGGTCGAGGCGATCAACGCCGTCGCGGATGACTTCGCCCTGATCCTGGTGATCACCCACCTCGACGACCTGCGCGACGCCTTCCCCGCTCGACTCGAAGTGGAAAAGACGACCTCCGGCAGCCGGGTGCGGATTGTGTAGCAATGACTCCACAGAAAAAGCAGGCGGCGGACTTTTGCTTTGCCCGCCGCCGCTGTTCGTTTTTCGCTTTCGCTCGACGCTCGCCGCCGGGCGCTCGCCGCTTTTTACACCGCCAGGTCGCGCCGCTGGAAGAACCACAGCGCCAGCCCGAACAGAACGAGTGTAATAACCGTCAGCACCATGAAGTCACCCCACACGATGCCATCGTTCAGGACGCTCGTCGTCCCGTAGTAAGAGAAGAACGACAGTTTGCGCAGCCACTGGATGCTCTCGTCGGCCATCGCCGCCAGTGCGTTCAGAAAGTACGAGCCGACGACCAGCGCCCCGGCCAGCGAGCCGGCTGTCGCGCGAGAACGGGTGATGGTCGAGAAGAACAGCGTCCCCGCGCCCATCACCAGCATCAGCGGCAGCATGGTGATGAAGCCCTCGGCCAGCCGCCCGGCAGGGACCTGCACTTGTGGCGTCACGAGCATCCCCAGCAGTGTGCCCAGGTAAGCCACGAACAGCACCACCATCACAATCACGGTCAGCGCCAGGAACTTTTCCACCATCACACGCCAGCGCGGCACCGGGGCGACCAGCAGAAGATCTGCCGTGCCGCGTTCCTCTTCCCCGGCGGTGATGTTCAGGGCCAGCAACACTACGTAGAAGGCCAGGATCAGCGGCACATAGGTCATGACATAGACGCCGACGTAACCCTCCGGCGTGGCGAAGTCCACTTCCGCGCCCAGGAAGGCCCGCACCAGCGGGTTTTCCAGCATCTCCTGGAACACTTCCATCTTGGTCATGATCAGCGGGTAGAACAGCAGCATGAACGCCGCCAGCAGCGCCATGCCTAGGCTCCAACCGATGATCCCTCGGCGCGAGTCAAGGAGCATTCGACGAAAGATAACGCCCACATTGTTCGGCATGGCAACGCGGGCTGCGGATTGCGTGTTGATGGTCATGGTTACTTATTCTCCCCGTAGTAGGTCAGGAAGATTTCTTCCAACGACGGCTCTTCATAAGCCAGATCGACCACGTGGTACTGGGCCGCCATCTTGATCACGGGGTCCACTTCGCCGGTGACGCGGAAGCGGATCGAACCGTTTTCCGTGGTGACATCCGAAACGCCCGGCAGCGCCTTGAAGGCCTCCGCGTCGGCCCGTTCCCCGTTCGCCAGCCGCAGGCCCATCCAGCGGAAGCGTACCTGCTTGAGGTTGGCGATGCTCTCGACAGCCTGAAGGCGACCTTCGCGCAGGATGCCGACGCGGTCGCAGATCGCTTCCACTTCTGGCAAGTTGTGCGAAGAGAGAAACACGGTGCGGCCCTCGTCGCGCACCTCGCGCATCAGCTTGTGGAAGGTCTGCTGCACCAGCGGGTCGAGACCGTTGGTCGGCTCGTCCAGGATCAGCAAGGGTGGCCTGTGCATCATCGACTGAATGATGCCGAGTTTGCGCTTGTTGCCGCTGGAGAGCCGCTTGACCTTGTTGGTCAGGTCGAAGTCCAGCCGTTCGGCCAGTTCTTCCACATACTTCTCGTCTACGCCGCCGCGCAGCCCGCCCAGATAGCGTACCACTTCCCAGCCGGTCATGTGCCCCCACATGGATAGTTCACCCGGCAGGTTGCCCAACTGGGCGTGGACCATCACGCTGTCTTTTTGCGCATCGAGGCCGAAGATGGTGGCGTGTCCGGCGGTGGGCCGGATCAGGTCCAACAGGGTACGGATAGTCGTGGTCTTGCCGGCACCGTTGGGTCCCAGGTAGCCGAAGATTTCGCCTCGGTAGACATCGAGATTCAGATGATCCAGGGCCACGACCTTGCCATATCGTTTGGTCAGTCCCTCGATATGAATGACGACTTCTGGCAATGTATTCATCGTTGCCTACCTCCTGTATTCTGGCGAAACCGCCCCATCGCCTTTTTAGGCAAGCCTAAAGATAAAGTCATGGTGCGCCAAACAACCTCCTGTGCGCACCTTGATGATCATAGCACCGGACACCCTGCTTTTGTACCCCCAACATTTGGGGATAGAACCGCAAAAATGTGCGGGTTTTTCCCGTATTTGTGGCCTGTAGCCGGTTAATCCACCGCGTGTGCCAGCTCCAACACGCCTTCGAGCAACAGGCTTACGCTGCCGGCGTCATTTTCTGCAAACGTCAGCGTCCGCGCCAGGAACAGGCCGTTGTAGAAAACATAACTGCCTTCCTCCTGGCCCGGCACCAACCGCCAGGCGTAGCTGCCGCGCGTCATCCACAGGTCGCCGTCGCGCAGTTCGAGCGCCGTGTTGTCGCTGTAGCGGCCCAGATAGGGCGTGACTGCTTCAGCGTCGATGGCGGAGAGGTGTTGCGCAAACGCCGCCAGTGCCCGTTCGACCTGCGCCCGCTGCGCCTCGTAGAAGGCGTCCATGGTCGGCTCCAGGCCGTAGAGCAGTTCCAGCAGACGATATTCAACCGTTGCGTTGAAGTTGCTGGCCCCGATCTTGTTGTTCAGCACAACGATACCCAGGTCTGCCTCCGGCGCGAAGGCGATCAGCGATGAGAAGCCTTCGGTATCCCCAGCGTGGCTGAGGATGCGCAAGCCATGGAAGTCCTCAACAAACCAGCCCATGCCATATTCGACGCGCTCACCGGGCGGAAACAACGTCCGCTCGGCCATGTTCGCCGCGATCTCGATCTGCGGCTGCCACGTCTCGGCCAGGGCTTCCGCCGAGACGACGCGCGTTCCGTCTGCCGCCACACCTGCGCTCAACTGCACGATCAGGAAGCGGGCCATGTCCAGGGCGCTGGCGTTTAGGCCGCCCGCCGGGAGCACGCCGGAGAAATCCTGGTAGACCGTCGGGAAGACCTCGCCCGCCAGGGTGATGTCATGGGGCAGGGCTACGCTCGGCGCAGCCTGGGCTTCCGTGATGGAAAAGGTCGCCGTCTCCATCCCCACCGGGCCGAGCACCCGTTCTTCCACTGCCTGGATGTAGGCCTCATCCAGGCGACCCCACGCGCCACCGGCGACCAGCGCGCCCACGTAGCCGCCCGCCGAGACCATCTGGTTGTTATAGCCGAAACGCTGGCCGGGCCGGGCGGCGAACGGCAGGTCGGCCAGGGACGCAATGATCTGTTCCGCCGTCGGGTTCGTGCCCAGCCAGACCAGGTCGGCGCGTTCCAGGCCGCTGCTATTGCCCAGCAGGTCGCGCACACGCATCGTCTGCGTCAGGTCAGGATCGGAAAGCGCGAAGGTCGGCAGGATTTCGATGACAGGCTGATCCCAGTCCAGCAGACCGGCATCGACTAGCGTTGCAATAAAGGTCGCGTTGACGGCTTTCGTGACCGAGCCGACTCCGAACAGCGTTTCGGGAGTTACCGGATCGTCGCTGCCTAGCGCGGTCACGCCGAAGCCCTCGGCGTAGACGATCTCGCCGCCCTGTACCACCGCCACTCCCGCACCCGGCACGGCGTAACGGGCCAGCACATCCTCAACATACGCTGCAAACTCCGCCTGCACGTCGGCAAAGGCCAGCGGTTCGGCGGCGGAAAGGTCAACTGCTTCGCCGATCGCGGCAATCGCCACGCCCAGCAGGACATTGTTCAGCATAGGGGTGAGGGCAGACAGGGCACTCTGGGCGGCACGGATGATCACGGCGTAGGTCACGCCCGCCTGCTGCTGTCCCAGCGCCACGAGCAGGTCCCCGCTCTCCAGCACGTAGATGTTTTGCCGCCAGATGCCGTTCGGCGCGGGCACGTCGGAGGATTGGACCGGCTGTTGGGCAAAACCCGGCAGGATGACTTGCAGCGCAGCAGCAATCCCGGCGTCCGCGTCTTCCGCCTCGACCGCCAGCAGATACAGATCGGCGGCAGGATCGGCGCTGGTGAAGTGGCCGTAGTTCGCCGTGCTCTCGTCGTTCCAGCCAGAAGGTGCAGGGGCGGTGAAACGGCCCGCCGGGTCCTGATAGGTGGGAGTGGCTTCCGGCTCGGCGGCAATTTCCAGGCCGATGATCGACGCCACGACGGTGTTGTTCACGGCCTGAAGCGCACGCTGCTCGCCGCGTTCTGCCGCCAGGTAGACCGCGGCGCCGCGTGCCTGGGCCAGGATCACGATTAGATCGCCGTCTTCCAGGGTGTAGAAGTTTTGCAGCCACAGGCTGTTGTCCATCAGCGGGACCTGCATGGACTGGATCGGCGATCCGGCGAAGCCCGGCGCGACGATTGCCAGCGCGGCGGCGATCCCGGCCTGCACGTCCGCCGCCTCGATGGCCATCACCCAGTAGTGCACGGCGCCGTCTGGGCTGACGAAATAGGCGTAGTCATCCGTGCTTTCGTCAGTCCAGCCTTCGGGAATGGGCACGCTGAAGCGCCCGGCAGGGTCCTCATAGCGATCCCCGCCCTGTGCCAGCACAGGCAGCGGGGCAAAAACCAGCACCAGGATGAGCAGCGCAGCTAACCAGCGGTTCAGGCAATACATGGCTTCTCTCTTTCCACAAACCACAAAACATGCCCGGACAGCGCCCGGCTAAATAGAACAGTATATTCTCTGCGCCCGTTCTGCGTCCCCCAATTTTGAGGAGGCGCGATGCCCCCAAAGGAGCCTGGCCTATGCGGCCTTGCGACACACACCCACCAGGTGTACTTGCATCGCGGTGGGCCACGCCCGCGTCAGAGCAACGCTCAGCCGGAACAGCGGCTCGTTAAAGGCTAGGTAAGTCGGGTCGGTGATGGCGTAGAACGTTTCTAGGCGCAGCCCGCCCGCCTGGGCCAGAGTCTCGATCTGGCGGCGGGTATTGGCGCGATACTGCACAGGGAAGGTATCTGCCTCGGCGCGCCCATACAGGCGTGGCACAAGCGCATTTTGCAGCGGCCTCAGCGCGCGGTTGAGCAGGGCGATCAGGCTGCTGCCGTTGGGCGTGAGGAAGACGAATGCTCCGCCTGGCCTCAGCACGCGCCCGACTTCACGGAACACGCGCGCTGGGTCGGGCAGATGTTCCAGCACCCAGGCGGAGATGATCACATCTGCCGATGCCGGGGGCAGGGGGATGGCCTCTGCCAGGGCGACGGCGCGCGGCAGGTCTGGCAGGCGGTGTTCTGCCAGGGAAGCGTGATCGGGGTCAAGGCCGACGGCGCGCAACGGCAGATCGACGATCTGCTCCAACACGCCGCCCCGCCCGCAGCCGAGGTCGAGCAGTGTCGTAGGGATACGGTATGCCGTGTCCCTACCGAAGATTTGACGGATCAACGCCTCGTATACGGCGGTGGCGGGCTGCCAGCCGGGGCATAGGTGCGCATAGCGGGCGCGGTAAACGTTCTGGCGGTCGAGGGTGAGGGGCATATCGCCATCAGCGATCCGCAATCAGCCATCCGAGAAGATCAATCAGGAGAATAGTATCCCGGATTGCGGGAATCAAGGGTAACAAACCGCCCTTACTCGCCCCAGTCGAGCTGGCGTTCGGGGATACCCAGCGACAGGCCGTACTGCTGCGCTTCGGCCCGCCGGGTGGCGTCGCCTTTGGGATAGGTGAAGATGCGGCCCGGAAAGACGATATAGCGGTCGGTCTCGGTGGAGAAATCGGCGTACCAGCGCGGTTTGAGGGCGCTGCTCAATGCTTGGGCGAAGGCATCTGCCTGGCTCGTGTCTCCCTCGAAAAAGACCGCCGTCCACACATCCGGCTGGAAATCGGCAGGCTCCTGGATGGGCCACGATTCGATCTTAACGATGCGCACCATCGTCAGTACGCTATCGTTCTGGAGGCTTTCTTTGAGTAGCAGGCCAATGAACCGCATGATGCGCCCTCCTCCACAAGGCAGCGGCGGACTCGATCCGCCGCTGCCTGTTTTTTATCCGGGCGGCTATTCCACCTTGACTTTTTCGGTGTGCACCGGGTGCTCGAACAGCGAGCGCGCTGCGCCTTCGTGCCGCTCGAAGCGGATGCTGTTCTCGTCGGCGTCCACCACCACCAAATCGCCGCGCTGGAAGTGCCCTTTGAGCACTTCCACGCTCAGCGGGCTTTCCACATGTCGCTGAAGCGCGCGGCGTAGGGGGCGCGCGCCGAACTCCGGGTCAAAGCCCTGGCGGGCGAGCCAGCGGCGGGCATTGTCGGTCAGTTCCACCGCCAGGCCCTGTTCGCTCAAACGCTCGGCGATGTCCTTCATTTGCAGGTCCACAATCCGCTCGACCTGTTCAAGCGTGAGCGGGCTGAAGATGATCACCTCGTCGATGCGGTTGAGGAATTCGGGCCGGAAGGTCTGGCGCAGCGCCTTTTCGATGGCCTGGTGATCGGCGGTGAATTGGGGGTTCTCCGCCGTCACGAAGCCGAGCGTCCCGCCCCGATGCGCATATTCTGTGCCGAGGTTGCTGGTCATGATGATCACGGTGTTGCGGAAGTCTACCACGCGGCCCTGTCCGTCGGTCAGTCGCCCATCTTCGAGAATCTGAAGCAGGGCGTTCCACACGTCGGGATGGGCCTTTTCGATCTCGTCGAACAGGATGACGCGATACGGGCGGCGGCGCACCGCTTCGGTGAGCTGACCACCTTCCTCGTAGCCCACGTAGCCGGGCGGCGCACCGAACAGGCGACTGACCGTGTGCGACTCGTGGTACTCGCTCATGTCGATGCGCAGCAGGGCGTCCTCGTCATCAAACAGGAACGCCGCCAGCGCCTTTGCCAGTTCGGTCTTGCCGACGCCAGACGATCCCAGGAAGATGAACGAGCCGATGGGCCGGCGCGGGTCCTTGAGGCCGGAGCGGGCGCGCCGGATGGCGTCCGACACGGCGACGATGGCCTCGTCCTGGCCGACGATACGTTCGTGCAGGGTTTCTTCCATGCGCAGCAGCTTATCGGCCTCGGTTTCCATCATCTGGTTCACCGGAATGCCGGTCCACTTGGCGACGACTTCAGCGATGTCGTTCACATCCACGATCTCGTCCAGCGAGTTCTTTTCGCGCCACTGCTCGCGCCGGCTTTCGTACTCCGCTTCCATCTGGGCGCGCTTGGTGCGAAAGTCCATTGCACGCTCATAATCGCGGGCAGCCACCGCTGCGTCTTCCTCGACTTGCAGGCGATCCAGTTCAGCCTTCATCGCCTTGAGTTCCGGCGGCATGGAATAGAGTGCCACGCGCAGTTTGGCGGCAGCCTCGTCCATCAGATCGATGGCCTTGTCGGGCAGGCAGCGGTCGGTGACGTAGCGATGCGATAGGCGTGCGGCGGCCTCCAAGGCGGCATCGGAGAACGTGACTTTGTGATGCGCCTCGTAACGGTCGCGCAAGCCGTGCAGCATGGCGATGGTTTCCTCGACGTTCGGCTCGTCCACAAACACCGGCGCGAAACGGCGGTCCAGGGCCGAGTCTTTCTCGATGTACTGGCGATATTCGTCCAGCGTGGTCGCGCCGATGGCGTTCAGTTCGCCGCGTGCCAGGGCGGGCTTCATCATGTTGCTGGCGTCCAGCGCGCCTTGCGCTGCGCCTGCGCCGACGACCTGATGCAGTTCGTCGATGAACAGGATGATCTCGCCATTGGAACGCTGTATCTCCTCAATGGCCGCTTTGAGGCGTTCCTCGAACTCGCCGCGAAAACGGCTGCCGGCGATCATCGCGCCCAGGTCCAGCGCCACGACACGCTTACCGAGCAGAATCTCCGGCACGTCGTTGTTGGCGATTTTCTGGGCCAGTCCCTCGACGATGGCCGTCTTGCCGACGCCCGCCTCGCCGATCAGGACCGGGTTGTTCTTGGTGCGGCGGGAAAGAATCTGAATCACGCGCAGGATTTCGTCATCGCGCCCGATTACCGGGTCGAGCTTGCCCTCCATCGCCATGCGGGTCAGGTCGCGCGAGTATTTTTCCAGTGTGCGGTAGCGGCTTTCAGCCTGGGGATCGGTGACGCGCTGCCCCCCGCGCATCTCCTGGATCGCATCCATCACACGCTCTTTGGTCACGCCCGCCTCGGCCAGGATGCGGGCCACCGCCGTGCGGCGCTCGTCCAGGATGGCAAGGAAGACGTGCTCGGTGCTGATGTACTCATCCTTGAGGCGGTTGGCCTCGTTGTTCGCCACGTCGATGATCCGCTTGACGCGCGGCGTGATGAACACCTGCCCCGTCCCGCCGCCGTAGATGGCGGCCTTCGGCGAGGCCTTGAGCACCTCGTCTAGGCGGTGCATCATCTGCTCGACATCGACGTTCAGGCGTTCCAAAAGCTGCGGGATCACGCCTTCCGGCTGTTCCAGCAGGGCCAGCAGGAAATGCTCAGTGTCGATCTGGTTGTGGCCGTAGCGCAGCAGGATTTCGTTGGCGCGGGCGGCGGCGTCTTGCAGACGCTCGGTGAATCGGTCAAAACGCATCATATCCGATAGTCATCTCTTTCCGGTAGGGGCGCGATCTGGCGACCCCTATCAACCACTCATCCGGGTATCGATCTGCCTTTTCACCGTTAGTATAACACGACTGGCGCCGGCGTGCGCTTGCGCGCGGGCGTTCTCAGCGAGTTCTGAGGAATTTCTATTGCGATTCTGATAGAAAACGCCATGTATGAGTTTCAAAAACGAGCGTGTCTGCCCCGGTCGCCAGGGCGCAAAACCCCGGCGAAGTCCGCAAAGTTCGCTGAAACAGACTGAAAATACAGGGCAAGACCGAGGCCGACAGTCCACTTCAGTGGACTGTACTTCCATCGCCGGGGAGTGAAGTCCCCGGCGCTCAAAACTTGCGCATTCCATCAGAAAACACCGGGACGGGCCTGTTCGACCCGCCCCGGACTTGCCGCTTGCTGACTGCTGATGGCTGATTGCTGACCGCTTTACGCCCCCAGCGCCCCGAAGATGATCGACGCCACGATCAGCGCCAGGATGGTGTTGAACACCGTCGCGCCCAGGTAAACTGCGATAGGCTGCCAGCCCATGCCGCGCAGTTTGCCCGGCGACAGCTCCACGCCGATGCATACGAACGCCAGCGCGAACGCCCACTTGTAGACCTGCTTCATCTCGGCAATCGCGCCCGCCGAGAACACGCCCAGCGAGGCCAGAATCGCTACCAGCACGAAGCCGATCACGAACTTGGGGAAGCGCTGCCAGATCATGCTGGCCGAGGGACGCGCGCCGCCCTCGCCGCGCTGTACGACGGTGGCGAAATAGATCGCCAGCGCGAAGGCCGCGAAGCCGATCAGCACGTTCTGCGACAGCTTGACTACCGTCGCTACCTGCTGGGCTTCTTCGCCATACATCGTGCCCGCGCCCACGACGGCAGCGGTCGTGTCGATGTTGCCGCCGAACCACGCCCCGGCCACGTTCGGGGACAGGCCCAGTGCATTTGCCAGCGGCGGCATGATGACCATCGTCGGCAGAGCCACCACGATCACCAGGGCAGTGATGTAAGTCACTTCCTCTTTCTTTGCCAGCACCGCGCCCGCCGCCGCAATCGCCGCCGACACGCCGCAGATCGACACGGCGGTAGACATCACGGCGCGCAGGGTGTTGCTCAGTTTCAATTTGCCGCCCAACCACCAGGTAAAGAAAAAGACGCTTGTGACCATGATGAGCGCCTGGACCAATCCGCCCGCGCCCTTTTTAAGAATGTCGCCCAGGCTGATGCTCGCGCCCAGCAGAACTAACCCGACCTTGAGATATAGTTCCGTGCGAATGGCCGGGCGGATGAACTCGTATAACTTCGTGATGCGCAGCACGGCGTTGGCGATCAGGCCGACCACGACCGCCGTGAGGGGATATTCCAGCGGGTTCTGGCTCACACCCTGGGTCTTGAAAAAGTCCGCGATAGCCTTGTCGAATTCCGCGACCAGCAGGGTCAGGACGATCAGGATTGCCAGCCCTGTGATCAGGCCGCTCCACGATTTGCGCGCGCCGGTGGCCACATCGGTCACGCTCGCTCGAACGTTGGTCTGTGCAGTCGTTGTCATGTTTTTCACCGCTCCCGCGCGCTTTTAGCGCCCGAACAGCCGGAAGACCGGCCAGGGAATGATATTGCCCGTTTTGTACGTGAGCACGGCCTGCCTCGTGCAGCCATTGATCAGGACCAGCCGCGCGTGCGCTGCGTCCGGGGCCTCGACGCCTGCCGGCAGTTCGGCCTGCTCCTGGAGCGTGATCTGGTCGTTCTCGCAGCGATAAACGTACACCTGGCCGCCGGCCAGGTCCGTCGTCGCGCCCTGGATCGCGGTGTTCTGGCCGTCCAGTTTGGCGCTGACCGACCAACCATTCTGAGGCAGGGCCGTTACCGTTACCATCTCACCGATGGGGGCAGTCAGGACCACATTCTGCGGCGCCGGGCCGGTGATGAGGAGGCCCAGGATCACCACGATCACCAGTCCGGCAATCGTGGCGAGCCAGTCCTCCGAAATCGAAAACCGCGCGAAGGGGGCGGTCTGCGTTGCCGTAGAGGTGTCTGTCTGGCTCATAGCAAGTCTACGTGTTCTCCTTCTGTGTTCAACCTGCGAGAGAGAACACGGCAATTCACCAAAAGAGACGCCGCTCGCAGGCGATTCGGATAGATTAAACAGTGAATTTCTTCACAAGTGCAAAAACATCCTGCGCATTGGAGCGGGCAGGTGGTTATTCTTCCTCGAAGACCTCTCGCGCCGCCGCCAGAAGTTTGTCGGCCTGGCCGGGCGGGGTGCCGCGCACTTCAAGGTAACGTTTCAGCAGTTGATCGGGCGTTAGCTTTTCGGGGCTGCCGCCGAGCCGCGCATGGATCGAGCGCTCCACGTCCTTTTGAATCGCGGCGACGTGGTTTGCCCCGGCGTTCGCCAATGCGCGGCGCAGGTCGGAATCGCGCAGCAGGGCAGCGTTGCCTTCGCTCAGGCGCACGATCACCCGTACCACCGCGCCGCTCAGGTCCAGGCTGCGCGTCTGCCGGATCGCCTCGGCGGTTGGGTTGGCGCTTTCGTGGGCGTCCACCCGCAGCGTGACAAACGGACGCGCGTGCAGGTCCACGAAGCGCCATGCCGCCGCGCCGCGCGCCAGTTCTACCCAGCAGAAGCCCTTCGGGTCGCCCTCTTCCCCGAAGTCGATGCGCTCGACGCTGCCGCTGTAGACGACGGGCACGTTCGCGTCGTTGGGCAGGCTCTGGCGACGGTGGATGTGTCCCAGCGCCACATAATCCCAGGCCGGGTTGGCCAGCGCATCCAGGCTTACGGCAATATCCCGCCCGATCATCACGCCGCGCTCGCTGCCGTAGGCGGACCCTTGCACGCTGAAATGCCCCGCCAGCACGCGGGGAGCCGGGTCCTGGTCGGCCTGCTGCGCCAGGTCGCGCAGGATTGTCTCCAGTTCGTGCTGCAAGGCGTGGTCGATGTCTTCCAGGGTCGCGCCGCGCGTCCGGCGCTCGTCTAGCAGGCGGGAGCGGAACGGGTACGGCGCGGTGGCGATCTGCACCGGGCCGCGCTTCGTCTCGACGCGGCGCAGGCCGTAGTCGAAGCCGACGAGGGTATTGGGCACGTCGAGCGTGTGGTAAATCTCCACACTGGAGGCGCGGTTGGCCGAGGTCGGCAGGTCGTGGTTGCCGACCAGCAGCAGCACGGGGCACTGCCGCGCCAGGTCGCGCACGAAGCGGGCAAACTCGCGCTGGAAGGTGGGCGTCGGGTTGCGCGTCTTGAAGGCGTCCCCGGCGAAGATCACCAGGTCGGCGTCGTGTTCGGCGGCGTAGTCGCGGATTTCGTATAGTCGCTCGAAGAAGTCCCGCACCCTGGAACTGAGTCCGGTTTCCGGGTCGGTCGCGCCGTAGGTCTCGATGCCGACGTGCGCGTCGGCGAAGTGCAGCAGGCGGATTGAGTTCTCAGCCATCAGCGGTCAGCCTTGATTCTGTAACGGTAGGTAATCGGACATAACTATTTGAATCAGGTGACTCAAGATAATGAATGCTCCAGGATAAATATCCTCATCCTTCACTTCGACACCGTCAAAATCAGGATCCGTAGGCATGTGGACTTCTTTTACCCACCAGAGTTCTATTTTCTTCACTAAATCCCAGATTTGCAGTAGATATTCCAGTTTAATTTCCACACCAGGATGCAGAAGCACTTTGGGCAATTCATGAGCAATCAGGTTCCTATGTTCCCTTATTCTCTGAACTTGATCAACCTCTTCCTGCGTAATTACTCCCATCTTCTTCAACCAAAGGCAAGATGCGCGCAACAAATCTTTGTCGGTCTTTGACACCTCTTCTTTGTACTGATCATCCGGTATAGGTTTGCCGTCTTCAAAGTCGTCAGAGAAGAAGCTTATGATGTTGTCCACAATCGATGATTTGAGGATTTCGTATGCCGACAAATACAACGACGACAGGATGAGATTGCTCTTTAAGATTGCCGGGTTAGAAAATTTCTTGTATGGTTCCATCGCTCTACCCGTCGTCGTATACCCGCCGGACCAATGCCAGCGTCAGTTCGATGCTGCGCGGCGTGATCTCGTGCCCGGCGTCGGGGACGATCTCGAAGGTCACGTCGAAGCCGAGCGCCCGCAGGTTGTCGATGGCAGGCATGGTGTAGTTTTGCAGGCCGTCGTTCGCGCCGTAGGTGATGACGTAGGGGATGTAATAGCCCGGCGCCGGTTCCGCAAACTCCGGCGCGGCAGCAGCGGAAACGCCTGCCACGTCGTGCGGGTAGTGGTAAGCGTAGGCGTGGGCGAACATCCCCCCGCGCGAAAAGCCGAACAGCACCGCGCCGCGCGGATGGACCGGGTACAGCGTCCTGACCTCGTCCAGAATGGCGGCCAGGGCGTCCACCGGGCCGCTGCCCCAACTGGGATAGTACTCGCCGAAGGACGGCGCGACGAACAACACGCCCTGCGACACGAACGTGTCTGCCAGGGGGAGCATGTCCGCGCCCCTGCCGCCGTAGCCGTGCAGCGCCACCACCACCGGCCAGCCCCCGGCGGGCGGCTCGCCGCGGGGCGCGATCAGGTAATATTCTGTGTTCGGCGCAACTCCCAGGTGGCGGACGCTGTCCTGCCACTGGCGTATCTGGTAGGCCAGCCGGTAGCGGTCGAACGACCCGCTGCTGAAAAAGTGGTACACGGCGACGGCCAGGGCGATCAGCGCCACGATCAGCGCGACCCACCGATACGGGTGTGTAGGAATGGCCGGTTTGCGCGGCGCGGCCTTCGCTTGTGTCTCGACCACCTTGGCGCGCTGCTGGCGATCCATGAGCGCCTGGATCGCTTCTCCGGGCGGCAGGCCGGTCATCTTTGCGGCAAGGTTCATCGTCGGCGTGTCGGTTGCCAGGAACGGGTTGATCGCCAGCGCGCGGCCAAGCTCTGTGGCGGCTTTGGCTGTGTCGCCTGCCATGTGCAGGTCCAGCGCGCGGTTGTAATAGGATTTGGCGCGTTCGGCCTGCCGCTTCGAGACGGGCGGGGGCAGTTCAACCTCACCCCCTGACTTCTTTTCCGCCAGCGGAGAGGGGGAATCTGTCGTATCGAGGGCTTTTGTCCGGCCCTGGGCCTGTTGTCGGATATGCACTCCGGCCTTGCGGGCCAGTTCGCGCAGCGCCGGGTCGGGGTCGCTCCGGTAGACCTGCGCCAGCGCCCTGAGGTCGGCAGGATCGCAGGCGCGGCCCAGCGCGATGATCGCCTGCCGCCGCTGCGTGGGATCGGGGCTGTGCAGTTGGGCGAGAAGTTGATTATTCATAGACCAGCATTGTAGCGGCGGCTTCAAGCCGCCGCTACCCCGCGCCAAAACAGCGTCAGTCCACCCGGACGTTTCCCACCACCGCCAGCGGCTGCCCCTCCACTGCGAGCGGGCGCTGCGGGTCGGCGTACCAGTAGGCGTTCACCGCCACCCGGTACGCGCCCGGCGGCAGGTCCGGCGGGATGAGGATCGTGTGCCGGTCAAAGATGAGTTCATCGACGGCCCATTGGCTCGTGGGGGCATCGCCCGGCGGACCCTGGTGTTCTGCCCGCGCCGCGCCGCCCTCGTCCAGCAGGAACACGCCGACCGAGTAGTCCAGCGAAAGCGGCTCGCGCGCCGACCACCACAGGTCCACGTGCAGCGGTTTGCCCCGCCGCGCCGTTGTCGGGATCAGCGCGTCGTACAGGGCCAGCAGATCGCCGTAAACGCGCGGCTCGCCGGACAGGTCGGGCCGCGCGAACAGGACCGCCTCGACGGTCGGATCGGGAAAGCGCCCGGCGTACTGCGCGCCGGTGGGCGTTTCGCGCGTCAGGGCCCGGCGGAAGCCATCTTCGCCCGCTTCCAGATAAGGGATCACCTGCGAGGGCTGGAACCAGTTCACGACCCACACGCGGCGATGGGCGCGGACGGCGTCGATCACGTGCGGGACGACCGGCTCCGGCGTAAGAAGCTGGTTCACCCAGGGCAGCGTGCGGACGATCTCCGCGCCGGGGTCGCGCAGGGCAAGCGACAGTTCGTAGCGGAAGGCGTTGTCGTCCCAGCCCGTCTCCAGGAGGATCAGGTCGCCGGGGGTGTAATCCGCCGCGACCGCTTGCGCCGCAAGATGGCTATCCAGGCGCGGTTGAATAACCTGCGGCTGGAGCAACATCAGCCCCACGAGCAGCGCCGCGAACACACCCTGAGCGCGTCCTTCTAGGCGACTGAGGCCGTATCCGGCGGTGAGCATCAGCATCGGCGTCAGAAAGGCCACCGTCCGCGCCGCCAGCACGCCGAATTTGAGGTTGACGAGGATCATCCCGATCAGCAGCCCGACGCCGGAGAGGAGGATCGTGAGGCGGGCAAGATGTGCCGGGAACTGAACTCCCCGGCTGAGAACACCAAGTCCTCCGAACTCTGGGATCGTCAGCCCGGAGGGCTTGTCTTTCTCAGCCCCGGAGTTTACTCCGGGGCGCACCGCACCCACCACGACCAGCCCTCCCACCAGCGCCGCCTGTCCGCCGGAGAGCAAGCCGACCAGCGTCAGCAGGTCGGGCAGGGTGGTGGCGAGACTGCCGGGGAAGCCGCCGATGCCCGGCGCGAAGCCGCTCCACTGCTGCGTGACGATCACTGCCAGCCAGGGCAGGTACAGCACGCCCGCCGCGACCCATGCGCCCACGAGCCGGGCTTTTTCCCGCCGGGGTGCGCGCCACAGGAATAGTCCAATGATCCCCTGCACGGCCAGGAACAGCACGCCGAAATACTGCGTGTAGAGCAGAAGAGCCACACTCAGCGCGTAGGCGATCCACAACGGCAGGTAGGACGGCCTGCGCAGCGCGCGCAGGAAAAAGAGCGTCGTCAGGCAGGCGAACAGGGTCAGCCAGCCGTAGTGCCGGATTTCCTGGCTGTAGTAAACCGCGATGGGCAGCGCCGCGAGCAGCAGCGCGCCAAGCAGCCCTGCCTGCCGCCCGAAGGCGTCCCCGCCGATGCGGTACGCGACGGCGACGGTGAGCACGCCCGCCGCAATCGAGAGGAAGCGCAGCGCGATCCGCGATTCGCCCACCAGCGATCCCCACGCGCCGACGGCCAGGAAATACAGCGGCGGGTGGCGGTCCTGCGCGACGGCGGACAGGGTGGCGGCAACGTCGTGGCTGCTGGCCGCCTGGACCGTCCAACCCTCGTCGGTCCAGACGGGATAGTCTCCTGCGCCGACGATGCGCGTCGCCGCCGCCAGCAGCAGGATCGCCAGGATGGGGAGCAGGGAGCGGGGAGCGTGGGTCATGAAAAATAGTGTAGCGTCAGCTTGAGGCCGACGCTACCGGAAACGCAACGCTGTTTGCTTTGAAGTCACAGACCTAGAACATGCCGACGATCTTGCCCGTTTCCAGGTCGATGTCGATGTTCATGAAGGCGGGGTAGGTCGCCAGGCCGGGCATGGTGCTCATCTCGCCCAGCAGCGGGTAAATGAAGCCCGCGCCCACGCTGGCGCGCACCTCGCGCACCGGGACGGTGAAGCCCGTCGGCGCGCCCTTGATGTTCGGGTCGGTGCTCAGGCTGAGATGCGTCTTTGCCATGCAGATCGGCAGGTTGCCGAAGCCGGCTTCTTCGTAAGCCGCGATCTGGCGCTCAGCCAGTTCGGTGTAGGTCACAGCGCCCGCGCCGTAGATCGTCTTGGCGATATACTCGATCTTTTGCTTGATCGTCCACTCCAACGGATAGAGGAACTGGAAGTTTGAAGGCTTGTCGCACGCTGCCACAACAGCCTCGGCCAGGGCTTTGGCGCCTTTGCCTCCTTCGGCCCAATGCGTGCATTTGACCGCGTCTTCGGCGCCCTGCTCAACAGCGTAGCGGCGGATCATTTCCAACTCGGCGTCGGTGTCGGTGGCGAAGCTGTTCACGGCCACCACAACCGGGATGCCATAGCGTTTGGCGTTGCGGATGTGCACGCCCAGGTTCGGCAAGCCCTGTTCCAGCAGTTCCAAGTTTTCCTCGGTATACGCCTTGTCCAGCGGCGCGCCGGGCGTGACCTTGGGGCCGCCGCCGTGCATCTTGAGGGCGCGGACCGTCGCCACCAACACGACGCAGTTGGGGATCAGCCCGCTGTAGCGGCACTTGATGCCGAAGAACTTCTCCATGCCGATGTCCGCGCCGAAGCCGCTTTCCGTGACCACGTAATCGGCCACCTTGAGCGCGATCTGATCGGCCAGGATGGAGGAGTTGCCGTGCGCGATGTTGGCGAACGGCCCGGCGTGCACGAAGGCCGGCTGCCCTTCGAGCGTCTGCATCAGGTTCGGCATGATGGCATCCTTGAGCAGCACCGTCACTGCGCCTGCCACGCCCAACTGTTCCAGCGTGACCGGCTTGCCCTGGCGGTTCAGCCCGATGACCACGCGCCCGACGCGCTCGCGCAGGTCGCGCAGACCGGTGGTCAGCGCCAGGATCGCCATCAGCTCGCTGGCGACCGAGATGTCGAAGCCGGTCTTGCGCGGGAAGATCGGGCTGGGTGAACCGTCGGCCAGGGTGTTGTCTTTAAAACCGACCTGAATCTCGCGCAACACGCGGTCGCACACATCCACCACGCGGTTCCAGGTGATCGTCTGTGGATCGATGTCCAGGCGGGTGAGGCCGCGTTTTTTCAGCCCCTCGTCTGTCTGGCGGCTCTCGTGATACATGCGCGTGTCGATGGCCGCTGCGACCAAGTTGTGGGCGATGGAGATGGCGTGGATGTCGCCCGTCAGGTGCAGGTTGAAATCTTCCATCGGGATGATCTGGCTGTAGCCGCCACCCGCCGCGCCGCCCTTAACATTGAAGGTCGGCCCCATGCTAGGCTGGCGGATGCACGCCACGACACTTTTATGTAGTTCGCTGCCCAGCGCCTGCACCAGCCCGACGGTGGTGGTGGTCTTGCCTTCGCCCAACGGCGTGGGGGTGATGGCCGTCACGTCGATGTACTTGCCCTGCGGACGGTCCTTAAAGCGTTCGATGACGTCCAGGTGGACTTTGGCTTTATATTTGCCGAACAGGTCGAGATCATCTTCCGTCAGGCCGATCTTGGCCGCGATCTCCAGAATCGGGCGCAGGTCGGCTGCCTGGGCGATGTCGATGTCGCTCGGAACGCTCATCAATGTCTCTCCTTATTTTTGCGTATCGGAAATATGCC
This sequence comes from uncultured Anaerolineae bacterium, assembly GCA_964529715.1. GTDB lineage: Bacteria > Chloroflexota > Anaerolineae > Aggregatilineales > Ch27 > CAZGXI01. The sequence continues at coordinate 17,822 of CAZGXI010000034.1, read as the reverse complement.
AGCGCACATGCGCCGCCCCTCTGTTTGCAGAGAATAAAAGGAGTCGGGCGAATTGCACAAGTGCACTCTGTCAGTATTTCATAGGTCGATTAGCGCACGACTGGCAGTTGCACCGTTTGGAGGTAGGATCGGCATGGAGTCAACGACTGTCGCCCAGGAGATTCGCGTGTCCCAGCGATTTCTGCTCGTTGTGTTGATCGCGCTGCTGATCGCCGCCGTGCTGCTGGACCTGACCGGCGTCGCGCCGGGGGCGGGTGTGCAGGCGATCCCGGTGCTGGTGCTGTTGGGGGCGGGCCTGCTGATCTGGCGGGCGGTGTGGCCGCGCCGCGCCGCCGAGGCTGCCGCCAACCTGAACATCCCCGCCGAAGGGGAAACGCGCGTCCGGCTGGACCTCCGCTTCCGCTCTGGCGACCTGGCGCTGGCAGCAGACGTCCCGTCCGGCGTGCTCGTGAGTGGGACGCTGGCCGGCGCATTCACGCGGCAGGTGCGGCGTTCGGACGGCGCAGTAGCGGTGCGCCTGGGGCAGCCGTTCGCGCTGGCGGCTCCTGCCCGCGCCGACTGGCGGATCGCGCTCTCCCCGGCGGTCACGTGGGAACAGGTGCGCCTGGCGCTGGGGGCAAGCGACGCCCGCCTGGATTTCTCGGCGTTGCCGCTGGAAAGCCTGGCTATCGACGCGGTTTCGACGGCGCTGGAAGCGACCTTGCCGCGCGCCGGGGAGGTGTCGCTGCATGTGGCGGGCGGGCGTTGCGTGCTGCGCGTGCCGCCGGGCGTGGACGCCGAGATCGTCAGCGACATCCGGTTAGGCGAGGTGCGCGTGGACGAGGCGCGCTTCCGCGTGGTGGAGGCCGGGCGGCGCTGGGTGCTGGGGGAGGGGAGTCCGGCGTTACGGATCAGGCTGGCGGGCGGGATGGGGAGGGTGGAGGTACTTCTGGTATAGCCCGCTTGCCCCATTCGCCCGACTCGTGCGATTATGGCAGCATCGCTCGCCTGACAGCGCCAACGGGGGGCCGCCATGAATCCGACCGTTTCGCCGCTGGCCTGGGTGCGCGGCTACGATAAGCGCGCGCCCGGCCCGATCCCCAAAACACAAACCGCCTTCTACCGCATGTCCAGCCTGGTTAACAAGAGCTTCATCAGCCCTGCCGATGGGCGCGGCCTGCTGCTCGATGCCGGGCTGGTGGACTTTGCCTGGCAGGTCACGTGGGCAGAGGACTACGACACCGCCGACGTGGAACTGGAAGACCGCATCGGCAACGTGCAGGGTTACGTCATCTTCGTGCATGGCTGGACCGGCAACCACACCATTTTTGAAGACCTGCCGGGCATGGTGGTGCGGGCCAACCGCAGGCTGGTGGCCCTGTCTGTCGATCACAACGGCTTCGGGCAGTCGCGCTTCGTCAAGGACGTGCCGCCCATCGAGATGTGCAATCCGCCTGCCGCCATGAAGGTGCTGGAGAAGTGGATCAAGGCGATCAAAATCCGTCGCCAGCCGGGTGAGAGCACGATCAAGGTCATTAACTTCGTCGGGCACAGCATGGGCGGCGCGACGCTGTTCTATCTCAACCCGATGTTGTGGCGCATCGGCGAGGAGACACGCTACGCTCTGGCCCCGGCCTTGCTGCTCAACGACGCCACACACAAGGCGTTCTACACCACGCTGGGACTCGGCATCGGGCTGGTGGGGCGCTTTCCGGCGCTGTCGATGGTGGAGCGGGCGATCAAGCCGGGGATGCTGGAAACGTTGTGCGCCGGCGCCAGCGATCAGGTCAAGGCGACCCACCATCTCCAATATGACCAGACGCCGCGCGGCATCACCGCAGCCACCTTTTCGGCGATGGGTCTGCTGGACAACGCTGAGATCGCGCGCAAGTGGGACCTCTTCCGTGTGATGTTGGGCCACCGCGACCCGCTGGTGGGCCTGGTGCCGATGATCGACCTGCTATGCGGGATGGAGTTCCCCGTCGGGCAGATTCGCGTGGTGCCGGGCACGCACTACATGTTCAGCGTCGGGCGCGACTCGGCCTTCCAGCACTCCCAGAGCCGCGATCTGGTGGTGCAGGACATTCTGGCACTGCACGAAAAAGCCTACCAACTGCAAAAGACGGGGCAGTTGGTGGGGTGAAGAAATTCAAAGTTTTGCGTGTTGAATTTTGAGTATCGGCCCCGGTCCCCGGCCTGTTTTCCTGCGGGCGAAGGGGACAGGGGCTGCTTGTTCAGGCGAGCTGGCTGATGACCTCGCGCACGCCTTTGATCTTCGCTACCTTCTTGACCAGTGGCTCAGCCTTGCGGCGGGCGGGCAGCACGCCGGAGAGGATCACCCGGCCAAAATCGACGCTGACCAGCACACCTGCCGGCAGGTCGGCCTCGCGCGCGATACGGCGGCTGAGATCGGAATCGACGTATAGCTCGTCGGCGACAACCCGTTCCACACCGGGGATGTCGGGTACGTTGTCCAGCAGCACCCGGCAGGCGATGGACGATTTGAGGTTGCCGCGCAGCGTCACCACGCCATCCCTGACCACGAACGTGAACCAGTGGCGTGCTTGTTTCAGGGGGGGATAACTGCGGATCAGGGCGGCGATGTCCTCGGCGATGTCCTCATCAGGCCGTTTGACCTGGACCGGCAGGGCTTCGGCTTCCATCCAGGGCACTCCTTTGCATACGGGATTTAACAGGCTCAATTTTGAACGGAACTCGTCGGCTTGCCCAGTTGTGGCGGTTATGCTTCCCCGGCTGTTTCCTCTTCGGCGCGTTGCTGTTGCATGGCGGCGCGCAGCGAGTCTAGGGCGCGTTCCAACTCCGTTTTGACCTCCGGCCACTCGTCCGGGCAGTTGGCGTACAGGTGTTCCCAACCGCGTAACGAGGTCTCCAACGACGTCAGGGAGTTGTCTAGGGCCAGGGCATCGTTCAGGCGGGCGCGGGCCTCTTTGAAGAACTTCGGGTCGCGGTGGCCCTGCATCAGCGCGGCCATAGCAATATCCATCAGCAGGAAGTAATCGTTGGGTTTGTTCGCCAGTTCGGCGCGGGCGGCGGCGTCTGTCCGGGCGAAAATTTCCAGCGCCCGCTCGCGCAGAGCGCTATCGCTGCTCTGACGAGCCTTTTGCAGGTAAAGTGCAGCCAGATTGCCCAGCGGATAGGAGGAGCCGGGCGTTACGCGCAGGGCGCGCTCGTAGGCGCGGATTGCCTCGTCTATGTTGTTCAGGTCGCGCCAGATGCCGCCCATCGGCGCCCAGAAGGATTCGTTATTGAAATCCATCAGGCTATCGTTTTCGCGCAGAACGCCGGCTAATACCCCTAACGCCTGCAAGAACAGGCTGTTCTGCTCGTCGCCGCTGGCACGCTTGGCCTTGCGCCGGATGCCGACCGCATAAGCGGCGCGCGCGGTGGGCCAGTCGTACCGGAGGTCGGCGATCTGCTTGAGGTGGGCGATCCCCTCGTCGAGCCTGTCCCAGAAGTGATGCACTTCCAGCCACCCGGCGATATAGAGGGCCAGCGGGTTTTGCGGGTTGTGTTCCAGCACGCGCCGGGCAAAGCCGTAGGCGGTGGTGTAATTCTTCAAGCGGAACTCCTGGTCGGCCTGGAGCAGCAACGCCACGTCGCCGATGGTCGTGCCGAGCGCCTTTTGGGACGCCTCGATTTCTTCACGCATCCCGCGCAGGTTGCTCAGGTCGGCTTTGTAGCCTTCCAGCACGGCCAGTTGTTCCTGCATTTTGTCGCGGATAGTTTCGGTCCGCTCGCGGGATTTTTCAGCCTTGTCCAGGCTGTTCTCGATCCTGTCCAGCTTCTTTTGCAGCTCCTGTTCTGCTTCCTGAGAGCTGCGAAAGCCGTAGATCGCCGCCGCGCCGACGGCCAGGGTCGCCAGTACGGAGATGGTCTCCATAAAGCTCAGGATGATTTGCGCCGTGTTGACCGAATCCTGAGCCTGTTCGAGAATGGCCTGGCTATCGAGCGTGCCCACCCCGGCAGCCGATGGCGTCAGCAGGATGACTAGGCGGACAATCGCCGTTACCAGGGTCAGACCGAGCAACACCCCAGCAGCGGCAAAGGCAACCGTGCGCAGGGCCGGGTTGGGACCGTTGTGACTTGACTGTCCAGGGTCTTCGTCGTGTTTGCTCATGTTTCCCTCGTTGTTGGTGGCGTGTTACCCTGCCACAACCCGGTCGATCTGCGCCAGTACGTCGGCGTCCAGCTTCACCTCTAGTGCCTTGAGGTTCTCCTCAAGTTGTTCCACGCGGCTCGCGCCCGTGATGGCGCTACTGATGCCCGGCTGTCGCAGTGTCCAGGCGAGGGCCAGTTGCGCCCGGCTGATCCCCAGCGCGTCCGCCACCGGCTTGAGCGCGCGCACCTTCGGGATCGGATTCTCGCCGCGCTCCAGGCGCGCCTCGCGGAGCCAGTCGATCTGGCCCAGGCGGCTGTCGGCAGGGATACCCTCATCGTACTTGCCGGTGAGGATGCCGTTCGCCAGAGGGCTGAAGATCACCAGCCCCATGCCGGTCTGCGCTGTCAGCGGGAGCAGATCGTCTTCGACGGTGCGGCGATCCAGCAGATGATAGGGCGGCTGCTCGACCTGCGGTTTGTAGAGGTTGTGGCGCTCACAGAAGTCGATGGCCTGCCGAATCTGGTCCGGCGTCCACTTGCTGGTGCCCCAGTAGAGGATTTTGCCCCGATGGATCAGGTCGTCCATCGCGCGGGCTGTTTCCTCGATGGGGGTCTCCTCGTCGAAGCGGTGGCAGAAATAGATGTCCAGGTAGTCTGTGCCGATACGTTGGAGCGAGCGGTCGATGCTCTCCATGATGTGTTTACGAGAAAGCCCCCGGTCGTTTACGTCGTCGCTCATCGGCCAGAACAGCTTGGAGGAGATCACGAGCGTGTGGCGCGGGAACTGTCGCAGCGTCTCGCCCATCATGCGCTCGGACTCGCCTTTGGCGTAAACGTCAGCGATGTCGAAGAAGTTGATCCCGGCTTCGTAAGCGCGCGTGATAATAGTCCGGGCGGTCTGCCGATCTTTGACCAGGTCGCCAAAGGTAGTCCACCCCCCCAGGCTGATCGCGCTCACCCGTAACCCTGAATTACCCAGCCGACGGTATTCCATGCGCAAAAGCTCCTATGTTCAATCTCGGCAAAAGGCTTCACTATTGTAGATAGGGGCACTACTGCGTGCGCTTCCCCCCGATTCCCAAGCGGCAGAATTGATTGTATATCATGCCGGCGGCGCGCGCTTGTCATTTTTTTTGTTCTGTCCCACAATGATCCGATGATGGATGATGACGAGGAGAGAGGCATGATGCGTTGGAGGCGGTATCTTCGCTGGTCGGTGATGGTCGGTCTGGCGCTGGTGTTGGGCGGTGGGCTGGCCCAGACTGAGCCTGCCAGGGCGATTCCAACGGTGAGCGGACGGGCGCTCGTGTGGCAGGTCGGCGGGACGCCCGGCAACCCGCAGGGATTGGGGACGCTCTTCTGGCACACGCCGGGGGAGCAGAGTGCGGTCAACCTCCACGATGTGCCGAACGAGGGGGCGGGCACGCGCGTGTTCGCTTGCGGCGCAGATGCTGTCAGCCGCGACGGGACGTATTTGATCGCCTACATCGGCGCGTGGACGGGTGGCCTGTACCGCGTGGCTCTGACGGGCGAGACGGGCGACGTGGCGCTGACTCGCTGGGGAGATGCCCATGCCCTGGCCTGCAACGGGCGCGGTAACGCGGGCTTCAGTCCAGACGGCGCGCGTTGGGCCTACATCAACTTTGAGCGCGACGCGGCAGGCTCGAACTTTCCCGACGGCACCCTGCGCATTTTGAATGCCGCCGATGGCCGTGAGCAGGCTCATTATGACAATGTGATTGCCTTTGATCTGCAAAACGATGGCGCCTACTACGTCCAATTCTACACCGACTCGCAGGGCCGTGCCGATGAGATGACGGTGAACCGCTGGGATGGCACTTCGAGTCGTGAACTGGCAGCCCTGAATACGGACGAGGGCTGCTTTTGGACCAATGCCCGGCTGGTTGCGCGTCCTGGTGGGGACCCGCTCTTTCTGGCGGCGGGCGAGTCGTGTGTGGGCGGGTCGCGCTGGCGCGTGTTCAGCCTGACGCCGGACGGCGGGGCCACCGAGCGGGTCTATCTGCCCAGCGGTGGGGCGTTCCTGGCCGATTCCTACAGCAATCAGATCGCCTACCTGCCGGGGGGGCAATATCTGCTGGCGGTTTATCCCAACGGGCGTTTCAAGAATATTGTCAACCTGGTCATGGTGACGCCGTCGGCGGCGGGGAGCGGCGTCACGCTGATCGACGACGGGGTGGTCGTGGATACGTTTCCCAATGGCCGTGCCGAGCATACGCGCTTTGCACCGGGCGGCGGCGCGCTGGCCTATGTGACGACCACCACACGAGATGAACAGGCGATCAACCTGCTGCGGCTGGACGGCGGTGTGACGCCGATCACCATTAGCGGCGGGCCGCGCGGGGAGGGGATCACCACTTTTTTCTTCACGCCGGACGGCGACCAGTTGCTTTACGTGGCGGGCGGGCTGAACGGCGCGGATAATGCCCTGTATGCGCTGGCAGTCGATGGCTATGACCCGGACCTGGTGGCGCGTGGGAATTTTTTGCCGGGTGGCGGCGTGGCCGGAGAGAACGTAGCCTTGCTGTTGCAGCGCGTTCCCCCGGACGACAGCTACCGCGATCCGGCGGTGGACCTGGTAGCCGTCTCCCTGACGGATGGCTCTAAGACGGTGCTGGTAGAGGGGCGCGTCGCGCAGGCGTGGGCCTATCCGCTGGCGTGGCGGTCCGACTGACCGAAGATACCTAAAAAGAGAGGCGCTTCGGCGACGCAGAGAAGCTGCCCTCCGGGTCGAGCCATGCTCACTCCGGAGGGCGTTTTTTTGTTGCGGCTGCTGTCACGGTTACAGGTCCGCAACAACGGTTGTCTGTTCGATTTTCCCTGTTGACATTCCCTGTGAAAGGGCGTAGAGTATATGCAGATTATGTGTTTAAACGCATAAAACGAATAGCGTGCATAGCCTCGGACAGGGGAGGCGCGACATGGTGGACCGGAACTATATCCTGGGGGCGCATGTGGTCGCCGTTGAGTTCAGTGTTGAGCCGTTTTATAACGCCGTGGGGAGTCTGCAACTGCTGAACGAGGCTGAGACGCTCTCCGGTTTCAGTGAATGGGTCACGCAGACGGCAGCCGCGTTGTCGCCGTCCCTGCGCCGGATGAACTACATAGTGTTGGATGGGCTGGATTTGCTGTTCTTCAGTGCGCCGCCCCCCGATCCGGAGCACTGCGAATTTGTGGATTTTGTGAACCATTTATCCCGGCAGGACCCGGTGGCGCTGCGTGCCCGGATGCTGGAGGGCCTGGCGTCCATCCCGGTCCAATACCCTCAGAAGTGGTCGCAGGATCAGCCTGTCCCAACGGCAGAGCAGTTGCTGCGCAGCCAGGATGCTTACGTCACGTTCATGCATACCCTGGTACCTGCGCAGCCCGACCTGTCCATCTGGCAGGAGACGCATCGCCTGATCGCCGATCCGCCGGCCATGCTGGACGTGGCGGTGACGCATCTCAAGACGATGTGGGAACAGGTCTTAGCTGCTGAGTGGGCACGTGTACAGCCGATGTTGCAGGAGTCAGTGGACGCCTTTAGGCGGCTCGACTTTGCGTCCATGACAGCCGCAGAAGCCATTCGCCGCGTCACAGAGCGCGACCTGTCCGCCAAACTGGGCGACGAATTGGCCGATGTGGAACGGGTGGTGTTTATTCCTTCGGCGCACATCGGGCCGTATATTTCAAAATATAAGCAAAACAGCACGCTGCATATCGTTTTCGGGGCCAGGCTGCCGCGCGATGCACAGACCCGCTCTTCGGCGCTCAGCCGCTCAGACCTGCTGATCCGCCTGAACGCGCTGGCCGACGATACCCGCCTGCGTATTCTGGAACTCCTGACGCAGCACGAGGAATTATGCGCGCAGGACATCATCGAGCGGCTGGGCCTGTCCCAGTCCACCGTTTCGCGCCATCTAAGCCAGCTTGCGGCGACGGGCTATATCACCGAGCGCCGACGGGAGGTTGCCAAATGTTACAGTCTGAATACCGACCGGGTCGTTGACACGCTGCGCGCCCTGACAGACTTCCTTTCCAGGCGTTAACCCGCCGGAACGCGTAGCCATCGGACGGCGGATCACACGCCGGTCTCGCGCCTGTTTCATCGTCGGACAGCCGGACTGCCTGGCCGTTGCCAGCGGGCCTGTGCTTCGAGTCGCCTCATTTCCTGTGGATTGGAATGCGAGTGAAAAAGGCGGTGAAGACATGTTTGGGGACTTCGCGTATCACAGCCAGGCGTATCAGGAAGATAAGCACCGTCGGGCGGCACATCAGCGCCTGATCCGGCAGGCCTTGGCCGTGCGTAACCGGGAACACCCGCCCGTGTACCGGCTGGTGCTGGCGCGGGTTGGCAGGCAGATGGTCGCCTGGGGCACGGCGCTCCAGGCCGGCTACGACCAGTTACAGGCCACGCCGCCCGCCGATCCCTGCGCCGACGCCGCCGCGCGGCCCTAAGTAACCCTGTTTGCCTCCGTTCCTCCTCACGGAGTCGCCCACCTCCGATCTTTCCCCGGCAAAGCCGGGAAGGGCCGGGGGTGGGCCTTTTTACCCGCATTGCCCAGAGGCTGCCCGGTTTGCCTGCCCGGTGGAAAGCGGCTACCATTGGCGGCTGCGTGCGCCCGTGCTGTTTCTGACCGCCACAAAGCGGGGCTGAGAAATGCAAACGTTCGTCTGCAGGCACATCGTCTGGGATTGGAACGGGACTCTCTTCGACGACGCCTGGCTGTGCGTCGAGATCATGAACGGCCTGCTGGCCCGATACGGTCTTCCCTGCCTCACGATGGACGTTTACGCGGCCATCTTCGATTTTCCGGTCGTCGATTACTACCGCCGGTTGGGATTCGATTTCTCCGCCGTGCCTTTTGAACGGCTCAGCGACGAATTCATCGGCGAATATTACCGGCGGATGCGCGACTGCCGCCTGCGGGACGGCGCGCGCGCCGTTCTGGAAGAGGGTCGCAGGCGCGGGCTGACGCACTCGATTCTGTCTGCCATGAAGCAGGAGCCGTTACGCGAACTGATCGGCCACTTCCACCTGTCCGGCTGCTTTACCGACATCGTCGGGTTGGGCGATCACCACGCGCACGGCAAGATCGAGATCGGCAGGCAGTGGATCGCCGCACGGGAGGCGGGCGCGGTCGGGATGGTGTTCGTGGGCGATACCACGCACGACTACACGGCTGCCCAGGCGTTGGGGATGCCCTGTGTGTGCATTCCCGGCGGCCATCAGAGCCGGGAGCGATTGGAAGTTCTGGGCGGCCCAGTGATCGACGCGCTGCCGGACCTGTATCGACTGTTGGAACCCGCGCGGGGATGACGTTTTTCTGCGAAAGGCCCTGAGGCGCGGATTCTTATCCTGTCGTTGCGGCCCTAGAAGGCGGCAGGCTGGTGGGCTACCTGCGGCTGGAAGGCAGCAGTTTCGGTGCAACGGAGGCCGTCGAGGCGGAGACGACGATTGCCGTCACCGGGGAATACGTGCAGCCCGCCTGTCGGGGGCGGCGGCTGGGCGCGGCGCTGCTTGACGCTGCCCTGCAGGAATACGCAGGCCGGGGCTACGAACGCTGCTCGGTGGCTTCGAGTCGTTCAACCCGGAGGCCGCCGCTTTCTGGATGAAGTATTTCGAGCCGGTATGCCTGTCGGTGTTCCACATCCCAGAGGCGTCGCCCCGGTCAGGCGCGGCGGGATAGTAACGCTGGGCGCATTTCCATCCAGGTTGCGCGATTGCTGCTCCTGGCCTACCATTGCGGCGTGGATTATTTTCAGGGGCACAAGAGGCACGGGCGCGACGGATATGGAAGAAACACAGTCTGCAAAGCCCCCCATCGGCGATGACATGATCGGGCGGCGTATCGGACAATATGAAATTATCCGCGAAATCGGGCGCGGCGGCATGGCGACGGTCTACCTGGCCCGGCAGTCCAGCATGAACCGCCAGGTCGCTGTGAAGGTGCTGCCGCGTGAATTCTTGCACGATCCTCAGTTTATCGAACGCTTTAAACGCGAGGTTCGCCTGATCGCCGAACTGGAGCACCCGCACATTTTGCCGGTGTACGATTTCGGCGAGTATGAGCGCATCCCCTTCATCGTGATGCGCTATCTGGGCGGCGGTAGTCTGCGTGACGTGTTAAGCCGGGGGCTATTGCCGTTGGCCGATCTGGTGCGTCCGGTGGAGCAGGTGTGCGCTGCGCTGGACTTTGCCCATGCCGAGGGGATCATTCACCGCGACCTCAAACCGTCCAACATCATGCTGGACGAGCGCGGCAATGCCTATCTATCCGACTTCGGCATCGCCCAGATCATGCAGGATGCCGGGCGGTTGACCGGCTCGGCAGTAATCGGCACGCCCGCGTACATGTCTCCGGAGCAGGCCGAGGGCCGTCCGCTGGACGCGCGGTCGGACGTGTACTCGATGGGCGTGGTGCTGTTTGAACTGCTTACGGCGCGCGAGCCGTTCCAGGCCGATACCCCGATGGCGATGCTGCTCAAGCAGATCACCGAGCCGATGCCTTCCCCGCGCGTCTACCGCCCGGACCTGTCGGAAGGGGTGGAGCGCGTGGTGCTGCGCGCCACCAGCAAAGACCCCGCCAGCCGCTACGCCTCTGCCGGGGAGTTCGCCAGAGCCTTCCAGCGGGCGGTGAGTGAATCGGCGCGGCAGGCCGGGGAGACGCCGGAGGTCGAGATGACCTACGTCCCCGCCGGCGCAGCGCAGCCGATGACTCGCCCGGCGGTGGAAGCGCCAACGGACGCCGAGGAGGGCTTCAGCCCGACACTGCTGGGCGAAGCTGCTGCTCCGGCGACGGCGGCTCCCGCCCGCCCGAAGACGCCCGCAGCTCAGCCTGTGCCTGTCCCGATGGCGCCCCAGCCTGCTACTGCTCCTGCCCCTGAACCGCATGTGCGGCGCGGCGGCGCGTTGATCGCAGTGCTGGCCCTAATCGCGGTGATTGTCGTGGGAGGCGGCGTGCTGCTGCTGGCGTCCGGGGCGCTGGGAACGATCCTGTCGCCCGCCACCGGAACGCCGCCGCCGAGCGCCACGCCCGGCTCGACCGGTACACCCGCCCCGGCGACTCCGTTCCCAAACGCAGACACCTATCGCGGCCCGGACAACCTGTACCAGTTGTCGATCCCCGGCGGGTGGGAGCGCGAAAGCCACACGGCAGGCAACGAGTTGTTCGTGCAGTGGTTCCCGGAGGACCACGCCGCGTTGGTAACGCTGCGCCTGTATAACACCGGGCAGGATAGCGCCGACGACTTCGGGGTCGGAGTACAGCAGTATCGGGAAGAGTACTACAGCGACCCGCGTTACTACACGGCCATCGACCACGCGCCGCAGGGCAGAGATGGCGTGCGCTATAGCTACCGCGTCCCGCAACCGGGCGGCCTCTATGGGCAATTCGGGCCGGGGCAGGTGGATGTGTTCTACAACCAGTATGGCCCTTACTTTGTCGTCCTGGAGTTCTTTACCGCCGACTCCGCCGATGTAGACGTTCTGCTGCCCGTGTTGCAAAATGTGCTGGACTCGTTCTGGATCGATCCGGGCGTGAGCTGGGGCGAGGCGGGGCCGCTCACCCGGCAGGCTACGTCATAGGGCCGCTTTTGGGGAGAAAGATGAAAATGCACCGATCATTTGTGCGCCTGATTATTTTGCTGACTGTGTTTGTCCTGGGCGCTGCGGCCTGCGCCAGTCCATCTGGCAATGCGCCGTCGGCGGAAAGCCTGCTGCCGACCCTGAACGGCTATCGCACGGTCGAGGCGCAGAGCCTGCAAGACTTTCTCACTGGTCTGGGATCGGCGGCGGGCGCGTTGTCGTTCCAGCCGGAGATGATCGCCGTCGTCAACGTGGTGGACCGCGTGGCCGACTGCTACCGCGATGCCGGCGCCATCGGCTATCGGCTGTATAGTAAGGAATCGAACCCGGTGATCGCGGGCGCGGTGGCGATTGCCAACCGCGATCTGCTGACGAATCCGCAAACCTTGCTTCAGTGCACTGGGTTGGCCCCTGCTCCGCAGGCTCAGGCCGAAGGGCAGGGCGGTTTTCTGCCACAGCCCTGTACCGCCAGCTACAACACCGACATCTCCGGCGATACCTTTATGATCCTGTACGCCGGGACGGACATCGAGATCTGCCAGGCGTTCTGCCGCGCGCTGACCAATTGCACTGCCCATCGTTGAGGTGGCGTCAGGATGTCAGGGTTCTGTCAGCCAGGCGCAAGTCAGATGCGCATTGACAGCCAGGTGTCCGTGTGCAAAAATGGTTGCACTTACAGCCGTCCGAAGGTTGAAGGCCGCAAGGCGTATAAGGAGTAAAGTTTCATGAAGCGACGTTTTACCTTGCTGACATTGGCGCTGGTCGTGTTGCTGACCACCGCCTTGACGACGAACGTTGTTGGGGCGCAAGAGCGCGGTGCCCCCTGGCAGTGCTTCACCGATAGCACCTCTTACCAGCTCTGCATTCTGCGCGGTGGTGACATCCAGGTGATTCATATCAATGACATCGGCCAGGGCGTCGAAGTGGCGCGCTTCCCGCGCGACCTGGTCCGCTATGCGGCGGCGACGTTGGAGCCGCAGACTGTCCAGATGCTTGGCGTGATCAGCAATGTCACCCCAGAAGTATATGCCGAACTGTACTACGACGGGCAGTCGCCGTCGCGTTCTCAGGCGGCGGATGACGCGCCCGACACTGGCACGGTGGACGTGTACCTGACCATGGTGCTCTATTGGAGTAGCGGGGTGCGCATTGTGGCGACTGACTTCGTTTATCCCCATATTACGCCCACAACGGCGGTGGCCTATACCCTGCCTTACCGTGAAGGGGATACGCCAGTCTCTGCTGCTGTGCCGGCTGCCGCACCCGCCAGTGGCGGAACCGCCCCCATCGCCCCGTCCTCGACACTCGACCTGACCATCGTCGCGCCGGGCACCGAAGATACTTGCCTGGCCCGTAGCACCTACACCGTGCGCATCCGCACCGAGCCGACCACCAACGCTCAGATCGTGGATCGTCTGCCCTATGGCACGACCGTTCGCGCCGATCTGCGTACCCTGGACGATCAGTGGCTGCGCGTGAACTACCTGGGTCAGCTTGGCTGGGTGAACGCGCGTTTCCTGGACCTGACCTCGGCCTGCGCCGGCCTCGACGCCATTCGGCCTGTGCAGTGAGGCGACGCGCCACAAGTTACCCGCATATGGTTGGGGGCGGTGAAAACCGCCCCCTGATTTTTCTCTGACTACCCTTTGGGATTGCCGAAACGGGCGTAGAGTTTTTGCCGGGCCTCAGCAGGAAAGCCGGCGGTCCGTGCGATCTCGGCCAGCACGTCGTCAGCCCCATAGACGGCCTGTTCCTCGGCCAGACAGCGGAACATCAGGCGACGCAGCACGTCCAGCAGCGGCCCCGGCGCGAGCGGATAGAGTTCTTCGAGCACCCAACGCCGCTGCGCTTCCAGTTCGGGTGTGATCAGCGAGGCGCTGACGCGGTGCAGCGCCGCGCGGAAGCCGGCCTCCAGATCGACCGGGAACGTCAGCGGGCGCTCCGGGGCGTTTACGTCGAAGTAGGTGACGGCGGGCGCGTCTTTGCCGTTCAGTGTCAGCCGGGCGACCGTTTGCAGGCGTTGGCGGGTCAGATAGCTGCCAGAGGCAATTGCGCCGGGATTGATCACCCATACGTCGTCTACCGAGGCGGCCAGGGGAATGTGTGTGTGCCCGTAGATGACCACCGATGCGCCCACCTGCCTGCCGAGGTCTGCCCAGCGCGCCAGCTTGGGATGCCAGGCGTCGTCCTTGCGCTGGCGCATCTCCTCATCACGGTCGGGATGGTGGCCATGCATGAGCAGGATGCGCCGTTCTGCCGCGTGAACGATCTGGCGGGCGGGCAGCGTGCGCACGGTTTCCTCAGCCGGTTCGTCGTTGCCATGCACGGCGATGACCGGGGCGACCCGCGCCAGGCGCTCCAGCACCCACAGTTCGCCCACGTCGCCTGCGTGCAGGATCAGATCGACGCCCTGGAAAAGGTCGAAAACCGCCGGGGGGAGCGTCGTCCAGCGGTCGGGCATGTGCGTATCGGAGATCAGGCCAATGGTCAGCATGAGTTTGTTCAATCTCCGTCGGTTGGTCGTGGACTGTGGAAGGTGTGATACGTCGCCAGGGCCAGCAGGCCCACCGCCAGCGCGATCCAGATGAGCGCCCAGACGACCGGCGGCAGCGGAAACAGCAGCGACATGCTGTAGGCGTCGTTAGGCACACCGCCCAGCAGCGCCACGCGCAGATCGCCCATGCTGTTGAGCAGCCCCCACAGGTCCAGCAGCGCGTTCAGGCCGGTGATGATCGCCAGGAAGTTGAGCGCGAACGTGGCGACCAGCGGCGGCGCTTTCCACCCGATCAAGATCAGCACGGCAGCGGCGATCCCCCCGGCCAGGATGGCGGTCAGGCTGCGGGCAAACAGGACCGTCGCCGCGCCGAAGGCTACACCCAGCCCTATTGCCAGCAGACCGGTGCGGCGGGTGCGGTTGGCGGCGTAGAGCAGCGCCGCGCCGAAGACCGCCGTGCCCAGGTAGCCCGCCGACGTGATCAGCCAGCGCGTCCCGCCGCCCGTCAGGGCGATCCCCGCGCCGTTGGGGTAAACCTCGTAGTGCACGAAGTAACCGCCGCTGACAATGGCCGCCAGCCCATGTCCCAGTTCGTGCACGGTGGTCACGAAGAAGCGGAACGGGTACAACAGGCCGTTGAGATCGGGAATCTGCCAGATCACCAGCACGACCAGGAAGGCGATGATCGCCAGCACCAGTGACCGGCGGCGGGCGCTTTGTTCCGTCATGTCGTCTCTTCATCCCCTCGATGCAAGAGTTCACCGCAAAGGAGGCAAAGGGGGACCATTTGAAAACCTTTGCGCCCTTTGCACGCTTTGCGGTGAAGCCGTTTTTACCCGCGTGCGGCGACCGGGTGGGCGGGAAGCAACACGGCCTGGCCGTTGATGATCGCCAGCCAGAACGGCAGCCAGCCGACGCCGAACAATTCCAGCGAGATGTCCTTCTTGTATGGCGCGATCTTGATCTCCTCTGCCTCGGCGGCGATGCGCGCCCACTTCTCGTTAACTTCTTTGAGCGCCGCTTCCATCGCCCGGCTCTGGCGTTCCATCTCGTCTTCCAGGTCGGCGATTTCCTGCTCGGAGTCGAGGAGGTCGGCGCGCGTCTGGCGGCTGTAACGCTGGGCGCGGCTGTAGCGGCTGAGAGTGTAGGTGGTGCGTCCCCGGAACAGGCTCAGCGCGGCCTCGCCCGCCGTGAATAACTGCTCGCGGCGGCGGTCAGCCAGTTCGGCGCGGTTAGCTTCCAGGTCGCGCGTTTCCTTGCGGATTTTGTCTTCCAGGCGGTCGAGGATTTGTTCGTATTTGGCCGTGACCCGGTCGATCTCAGCGTCGCGTTGCTCGCGCACGATCTGCTGGAGCTTAACGCGGAAATCGCGGCGGTTGGAGTCTGGGTCGCTGTAGACCTTGAGGGTCGGGCTATAGAGCACGGTCAGGCTGGCATCGTGGTAGACTTGGTCGATCACCTCGCTCTGAAGCGCCTTCAGCCGGGCCGGATCGGCGAGGCCGGGCGGTAGTTCGCCGTAGATCGCTTCGCTGAACGGCTCATGAGCCGTGGTGGCCGGATCGATGGGTGGCGCGAGGTACTGGTCCCAGCGGATCAGGCCGGCGCGTGGCACGTCCGGCACGTGGTAGGCGATCTGGCGCACGGTGTTGATCCCCGTCCGGCGGTCCATGAAGCGCACCGCTGCCTGGGCCAGCAGGAACGGTTTGTAGACCAGTTCTGCCCCGCCAAACTGCTGTGCAGCGAAGCCGTATTGCCGCTCCCAGTTGCCGATGGCCGTGCGTGTGGGGATGGTGTTCGGCAGGAAATACTGCACCACGCTGGAAGGCAGCACTGTTGGCGTGTAAGAAAACCCAGATGGCAGGCCGGCGTCGCGGCTGGCCTGCGTCGCGGAGACGTTAACCGCCGGGCGGAGCGGCGCGCTGCCATAAGCCGGGGTCGCACTGAGTTCGGTCTTACCATACGGTGCAGCATTCGCTTCGGGCAGCGTGGGCGGCATCTCCGGCAGGGATGAGGGCGGCGGAGTCGCCCCGGCGGGGGCAGACTCCGGCAGGGTCATCGGTGGTGGTTGTGGGGCCGCCTGCATGGGCGCAGGCGTCGGGGCAGGTGAGGCCGTCGGCGCGGCGGGGCGAGTATAACCCATTGTGTAGCCGCCGGAGCCGGGCGCGGGAATGGCGCGCGCCTGGATTTGTGCCCGCTGCGGGGCCATCAACGTCGTCACCTGCTGGCGTGTGAGCGGGCCGCGCAGGTAGCTCATCGCCCAGCGGGTGTGGAACAGCAACGGGCCGCCCTCGTCGTGGACGTTGTGCATCACGAACACGCGCGGGTCCAGGCGGCTGATCATCTTGCCGACCTGGTCGATGTTGAAGTTGCTGCGCGCGTCGATCAGCCCTTCCAGCCCGGCCATCACGCGCTTGCGGTCGTTCTCGCTTTGCAGCTTGCCGATGAACCACGTCCCGGCGTTGGAGAGGCCCTTATAATCCAGGTCGCCGGGGTTCTGCGTCGCCAGGATCAACCCCAGGCCGAAGGCGCGGGCCTGCTTGAGCAGGCGCAGCAGCGGCTCTTTGGTGGGGGGATTGTAGGGGTGCGGCGGGAACATGCCGAACACCTCGTCGATGTAGAGCAGGGCGCGCAGGCTGGTCGTGCCGGAGAGGGTGCGCATCCAGGCCAGCATGTTCTCCAGCAGCAGGGTGATGATGAACTGGCGTTCGGCGTCGCTGAGATGGGCGATGTAGAAGATGCTGATCTTGGGGCGGCCATCGGGCCGGTAGAGCAGGCTCTTGATGTCCAGCGGCTCGCCATTGAGCCACGACTGGAACGAGGGCGAGGCGATGATGTTGTTCAGCTCCATCGCCAGCTTGAAGCGCTCTTTCTCCGGGAAGAACTTGTCCACGTCGAAGACGCCCAGTTTGTCGAAAGGCGGCTGCTGGACCTGGACGATGATGTCCTCCAGGGTCAGGCCCTGGCCGTACTTCCAGGCGTGCTCGAAGATGTTGGCGATCAGGACGTGCTCGCGGTCCTTGAGCGGCTCAACATCCTTGCCGATCAGGGCCAGCAGGGCCTTGGTCATGCCGGAGATGCGCTCGCGGTGGGCCTCCTCGTGGCCGATCCAGCCCTCCGCCGGGGCCTGCATGGCGTCCAGAATGCTGATCGGCAGGCCGGCATCCGAGCCGGGGGTGTAGATGCTGTACTGGGCAGCGAACTTCAGCCATTTGACCCGGTCGGGCACGATCCCCCAGGCTTTGAGGCCGTTGCGCCACTGTTGGGCCACGTCGGCGGCATACTCGCCCGGCTCCTTGCCCGCCCGGCGGGCGTCGTCCAGGTTGACCCAGGGCGCGAAGTCCTCCGGCTTGAGGTCGGGGAAGGTCAGGAGCAGGTTGGTGATGTCGCCCTTGGGGTCGATGATGATGGCCGGGATGTTGTCCAGGACGGCCTCCTCCAGCAGGTCGATGCACAGGCCGGTCTTGCCGGAGCCGGTCATGCCGACCACGACGGCGTGGGTGGTCAGGTCGCGCGAGTCGTAGTAGACCACCTCGTCGACGAGCTTCTTGGCGCGCGGCTCGTAGCGGCGGCCCAGGTAAAACGTCGTGGGGGCTTCGATAAACGGCATACGTCCCTACCTTATGTCACTCACATCCAACACCATTA
>CAZGXI010000033.1:0-56907 GCA_964529715.1 uncultured Anaerolineae bacterium | reverse complement strand
GATGCGCTGTTCCAGCGCCGCGTTGTACACCCCGCGCGCCTGCGCCAGCACAAACACCGCCATGCGTTCCTGAGCATTGGTCAGGTACAAGCGGTACTGGTAGGTACGGATCATGCCGGGATCACTGCATTGAACATTGCTGAGAGTAATCTTAGTCTATCGCCCATACGTTCGTCTGTCAAGGATTTCGTGAAGGGGGCAAGGCGCATTCCCCTGTCGCCTAAAGGCGACAGTCCCCGCCGCCAATTCTTATGGACAGATATTGGACCAGTACAAGGACAGTCGAGAGAGTTCCTGGGTTATTCCACCCAAAAGCCCCTAAAGTTGTTGGAACGTATCATCACCATGTCCAGCAATACAGGTGACATTGTTTTGGACCCTTTCTGTGGTTGTGGAACGGCAGTTCATGCGGCTCACAAATTGAATCGCCAGTGGATTGGTATCGACATTACACATCAGGCAATTATGCTGATTGAGAATCGTCTGCGTGATGCATTTCCCGATATTACGTTTGAGGTGCATGGCAGGCCTAAGGACCTTGAAGGTGCGCGTGATCTTGCTCGCCGTGACAAGTATGAGTTCCAGTGGTGGGCGTGCTATCTGATCGGCGCGCAACCCTACCAGGGCCGGAAAAAGGGCGCCGACCAGGGCATCGACGGCCTGATCTACTTCACCGACGTGGCCGACGGCAAACCGGTGGACCGCAAGATCGTGGTCAGCATCAAGGGTGGCGAGAACGTCGGCGTGAGCATGATCCGCGACCTGATCGGCACGGTGGAAAGCAGCAGCGCCGAGATCGGCCTGTTCGTCACGCTGGCCGAGCCGACCCAGCCCATGATCACCGAGGCGGCCAAAGCGGGCTTTTACACGGCGGGCAACGGTAGGGATTATCCCCGCATCCAAATCCTGACCATCGACGACCTGCTGACCGGGCGCAAGCGGCCCGAATATGCAGACCTGAGCCTGGGCAAGGCTACCTTTAAGAAAGCGCCTGTCGAGAAGCCTTCTGCTGAACAGAATAGCCTCTTTTGAACGAGAAGTCCTGCTCTCTTAGGGAGCGGGATTCAGGGTAAGGGCCATGCGCGACTTGAAACACGTTTTCCGGCTTTTCCTGATCCTGGCGATCCTGGCCGTCGGTGGAGTGATCCTGGCGGGCGGCGTGCGGGCGCAGAGCTATTTCGGCGTGACCGTTGCACCCAACCGCGAGTCTGTCTATGTGCGCATTGCGCCTTCGTTGGGCCGCGAGGTGATCGGCTCGCTGGCGCTGGGCCAGAGCGTCCCCGCGACGGGGCGTTCGCCGAACGGACAGTGGTTTCGCATTGACTTCTTCGGGCAGGAGGGTTGGATCGGGCGCGTGGTGGTGACGGTGAGCGGCAATCCCGACGTGCTGCCGGTGGGCGACCCGGCCACGATGCCCTTTGACCTGGGTGATGGCCCACGCGCCGGTCCGAGCGGGGCCAGCGGCCCGGCCACCATCCGTCTGCCCGAAAGTGGCCTGCGCCTGCGCGCCGGTCCGAGCCAGGCATATTTTTTCATGGCGGGCGTGCCGCGCTACGAGGTCATGTCGGCCACCGGGCGCAGCCCCGACGGGCAGTGGCTTCAGGTGAACTTCCGGGGCACGCTGGGCTGGGTCGCCAACCAGTACATCGAATGGCAGAGCGGCAGCATCGAGGCGCTGCCGGTGTGGGGTATTGTCGCCAACGGGCCGCCGGTGGTGATGCCGGATGGAGGCGGGCCTTCGGCCACGCGCGACGCGCTGATGACGGCCATGCTGCTGCACATCGACCTCAGCACGAATCGCCTGGATATTTTGGAAGGCATCTGGCGGAGCATCGCCGCCGGCGCGCCGCGCCCATGCGCCTTTACCCTCGGCCATCCGCAGCCGTATATCCCGCGCCCGGAGGACCTGTCGGCTTATCCTGAACTCGACCCGGTGATCGCGGCACTCAACCAGGGCCTTGAGGAAACGGGCCGCGCCATCGACGTGTGGGAGACCTGGTGTGAGCTGCACGCTAACGAGTACCCGGTCCCGCCGGAGATCGTCAACAGCGGCCTGGAAGGGGTGTATAACGCGCGGCGCGGGTACGAGAGCGCCCGCCAGTTGATCTTCGCGCTTGGCCTTGTGCCGACTGCCACCCCACCACCGCCGGGATTCACGCCCGCGCCTGCCGTGCCAACGGTGACGATCAGCGCGCCGAATCTGCCGGACCTGATGGCCTTCGGGCTGCAAAACAACCGCGTCACGTTTACGACCCAGTTCACCCATCCTGAACTCGGCTGCGCGTGGCAAGGATTGGGCGGGCAGGTGTTCGTCGGTACGACGCTGTGGATGCGTCGGCGCTCGGCGGCTGCGCGTGGCAAGGATTGGGCGGGCAGGTGTTCGGGATGCAGGGCGAGGCGCTGCGCGGCCTGACCGTGCGCGTCGAGGGGATAACGGACTCGACCTTTTTCTACGAGACCGTGACCGGCGCGGCGGCGGCTTACGGCCCGTCAGGGTGGGAAATCCAGGTCGCCGGGGGGATCAACAGCCATGTCTTCCGCGTGACGCTCTACGAGCAGGGGCGGCGCGTGTCTGATCCGAAGCTGGTGGCCTTTCCAAACGACTGCGCGCGCAACCTGGGGATCATGAATTTCGTGCAGTTGACGCCGTATTAGCCGTCAGCGGTCAGCCGTCAGCTATCAGTCAGTCTTTTTCAGCCGGACGAAAGGTCGTCCGGTTGTTTTTCTGTTTTCGAGCGCCGCCCTGGTGGGGGACAACTCAGAACTCAAAACTTTGAACTCAGAACTTCCTACTCGCCCTGGCTGCGCACGAACTCGGCGTAGGTCGCCAGGCTTTCTACGCCATCCAGGCACATCTGCCACAGGTCGCTCTGCTTGATCACTTTGGTGAGTGCGGGATCGGGGCGGGGAAGACTGCTCATCGTGGCGGCGATGGCCTCAAAGCGTTGGGCATGTCCGTTGAACATGGCATCGAAGGTGCGCAGCGCCCGCTGCACCGCCGCCGGGTCGCTGACCATGCGGCGTTTTTCTTCGCCTTCCGGCGGGCGGTAAAAGTAGGTATGTCGCCATTCATGATGATCGGCGTCGATCTCTTCGAGTACGGCGCGAATGCGGCGGATGGCGGCGCGCAGCCCCGGTTCGGCCCGCCCTTGCATGGCAAGCAACTGTTCCAGCAGCTTCATGTGACTCATCAACTGGCTCAGCCGTTTGCGGTACTCGTTGTTAATTTCCCACAAGGCTTCACTGGGATTGTTCATGGCCGTTCCCCCCGACACCATCCTTCGTCTATTGTAGGGAGGTTAGGCCAGACGCGAAAGCGCGGTGTGCTCGATTCCGGTCGGCGCATCCCGGTGGAGGGGGTATAGTTCGGTTAGCGGTGGCACGCATCTTGGTGTCAGTGATTGTCTTCGTCCTGGCGGAACTCGTCATAGATGCGCTCCAGCCCGGCTTTGAGACGGCGCTGGACTTCCTCGTTCTGACCCGGTGGGATGGGGAACTGTCCCAACAGGCCAGGCACCAGGTTGGCAATATCCGCGCGGGGCCGCCCGGTGCGATACAGGCGGTACACCCGGCGGCGCACATAGCGCAGAAAATCGGAGATGGCGCGCGTGGACTCTTTGTCGGTCACAGGGCCACGCCCCGGCACAATCATCTGCGCCGGGAAGCGTGGACGGCGCAGCACCGATAGGCTGTTGAGCCATTTTTTGCTCTGTACCTGGGCCATATAAGGATGCTGACCGATCACCACGCTGTCGCCGGTAAAAATCACACGCTGTTCCGGCAGGTGCGCCCAGATGTTTCCCGGCGTCGGGCCGGGCATGGAGACGAGCGATACGGGGTAGTCGTTCACATAGACAACCATTCGCTCGCTGAAGGTGATCCAGGGCATTCGCAGGCGTACCCCAGCAAAGCCAGCGCGTTCCTCGCTGTTGGTTGCCAGGGTGTCTGCTGCCTGCTCGACGAACGAGTTGGGCAGCAGGCGCATGGCCTCGAAGGCGGCGTCGTGCGCGATCAATTGCGCGCCCTCGAACCAGTGCAGGCCAAGCAGCCGGTCGCGGTGCGCATCCGTGACCACAACGACCCGGACCGGCTGGACGTACCGCTCCTGAAGGGCGGCCTTCCACGCGCGGGCATCGTCGGGATAGGGAGGCACATCGATGCACACGATTCCGTCGCCCGTCGCCACCGCGCCGACGGTGATTCGGCGAAACTCCGTCGCAACCATCACGCCTGGAGCAATTTCTTGCATCGCACCTTACCTTTCAACCGGGCAGAACGCTGCTTTCTGCCTCGCGTAGTGCCGCCTCAACCGCTGTTATGTCGGCGTTTACTCCGCCCCCCTGGGCGAAGTCTGGCCTGCCGCCGCCCTTGCCTGCCCCCGGACTGTCTGCCAGCGTATCCAGGGCGCGGCGCAGCACGGCGGCCATATCCGGGCCGGGCAGGTCTGCCGAACGGGCCAGCACGATCTGCGCTTTTTCCCCGGCCAGACCCAACAGAGCGATTGTGCGTGGGCGCCTGATCAGCAGCGCGGCGATCTGGCGGATTTCTCCCAGGTCACGGTTGGTCCAGGCCCGGCGGATTAGGCGCAGGTTCTGTTGAATCGCTGCCCCGGTCCACAATCCATCTGCTTCGGCTTCCAACAGCGCGTCACGCGCGACCTTGAGATCGGCCCGAAGCTGTCTGTTCTCCGCTTTCAGCCGGGAAACGGCCTGTTCCAGCTCCGGGACGGCGACGGTGAACCCGGCGGCCAGGCTGCTGACGACCTCATGCTTGCGGCGATAATCACGCAGGGCGCGCCCACCACAGCGGAACTCGACGCGCGTCATGTCCTTGTACTTTTCGGTCTTGACGACCTTGATCAGGCCGATCTCGCCGGTGCGGGCGACGTGCGTGCCACCGCAGGCGGTTGTGTCGAAGTCACCGATGGCGACTACGCGCAGTCGCCCGGCCACGTCGGGGGTTTTGCGCAGGGCCAGCGCCGCCAGTTCTTCATCTGCCGGAAACCAGGCGCGCACAGGCAGATCGCGCGTGACGATGGCGTTAGCAAGGTCTTCGGCGGCTATGATGGCCTCTGGCGAGATGGGCGTTTGGTTCAGGTCAATCGTCACACTATCCTCGCCCAGGTGAAAGCCGACCGTCTTTGTGCCTGCAATGGCGATAAACGCCTGCGTGAGGATGTGCTGCCCGGTATGGTGCTGCATATGGTCGAAGCGGCGCGGCCAGTCGATTTCACCCTGTACTGTATCGGCCAGGATGTCTTCGGTCAGTAGATGGATGACGGCGCCATCGGAGTCGCGCGTCATGACTTCGAGCACGTCCACTGCGTTGAGTCTGCCCCGGTCGAAGGGCTGTCCGCCACCAGTGGGATAGAAGGCCGTGCGATCCAGCACCAGCGCCGGGCGGCCATCGACGGTTAGCCGCTCCACGATGTGGGCGTTAAAAGTGGTGACATAGGGATCGGTGTAGTAGAGGCGTTCGGTCATAGGGCGCAGGTGCTCTCATTGAGGGTATGTTTTATCTACGGACGTCGCGTTCGTTTCGCCCCCTTCAATTTCGGCATTCTGGGCCTGGGCCAGAAACTGGCCGTACAGGTATAACTGCTGCCACACGCTGAAATCGTTCGTCAGGATGACGAAGCGGCCTTTGGTTTCCTTCCAGGTGATAGTGGCCTGGGCGGCCTCGGCGGCGGGTTCACCCTGCCGCCACAATGTATCGAACAATTCCGGGTGATCGACGGCTACATAATACCACTGCCCCCCAGCAGCGGGGCTGCGTGGTGCGGGCATAGGCGTGTGCCTTTCTGGGGCAGCCGTCGATAAGGGCGCGGTGGTGTTTTCGGGCAAGATTGCTCCTGCGGGGTGTGGCCCGGCGGCTACGTGGGTCAGCAGCAGATCGGCCACGCGGCCTTCAATCTCGTAGGAACCGCCCACGCCCCAGCCGTACACCGCTGCTCCCAACAGCGCCGGGTCACGCTCCAACTGGGCGTCGTACCATTGCAACTGTCGGACGTAAAAATCTGCCGGGTCGTGCACGCCATCGCGTTGCCGCCAGGTGGGAATACAGGTCTGCCAGCCGGAGGTCGGTTGCCCGTTGTAACTGAGCGCCGCTGTGAGGGTATCCGCCGTTGCCCCCAGACCGCAGGCGGTGATAACCAGCGGCGGCCCGCTTGTAGCCAGGAGTTCCTGGTAAACCTGGCGGTAATGCAGGCACAGGCTGGCATCTTCCCGATATTCTTCTGGAAACTTGCGTTCGGCACGGAAACTGCTGCCCGTCCAGATGTTCGGGCCGTAGCCGGTCCACAGGTACAATGCACCGAACTCTTGCAACCCCAACAGGCCATTGTGCGCCTGAGCCGTCTGGCAGACGGGCACGAACTCGCGCCACAATGGGTCGTAAGGATCGGGCAGGCCGGTAGCGGTATTGCCCACACAGGCCCGTACGCCGATCTGGGCCAACCGCTCGACGCGCGCCTGCTCGAACGCGGCGTAATCGGCGCTCAAGGTGCGATCACGCAGCCCTTGAAAGCTCATCCAAAAAGCGAAGGGCGCAGCTTCCAATCCCGGCTGCGCCGCCTGCATCCACAGGTCTAACGCGCGGGCCAGGTTTTCTTCGGCCTTATTACGCCAGAATGTCCCCCAATCGGTTCCTGTTGCTGCCGTCCCCGCGATCAGGATACAGCGGTCTCCCAGTGCGTTGTGCAGAATTTGCAGTGTGGCCAGGTCTTCCGTCACGACGATGCGCGGGTGGGCCTGCACAATGCGCCGGAGGTCGCCTGCGTCGCCGATGTAAAATCCCAGTTTGCTCATAAACCTCCCCGTGATCCTCGCTCAATAGTAGCACAAACTCCCGACGCGCTGCTATACTCGCCCCGCGCGGCCAGGAGAGGCAGCTTTGGCTTTACGATTGTGTCGAGAGGCGGGCATGTTGACGCGCCATCGTCGAGCAGCAGTGATACGCGCCCTGATCACCCCTGCGTTTGGCTTGCTGTTGGTCATTGGCTGGGAACTGTTGTACCGCAGTGCGATCTATCCTCCTTTCCTGATTCCTGCGCCTGCTGACGTGGGGATGAAGCTGGTCGGCGCGCTGGCCGACGGCACGCTCGGCAGGCACGCCCTGGCGACTCTTCAGGCAGTCTTGCCAGGGTTGGCGGTGGGTGGGATGGCGGCGGTGGTGCTGGGCTATCTGATCGCCAAAAGCCAGGTGGTAGAACGGCTGCTGACGCCCTACATTGTCGCGTTGCAGGCGGTGCCGATTATCGCCATTGCGCCATTGCTGGTGATCTGGTTCGGATCGGGCCTGACTAGCAAGGTGATTATCTGTGCGTTGATTGTTTTCTTCCCGATGCTGATCAACACTATCGTCGGCGTGCGCAGCGTCCCGGCGGAACTGCGCGACCTGATGCGCGTGCTCGAAGCCACGCGCTGGCAGACATTGCGCCATCTGGAAGTGCCTGCGGCGTTGCCGGTGCTGATGGGCGGGTTAAAGGTCAGCGCGACGCTGGCGGTTATCGGCGCAGTGGTGGGTGAGTTTGTCAGTGCGCGAGCAGGGCTGGGGTTTCTGGTGAATTCGTCTCGCAATGTGTATGATACGTCGCTGATGATCGTGGCGGTGTTGGCGCTGGCCGTGTTGGCCCTGGCGCTCTATGGGTTGGTGAGCCTGGTGGAGCGTCGTCTGCTGGCCTGGCAACGGCAGTGCAAATAGCGCGTGGGGTACGCGCTGTTGCGATCTGGGATATTTCTTCGTTATTGCTGATATTCAGGAGAAGTGGACGTGTCCCGGCTGATCATTGCTCTGGTGATCGTGTTGTTGGCTGTCGCGCCTGCTGCGTCGTCTGCTGCGCAAGAGGCGCTGCCGGAATTGACTCTGTTCCTGGGTTTCGTTCCCAACATCCAGTTTGCGCCGATCTACATGGCAATCGAAAAAGGTTATTTTGCCGAGGCGGGCGTGAACGTCGTGATCGAATACGGTGACGAGAATGTCGGCGTCGAGCGGATCGCAGCAGGCGAGCTTCAATTCGGTATGATCAGCGGGGAACAGGTTGTGCTGGCCCGCGCCAGTGGACGCCCGCTGGTTTACGTCTTCGAGTGGTATCAGCGTTTCCCAGTAGCCGTCATTGCGCCGGTCGATTCGGGTATTCAGACGGCAGCAGACCTGGCCGGGCATGTAATCGGCGTGCCGGGGCGCTTTGGGGCCAGCTACATGGGTCTGCGGGCTTTGCTGGCGGCGGTGGGCATGTCAGAAGATGACATCCTGCTGCAAGAGATCGGCTTTGCCGCGCCTGCGGCGTTATGCGCGGGGCAGGTCGAGGCGTCGGTCGTCTACGTCGCTAACGAGCCGGAGCAGGTCCGCGAGCAGTGTTTCGATGTCAATATCATCGAGGTCTCTCCTCTGGTCGATCTGGTGGCGAACGGCCTGGTGACGAATGAGGCTACGATTGCCGACAATCCTGATCTGGTGCGCGGCATGGTCAGCGCCTTGTCGCGCGGCCTGGCAGATGTGATCGCCGATCCCGACGCGGCCATTGAGGCCAGCCGGGCGCACGTGGAGACGCTGCCTGCGCGCGGCGGTAGCCGGGTGGATGTGTCTATTGCGGCGGCGGATGCGCTGCGGGTTCTGCATATGGCCCAGGATAGCGGTGAGACTCTGACGCCGGAGGCGACAGCCGGGCTGATCGACATCTTGGCGGGTGCTCTGAACCCGGATGAGGTGGTGCAGATGCGCGTTTTGCGCAACAGCATTGCCCTGTGGAACGCGCCGCACTTGGGCGAGACCGACCCGGCCTCGTGGGAGACGACGATGAACGCCCTGATCGAGATGGGATTGCTGACCAGGCCAGTTGATCTGAGCGGCGCCTACACGAATGCGTTTTTGCCCTGAGGTGCGCTGGGTGGCAGTTGGAGCGGTGGAGATGCCCGACGGGTTTGTGTTAAGCGCCCAGGAAATCGGTCATACCTACGGTATGAACGGCGATGGAATGGGCGTGCGCGCCTTGCAGGCGGTGACGTTCGGCGTGCCGCAGGGCGCGTTTGTGACCCTGGTCGGGCCGAGCGGCTGCGGCAAAACCACGCTCCTGCGGTTGCTGGCCGGGCTAATGTTGCCGACCGAGGGACAGGCGCTGCTGGACGGTGTGCCGATCACTGCGCCGCAGCGCCGCATTGGCGTTGTCTTTCAGCAGGCCAACCTAATGCCCTGGCGCACTGTGTGGGCTAACGTTGGCTTGCCGCTGGAACTAGCCGGTATTCCCCCGGCAGAGCGCCGGCCTCAGGTGCGGGCGATGATCGATCTGGTCGGGCTGGCTGGGTTTGAGGAGGCTTACCCGGCGGCGCTTTCGGGAGGCATGGCGCAGCGCGTCGCCATTGCCCGCGCGCTGGTTTCGAGGCCAGAAGTCCTGCTGCTGGACGAGCCGTTCGCCGCGCTGGATGCATTGACGCGCGAAAGACTGAGTCTGGATTTGCTCAATGTCTGGGCCAAGACTGGGCAGACGATCCTGATGGTGACGCACAACATCAGCGAGGCCGTGTTGTTGGCCGATGAGGTGCTGGTGATGAGTGCCAGGCCGGGGCGACTCGTGGCCCGTGTGGGCGTTCCTCTACCGCGCCCGCGTGCACTGGCGATGCTGTATAGCCCGGAACTGGCGACGGTGGCGGCGCAGGTCCGCGCGGCGATTGCGGCGAGCGGGGCGAGTTAGTCGTTTTCAGAGATCGGCGCGGTCAGCGGCAGGGTGATGCCGAAGGTACTGCCCTGGTCAGGCGTGCTGCGGACGTACACGTGTCCGCCGTGCGCCTCGGCGATGGACTTCACGATTGCCAGGCCCAGGCCCGTCCCTTTGATCTCTTCCTTTGCGCCGGGTACGCGGTAAAACCGCTCGAACAGTCGCCCCTGTGCTTCCAGGGGGATACCCTGGCCGTTGTCCTGCACTTCGATGTGTAGACCGTCATCTTGGACATAGGCGTGCAACGTGATATGCCCGCCCGGCTGCGTGTATTTGGAAGCGTTGCTGAGGTAGTTTACCACCGCACGCCGTAGCCAGCGCACGTCGGCGGTGACGGGCGGCAGTTCGGTGGGGATGCTCAGGTTATAGGATTGGTTCTTGCGCTGCATGGTCGGACTCATCTCGGTCAGGGTGTCGGCCAGCAGCGAGGACAGGTTGACGGTTTCGGTCTGGAACCCTACACCGCTTTCGATGTGTTCCAGGTTGAGCAGGTCGTCGATCAGGTCGTGGATGCGGTTGATGCTGGCGACCGCGATCTCGATGACTTCCTGCATCGATGCATCGGACGGGTCGATGGCCTCCCGGAGCATGACCAGCGCGCTGAGGGTGACGCCCAGCGGGTTGCGCAGGTCGTGGGCCGCTGTCTGGATGAAGCTGATTCGGCTACGCTCGGCGGCTTTGAGGTGGCTGACGTCCTGCAGAACGACGACCCAGCCATCCTGAATGTCAGCCTGATCGACCTGGCTGGCCCGGCGTAAGTGTGAGACCACTGCCGCCAGTGTGCGCCCGTCGTCCAATGTGACATCGAAAAAGCTGGAGGTCTGATCCTGGTTCTGCATGGCCTGCTTGAGGCCATCACGCAAGATCGGGTGCAACGGCGCGCGGTGCAGGGGCATCCCGATGATCTGATCGGAGCTTTCCTCAAAGAACGGCTTAGCCGCATCGTTGAACAGGCTGATGCAGCCCCGGTCGTCGGTGGCGATGATCGCATCCGCCGCCGAGTGGATGATGGCGCTCAGCCGTTCTTGCTGGCTGCGCGTCTCTTCGTATAGACGGGCGTTATCCAGCGCCACACCCACCTGATCGGCGATGGCCTTGAGTACGTCAATTTCTTCGTCGGAGAAGTGGTAGGGGGTGTGGCTCATCACGCTTAGGACGCCGATCACGCGGCCTCGCGCGTGCATGGGCGCCATCGCCATCGCCTGTACGCGCTCCTGGGAGAACGCCGGGACCGCCAGACGCTGATCGTCGGTCAGGTCGCCGGTGACGATGACCTTGTTGTGTGTGACGACCTCGCCGGATAGCCCCTCGCCCAATTTGATGCGCATGGGTTGGGAGACAAAATCCAGCATCCAGCCGCGTTGAGCGCGCAGCACCAGTTCGCCGCTTTGCTCATCCACCAGGCTGATGCCAGCCGCTTCGACGCCGATAATCCCCAGCACGGCGTCCAGAGCAGTTTGCAACGCCAGGTCCAGGTCTAAAACCTGGCTCACAGTCGCTGCTACGGTGTTGATGGCGGCCAGTTGACTCACCCGACGTTGGATTTCTTCTGTGAGCAAGCGATTTTGCTGTAACAAAGTCTGGTTGTCTGGAATGTCCAAGCCATTGTCCATCGTTTATTGCAGGTTGCTCCATGATGGCTGTGAGTCTGCGCCGAATTTGGGCGGCCTAATGGCTACAGCCGCCAACATAAAAATATAACATAAAACACACCTTAACGCATTGTGGAACTTGTCTCAAACCCAACCCAAATCAATCCTGGCCGGTTTGAAGGCACGCTTTTGCGGTATCATTGTCCGCCGGGTAAGGACGTTATTTGTGTACTGGAGTTCAGGACATGTCCAAGTGGTTTACGACGCAGCGCATTTCGGCAGTGCTCGGCCTTTTGATGGTCATCACTGTCGCCGTCGGCATGATCTTGCCGGGGGTGCAGGCCACCATCGACTCGCGGCAGGCGGCTACGGTGGGCGTATTGGCGACGCCGACGGTCGTGTTGGTGACGTTTCCCACGCCCGCGCCGGGAACTCCTGTCGTGGATATGGCAGGCATATACACCCATCCGAACGCCGTGTTCCAACTGCTACAGCCGCAGGGCTGGTCGCCGATGTCGGAACTTCAGGACACGATTGCCAGCGTCAGCATGGTGAATTCGTCGTTGTACAGTGTGATTCATGTCTACGCCCAGAAATACGCCTTTGCGCAGGATGCCTCTACGTTGGACGCTGCCTACGACGCGAATACGCTGGCTGCATCGTGGGCCGAGTATGAAAGCTGGCAGCAGACCGCGCGCGATCAGGTCGATGGCCGCCTGGTGATCGATTTTACCCTGACGTTGAACGGACAGACTTACCTGGCTCGTCAGCTTGCCTGGGCCTCACCAGACGATAATACCTGGGCGCTGGTCCTGCGCCTGGTTGTGCCCGGCAATAACCCTGCCTTGCTGGAGCGCCTGCAGAGCCTGTTGGTTCCCTCAATCGGACTGCTGCCGGATTCGCTGCTTGCGCCGTTGAACTGGCCTGCTTACATCGATGGCGTGTGGGGAGTCGTGCTCAAGTATCCCGAAAGCTGGCGTCTGGCCGATGGTGGACCGGGGCGCACGGCAACCCTGACCGATCTCAATGGGCAGATCGCCGTGACGTTGAACAGCGAAGCGGACACCGTCATCGAGGATGCCGACGCGGCCCGTGCCTGGGTGGAACGGGTGCGGCCCGGCGCGGAGATCATCGACGCGCAGCCGGTTGAGCGCGCCCATGGTGCGGGCTTTGGCGTTTCCTATCTTTACAGCGATGCCGATGGAGAACCGCGTAGCGGCCTGGCGATCCTACTCAACGGACCGGGGGATCGACTGGCGACGGCCACGCTCCGCCTGAACGAAGGGCATCTCAACCTGCTAGACCCGGCGGTCAGCGCCGCTTACCAGGAGGCGCTTCAGGCCATGCGGACTTTTGCGTTGCTGCCAGCAATAGGGGAGGAATAAGGCGCGCCGGGCGCAGGCGCTTCTGTGGTAATATTCTTCCAACCCTGGCGGTTGTTTTCAAACCAACAAACCGAGTATACTGAATAAAGGATAAAACTCCCGTTCGCGTGAGATGTCGATCCATGCTATGACGGATAATCTTCCCATGTCAGCACGTTCGTCTACTGCGGTCGATTGGGAGGCGGTCTGGCGTAGCCTGGATTGGGGCAGTGACCGGCAGCTTCAGGCGCTGCAAGAAACCCTGGCGCAACGGGCAGCCCGGTATGCCCAGCCGCTTCCCGAAGAGACAACGGTCGAACAGGGCGCGTTGGTGGCGTTAGCGTTCTATCGGGGACAGGAACGCTATGCCGTTCCGGTGGTTCATGCGATGCAGGGCCTGGATGCGGCGCGCATCACGCCGCTGCCGTGTGTGCCTCCGTTCTACCGGGGTGTGATTAATGTGCGCGGGCGCATTCTGTCGGTAGTGGACCTGGCGCGGTTCTGGGGCGTTCCGGCGCCTGATCCCCCTGGCGTGTCCAAGCTGTTGATTCTGGGCGCTGCCGGCTTTCAAATCGCCGTCCAGGTCGATGACATCCTGGGCGTGATCGACATCCCTCTGCAAGACATCGTCCCGCCGGTCGTGGCGGGTGTGGCGCTGGATCATGTCCAGGGAGTCAGCTCGACAGGCATCGTGATCCTGGATGTCGAAGGGCTGCTCCGGGATCGGCGTCTGATCGTTCACGAAGAGTTATAGGTGTTGCTGTGACCCAAGCGATTCTCTCCTCTGTTCCTGAGGCGCGTGCGTCTGGTCGGGTGCTCCGGCGGGTGTTCGGCAGCGGCTTGGTCGTCGTGCTGGCGTTTCTCAGCGTGCTCCCGGTAGCTCTGGTGACGTTGAGCGCCCAGTTCCGAATCGATGATCTGCGCAGCGAGTGGGCCGCGCGGCCCGACCTTGACCCGGCCATCCTGGCCCGGCTGGATGTGTTTGCCAACCAGACGGCGCTGGTGGGGACGCTCCTGGGAATCTTGACCTTCGCCGCTGCATTGGTGCTTGGCTGGTTGATCCGGAGCCGTTCCCGTCGCCGCCAGGCGCTGGAGATTGGGGATATTCAGCGCTTCGCCCACGAGATCGCCGCCGGCAACCTGACTGCCCGCCTGAGTGTCCTGCCGGACGCTGAGCCGTTCCAGGTGCAACTGGCTCATGCCCTCAACGAGATGACTACCAACATTCACACGATGGTCCGTGAGGTGCGGGAAGCCACCCAGGGACTTGCCGAGGCGAGCCGCCACATTTTCGACGCCACCAGCCGCCAGATCGACGCGGCAACTCAGCAGGACGATGTGGTGACACAGACCACCGCCACCGTCAATGAGGTGCGTGCCACCGTCACCGAGACGGCGGAGCGCGCCCAAAACGTGGCGGAAAACGCCCAGGCGTCGATTGAGGTCTCTCGCAGTGGTGAAGAGGCCGTGGCCGACGCCATCGAAGGGATGCAGTTGATCCGCCGCCGCGTGGAAGACATCGCCGACAACATCCTGATCCTGTCTGAACATACCCAGCAGATCGGGGAGATCATCGCCACCGTGAACAGCATCGCCGACCAATCGAAGATGCTGGCGCTCAACGCCAGCGTCGAGGCGGCTCGCGCTGGGGAAGAGGGCAAAGGGTTTGCCGTCGTGGCGATGGAAGTGCGCAGTCTGGCCGAGCAAAGCCGCGAAGCCACCTCGCAGGTGCGCGACATCCTCAGCGAAATTCAACGCGCTACCAATTCCGCCGTCATGGTGACGGAAGAAGGCACCAAAGGCGTCGATCACGGCGTCAGCCTGGTGGACCGGGCCGGCAAAGCGATCCGGGAATTGGCCCGCACGATTGAGGACAATGCCCTGGCGGCGGTGCAGATTGCGGCCAGCACCCGTCAGCAGGCTGTCGGCATGGACCAGTTGACCAGCGCCATGCGCACGATCAAAGAGGCCACCGCTGAGGCGGCTAGCAGCACCATGCAGGTGGAGCGCAATGTGCAAAAGTTGCAAAGCGTGGCCGACTATCTGAGTGAAACCCTGAATCGCTATCGCCTGTAGCCTCATCGCACCGAACGAGGGTTGCTGTGGCCGATCCAGCTGATCATCTGTTGGAGATTTTTTGGGTTGAAGCGACCGAATACCTGGGTACGCTCAACCAGTTGCTGCTCCAAATGGAGGTGGCGCCGGAGGGCGAGCGTCAGACCCATCTGCGGGAAGTGTCGCGCATTGCACATAGCCTTAAAGGCGCGGCCCGCACTGTCGGGCTGAAAACCATCGAGGCGTTGGCGCATCGGATGGAAGATGTGTTCGACCTGATGCTGGCCGGCCAAGTGGACCTGACTCCGGAAATCTGTGATACGTTGTACGACGGCCTGGACCTAATCCAGAGTTTTTCTGATGGCGGAGAAGCGGACCCAGACGGGATGAGCCAGGTGTTGGAGCGGTTGAGTGGCTTTGCCCGCGCCGCGCCGCCGCCAGAGGGCGAGGCGCCGCCACCGGATCGGTCCAAGCGGCAAACCCTGATCATCGATCCAACCCCCCAGGCAGAACCCCTGCCGCCGCCGTCTCTGCGCCCCAGCGACGACACCGTGCGTGTTAGCATCAGCAAACTGGACGAGGTGATGGGGCAGGCCAGCGAGTTGTTGGTCGCTCGAATGCACAGCGAGCAGCGCCGCCGTGACCTGCAATACCTGCTTCAGGAACACCATCGCTGGCAGCGACGCTGGCGTAAGGCCCGCTCGGCCTATATCCGTACCGTGCGCCGACTGCGCGGCAGCGTCAACGGCAGTGGCGATATGGCCGACCTGATGGAGTTTTTAGACGCCACGCAGCACTACATGTCCCAGTCCCGGCGTGACCTGACGGCGCTCAACCGCGCTCTCGCGCAGGACACCTTGTATCTGGCGACCCTGGCCGATAAGCTCCAGGCCGACATTGCCGCCGTGCGGATGTTGCCTTTCGATACGATTCTGGGGCCGTTTCAACGGATGGTGCGCGACTTGGCCCGCGACAGCGGCAAGGAGGTGGAACTGGTTATTCAGGGGGCCGGAGTCGAGCTGGACAAGCACGTCCTGGAGGCGCTTAAAGACCCCCTGATGCACCTGTTGCGCAACGCTGTCGATCATGGCATCGAGTTGCCTGCCACGCGCGTGGCTGCCGGAAAGCTGCCCAAAGGCACGATTACGCTCAGCGTGACCTCGCGCGGCAACGATATTCAGGTTTCCGTTGGTGACGACGGACGCGGTATTGACCCCGACCTGGTTCGCCAGCGCGCTTTGGAGGCTGGGATCATCGGCGCGACGGAAGCGGAGACGCTGTCGCCCGACGAAGCCGCCGCCCTGATCTTTGTGCCGCATTTTTCCACCGCCAGCCAGGTGACGACCATCTCCGGGCGCGGGGTCGGGCTGGATGTGGTGCAGCAGCGCATTGAAGGGCTGCGCGGGCGCATCTGGTTAGAAAACACGCCCGGCCAGGGCGCGATCTTCCATATGGTGGTGCCGATTTCCCTCACGCGCATTCACTGCCTGCTGGTGCGCATCGGTGCCGAGGTCTACGCCGTTCCGCTGACTGCCGTCGCGCGCATCTCGGCCCTGGGCGAGAACGAGGTGTTCTTCGTCGATAACCGCCCGATGATCCGGGTCTCGAACCGTCCCACGCCGCTGATCCATCTGGCAGACGTGTTGGAGCGGTCCGGGCCGCGCGGCGCTCTGGACGAAACGACGCCGATCCTGGTACTGCGCTCTACTGAGCGGGCGGTGGCGTTCGTCGTGGACGAACTGCTTAACGAGCAGGAGTTGGTGCTGAAGGCGCTGGGGACAGAACTCAGCCGCGTGCGCAACGTGGCCGGGGCGGCGCTGCTGGGCACGGGCGAGGTGGTGATCGTGCTCAATACCAGCGATCTAATCAAAAGCGCGCGGCGTGGTGGCCCGTTGGAGCCGCCAAATGCCGTTGCTCGGACGCCTATCCCCGCTGAAGAGCGTCCGCCGCTGCCGCACATCCTTATCGTGGACGACTCGCTCACGACCCGCACCCTGGAAAAGAATATCCTGGAGGCTGCCGGGTATCATGTGCGCACGGCGACCGACGGCGAAGAGGCCCTGCGCGCCCTGATCGAGGAACCCTGCCACATCATCGTCACCGACGTGGAAATGCCCAACATGGACGGCTTTGAACTGACCCAGCGGGTCAAGGAGGATGCTCGCTGGCGACATATTCCGGTGATTCTGGTCACATCGCGCGATTCATCTGCCGACCGCGAGCGCGGCTACCGCGCCGGCGCGGACGCTTATCTCGTCAAGACGCGCTTTGACCAGGACGAACTGTTGCAGATGATCGAGCAGATGGTCTGACGCCCATGAGCGAAGCGCCTCTTCGTGTCTTGATTGTGGACGACAGTGCGACCGTGCGCCATCACCTGACGGCACTGATCGCCGAAACCAGCGATATGGTCGTCGTCGGTGAGGCCCACGACGGACAGGAGGCAATTGCACTGGCGGCCCGCCTCCAGCCAAACGTGATCAGCATGGATGTGTTGATGCCGCGTCTGGACGGCCTGGCCGCCACACGCCATTTGATGCAGCAGATGCCGTTGCCGATTGTGATCGTTACCTCACGGCTGCGCCGCAGTGAGGTGGACCTGGCTTTTCTGGCGCTTCAGGCTGGGGCGCTGGCGGTGGTAGAAACGCCTCCCAGCCGTGACCAGCCGGACTTCCCGGTGCGCCGTGACCAGTTCCTCACCACGCTGCGGGCGATGGCAAAGGTCAGCCTGGTGCGGCGCTGGGGGCAGACGGGCCAGCTACCCTCTGCTGCCACCGCCCTGCACGAAGCGGCGCCGCCAGTCGTCAATATGCGCCCTCAGGTGATCGCCATTGGGGCCAGTGCCGGGGGGCCGATGGCGTTGCGGGTTATCCTGGGCGCTCTTCCCGCCGGGCTGAGCGCGCCGATTGCCGTCGTGCAGCATATGGCCGAGGGTTTTGTGGATGGCATGGTTCGCTGGTTGGACACCTGCACGCCGCTGCGGGTGATGGAGGCGCAGCAGGGACAGGTCGTGCGTCCCGGCGAGGTCGTGGTCGCCGGAAGCGGCGCACATCTCACACTCCAACGCGCCGGGAACGGGGTGCGCGTCACGCTGCTGACAGATCGCTTGGACAGTGCGTATCAGCCGTCGGTAGACGTGTTGTTCGAGTCGCTGGCCCAAAACTTCGGCGCGCGGGCGCTGGGGATTCTCCTGACAGGCATGGGGGCCGACGGCGCGCGCGGCCTGCTGGCGATGCGCCAGCGCGGGGCGCGGACGTTGGTGCAGGATCGGCAGACATGCCTGGTGTACGGGATGCCCGGCGCGGCGGTCGAGCGCGGCGCAGCCGAACAAATCGTTCCGCTAGACCGGATCGCCCCGACTATTCTGGATTTGCTATAACCGAACTATAACTTGTCCCTTCTGACAGAATGCGCGTATTATATTTATAACCCCTGCCGATCTGGGGAAGGGACAGAAGTAACGTGAGCGCCGGTTGAGACATTCAAATCACACTCTAACGGCAAAACAACGAATGCAAGGAGTACGGAGATGGCTCTTGAAGTACTATTGGTAGAAGACAGCCGCACACAGGCGGCCCAGATCAAGGAGACCCTGGAGAGCGTGGGGTTGAAAGTCCGCATTGCTTACGATGGGCCGGATGGCATCCGCGAGGCGCTGGAAAACCCGCCCGCGCTGATCGTCCTGGATGTGAAACTGCCGAGTATGGATGGCTTTCAGGTGTGTCGCCGCTTGAAGCGCAATCCAACCACTCAAGACATCCCGGTGATCATGCTGACGGAGAAGACCAGCGCCAAGGCAACCATGTCTGGCCTGCATGCTGGGGCCGACGATTACATTCCGAAGGATATTTTTGCGTCCGAACACCTGATCAGCACGCTACAGGAATTGGGCGTTTTGGAATAGGGCGCGCACACGAAGGGAAGCCCTGATGGGCAGCGAAGGTTACATCATCATTCCACCGATCCTGGCCGTGGCAGTGGAAGATAGCATGGACATCATGATTGCCCGCGACACGGCGCGTCGGGCAGCAGGATTGTTGGGATTCGCCCCCGCTTTTCGGGCACAACTGGCCGGGGCGGCAGCGGCCCTGGCTGAACTGGTTCTGAAGACGGGGGTACCTCACGAATTGAGCTATAGTGGCGTCCAGAACGGCAACCGCACCGGCATTCAAATTTCCTGCGCAGCGCCCTGGCTGGTGCGGGTGGCGGCCAATAACGTCGTCGTGGCCCTGCGGGCCAAAATGGGCGACCTGGTGGACGACATCTCGTTGCGTGAGGAAGACCCGCCGGTCATTGTGCTGACGATGTGGCTGACCCCGCTGCGTAAAGTTCAGGCGGTAGACTTCCAAGATGAAACCGACTCCTCGGCGGAAGATTAGCTGTGTCCGACACGCTGCCGGTGATGATCTGTGTGGTGGGGGAACACCGCTACGCCATACCGGTGGCCGACATTTTGGAAGTGTCGGCCCTGGTGCAGATGATCCCGCTGCCGGAATCCCCGCCCGAAGTGCGGGGCGTGGTCAACCGGCACGGAAGCCTTATTCCCATCCTGGACCTGCGCCTGTGTTTGGGCCAGGAGGCCGGACCGCTGACCCTGGCAACGTTGTTTGTCGTCGTCCGGGGGGCCAATCAGGTTGCCGGTCTGGTGGTGGACGACGTGTCTGAGGTGATGTCCCTGTCTACCGACAGCCTGACCCGGCTGGCGCGAAGCGGCCCGTATATCCGAGGTATGGCGGTGGCGGACCAGAAACCGCTTTTCGTGTTCGACGTGGCAGCTCTGCTGCAAACATTTGCCCCGGTCGATCTGCCGGTTGAGGGAAACCATGACCACTCAGGATCCCAAGCGTCGTGACCGCATCCTCGTCGTTGCCAAAGACGATGAACTGCGCGAGTCAATGGTCGAAACATTGGAACATGCGGGCGGCTACCTGACCAGCCAGGCCAGCACATTCGAGGAGGCGCTCAGCGAGATTTTGCTCACCGAATTCTCGCTGATCGTCACCGAGGCCGAACTGCCGGACCTGAGCGGCATGGACCTGCTGGCGGTGGTCGGCGGGTTGCGTTCGGGGGTGTCCGTCATGATGATCGACGATGATCTTTCGGCCAAGTCGGCGGTGGCAGCGTTCCGCCTGGGGGCGGTCGATTACCTCTACAAGCCGATCAATCTCGAATTCATGCTGATGCAGATCGAGCGCGAGTTGGAAAACAAGCGCGCTGCACAGGTGCAGCAGACCCCAACCGAGCAACCCAAGCGCCATGCAGCCCGCGACCGCGAACGCCGTCTGAACCCCGGCACGCGTGCCGCCGCGCTGATCCTGGGGCGACAGCAGTTCAAGCGCATCACGGTGGAGTTGAACCGCCTGCGTAGCCACGTGAAGGCGAACTTCGTTGGCCTGGTAGATGTGGACGGCAACATGGTCGGGGCGGCGGGCACGCTGGAAGATTATGACCTGTTGCTGCTGACGCGGGCGCTGGCAATCGACCACGACGCGACCAAATCGTTGGCGACCGTGCTGGACGAGAGCCGCTTCCATTCCACCTACTTTGAGGGCGAACACAGCGGCGTCTACATTATCGAATTCGGGCGGCCTTACCTGGTGTCGCTGGCGGTCATCTGCTCGGTCGATGTCAAGCCGGGGATGGTGTGGCTGTATAGCAAGCGCACGGCGGCGGTCATCGACGAAATTTTGCAGACGGTGGAAATTCCGCGCCCCATGCCCCAATTATCACCCGATAAGACCCCGCAGGGCTGACTGTTGTTGTCGAGCGGTCAGGCGATGTCACCACTGGCGGGCCATGACGATGGCCTGGGTGGCTTCGCGCAGCGCCGCGTCGCCCCCGACTTCGCGCAGCACCGGCGTGAGCGCGGCCAGGTCGCTGAGCACGTGCGCAACCGGGCGGCGGCTTAGGAGAGGAAGCACTTCACACCACAAGGCATAGGCTGCCGAGGTGGGTTGGATGTTGATCCAGTAGGGGACCAGGGCGGCCAGGGCTTCGGCCCGTTCCACGCTCGATTCAATCTGGCAAACAGCCAGCACGGTTTCACGTAACACCTGGGATTCTTGCGGCAGGGCCAGCGGTGCATGGTCCAGGGCCAGCAAGGGGGCCAGCACTGCGACTCCGCTGGCCCGGTCGTAGTCATCCTCGATCTCGCGCACGGCGGTTAGCACCTCGCGGAGGATGGTCTGCCGTCGCGCCGGCGCAGCCAGCGTCCACAGCGAAGCCAGGGCGCTGGCGCGGTCGTAGTTATCCATGATCTCACTGGCAGCACGCGCTGCCTGTTCGGCGATGGTTGTGTGCGCTTCGCCTTCTAGCCGTTGGAGCAGGGCAATCAGCGTGGTTGCGCGGTCGTAGGGGTCCTCGATCTCCAACGCGATGCTGGCGGCTTCGTCGATGAGGTCTGGTGGCAGCTCCGGGGCCAGATTGACCAGCGCGCGCGCGCGGCGGTATTCCACCGAGATCTCCCGGATGCCTTGCAGCGTGGCCTTGAGCATTTGAAGCTGGGGATCGCCCTCTGGCAAGTAGGGGGCCAACGCCGTCAGCGCGCTGACTCGTTCCAGCGGGTTGGTCAGCGTGTAAGCGTCGGCAATGGCGTCGGCCAACAATTGGCCTTCCAGAAACGGCGCCAGTGCAGCCAGGGCGCGCACGCGGGCGCTCTCTTTTGGGATCGAACGGGCAGCGGTGAGGGCGCTGCTGATCGCGCGGTAGCGTAGATCGTTGGGCAGGTTGGGGATCAACTGCGCCAGGGCCAGCACGCGCTCCAATTGACGCGGCAATGCCAGCGCGACGGCCAGGGCGTCCAGCCAGGTGCGCTCTGCCGCTTTGGGGGGCATGTTTTTCGCCAGGGCCGCCAGCGCGAGGAAGCGCGCATCTCGCTGGCGGATGTCGTGGGCGACGGCCAGGGCGGCGACGGCCAGGTCTGGCGGCAGAGAGGGGGCCAGTTCGGCCAGCAGTTGGGCGCGCACATGTTCGTCGGGAATGGCGTTCACGGCAGCCAGGGCTTCGCCTTGCAGGTTGCGCGGCAGACGAGCCTGCAAGCCGACGAGTGCCCTGGCCTGGGCGTCGCGCCGGGTCATGTTGATGGCAATGGCGAGCGCGCGTTCCAGCAGTACGGGCAGCGCCTCTTCACCCTGGGGCATTTCTTCCAGATGCGGAGCAAAGATAGCCAACGCCTCGGCGCGTTCTTCCTCGCTGCTGATGGTCGCAATGGCTTCCAGCGCGGCGGCGCGCAGGCGCGGCTGGAGGGCGGCGGGCAGGTAGCGTGCCAGGGCCGTAAGGGTGCGTGCGCGCGCAGCGGGTTCCTTGATGCGCGAGGCGACAGTCAGCGCGCGGTGATGGACTTCGCCGAGCAGATACGGGGCCAGGGCAATCAGGGTGCCGGCCTGGCTATCCGGCTGATTTAGCGCAGCGATGGTATCTAGAATGGCGAGCAGGATACCAATGCGGACCGTCGGCGGCAAAAAGGGCAGCAGCGCGGTTAGGCTGCGCAGACGTGCCTCAGGGTTTGGGATGCTGCTTGCCAGGTCGAGCGTCTCAGCAACGACACCGCTGGGCAGCTCGCCTTCGGCGGCGGCGCGCAACATGGGCAGTAACAGCCGCAACAGGCGCACCCGCTCTGTGGCTTCGGGAAGCCGGCTCAGCGCCTCCCATGATTCGCGCAGCACACGTCGCCGGACTTCGGCAGGTAGATGTGGAGCCAGCAGCAACAGTGCTCGCGCCCGCAGTGCCGGATGGCGTAGGGTGCGCACGTCCTCCAGCAGGGTGGTTCGCTGTTGGGCAGAGATATTCTCGGCCAGCGCGGCCAGGGCCAGCATGGCCGTTTCCCGCACGGTTAGGGTGTTCTGGATGTCAGGCGAAGGCGCAGAAGGGGCAGTCTCGTCGGTATGTTGCAGACTGGCCGATAGCGCATAGGCTACCTGGCGGCCCATCATCGATGGACCGATGTTGACGGCCTGCTGCCACCCGCTGTCCAGGAGTGCGCCGGACAGATATGGCCAGCCGCGCGCTTCGATTTGCGGCGTGCGGGCCTCATCGCCGCCGTTGGGCGGAGTCGAAGTTGCCGATCCCGGCGGCGTCGCCTGAAGATCGCCCGACGTGGTTTGCTGGCCACCCTCTGCCTCGGTTATGGTGGTCATCGCCCAACCTGGGGAGCTAGCTTGCTGAAACCCTGTTGGAGTATATCACAAAATGTCCGGGCGCGTGCTCCCCATCGCCGGCAGCTTCAGGACTGGTCGAATGGCGTTCGCGCCTCGTCGAGGCGCATCGTCGATCCGTCCAATGCGTCGTCGCGCCAGCCGGGAACTGCTGGCGCCGCCGGAGAGATGCCGGTTTCCTCGTCTTCGTCGGCAGGTTCCAGGGCGACCAGATGTGGGCCGGGCGCGGGTTCGGGCGCGACGGCCACGGGGATGGGCGGCGCGGATTTTTCCGGTTCAGCAGGCCGGACTTCTGCGACTGGTGGAGCAGGCGGGGGTTCGGGCTGAGGGCGTGGTGTGGGGCGGGGAACCGGCGGCACAGCCACCTCGGCGGGTGGTTCGGGTGGTTCTTTGCTCGTCTGGAGTTCGATGTGGATCACGGGGGGGCCGGCCAGACGCAGGCCCATCTGCTTTTCCACCACCTGGCGCAGCGCGCG
Source organism: uncultured Anaerolineae bacterium (assembly GCA_964529715.1). Classification (GTDB taxonomy): domain Bacteria; phylum Chloroflexota; class Anaerolineae; order Aggregatilineales; family Ch27; genus CAZGXI01. The sequence goes on along the minus strand of CAZGXI010000033.1, from coordinate 33,555 downwards.
GTTGATCTCATTTTGCTTATCAGGAACGGTGATGTCTGGCGTGGCCCTGACACGCAGCGTCACTCGCGCATTGCCCCGTTCGGCCCGGACCTCGGTCTGGGCGTCCAGCACGTCAGGAAGCTGGGAAATCTGCGCCATGATCTGCCGCCGCACCGAATCGATGCTGACTTCCGTTCTGGCCCCGCGCGCCCGCACCATCAGGCCGCGCGACACGGCGCGGCGCAGTAGTTGGTAGAGCAGGCCCAGCAGCAGCAGATCGATCAGCAGTGCTAGCAGGAGTTGAATCGCGCGACCGGCTGTATCAACGCTGTTCAAGCCCTCGGCGATCGCGATCACCGCCTGCGGGGAGACCAGCAGCACCGTCACGCCAACGAGCAGGGTTATCACGGCCAGGATGAGCAGCAGACGGGTGATGAAGTTCATGCTTTGTCTCCCACATAGCGCACGATCACCATCGTCATATCATCGAATGGGGGGGCATCTCCGACAAAGGCCTCCACTGCCTCGCTGATATGCGCCATGATCGCTTGCGCTGACAACCCGGCGCCGGCATGGTTACGCACAATATCCAGCAGACGGTCTTCGCCGAAGAACTCGCCCCGACTGTTTTCGGCCTCGGTCAGGCCATCGGTGTAGAAGAACAGCACGTCGCCCGGCTCCAACTGGATCGGATAGGGAGCGAGCGGAATATTATCGAACCAGCCCAGCGCCCAGCCGCCGCGCGGGAGCAGCTCTGTGCGATGTTCGCGGCGGCGATAAAGCACTGGGCGGTTGTGTCCAGCGTTGATGCCGATTGCACGTCCGCCTGCCTCGAAGAGAGTGTAGTAGACGGTGACGAACATCCCACTTTCGCTGTCTTCCAGGATCAGGCGGTTGGCCTGCTCAATCGTCTCGACTGGTGAATGGGCCGAAATGGCGCTGCCGCGAATCAGGCTGCGCGCAACCGCCATGAACAGTGCAGCGGGCACGCCCTTGTCCGATACATCGGCGACAACCGTACCCAGGCGTTCACCGCCCAGTTTAAACACATCGTAGAAATCGCCTGCTACTTCCCGCGCCGAACGCCAGAAAGCCGCGATCTCGTAGCCGGGCAATGTGGGGAGATGGGCGGGCAGTAGGCTGCGCTGGATGTCGTGTGCCATGCTCAGTTCTTTTTCGCGCCGGGCATTTTGCACTTCAACCTGGTGCAGACGGGCATTTTCCAGGGCAATACCTGCTGTCGCGGCGAAGGAAGTCAGCAGCGCCAGGTCATCTTCGTTGAAGATACCCGCGCGCAGGCTGTTGTCTACATACACCAGGCCGGTCATGCGATCCTTGAAGTAGATCGGCGCACACATCACCGAGCGCAGCCCTAAGGCAATGATGCTCTGCCCGGCCACAAAACGCGGATCGTGATCGGCGTTGTTCGTTAACAGCGGCTCGCCGCTCTGGGCCACCTTGTTGACGATGGTGGTGCTATATTGGAAATCCGGCGTGTCCAGGTCTTCTTTGTTCAGGCCACGCGCCACTGTGACGCGCAGATTGCCTTCGTCGTCGCGCAGCATCAGGAAGCCGCGTTGTGCCCGGATGACCTCAATGACTTTATCCATCACGGCTTCCATCACATCGTCGAGTTCCAGGCTGGAATTGATGGCCCGGTTGATCTCGTAGACGGCGGCGAGATGTTCGGCGGTTGCCTTGGCCTGGACCTGTCGCGCAGTGGTGGTCATCGCTACCCTCTCATCGCAGTCTCCCAACTCGTGGTGCATTATAGCATCAGGCCGGGGCAACGTGCTAAAGCGGTGGGACACAGCCGCTGTCTGGTAGAATGTTTTCGGTTGCGGCACGTCGGACAGAGATTATCATTACCCTTTTACAGGCAGCAAGAGGGCTGAGGAATGGGAAGATGCCACTACGCGGTGTGATTTTTGATATGGGCGGCACTTTGCTGGACTATCATCCGCCTGGTGCAGGTTGGCGTGGGATGGAGGACCTGGGCGCGGCAGGCGTGTATGCTTTTCTCAGTAAGCAGGGCTATACGTTGCCGCCTCGCCAGGTGGCGCTGGATACAAACTTCGAGATCGTGTCTTGGCATTGGCGCCGCGTGGCGCAGGGCGGGTCGGTCAATCCGACACTGGTAGATATGCTGATGGAGGTGATGGCAGCCTGGGGTGTGCCGCAGACGCATCTGTCCGACGGCTTGTTGGACGGCGCGGTGCAGGCTCATGTTGCTGCCATACAGGCATTTGTCCGTCCGTTGGATGGTGGGCAGCAGGTCCTGGCCGCGCTGCAGGCGCGGGGGTTGCGGTTGGGGCTGGTTAGCAACACGGTTTGGCCGGGGATAGCGCATCGGGCCGACCTGGAACGTTGGGGATTGGCTACTTATCTAGAGGTGATGCTGTTTTCCGCTGATGAAGGTGTGTGGAAGCCCGGCGCGGAAATGTTCAACCGCGCCCTGCGGGCGCTGGAATTACAGCCGGGCGAAGCTGCTTATGTGGGCGATAGCCTCTACTTCGACGTATACGGGGCGCAGCAGGCCGGGCTGAAAGCCGTCTGGATTGAGAACCAGGAGTTCACTGCGCCGCTGTCGGTGAGCGTCACGCCGGATGCCGTGATCCGCCGCCTGACCGATCTGCCGGACGTGATTGTCCCCTGGCTTTAGCGCCCCGATGGCGGCACGATAGGACAGGTAGTTTATATCTATACAAAAATCGAACAGCCGAGGGCTTTGAACTTTCGCCTGTCAAGCGGTACAGTAAGGTGCAACGTAAAAATGGCATTGTAGATTCGTCGAGGAGATTTTGGATGTCCACTTCAAGTAAAGCTCGCCAGCGCAGGGCAGCGCGTGAAACGGAGCGCAAGCGCCAGCAGCAGACCTATCTTTTGATCGGGATCGTGGCGGTAGCAGTGGTGGCCGTGGTGCTCGTCGTCCTGGCCGGGTTGCCCGTTGAGGCACCGGTCGCGGAGAACGTCGGCGCGCAGTACGCCGGGATCGCGCGCGGCCTGAGCATGGAAGGGATGCCGCAGTTGGGGGCGCCGGACGCCCCGATCACGATCCACGAATATTCTGCCTTTACCTGCCCACATTGCGCCGATTTCCACGATAACCAGTTCCAGCAGCTTTTGAACAACGAAATCCGCGCCGGTCAGGTGCGGTTTGTCTTTGTGCCGGTCGTCCTGGGGCAGCAGTCGATTCCGGCGAACAAAGCCGCTTTCTGTGCACTGGATCAGGATGCCTTCTGGGAAATGCACGATGTGCTGTTTAGCTGGCAGCAGCAGTTCGGGTCGGCAGCGTTTAGCGAAGTGCGCATCCTCCAGGGGGCGCGCCAGTTGGGGCTGGATGAGGCGGCTTTTTCTGCCTGTATGAACAACGCCCAAACCCAGCGCCGGGTTGAGGCGTCTACCAACTTGTTCTCCGTGCTTGCAGCGCGCTACCCAGATGGGGAAGTGACCGGCACGCCGACCCTGACGTTCAATGGCGAAGCGGCAGAATATACGCCGGGCCGTCGGTCGGGCGGCTGGCCAATAGAGTTTATTCGCCAGCGCATCAATGCGCTGCTTCAGGCGGGGGGCTGATATTAAGGAGGAATGGGTGGCTAATTCAGCGAGAAATGCGCAGTCGAAGCGTCAACAGCAGATCTATCTGCTGATCGGTGTGGTGATGGTTGCAGTGGTGGCGGTGGTCGTCGTCATCCTGGCAACGCAGTCGTTGACGACCGGCAGCAGCCAGCCGACCGATCAGACTGCCGGTGACGGGCCGTATGCCGGGATCGCGCGCGGCGTGACCGAGGAAGGCTGGCCACGCCTGGGATCGGCAGACGCGCCGGTGGCGATCCGCGAGTATGCTTCCTTTGTCTGCTCGCACTGTGCGGACTTCCACGCGGAGACGTTCCCCCTGCTGCTGGAAGATGTCCGCAGTGGGCGGATCAGTTTTGTTTACGTGCCGACTTTTATCAGCCAGTACGACGTGGCGGGAACTGTCGCAGCGATCTGTGCGCTGGATCAGGGGTACTTCTGGGAGATGAGCGACCGCATCTACGCAGATGTGCCGCGCATCGGCGCGCAGACCTTTAGCCGCGAGAATTTCCTGGCCGCAGCGGGCGACCTGGGACTGGATGCGGCAGCCTTCGAGACCTGCCTGGATGCATCTGAAACCCTGGAACGTGCTCAGGCGATGAATCAGGGGTTGGGCGACCTGGCGCAGCAGTATCCCGATATTGAGATCACCGGCACACCGACATTGACCTTTAACGGCGTCCCACCGGACTTCGGATCGGGTCTCCCGATGGATGCGATTGGCTACATCCGCCAGCGCATCGACGAACTTAGCGCGGCAGGCGGGTAGGGGATCGAGGACAGCGTGATCGTTGTCGATGCGCATCAGGATATTGCCTACAACGCTTTCCAGTACGGACGTGATTTTGCCGCGAGCGCATGGGAAAAACGTCGCCGCGAGGCCGGCACCGCCGTCGTGGCTGAAACCGGCCTGGCGAGCATGGGCCTGCCAGAAGCGATCCTAGGCCGGGTCGGGGTAATCTTCGCCACGCTCTTCGTCGAGCCAGAGAACATGCCGATGTCGTCCAGCGGCGAAAAACGCTGTGGCTACAGCACGCCCCGGCAGGCTTACGAGCAGGCCCTGCGCCAGTGGGATTACTACCAGCGCCTCGCCGATTCCGACGAGCGCGTCCGCCTCGTCAGCACCCAGAAAGACCTGGATGCTGTGCTCGCCACCTGGAAACCGGACTGCGACCTGCGCGATCACCGTGTGGGATTGGTGCTGCTAATGGAGGGGGCCGATCCGATCTTGGAGCCGCGCCAGTTTGAGGAGTGGTACGAGCGAGGCGTGCGGATCGTCGGCCCGGCGTGGTCGGAGACGCGCTATGCCGGGGGCACCGGGCGACCCGGTCCACTGACTGCATTGGGGCGGGAATTGCTGGACGTGTTGGCGGATTACCGCGCCGTGCTGGACCTCTCACACATGACCGAAGAGGGCTGCCTGGAGGCGCTGGACCGGTATGACGGGCCGGTGATCGCCAGCCACAGCAATCCGACGAAATTCTGGGATCATCACCGCAACCTGACCGACACGCAAATCCGGCGTCTGGCCGAGCGCGGCGGCGTGATGGGTGTGGTGCTGTATAACCGCTTTATGGATGAGGCATGGCGCAAGGACAATCCCAACAGCCGTGTCCCATTCGAGCGGATCGTGGAGATCATCGACTATGTCTGCCAGTTGACGGGCAGCGCCGCGCATGTGGGGATCGGCACAGACGCCGACGGCGGCTTCGGCGCGGAATCCATGCCCGCCGGGATTGACACGGTAGCCGATCTCTGGACGATAGGCGACGCTCTGGCCCGGCGTGGCTATGCGCCGGAACATGTGGCAGATATTCTGAGCGGCAATTTTTTGCACATCTTGCGCCAGGCTCTCCCTTAAGCCGTTGGCTGTTAGCGATGGGCTGTCGGCCCTGGATTTTGCGTCGATGGTTGATAGCCATCAGCTAATTACTAATCGCTAATAACTTCTATGGCACAGGTCGGCATTGCAATCGGCACGCTGGGGGCGGTCCTGGCGTTTATGGGCATGTTTCCCGGCGTGACCGGGCTGGATGCCACTGCCGGGATCGGTGTGTTGCAAATCGTTGTGATCCTGGTCGGGTTTGCGTTGCTGATCGCCGGTGCGCTGCTCTATGTACAGGGGACGTTCTACCCTGGCGTTCGCCATAACCTGGCCCAGCAGGTTGCAGTCCGCCTGAGCGCGACGGGGCTGCTGTTTGCTGCCATCTCTGGCCTGGGCGACCTGCTGGGCTTCGGCTCGCACCCGCCGGGGATCACCGACGGCCCGTTCCTGGGCTACTGGCAGGCTGCCGGGCTGGTCGGGGGCTTTGTGGTCGCCTCCATCGGCGTGGTACTATTCGCTCTCCTTGGCCCGTCGGAAGATAAAGGCAGCGAGGATGGCGCGTAGGATGTTTTCCCACCTGGCGCGGTGGTCTGCTCGCCGTTGGCTGCGGCTGATCTTGCTGGGAGCACTGGCGGCGCGGCTGGGGTTTCTGGCGCTGTTTGGCGGGACGCTCTCCTTACAAACCAGCGGCTATGATGTGTACGCCGTCAACGTTATGCGTGGGCACGGCTACACCCGCTTCGCAGATCGCCAGGCCGACGCCGACTTACCGCCGCTGTATGTCTTTACGCTGGTGGCAATCTACAGCACCCTGGGGCGCAGCGCGATCAGTGTGGCGCTGGTCCAGATCGGTTTCGATCTGCTGACGATCTCTCTGATTTACCAGATTGGACGACAGGCGTTCCCGGCGCGCGGCCCGACTCCGGCGCTGTTCGGCGCGGCCTTTACCGCCTTTTATCCGTATATGCTGTTCCAGGACCTCAGCGTTAACGACACAGCGATTTTCGTGCTGCTGTTGGCAGTGGGGGTATGGGGCGCCTATCGGGTTGAGGCAGCCTTCCGTGCTGAGAGGGGGCCGTCGCGTGCGGGGTTAGGCTGGGCGGCGTTCGCCGGGTTGGCTTTCGGTCTGGCCGCGCTGACCAAGACAGTTGTTCTGTTGTTGCTTCCTCTGCTGGCGTGGTGGTGGTTGCGGCGGATCGGCTGGCGACGGGCAGTCCTGGCAGCCTTGGTTGTGTGCACGGTCACGGGTCTGGTGATGCTACCCTGGATCGTCCGCAATTCCCGGTTGTTTGGGGAACTGGTGCTCACCAGCACCAACGACGGCAGCAACCTGCACCAGGGGAACAACCCCTGCGCGGCGGATTATCTGGCGAACGGTTGGGATGTGCAGTGGGTGGATTGTTACCCACCGATGCCGGTGGGGTTGGGCGAACTGGAACAGTCTCGCTGGCATCGTGAGCAGGCGATCCGCTGGCTGCTGGAGAATCCCGGCCAGTGGCCGCGCCATTTCGGGCAGAAGTTTCTGACGTTATGGAATCCTCAGATCACGCCCTTCAGCGTCCCGCCCCCGGAATTTGTAGACGAAACGGGCGCGTTCGTAGACGACGCGGTGATGATCTACGAGACGCCGTCTTTCCAGGCGGCGCGCACGGTGCACTTCGCCACCTACACGCCGCTGCTGATCCTGGGGCTGGTCGGGTGGGCGCTGGCAGCACATCACCACCAAGGGATCGGCCCCCTGCTGGCCGTGCTGGTGGCGATTACCCTGGCTTACCTGATTTTTCATCCTTCCACCCGCTACCGGATGCCCGCCGACCCGTTTTTATTCCTGTTAAGCGGGTATGCGGCGGCCTGGGTGTTGGAGCGCCTCAGGCACGGCGCGGTGGCCCCTTCCCCCATACCAGACGATTCACGCCGGGGGGAAGGGGATACCAGACAGGTGGCAGACGGTTAGCCCGGCGCGTTTTCTTCGTCGGTGGGCAGATCGCGGCGCAGGGTAGATTCGTCCGGCGGTTCTTCTTCTGCTGTTTCTTCCGCCATGTCTGCCTCAACCGGCGCAGCTTCGGCGAGGGCGCCCGCGATTTCGGCCAGGAAGTCCGGTTCTTCCACGTCGGGTGCAGGCAGCGAAGGCGGCTCAAAGCTCTGCACCGCTGCTTCGTGGCTGATCATGCTGATCTTGCCGTCGATGAATGCGCCTTCCTCGGTCGTGATCGCTTTGGCGTTGATGTCGCCCCACACGCGGCCTGTGCGCAGGATTTGCACCTTGTTGCCGTTGACATTGCCGCGCACGGCCCCGGCAATCGAGATATTGCGCGCATTGATGTCCGCCGTGATCTTGGCCGTCTCGCCGACCAAAACATTGCCTTCGATTTCCAATGTGCCCTCGAACACCCCGTCCAGGCGGATGTTGGCCTTGCTGCGCAGGTCGCCGGTCAGGGTGGTGTTTGAGCCGAGCACGGTCTCAAAGCCGACGGGCTGACGGGGGGCGGGCGGCGGCGAAGCAGGCTGCTGCTTGGGTGGCTGGGGCGGGGGTTCGGGTTGTTGACGACGTCCTCCAAAGAATGACATAACGTTAACTCTCCCTGGAACAACGAGCACGTGCAGACCATGCGCCTGTATTGTACTCGATGCGTGGCGCGGGCCAAAATTCTACCCCTGAAATATCAGGCGTCAGGGGGCAATTGCAATCTGGCGGGTGGCGAGTACCATGTGCCGCAGAAGAATTGTTTTCTGTTTCTGTGGATGAGGAGGAACGAGGAAATGCATTATTTCCGACTGTTTTGCCTGGCTTTGCTGGCGCTGCTCCTGATCGCGTGCCAGCCCGGCACACAGGTTGTTCCGACGGTGGCGCAGTTGCCATCGCCCACGCCGGAGCCAACTTCCGCGCCGACCGACGAGGTCTTTTTTACGCCGACTCCGACGGGTGAGGCGCTTCCCTCTGGCGAGAGCGGCAGTGCGGGGGATACGGTGCCGCTTCCCACCCAGGCAAGCGGCGGGTCGCCGGGAGGGTTCGCTTCGCCAACGCCTGAGACGGAAGAGGTGTTGGGGACGGCAGAGGGCCTTTTGCCCGCTGAAGGGCCGTGTTCGGGGGCCGAGATGCAGGTCGCGCTTGCTCAGAGCGATCTGTCGGCGCTGCGGACCGACCTGGACGCCTTTATGGAGCGGTTGCGCTCGGCGGCAGGCACGCTGGGGGAGTGGACGCTCAGTGGCGAACCCGATCCTCTTGCCGGCATGGTTGCGCCGAACGCCTTGCCGATTGCCCAACTGCGCTATCGGCGCGGGGACGCTGAAGAGATGATTTTCTTGGTGTCGCTGGCGCCCGGCGCAATAGGCAGCTTTTTGCGTAGGTGTATCTCGACGGAGGCGTTTTATCGCCAGGCAGATGTGCCGGATGGCGCGCTTCTGACCCTGGAACCACTGTCCATCGGCGATCAGGGCGTGCTGGTGACGATCACTGTGCCTACATCGCCGGAGATTGTCGAGGCGGAGATGGGCAACATCACCACCACCGTCGGCGCGGTCCTGGTCGGCGACCGCTATGTCCAGTACGTCGGTGCGGCCCCTTTTGCCACCACAACATCGCAAGAAGATGCTCTAGCCTTGCTGGCGGCAGTGGTCGAAGCTGTGCGGGGGCTGTAGGTCAGGGGCGTTCTAGCCGCCAGAGCGTCACGGAGGCCGTGACTTCTGTTTCGCCGGGGCGGGGATAGCCGGCGACGCGGGTCGCACGGGCGTTCAGTGTGCGAACGTCTACGCCGATGGGTGGTTGTTCGGTCAGCACGTACACGACGTGGCGCTCCGTCAGCATCGCTTCGATGATGGGTAGGCCGGGTGCGTCGGTGCAGCGCATGGTATAGCTGCGCGCGGCGTAGAAGTTGGCGCGGCGGCAGCTATCGGGAAACATGCTGGCAACGATAGGGGCGTCCGACTGGGTGATGGTCTGGGGAAAGTTCAGCACGGCTTCGCGCAGGCCGAAGCCCGCGCTGTGATCGGTGATGTACTGGCTGCGCACCTGCGCCGGCAGCGGCAGCTCCCCCGGATCATGGTAGGCCGTCCATGCGAAGGGAAACATGGTCGCTGCCAGGATCGCCGTGATGACCCCGCTGGCAGCGCGCCGGCTTTGCTGTGACATTCCTCGTTCGAGGATGGCTCCCAGACCTGCGCCTGCCAGCGTTAGCGCAGTGGGCAACCCGACGACGTAATGCCGGGGCAGGGCCTCTGTGCCGAGCAGCGTGATCGCGGCGACGGGCAGCAGGCTGGCCAGCAGTAGCGTGACATTTGACCACCGCCCCAATTGGGCGAGGCCCGTTGCGGGAGCGGGCCGGACGGCGAGCAAGGCCGCCAGCCCGATCAGCATGAGCGCAGACCAGAGCGGCGGCCCGAAGTCAGTGAGTTGCGCCCACAGCCGTGCCGCATTTTCTGTTGCGGCAAACCGGTCTCCTGGCTGGTTGATCCAGCCCAGGGCCACGTCGAAGTTGCCGTTGCGCGTGTACAGGTAGATCAGCGGCACGGCAAAGCAGGCCAGAACCACCGCCGCGATGATACTCAAGTTGATCAGGCGTTTTCGCCAGGGCACACACCCGGTTAGCACAACCACCAGCGCCACCACCGCCGCAAACGGCGCAGCGGTGAACTTAAACAGCACCGCCGCTGCCAGCGCCAGACCGGTCAGGGTGGCGTCTCGTCGGCGTCCGCGTTGCGCCAGGCGTACCCCGGCCCACAACGTTGCCAGCGCCAGCGCGCCTGCCTCGGCATCGCTGAGGGCCATACGCTCATAGAAGAACAGATATGGGCAGCCGAGCCACAGGATTCCGGCGAACCAGGCTGCCGTCGGTCCGGCTAACCAGCCTGCCAGCGCGTAACCTGCCGCCAGACCGAGCGCGCCGATGAACACGGTGGCAATCCGCCCGGCAAAAATTGGCGCGTTTTGCGGGTAGAACAGCGCGATCAGCCAATGGTTGACGATCTTGCCGTCATTGATCTGCCAGAAGGGATGCAGGTTCCACACCTGGACGGCACGTGTCAGATGCAGCCCTTCGTCGTTGTGCAAAGGCAGGCTTTCCAGCGCCCATCCCCGGCTGAGCCAGTAGGTCAGTAGCAGCAGCATAACCGGCAGCCAGCGCCGCACCGAACAGACTCCTTGCTGAAGAAACCGGGCGAATGGCTCACGTGGCGCGCGGCGTGCGCGCGGCTGGAGGCGCTTCCTTGCCCCGATATTCCGGCGCAGTGATAGCGAAGAAGATGCACCGTGACCTGTTGCGAATACGGCTGGCGAGACGCGGGTCCTTCTGATCCAGCTCTTCCAGGGAGAGATTGGTCGTGATCACGGTGGGCAGCTTCGCCAGGAAACGGTGTTCCAGCAGTTGGAACAACTTCTCCCGCGCCCACGAAGAGGGGTTTTCGACGCCCAGTTGATCCAGCACCAGCAGCGGGGCGTTGCGCAGCTCGTTGAAGCGCCGGTCGTAGCTGGCCCGGCTTTCTGGCCCAAAGGTGGCGCGCAGATAATCCAGCAGGTCTGGCACATTGACGATGAGGGCGGCCTCGCCGCTGGCCTGGCGGTGGTTGGCAATTGCTGCCGCCAGGTGGGTTTTGCCGCAGCTATAGCTGCCCGTCAATACCAGCCAGCCGCTCGGCTTCATGGCGAATGCCCGTGCCTGGTTTAGCGCCCGCTGCAAATTGTCGCGGTCCTTTTTGGGCAGATTGGGACGCGCATCCCAGGACTCGAACGTCAAATCTGTATAAAGGCGCAGGTAGGTCGCTTCGCCCGCGCGCGCTTCGCGGTCTCGGAAGTCTGGAGCCAGGATGTTTACGCGCGTGGTCACGTCAATGTCCGATAGCCGGCTGGCGATGCGCGGATCGAGGCGGTCCAGTTCGACGTTGGTGGTGAACACGGTTGGCAGGCGGCGGGCGTAACGGAAGTTAACGATCTGGTAGAGTTTTTCCTGCGCCCAGGGGGTGGGGCTTTCGGCGCCGAGGTCGTCTAGCACCAGCAAGGAGATGGTCCGTACCCGCTCGAACAGCGAGTCGTAATCCACCTCGGCGTCTGGGGCGAAGGTCGAACGCAGGTGATCCAAGAGATCAGGTACGGTGATAAACAGCGTTGGCTGGCCCGCCTCGACACGTGCATTGGCGATAGCAGCAGCAAGATGGGTCTTGCCGCAGCCGTAACTGCCTTGCAGCAATAGCCAGCCGTTGGGAGACTCAGCAAATGCACGGCAGGCCGTCCAGGCGTGCACCAGACTTTCCTGCTGCGCCTTGTTCAGTTCTCTCAGTTCGACCTGGAAGCTCTCAAAGGTCTTATCGGCGTAGTCATCCAGGTTGCTCAGAGGGCGCAGCACGTCGCGTCGCTCTTTGCGGCGTTGTTCTCCACACGTCGGGCAGGGATAGGCTTTGCCGAAACGGGGATCGTCCAGCGGCACGTCGTAGCCGATCACGCCGAAGCCGCCGCAAACGGGACAAGACTCGTTCGCCGGGCGGGGTTCAACGGAAGAACCATCAGCTTTCGATGAGGTCGGCATACCTGCCGGAAACATAGCGGCTTCGATTCGCTTCAGAATCTGGCCCAGCGACTCCATTTCCCGGTCCGGATATTCCTGATCCGTCATCCTTTCCTTCCTTCCGCCACCGTTCCAGGATAGCCAGCACATAGCGCCAGTTGCGGGCATTGCGCGTGACGGCGGCGCGGATGGCCTCGGCGATCCAAGTGTCGGGGTAATTCTGCGCGGCGTCGTTGAGTTCGTCGGCGATGAGCGGCGTCAGCGGCCCGATATTTTCCTCGTACAGGCGATAGATGTTGGGGCGTTCCGGCAGCACTTCCGCCGGGTGATCGGCGTCGCCGGGCCGCCAGTGGCCTTCCGCGATCTGCCGAACGGCGGCTCGCCCGTTGGCCGTGTTGAGGAAATACAATGTTTCCGGCCCAGACGCGCCCTCGACTTCGGCAGCCAGCAGCGTGCCGCGCGCAAGAGCTTTTGCCAGTCCCGCTTCGCGCCGGGCCAGATCGGCCAGCGGCGACTCCGGCACGTCGAGGTCGGCGCGGCGCAGGTAGCGGTAGTGCCCGTCGCGCTGCTCCAACGCCCAGAAGCAGAACAGGGTGATTTTCAACTCGTCTGCGTCGTCGATCTGTGGCAGCAGGTCGGTGAAGAAGGCGGCAGGCAGTCGGACGAGGCGCGTTTTGCCGGGTGGAAAACCGGGAAACTGTGCAGTCATGGGCGTTAAATATCGCTCAAATCCACGCGCTGACGGCGCAGGTTGACGAATTTGGTGAGTTCCTTTTGAAAGAGCAGGGTGGTCGTGCCGGTTGGCCCATTGCGGTGCTTCGCCACAATGATGTCGGCTTCGTTGGGCCGGTCCGTTGTTTCGTTGTAGACGTCGTCCCGATACAGAAACAGCACGATGTCGGCATCCTGCTCGATACTATTATGACAAATAATATCGTTTACGGATAAATTATGCAGTTGTGGTACAGTCAGATCGAAAACCTCCTCTATATTCTCAGGCACAATCAAGGCAATACGATCCCAAAATACATCACTGTTTGACAGGCGACCAAGTTCATCTGAACGGATAGCCTCCGCGACAGCCGCGACCTTTTCCCGACTTAAATTTCGTTGATAGAAGGACTTTTTGTAGGGTTGCTGTCCCAACCTTTGCATAGCTGGCTCAGCGTAGAGTTCGCAGACGGCATAGGGGATCACATCGTCAGAGGTTTTTTCTCCGTGACTTTCTACATAAGTCACAATCTTTTCCAGGTTCCGGCTTTTGGGGTGTCCTACTGCCCCAACTGCGTCGGCGAAGCGTTGGAGGGCGGTTTTACTACCGATAATCACATGATGTTGCTCTCTTCCTTTGTCAGCTTGTGGAATTCGCTTCAGACGCGCGTTGATTCCGAGTCTGAGCAGGAGCGATTGAACATCCTGGGCCAGTTTTTCACTGCTTGAGGCGAAGTAAACAGGCGGGTAGTGATCGCCATTCAACCATATGCACCCATCCGTCGCCCACAGATGGCGCAGGAAGAGTGCAATTGCCTCTTGAGGTTGCTTAAAAACTTCATCTGGCACGTATTTCTCGTGCGATCGCAGGCCAAAGATGCCCAGATTGTCCAGCCACGCAGAAATAGGGTTCCGGGTGTCATGAGTGAGGTGCTGTGTCGCTGGCAGGTAAACCTGATACCAGTGTCGCTCTTTGTGGATACGCGGACTGATTTCGTCTCCGAAAACTTCCACCGCCAACGAAGCGACGATTTCAGCCAGGTCCGCTTCTGTCGTCGTATACTGAATCGTGTGGCGGGGCAGGGTACAGCCAGCGCCGATCAGGTGGCCGAGCAGGGCAAGTTCGGCGTTGCTCATCGTCTGCACGGCTGGAGATGGAAGCACTCTTGGTAAGGCAATGTGCTCGCCTTCCTGCAATTCGTCCAGCCGCTTCCAGCCGTGAATGGTAAGGAACTTGTGATTGCCGGTTGCGCGGATGGACCGTCCGAGACGGGTCGTCAGTCGGTATACGGGCTTGACGCCGGTCGAGAAAGCATTGCTGACGACAGCCCGTTCCAGCTTCATCGTCTGTTCGTTCAATGCCCACACCGCAAAGCCGGCTTTGCCGACTAGTTGGCGGATCGGCACCCGTTCCCCGGTATCGGCCAGCGTCACGAGGCTGTCCCCGGTCAGGCAGCCGGACTCGCGCAGGTCGGAAAGCTGCGGGCGCTTGTCCTGGCGCTGCTCGACGGCGCGGCTGAGCTGCGCGGCAGACAGCACCGGCACGTTCAACTCGCGCGCCAGTTCTTTAAGGCTGCGGCTGATGAAGGTGATCTCCTGCACACGGTTGGTGTCGCGGCCCACGTTGGTTCCGGCGGACATCAGTTGCAGGTAGTCCACGATCACCAGGTCCAGGCCGAACTCGCGGTACAGGCGACGGCACTTGGTGCGAAGCTGCATGGCGCTGATGGCAGGCGAGTCGTCGAAATAAATCTTCAGGTTGCTCATCGAGCCGACGGCCTGGACGAAGCGCGCCCATTCTGCGTCGTCCACATCCCCCAGGCGCAGGTCCTGCGCGCTGATGCCGGTCTCCGAGGCGATCAGGCGCTGCACCAACTGCTCGTTGCTCATCTCCATGCTGAAGATGGCGATGCGCGCGTCGCCCTGCCGGGCGGCATTTAGCGCCAGGGTGAGCAGCATCGAGGTTTTTCCCATCCCCGGACGGCCTGCCACGATAATCAAATCGCCGCGCTGGAGACCGCCCAACAGCTTGTCCAGGTCATAAAAGCCCGTCGGAACGCCCAGGGCCTCGTCTTTGTGCTCGCGCAGGCGTTCGATGCGGTCGAAGTAGGCGCTCATAGCGATCCGCATCGGCACGAGTTCCTGGCGTAGCCGCCGCTCGGTGACGGTGAACAGGGTCGCTTCTGCCTGGTCAATGACGTGGTTGATGTCGCGTTCTTCGTCGTGGGCCAACTGCGCGATCTCGCCCGCCGCGCCAAGCAGTCGCCGCCGCAGGGCTGCCCGCTCGACGATATGGCCGTAAGTTTCGGCGTGCAGCGCCGTCGGCGTGCTGTTGAAAAGATAGGCGATGTACGCTGGCCCGCCGATCTCCTCCAGGCGACCCTGAGCGCGTAGTTCTTCTGTGACGGTACGCTCGTCAATTGCGTCGCCGCGCTCGTGCAGGCGCAGGATGGCCTCGTAAATCCAGCCGTGCCGCACGATAAAGAAGTCCTCGGCGGTCAGGAAGGTGGCGACCTCATGCAGCGATTCGGGGTTCATCAGAATCGCCCCAAGCACAGCCTCCTCCGCCTCGACGCTGTGGGGGGCCAGGCGTAGGGGATCGCTATCTCGCGTGCGGGTAGTGTCGTGATCGGTCATCAGACGTAGCACCAGGCTCAGGTTTCACGGGCAAAAACGGGGCCTTTCTGCCGGAACAGAAGCCCCGTCGAGCATCGGCGCGAACATGAACAGCTAGGCCAGGTGGCCAGCTATTCTTTGTCCTTGTTGTCCAGGTCGTCCATATCCAGTGTGTCTACGAAATCGCGGAAGATGCTGAGTTCCTCGTCGTTTTCGGTTTCGGTGACATCTTCTGGCGCGATTTCTTCTTCGCCGATTTCTTCGTCTGGGGTGGTGGCAGCCCGTTCCATGACACTTTCGGCGACGAAGATCGGCACGCCGGCGCGCACGGCCAGCGCGATGGCGTCACTGGGGCGACTGTCGATCAGCACTTCGCGTCCGTCCACATCGGTCACGATCTGCGCATAAAAGATTTCGTCGCGCAAGTCGTTGATAACGATCCGCCGAATTTCGCCACCGAGGGTGTTGATCGCCGATTTGAGCAGATCATGGGTCAGAGGCCGGGGCACAGGGACGCCTTGCAGGTGGATGGTGATCGCATCGGCCTCGCAGGGGCCGATAAAAATGGTCAAAAACCGCTCACTTCGGGTATCTTTGAGGACGACCACACGGTACTGGGACATCAAGCTGACCCGGATGCTGTCAATAGTTACTTCGATCATGATCGCCGCCTTTTGTCCTCAAAGCTACTTTTGATACTCTCTACAGTCGCTTTGCGTAAAGATTATAAAACCCAGTGGCGGCAAATGCAATAAGACTGATCCAGTTTGCCCTGTCATAGAAAGGTCCGATGAATGACTCTGCTTCCGAATGTGACCCCCGCCATGCTCGACGCCGAATTTTGGCTGTCCCGGTTGGATGCCCCTGATGCCGTGTTGCTTGATGACGCAGCGATAGCAGCGTTCAATGCGGCTGTCCCTGCCCTTACCGGCCTGCCCGATCCTTTTTGTCTGCCGGATGTGATGGACGCAGACGCTGTGCGTGCGCTGGTAGCGCCCCCACCGAAACGGCCTTACTACGATGTGACGGGCGCGCCGATCCCGGCGACAGTGCTGGAATCGCTTTGGGCGAATATAGCGCTGGACGCATTGCCGAGCGAAGTGTCTGTGCGTTTTGGGTTGACGGTGCAGCGAACGCATCTGCGTGCTTTCCCGACGGCGCTGCTGGTGACGGCTGAGCCGGGCGACATTTCCTTTGACGAGTGGCAGGAAACAAGTATTGATGTCGGCTGGCCAGTGGCGGTCCTGCACACCAGCGCCGATGGGCGGTGGCTGCTGGTCGTCACGCCGATTTACTACGGCTGGCTGCGCGCCGATCACGTGGCGCTGGCGGCGAGCCGCGACGTGGTACGCGACTGTATGATTGCCGAACCGTTTGCCGTGGCGACGGCGTCCGAGTCCGGCATCGCATTGCCGGATGGGGAACACGTGGTGGCGGAGATGGGTACACGTCTGCCGCTGGCCGGGCGCAGCGACACTGTCTTGCGTCTGCGTGTTCCCCGGCGTGATGAGGCTGGACGGCTGATTCTGGTCGAAGGATATGCGCCTGCAAACGAGGGTCTGTGGCACGAGGGGTATTTGCCCTGCACCCAGCGGACGGTGCTCACCCAGGCCTTCTCCATGCTGGGAGAAGCCTATACCTGGGGCGGGATGCGTCTGGGCATGGCCGGGCGGGACTGTTCTCACTTTGTGATGAATGTGTGGGGCGCCACCGGGCTGCGCCTACCGCGCAACAGCGGGCAACAGGGCAAAGTCGGTATGACAGCGGTCCAGCTTTTGCCGGACGACTCACCGACCATGCGTGCGGAAAAGCTATGCGCTGCCCCGGCGGGGGCATGGCTGTTGCTGCCGGGCCATGTGATGTTGCACCTGGGCGTGGTAGATGGGCGGCCCTATGCTATTCACGATCTGTGGCGCTATCGCAAGCCCGACGGCGATACCATCCTGGCCGGGCGCGTGGTTGTGACCGACCTACCTGTCGAGCCGAGCGAAAAGCGCCACACGCTGCTGGAACGGCTGACGCACGCTCAGTTCGTGCGGTGAGGCAGCGCGGCGACCGCTGCTTACCAGACCGTAATCCGGGCGCAATCCAGGTGAAATCGACCTGCGTTACAATGAGTCAACCGCATCGACTGACAACCGGGTTGTGACGAGGTCTGAAGATGTTCCTCCACTCGATTCGCTGGCGGTTGCCGCTGAGTTTTGCCGGGATCGCCCTGCTGGCGGCGTTGGTGTTGGGTGTGGTACTGCTGACCACGCTGCGCGGTTACTATGCTGTGCGTGAACTGGATCATCTGACCGAGAATGCCAGGGCCATCGGTGATGTGATTACGCTCCTGTACACGGACGATGCATCCCTAGAGCGCATTCGCGTGCAGATGCAAGGTCTTTCTTTTCTGGTACAGAGCCGTGTTCGCCTGTTGGATATGGGTGGGAATGCCCTGATCGATTCGGGCGAGCCGCAACAGGACCGTTTGATCACCTTAGGCTACGGCGGTTACCAGACGGCGGACTTTTTGGATGTCGGCAGCGAGAACCTCGTGCAGTACACTTACGCCGATTCTGCTACTGGCGTCGAGGCGAGGGACAGCACGATCAAAATCGTCTCGATGCCGGTGATCGGTGTCGTCATTCAGTCCGAAATGCCGGTGGAGCCTGTCAAAATAGTCGGGGATGGCCCATCTACGGATGCTGTTACCCTGGCGGTTGCTGGGACCCCCTACGGCTTCGGCTTCAATGCCGACCTGTCGCTGGGGCACCGGTCCGATCAGCGCGTGCAGACCCCGGTTTACGATTCCCAAGAGCGGCAGTTGGGTTATGTAGAACTGTCTGAAGGTCCGGCATATGGCGCGGAAGTGGTGGATGGCGTGGCGCGTGCTCTGGTCGGGGCAGGCTTGATCGCCGTGACGCTGGCGGCGGGTGTGGGCTGGCTGATCAGCCGACAGATCAGTGCGCCGCTGCTGGCACTCGCCGGGGTGACGGGGCGTATGGCCGAGGGGCAGCTTTCTGTCCGGGCAGAGGTGGGGCGCCGAGACGAATTCGGCCTGCTGGCGCGTTCCTTTAATCATATGGCAGGTCGAGTGGAGAACACGGTCGTCACCCTGCGACGTTTTGTCGCCGACGCAGCCCACGAACTTAAGACGCCTCTGACGGCCTTGCGCGCCGACCTGGAACTGGCGGTCAGCGAGGCCGACCAGGAACGACGGGCGGCTCACGTGGAACATGCCCTGGCCCAGGTGATGCGCCTAGAGGCGATGACCACTGGCCTGCTGCACCTGTCACGGATCGAGTCGGGCACGGCCAGCGCCGAGCGGACGGCGGTAGACCTGGCTACGCTGGTCTGGGAGAGCGGTCAGCTTTACGCCTCGCGGGCCGAGCAGTCCGGCCTGTCGTTCCGTGTGGAACTGCCGGGCGCGCCGGTCCTGGCGCAGGTTAACGAGGCACAGGTGCGACGCGCCCTGGGCAACCTGCTGGATAACGCCATCAAGTTCACGCCCGAAGGAGGCGAGGTGTGCATCGGCGTGCGACAGGCCGGCGATCAGGTCGAAATTTGGGTCAATGACACCGGCATCGGCATTCCCCCGGAAGACTTGCCGCATCTGTTCAGCCGTTTTCACCGGGGACGCAATGCGGTGACTTATCCGGGCAGTGGGTTAGGGTTAGCGATTATCAAGGCGATTGTCGAAGGACATCGCGGCCAGGTCAGCGTGCAGACTTCGCCCGGACATGGCACGCGCTTCGACGTGCGCCTACCCCTGGAGGCCGCATGAACAAGCCTGCGCACATCCTGTTGATCGAAGACGATCCGGCGGTGGCCCACAGTTTGCAGGAAGGACTAGCCCGCGACCGTTACCAGATCACCTGGAAGGCAACAGGCGAGGAGGGGGTGCGGTTTGCCCGCGATCACGCCCCACACCTGATCGTGCTGGACGTGCGGCTGCCGGATGGCTCCGGTTTCGATTTCTGCCGCCAGATGCGCCAGGCCGGGCTGCGCCAGCCGATCCTGATCCTCACTGTCGAGACGGATGAGATGGACAAGGTCCTCGGCCTGGAAATGGGCGCGGACGACTACGTCACCAAGCCCTATGCCCTGCGCGAACTGCTTTCGCGCGTGCGGGCGTTGCTGCGCCGTGCGTATGGGGAGCTTTCTACCGGCGACGCTGCGCAGCTCTACGTGGGCGACCTGGTGCTGGACCGGGGACGTGGGCAGGTGTTGCGCGGCGACCAGCCGATCAACCTGACGCCGACCGAGTTCCGTTTGCTGGTGTATATGGCGCAGCATCCCGGCCAGGTGCTCACCCGTGCGCAAATCCTCGACGCAGTGTGGGGCTACGAGGCCGACGTGGAGAGCGAGCGCGCCGTCAACGTCCACATCCGCCGTCTGCGCGAGAAAATCGAGATCGACCCCGGCGATCCCAAACTGATCCTCACCGTGCCTGGCATCGGCTACCGCCTGGCAGAGTAACCCCCTCCCTACCATTCTCACGGCACGCCGTGAGTGTCCTTCCTGAGATTTCTGGATAGTAATCCATCTGGCGCTGTGGTGAAATCTGCCTGCGTTATCTTTTGACGTGGGCGGTGGGATATGCCCCCCTGTCCGTTATTGTTTGCCCTGGATAAGGAGAGACACGAGATGCACCAGGCAAAAAGCCCCTGGATAATCCTGCTGGCCGCGCTGACTGCCGTGATCGCCGTCGGTCCGGCCTTGACGTTGCACGCTCAGGGAAACCCCATCGTCCTGACCGTTATCCTACCGGACATAATACAAAGACTGTTTGGCGACGACTTCTTCGATGCTTTTGAGGCTGCGAACCCCGGCGTCAGTGTCGAACCCGTCTACGTCGGCTTCGATGCCCTATACGCCGTTCCGCCTTATTTGGACCTGGAAGACCATCTCGACGATATTGCCGATTACGTCAGCCGCGCCGACGTCGTGCCGGTTGGCAGCGACAATCTCTCGGTGGAAGCGACACGCGCCGGGTATTTCCTGGATTTATCGCCGCTCGCCAATACCGACCCATCCCTTGATGCTGAGGACTTTTTTTCGGCGGCGTGGCGGTCGTTCCAGTGGGACGGCGGCGTGTGGGCGCTGCCGTCGTCGGTGAACGTGACTTTGCTGATCTACGATCCGGTGGCTTTTGATCAGGCAGGGGTGGCTTATCCAAATGCGAACTGGACGCTGGACGATCTTGCCAGCGCCGCCCGTGCGCTCGCCCGGCGCGATTCTGCCGGCAACGTGACCGTCCCCGGCCTGGGTCTCCTGGGAGATACGACCCTGATGCTTCGCGCGCTGGCAGGCCAGGGGTTCTATGATCAGAGCACCACGCCGGAGTCGCCGCTGCTGGATACCCCCGCGCTGGAAAGGTTGCTCACGGCCTGGGTGGACTTAGAAGCAGAAGGCGTGGTAACGCAGACGTTCAACGGCGACATCAACGAGGTTCCCATGCGCCTCATGAACAGCTACGGGCTGATGGGCATCCCGACTCCCGAAGGCGAGCAGTATCCGGTTGCAGGGGCGCTGCTGCCGGGCGGCGTGGCCGGGCTGGAGGTGTACGGCTTTGCCGTCAGCAGCGGCACGTTGTACCCGGAACAGGCGTATGCCCTGGCGAAGTACCTCAGCCGTAGCGTCGAGGCTGCCAATGCGCTATTTGGAGCTTTTCCGGCCCGCCGCAGCCTGATCGGGGTGCAGCCGCCCGCCGGAGAAAGCGGGATCGTCATCGCGCCGCTTCGTTTTTCGCCGGAGCAGCAGGCCGTGATCGATCAGGCGCTTGCCGGCGCGCTGCCGCTGGCCGAAATGCGCTACAGTGGCTACGTCAGCAACGCGCTGGGGCAAATGCATAGCTCCGGGGTAGACGCGCATACCGCGCTTCAGGATGCCGAAGCGCAGGCCGCCACTAATCTACAAATGGCTGCCAGCCTAAAAGCCACGACCGCCGTCGTCGTGGCGACGCCTGTTCCCACGCCGGTGCTCCAGCCGGGCGAAATGACGTTGAACTTCAGCGTGCTGTCGTTTATCACGCCCTTACCCAATCAGGAACAATGGGACCAGGTGATCCGCGACTTCGTCGCCAGCGATCCCCAGGTGGGACAGATCGTCCTGAACGACCGGATTCCGCTGGGCGGCATCTCGGCAGACGCTTACGCCGAGAATAACGACTGCTTCTACCTGCCTTACAACGCCGTGCCGGGCCTGGACCTGACCGCCGTCCTGAATATCGACCCGTTCCTGGACGCCGATCCGGCCTTCGACCGGAACGACGTGGTCGGCAATACGCTGGCGCTGCTCCGGCGCGATAACCGCACCTGGGCTTACCCGCTCGTCATTCAGCCCCAGGCGCTCAGCATTAACCGCGACCTGTTCGCCCAGGCAGGGTTGCCTACGCCGGAAAACGGCTGGACGGTGGACGCCTTTGTCGATGCGCTGCGCACTCTCAAGGCCGGCCTGGACGACGACACGTCCCCGTTCGTGCCCGCCGATCCGGGCGGCTCGTATCTGCGGATGTTGATGGCGGCTTACGGCGGCATCCCGCTGGACCTGCGCGCCGACCCGCCGACGCTCAACTTCACCGACCCGGTGGTGGTCGAGGCGATCCGGCAGGTGTTGGACCTTGCCAGAGCAGGACTCATCGCGTACAGCCGCCTGGCGAGCAATATGTTCGCTATCAGCATGGGCGGCGGCAACATCCCGATCCTGGCCCAGTCAACGGGCATGGGCTTCATGATGGTCGTCGTCGGATCGGACGGCGACGAGATCGCTAACCCTTATGTGCTGGCGCCCTATCCGCAGGGGACGCAGTTCGCGGCAGCTTCTTACGACGTGGGGACGGCGTACATCAGCGCCAACACGCCGAACCCCGATGCCTGCTATCGCTGGATCAGCACCCTGGCCCAACACCCGGAACTGTTTTCTGGGATGCCCGCCCGCCGCTCGCAGATTAACGACCCGGCGCTGGTCGCGTCGGAAGGGCCGGAGGCGGCGGCATTCTACCGATACTACGACGCGCTGATCAGCGATCCTGACACGGTCGTGTTCCCGTCGGTATCCGGCAGCGGCGATCTGTCGCCGCGCAATTACCTGCTCCAGTTCTGGCTGAACCGCGCCTTCGACCGCTACGTGCTGGAAGACGCCGACCTGCTGACCGAATTGGAGGCGGCTCAGACGTACACCCAGGCGTTCCTGGGCTGCATCGCAGGCATTCCGTCGTTCGACCCTGCCGCCGGAGAGGAGCAATCCTACGACCGGCAGTATACCGACTGCGCCGTGACCGTTGACCCGACCATGAGTGCGTTGTTTTCTGGCAGTTAGCAGCCCGCCGCCGACAGACGGTCATGGAAGCCTGCGCAGAGGGTGGGGCGCTGCTCGCCCTCTGCGCTAAGGCGAGAGGCCAGTTTTTGCGCCGCGCTCAGGCTTTTTGTGGAGATTTGTGACGTTCGTCAATGTGTTCATTGCCGTTCGCCAGTAGAATATGTCCGGCAGGCAATTCTACAATTGATCCAAACCGGTTTGTATTATAAACTGGTTTGCGAATGGCGGGATTGTTTCATCCTCAGAGATCAAGGATGGGCGAGGGCGAACCGGCTGCGAAGATGCGCGTTCGGTGATATTTCTGGACGGTAATTGAATCGGCGTTGATATGAAATGCGCCTGTGACATCCTGGACCATGAACGACCGGATCGCCTTTCAAGCAACCTTGTCGCCTGGAGCAGCGTAATAGGAAATATGGCTACACAAGGAGGAAGCTGAGATGCGCCCGAACAGAGGTCTGCTTCTGATGCTGTCGGCGATATGTATCGTCCTGCCTGCCGCTATGAACGTCCCTACCTTGTCTGCGCAGCAGGGCGGGATCGTCCTGACCGTTCCCATCCCGGATGTCTATCGCGGCATCATCAGCGAGGACATCTTCGACGCCTTTGAGGCTGCCCATCCGGGTGTTACGGTCTCCCCGATCTACATCAGCTTTGAATCGATATACGCCGGCGCCTCGCCTGCTGATCTGGACGCCTATCTGGAGGGTGTTCAGGCGTATGTCAGCCGCGCCGACGTGCTGCTGGTCACGTCGGGCAACATTTCGGTGGAGGCGACGCGCGCCGGGTATTTCCTGAATCTCGCACCGCTGACCGCCGTCGATCCCGATCTGAACATCGCCGACTTCATCCCGGCGGCGTGGCAGTCGTTCCAATGGGACGGTGGCGTGTGGGCGCTGCCCGCCTCGGTGGACGTGACGCTCCTGATTTACAACCCTGCCGCTTTCGACGAAGCCGGGCTTGCTTACCCCGACCCGAACTGGACCATCGATGATCTCGCCAATGCGGCCCGCACACTGGCGCAGCGCGACGCTGAGGGCCACGTGACCATACCGGGCTTTGCGCCGATGGGCAGCTACACGCCGCTGTTCAGGAGTTTGCTCGGACATGGTTTCTACGATTCCAGCACCATGCCCGAACTGCCGTCGCTGGATGACCCGGCGCTGGAAACTATCATCAATACCTGGGTCGAACTGGAACAGGACGGCGTGGTCGGGTTTTATGACGACTATACCGCCGTACCTCTGCGGTTAATGGACAGCTTCGGCCTGATGGACGTGTTGCAGTCCGATCAGGAAGAGGCGCGCGGGGCGTTGCTGCCCGGCGGGACCGCCGGGTTGACGGTCACGGGCTTTGCCGTCAGCGGCGGCACGCTGTACCCGGACCTGGCTTATGAACTGGCGGAATATCTGACGCACAGCCCCGAAGCGGCGGCCCTGATGTTCGGTCTGGCGCCGGCCCGGTACAGTCTGGTCGGGGTGCAGGCAAGCGGCGACGCGGTGGCGTTCGCGCGGCCTCCCCTCCCACCGGAAGCGCAGGCCGTTGCCGACCAGGCGCTCGCTGCCGCGTTGCCTCAGGCGGAACTACGCTACGGCGACTACCTGGTGATTGCGTTGAACCGCGTGCAAAACGGAGACGTGGACGCGCGAGCGGCCCTCCAGGAGATCGAAGCGCAGG
The DNA here is from genome assembly GCA_964529715.1 of uncultured Anaerolineae bacterium. Taxonomy (GTDB): domain Bacteria; phylum Chloroflexota; class Anaerolineae; order Aggregatilineales; family Ch27; genus CAZGXI01. The sequence goes on along the minus strand of CAZGXI010000033.1, from coordinate 9,372 downwards.
CCGTCGCCAACTTGCAGGCTGCCGCCGACCGTCGGGAGACGACGGTCGTTGTTGTGGCGACGCCTGTTCCCCCGGCGGTGTTGCAACCGGGCGAAATTTCCTTGCGTTTTGGCGTGCTTTCGCTGGGCGAAGACTCGAGCCGCCAGGGAGGGTGGGATCAGGTTATTGACGACTTTGTGGCTGCCGATCCCCAAGTCGGCCAAATTGTCCTAGATAGCCAGCTTCCGCTGAACAGCCTGTTGCCCGACGAACTCGCTGCGGAGCACGATTGTTTCTATTTGCCCTACAACGCCGTGCCGGGCGTGGACATGACGACCGTGCTCAACCTGGACCCGTTCCTGGACGCCGACCCGACCTTCGACCGGAACGATGTGGTCGGCAACACGCTGGCGCAGCTTCAGCGCGATAACCGCACCTGGGCTTACCCGATCATCATCCAGCCGCAGGTGCTCAGTTTCCACCGCGACCGGTTTGTCGATGCGGGCCTGCCCACGCCGGAGGGCGGTTGGACGGTGGATGAGTTCGTCAATGCCCTGCGTACCTTCAAAGCCGAACGCGAGGACGAGGCCCCATTCCGGTCCAGTAGCAGCGAGGGCACGTATCTGCTGATGCTGATTGCGGCCTACGGCGGCGTCCCGTTGGATATGCGCACCACACCACCGACGATCAACTTCACCGATCCGGCGACGGTGGATGCTATCCGGCAGGTGCTCGATCTGGCAAAGGACGGCCTGATCGACTACCAGGCGCTGGCAAACCTGGCCGGCGGTGTTTCGTTCAGCAGCGGCATGGATGTGCCCATCCTGGCCCAGTCGATTCTCGGCGGGTTCCAGGGCGGCGGCACGGACAGTGAAAACCCCTACCGCTCGGCCCCGTACCCGCGCGGAACGCAGTACGCGGCAGCTTCTTACGACGTCGGGACGGCCTTCATCAGCGCCAGCACACAGAACCCGGACGCCTGCTACCGCTGGATCAGCGCGCTGGCCCGTCACCCGGAATTGTTCTCCGGGATGCCCGCCCGCCGCTCGCTGATGGACGACCCGGCCATGACCGCGACGGTCAGCCCGGAGGCGCTCACCTTTTACCGCCAGTTCGACGTCCTGATCAGCGACCCTAACACGGTGGTGTTTCCATCGCTGATAGGCTCCGGCGACCAGGGAAGTATGTTCCGCTACTATCTGCTCCAGTTCTGGTTGAACCGCGCGTTCGATCATTACGTGCTTGAGAACGCTGACCTGGTGGCCGAACTGGAGACGGCGCAGACCAACGCTATCGCTTTCCAGGAGTGTGTGGCGAGCATTCCGCCGTATGATCCGGCGTCCCAGGATGAGCAGACGTACTTTATGCAGTATATGACCTGTGCGACGACCGTCGATCCGGGTCTGGCATCGATGTTTGGGATGTAAAAGGACCGTCTTCAAACACTTTGCTCCCGGCGCAGCTAGTATCGGTGTGGGCTACGAAAGGTTGAGTCTAAGGAGAAAACCCCATGCCAATCGCTCACCGTGTATTACTAGCTGCGCTGGTTGTTTTGCTGGCGATCTGTTCCGGCGGGGCGCTGCAAGCCGACGCGCAGGAAACCGCCGTGACGCTGACCATCCTCGTGCCAGACTGGGCGCGCGACATCCTCAACGAGGCTGTGTTCGACGAGTTTGAGGCGCAGCATCCCGGCCTTCGGGTTGTGCTGGCGCAAAGCCCCGATGTGCCGGGCATTCCACCCGCCGCAGACGACCTGGATTTTTATCTAGATATAGAAACCTGGAAGAAGGGTTGAACCGCGCGCAGGCAAACATCATGGCTTATCGGGAATGTACGGCAGCAATACCGCCTTACGATCCGGCGGCAGGTGAGGATCGAAGCGGCTATGTCGGGCAGGTGCTTTCCTGTGCGGTGCGGATCGATCCTGTTCTTCGTTCTCGTTTTGGGGCAGGGTAGAATCCGGCCAATCAACGTTGGACGCCGGGGGCGGCTCCGGCGTCCTGACTGGGGCTATGTTCCGACTATTCGACACGTTCTTTCTCGCGTTTGAGCGGCTCTGGCAGCACCGCGTCCTGGTGATCTGGGTGCTGGTGGGGCTGACGGTGGCTTCGACCCTGGCGCTGAGCCTGGCGCTGTATGTGGATGCGGTGAATACCGGCCTGCTCGCCACGCGCCTGACCGATCCGACTTATGCCTTTCGTTATCGCTACCTGGGAAGCTGGAGTGGGGCCATTGGCCGAGCCGACGTAACAACGGCCACCGCTGCCATCACCGGCGGATTTGTAGACACGCTTGGTCTGCCGGTCAGCCACGTCGTTCGCTATACCAGCAGCGGCGCCTGGATGATGACATTGGTCGGGAGCGGCGCACTGGGGGCGTTCACGTTGAGCACATTAGAGGGGGCAGAAGACCAGATCGCGATCATCGCAGGAGCGTGGCCACCGGAAGACTCCGCCGCCAACGATGGAGCGATCCCGGCACTGATCCCTGAAACGATGCTCTATTCGATGGGGCTTCAGGTCGGGGATACCCTCACGGCGGCGAAGGCCGGTCTGGGCACACTGACCTTGCGTGTGGCGGCATTGTGGCGGCCCATCAATCCGAACGATCCGGCGTGGATTTTTACGCCGCGCTTTTTCGACCAGGTGATGCTGCTGCGACCCGACGACCTGTGGGCCTCGCTGGAAGGCGTTGAGCGCCCGATAGATGAGATGGCCTGGTATCTGATTTTCGACGGCTCGATGCTGCGCACATCGGAGGTGGACGGGCTGCTGGCGCGCATCGCCGATGGCGAGCGCACCGTGTCGGCGGCGCTGCCGGGCATTCGGCTGGACCTGTCGCCAGTAGACGGGTTGACCGCCTTCAGCCGGGACGTGAGCCAGCTCACGCAGCAGTTGGTGATCATCGTGCTGCCGGTAGGTGGGCTGGCGTTGTATTTCGTTGCGCTGGTGGCCGGGTTGTTGGTCGGTCGCCAACAGGCAGAGGATGTGACTCTACGTAGCCGGGGCATGAGCCGCCCGGCGCTGTTGGCCGTCCATGTCACGATGTGGTTGTTGCTGGCGGGCACGGCGCTGGGGATCGGTCTGGCGGTCAGCCCAGCGGTGGTGAGGCTGGTAGGACAGACGATATCCTTTTTGCGCTTCGCGGATGCAGGCGCAGTGTTGGAAGTGGTTTTTACCCCGCAGGCGGTAGCAGCAGGCGCGCTCACGGGCCTGATTGCGGCGGGCAGCGGGCTGGTACTTTCCTGGCGCAGCAGCGCGCAGACGATCACCAGTTTCCGGCAAACCTCGGCGCGTGGCGGAAAGGCGTGGTGGCAGCGCGCTTACCTGGACCTGGCGTTGCTGGTTCCGGCCTGCTACGTGCTTTACACCTTGCAGCAGCGCGGCGGGCTGGCGGCCTCGGCGGAGAATCCGTTCAGCGACCCGCTGTCCTTCGTTGGGCCGACGTTGTTTTCCCTGGGGTTGACGCTGCTCTTTTTGCGCTTGTGGCCGTTCGTCCTGCGGGCGGGCGCGGCGGTGGTGGCCTGGGGACGGGGTGTGGCCTTGCTGATGGCCCTGCGCGAACTGACCCGTTCGACCGGGCGCTATCGGGGTACGCTGCTGATGATGTGCTTTACCCTGAGCCTGGCCGGGTTCACCGCCTCGATGGCGAGCACCATCGACCGCAGCCTGGAAGATGCTGTCAACTATCGTATCGGCGCAGATGTGGTGGCGATCACTGCCGCCGAGGAACAGACCGAACAAAGTGGCACTAACGCCAGCGGTCAGGTGTCGTACACTGTCACCGGCTATAACACCCTGCCTGCCACCGACCTGTTGACGGTCGAGGGGGTACGGGATGTCTCGCGCGCCGGGCGTTACACGGCCCAAATTTCGTTGGCCGGGCAGCGGCTTCAGGGAACAATCCTGGGTGTGGATCGCGCCGCCATTGCCGCTGTGACGCACTTCCGCGCCGACTACGCCGACGAGCCGGTCGCCGATCTGTTCAACCGGCTGGCAGGCAACCGCACAGGTGCCTTGATCAGCGCCAAAACGGCCCAGGACTATAACCTGCGGGTCAACCAGGTGCTTCGGGTGCAGGTGTTGGCGCTGAACCAGTGGTACGACATGGACGTGCCGATCCTGGGCGTGCTGGACTATTTTCCCACCCTGAACCCGAACGAAGGGTTCTTTTTGGTGATGAGCATCGATCCCATTTTTGAAGCAGTGGGGACAGAACTGCCGCACAACCTTTGGATCGGTCTCGAACCGGGGGCGGATCTGGCAGCGGTGGAACGGGACGCCGCCGAACTGGGCTATCCGGTGGTCCGCTGGCTTGATCCGGCCAGTGCCCTGCGCGAGGCACAAGCGGCTCCGCTGCGGCGGGGCGTGCTGGGCTTTCTCTCAGTGGGTTTCGTCGCCTCGGTGGCGCTGACGCTGGTGGGGGCGGTGGTGCAGGGAGCGGCATCGTTTCGCGCCCAGGCAACCCAGTTGGGTGCGTTGCGTGCGATGGGCCTGGGCGGACGCCCGGTGGGAACCTATCTGATCCTAGTGCAGGGCCTGGTCGCCGGGAATGGCATTCTGGCCGGCACGGGGATCGGTCTGGCGACGACGCTGCTCTTTTTGCCGCTGCTGGATTTTAGCGGTGGCCTGCCGCCCTATCTCGTGCGCGTTGCCTGGAACGATATTGCGGCGGTATACATCATGTTTGCGGTCGTCATGTTCGTTGTCACGCTGAGCATGACTCTGTTTGTGGGCCGTGAGAGCCTGGCGGCGCTTGTGCGGTTGGGAGATATGTGAGTCGGACAGTCGGCGGTTCATGGTTGTCTAGGACAGCCAGGCGTTGACTGTTTTTACGGGAGTCCTGATGCAACGTCTGTCGATGCGCCTGTTGATTCTGACGCTGTGTGCTCTGCTTGTGGTTGCCTGTGGCGGGGGAAACGGCCAGGGAGTCTCCACTGCGCCTACCTCGACGCCGGTTCCGACGGCGCCTGCCGCCGCCCCGCCGACCTACGTGGTCCAGCGCGGCGATGTGCAGGAGATCATGCAGTTTTCTGGGCGCTGGCAGCCCCGTGATCAGATGGCCCTCTCTTTCGAGGTGTCCGGCACGGTGCGGCGGGTCGCCGTTCAGCGTGGCGACACGGTGACGGCGGGCCAACTTTTGGCCGATTTCCAGATCACCGACCTGGAGAACCAGCTTGCCAGCGCGCAGCTCCAACTAGAGGCAGCGCAGGCCAGACTGGAATCCGGGTCGGAGGGCAGCCTAGAGTCGGTCCAGCAGGCCGAGATCAATTTGGCGAACGCCCGCTTAAGCCTGGAGAATGTCCGCCTGAGCAGTCCCTGGACCACGCTCGAAACGGCGCGCATCGGCCTGGAAAACGCCCGGCGCGGTCTGGAAGATGCTCAGCGTGCTTATGACGATGCCGTCAGTCACCCGGAGCTGCCTGCCTCGACGGTGGACAGCGCCTATCAGCAGCTTCAAAATGCGCGCAGCACCCTGCGCAATGCCGAAATCTCTTACGCCTCGGCGCAGCAGAGTTTTGCTACTCACCAGATTCAGATTGAGCAGGCAGAGAACGCCGTGATCCAGGCTGAACTGGCTTTAGAGCGTGCCAGGGCGGGCGGCGGCAGCCCGGAGCAGGTTCAGGCCGTCCGGTCGGCCCAGTTGACCATTGATCAGTTGAATGCCGCGATTGCGCGTTCGTCGCTTTACGCGCCTATCGACGGCGAGGTGTTAGAAGTGCGCATCGAACCCGGTGAGCAGGTAGCTGCGTATGCCACCGTGATCATCATTGGCAGGCCGGAGCCGAAGGAGGCCATCGCCAGTCTTGCCATCGCCGACGCGCAGCGCTTGAGTGTGGGGCTGGTCGGGGTGTGCCAGGTGATGAATCAACCGGATACTGCTGTGCAGTGTGTGGTGCGTCGTCTGCCCGCCAGTTCCTCCGATGCCGATCAGACGACCCGTGTGGCTGCCTCGCTGCAAAATGTGGCCTCCGGGCAGTTGATCGAGATCGAGATGCCCTTGCAGGTGCGACAGAATGTGTTGTGGCTGCCGCCGGCGGCCATCCGCACCTTTCAGAATCGGACGTTTGTGGTGATCCAGACGGCAGATGGCCCACGCCGTGTGGATGTGCAGATCGGGCTGCGGACGAACGACCGCGTGGAGATTGTCAGTGGGGTGAACGAAGGGGATGTGGTGATCGGTCCGTAAAGAAGTGGTCAACCGTGAGCATTCAGCCGTCTTTTGGGGGTAGAGGGGCCGGGGATGAGGGATAAGCGCGAAGTATGACCGCCTATGTGCACTGCAAAAATCTGGTGAAGGTGTACCGCATTGGCACGCATGAAGTAGTTGCTCTGCGTGGTATTGATTTTGAGATGGAACAAGGAGAGTGGGTTGCAATTATCGGGCCGAGCGGGGCGGGCAAGAGTTCGTTACTTAATCTGTTGGGCGGCCTGGATCGCCCGACAGCGGGGCAGTTGGTGGTAGATGGCCTTAACCTGCTTGATCTCAAGGGCCGTGCTCTGGCCGACTATCGTCTGCGGCGGGTGGGATTTCTATGGCAGCAGGTGGAGCGTAATCTGTTGCCGCACCGGTCGGCGCTGCACAACGTCACATTGCCGATGATGTTAGCGGGGATGTCCCCCTGGCGGCGCAGCCGCCAGGCGCGGGAACTGCTGGAGGCGGTTGGGTTAGCCGGGCACATGCATAAGCGTCCAGCGGCTCTGTCAGGGGGGCAGCAGCAGCGCGTGGCGATTGCCGTTGCCCTGGCGAACCATCCGCCGCTCTTGCTGGCTGACGAGCCGACCGGCGCTCTGGACCGCAACAGCGGGGTGCAGGCAATGGCGCTGCTACGCGACCTGCGTGAGCGTTATGGGTTGACGATCCTGATGGTTACACATGACTTGGAGATTGCCCACCATGCCGACCGGGTGCTCACGCTGCGCGATGGCGCGTTGGGCCAGGACCTTTCCCATGCCGCCGACGAGACGCCTGCCCTGGACGACGCCGGGCGCATTCAACTGCCAGGCATGGCGCGCTCTCACCTGGCGGAAGCGCCACGCATTGCGGTCGAGATTCGCCCGGAGGGGGTGCTGTTGCGCCCTGAGGCCGATCTGCCGGATGACACCAGCGCGCTGTTACAAGACATGCTTCCTCAGGATGCGCCACCACGTCGGCGGCGGTTGTGGCGTCGTGCCCGTGCAGACGAAAGGACGGCCCGATGAGCGGTAATGGCACGGGCCGCCGCCCGGTTCGTGTGGTGGTGCGCGGTGTCCAGCGCGTTTTCAACGGTGGCGAGAACGCTGTTCACGTACTGCGCGGCGTTGATTTAGTCGTTTCTGCGGGCGAGTTGGTCGCGCTGTATGGGCCGTCTGGCAGTGGCAAGACCACACTGCTCAACCTGATCGGCGCGCTCGATATGCCTACCGCCGGCGAAATCGAGGTCTGTGGGCTGGACATTGTACGTGCAGGCGAATCGGCGCGTGCTCGTCTACGCCGCATGCAGATCGGTTTCGTCTTCCAAAGTTCGACGCTGCTGCCGACCTACACGGCGTCAGAAAACATCGACCTGGCGTTGCGCCTGCCAGGGTTGGGTCTCTGGGAGCGTCGTCGCCGTGTTAGGACCGCGCTTGCCGCCGTCGGGCTGAGCGCCTGGGCCGATCACACGCCGGATGAACTCAGCGGCGGACAGCGGCAGCGGGTCGCTATTGCGCGGGCGTTGGCCTTGCAGCCGGCTCTTGTGTTGGCCGACGAGCCGACCAGCGGTCTGGATACACGTACTGCTCGCCGCGTGTTGGCGTTGTTCCGGGGCATTGCGGAAGCTCAGGGCACGGCGTTCCTGGTCGTTTCGCATGATCCGGTGGTGGCCGAGTACGTCGATGCGGCTTATGACCTGCTGGATGGACGGCTTGTCGCGCGCAAGAAAGAGGCGGATGTAGGCGAGTTTATTACGCCACCCTCAGGTCCGAATTGATCGGCGGTGGCGTTCTACAAATGGGTAGCGCGAGGACTTTAAAGATGATTCATTCCGTGAGAAGAGTCGCGGTCCTGATCGTGTTGTGCCTGACCATGCTGGCTGTGATGGCGTGCAATTTGCAGGCGCAGCAGGGTGTAATGGTCGTTCAGCTTACGGCTCAGACCAGCCCCACCGTTACGCCGAGTGAGACGATTCCACCTAATACCCCGTTGGCGACCCTGACGCCGTCGCGCACGCTGCTTCCTCCCCCGACCTTCGAGCCGCCGACGGCCACCGTTGCGCCGTCAGCCACACCGACCGTGACGCCGACGGCCACCCTGGACCTGAGTGTATCGATCCCCGGCCTGCACGGCGCGGAAACCCCCACGCCAACGACCACGCCCGGCTGCCGACCGCGCCAGGATTGGTCGCTGACCTACACCGTTCAGATCAACGACAACCTGACCCGCATCGCGCAGCGGTACGGGACGACGGTGGACGATCTCGCAGCGGGTAACTGCCTGCGTGACCCCAATGTGGTGATCATTGGGCAGCAATTGCGTGTGCCGGGCAGCGCACAACCAGCTGAACCGACTTATGACTGCACCTGGGAGGTGCTGACGCCAACAGACGGTTCATTCAACGTCTCCGGCGACGGCCAGTTGACGTTCAACTGGCGTGGCCCGCGCGCCGAACGTAATCTGATCCGCGTCCATCGACCCGACGGCAGTATATACGAGCGGGTGGTGGACCTGCGCCAGAACGAGACCATCGACCTTTACGAGGCGCTGCCCGCAGCCGGGCAGTACACCTGGTATGTCTATCCGCTGGACTTTTACTTCCGGCAGATTCCCTGCCACGAAGGCGGTCCCTGGACGTTCACGAAGCCGCAGGCAGCTACGGCCACACCGACTATGACGCCGTTTCCCACTGGCGGCCTGCCTTAGTAGAAGAAGGATAGGTCCCGAACGTTCCGCAAAAACGAGGCGGCGCGCGCTATCCTTTTGCAGGGACAGGTTCAATGAGGGTAGGGCGGGAGCCACCAGTCCTGCGTGAAGAGTGCCCTGGGGCAGCCAGACAGATCGCTTGCGTCATATCATGCTGCCCTGTTTTTGCAGAACGTTCGGGACTTGACCGATCCAGACCTTTGTTCTGTGTTCTATCCTTCCATCAAAAGGAAAACAAAAGTGTCTATGAAGACAGCAATCTATTCTGCGATCATGGTAATACTATTTTTCTTTGTCGTGTCTACTGCACGGGCGATTCAGGCTCAGCAACCGGAATTTAGCTATAGATACAGCTACATTAAGCAGGATGCCTCAGGAAATTATCTTCTAGATGTAATCCACTCGCCCGTTCTTCTCCAAGCGCAGCTTGCACCCGTCGCCGTAAGTAGGGGCGTTCAATTGAACGCCCCTACGGTGGAAGCGGTTCGCCCCCTTGAAGCGCGGAAAGCCCGC
>CAZGXI010000032.1:0-57160 GCA_964529715.1 uncultured Anaerolineae bacterium | reverse complement strand
GAGCGGGTTGGCCGGGAAGACCGTCCAGTCGATACCGATCGCGGTTGGGAAGTCGGGTGTGGTCATGGCCCCGCTTGGGCCGCAGATCACCCCCCCATCACAGATTCCCGGCTCGTCCACCACCTGGGGCGTCCAGGCGCCTTCCGGCCCCTGCGCGGCGGAGCTGCTTCCCGCCAGCAGGGCCAACACCACCCCGATCACCGTCAGACTGCGCGTGTGCATCGGTCGCTCCCTTCACTCAAGACCGCTGCTATCCTCATTATACGCGCCAACCGGGGGCGCCCCGGGCAATCGCATCAGAGAACAATCTGAACCGCCAAGACGCCAGGAACGCCAGGGAAAAGCACAGAGGGGAACAAAATGACGCAAAATGCCGTTATTCCTTTGAGTGCCGCCGGCGTTTCCGCGTCCGGGTTTGCGCTTTTCGCTTAGACGCTTGCCGCTTCGATGCTGCCAGCGGCATGGCTCGCTCTGCGCTGAGATGTTGTCGCCTGGATGGCCCATGGGGGCACCAGCGGGGGATTGCATGGCGAGCCGAGTGGTTTTAGGATGGGGACGTGTGTCTGCTTCGGAAGGAGAAAAACCATGAAACGCGCTCGACTGTTTAGCCTGCTGGCGGTGGTGATCCTGCTCTCGGCCTTCGCGCCGGCCGCGCTGGCCCAGGGCACGCTGCTGATCGAGTCCGAGCCGGATGGGGCCGCGCTGTACCTGGGCGATCTGGCTTACCTGCACGACGAATTCACCCTTCCGGCGGGACTGGCTGCCCAGGTCGTGCTGCCGGGTTCGGCAATCATCGATTCGCTGGTGATCACCGAGGGCGGAGCGCGCGTGCCGGGTTATCGGGTGCAGACCGTCGAAGGGCGGCCCGCCGTGCAGTGGGAGCCGGCCGCCGGGGAAGGCGAACGGGCGGTGGTGCTGGACTATCTGGCGACCGGCGCGGGCTGGAGTCCGATCTATGACATGACCATCCTCGCGCCAGACCAGGTACGGATGGGCTTCGAGGCGCGCGTCTTCAGCACGGGCCTGACGCTGGACGGAGTCGACCTGCGCCTGGTGGCGGGCATGCCCGGTGGGAGTTCCTACACGCCCAACATGACGATCACCCAGTCCAACGTGGGTTACTTCAACGAGCAGGAGCAGGGCGCGACCAGCGTCGGCGGTTCGGTCGAAATCGCCTACGTCTACCCGCTCGGCACGCAGAGCCTGGGGCCGGGCGAGACCCTGCGCTGGAACCTGGTCGCGGGCGATCTGGACGCGCGCCGGCTGCTGGTCTGGGACGCGCGGGTCGGTCAGCGGGTGGACGTGATCTACAAGGTCAACAACAGCACCGAGGTGCCGTTCGTGGAAGGTTCGGTGCGGGCCTACCAGGACGGCCTGTACGTTGGGGAAGACCCGATCGAGTGGACTCCAACCGGCAGCGAGGGCAGCGTGACCGTGGCCGGGTTGAGCAACGTGCGCGTGCGCCGCACCGAGAGCGCTGAGGTGATCGGCAGCTTCGGGCGCGTCGAACGCTATCGCCACGACGTGACGCTGGCGATCTCTAACCACAGCGCCGAGGACGTGGCGCTGACCGTGCTGGACGAGTGGAACAGCTACGGCTACGACTTCACCTTCAGCCGCGAGCCGCAGCGCCAGGGCAACAATGTCTTGCGCTGGGAGCTGAACGTGCCTGCCGGCGAGTCGGTGGAGATCACGTACACCTATTTCACCGAGTAGCGCGCGGTCAGGATTGGGGTAACCCGGTAGGGACACGGCATGCCGTGTCCCTCGCTCGATATGCAACGATCCTGCGCCTGGCTATTCCTCATACGGCCCCAGGTCGATGCCCGCGCCTGCCACACGTAGACGGCCCAGCAGGTCGAAGGGCGGCAGGGCGTCCACGTCGGCCAGGCCGCGATCCCGCGCGAACGCGCCCGGCGCGAGGTGATAATCGCCGGCGTCCGGGTTGACGAAGCCCGGATCGACGAAGTCGAAGCCACAGCAGCCGCCGCCCACCGCCTCCAACGCCGCGAACGGCTGATCCTGCTCGCCGACGCTGACTTCCTGCGGCAGTGCCCAGATCAGTTCCTGCCCGTTGCGCGATCCGTAAAACAGCGTGGCGCGCACGTCTAAGGTGAACGCCCCAGAGACCCACAGTGGGCCAGAGTTCTGGTAAAAGATGCTGTTGATCACCGCCAGTGCGCCCGGCTCATCCGACTCGTCATAGGCGACCGTCCCGGCGTAGGCGGAGGCGTCTGGCGAGTGGTGAGCGACAACGCTGTTGAGGATGCGGTCGTTGCCGCCCCAGTGGAAGACGATGGCGGCGTCGGCGCCGGTGTTGTACACCAGGGCATTGATGATGTCGCCGCTGTACCACAGCTTGATGCCGTTGCGCCCCAGGTCATGGACGATGACGTTGGCGACGGCGGCCCGCGTCACCTTGAGGTCGATGCCATCTGCTGCCGCGCCGCTCACGTCGGCGTTCAGGATCACCACGTTGTCGCCGCTCTCGAATGCGACCGCGTCCGCGCCGGAGCCTGCGCCCGTCCCCGGCATGATCACCGACAGCGCCTCGATGCGCACGTCGTTGCATGGCCCTTCGCCACAGTTGAAGCCCACGACCTCCACGTCGCGCAGGGCCACGTCGTAGAGCAGCAGCCCTGCGATCACCGGCTGCGAGTTGGGCACGCCCGAATCGGGGATGACCGAGCGGATGCCATCGCTTGTGTTTTCGATGCGCAGATGGCGCAACACCAGGTTGCGCTGCGGCGAGTCCAGGCGTCCGAAGTAGACGCCATAGCCGCGCGTGAAGCCGCGAATCACCAGCCCGTCGATCACCAGGTCGTCGGCGCGCGCCGTGATGCCAGACAGCCAGGCCCATTCCGGGTCGCGCGGCACCAGCACCGCGCCGCCGATGTGCTCCGCCGCCAGCGTGACGCCGGGGGTATCGAGGTAGATCGTGTCGTCGCGCAGCCCGACCGGATATTCCCCATCCGCCAGCAGGATTACGTCGCCGCTGTGGGCCAGTTCGACGGCGCGGTCCAGCGTGCCGAAGGGCGCTTCTGCCGTGCCGTCGGCGGCGTCATTTCCGCCCGGCGCAACATACCAGACGCGCCCGCCGGGGGCCGGTTCATAGGGGCGGCGCGGGTTGGTCGGAAAAGCGTCCCAGTCGATTTCTGCAATAGTGGGAAAGGTATCGAAGATCACCGCGCCGGATGGCCCGCAGATCGTGCCGTCGCAGACGCCCGGCTCGTCGAGATAAGTCGGCTGCCAGCCTTCCGGTCCCTGGGCGACAGCCGTTCCCGTCAGGGCCAGGCACAGGGCCGCGAACCAGACCAGGCAAATCCTTATCCTCATAGCCTGTCCTCCTGAATACTTGACTTTCACCCTCATTGTAAGCGCATTTGCGGGCGGGGACGCAGGGGAAGCGTCTTTAACAGGGCGATTGCAGGTGGGCAGATTCGAGAAAATCGGTGGGGTAGAGACACGGCATGTCGTGTCTGTGCAACCCGTGTTGCATCTTTAGCCCGCGCGCAATTCGGGGTACATTTGCGGCCCATACGGTGAGGGATCGTTGTCTGCATCACAAGGAGTGTCGTCGTGCACCAACTGCGTTGGACCGTCCAGAAGATCGCGCAGCGGCTGGCCCTGATCGAGCCGCTCGTCTACCGCCGCCGCCAGCCGCTGGCCCCGTTTCGCCTGCTGCGGCTGTCCAGTCCGCTAGACGCGCCGCCTGTCGGCCCGGCGGTGGACGATTCCGGCTGGGAGACGGTCGGGCCAGAAGGGTACTGGGGCGTGCGTGGGCTGAACTTCGTCTTGCGTACCGAATTCCACGTACCCGCCGACTGGGAGTCTGGTCTGCCTGCCGCGCTTTACCTGCCGCTGGGTGTGGCGGGCGACTTCAGCCATCCCGAAGCCCTGGCTTACCTGGACGGCGAGCCTTACGCCGCCTGTGACCGCCATCACCAGGAATTCCTGCTGCCGGATCGCTGTCGGGACGGGCGCAGTCACCTGCTGGCGCTGCACGGCTGGGCAGGCAGTTCGTTCGGCAATGACCACCCGCAAATGCTAATGCGCCCCTGCGCGGTCGTGCAGATCGACGCGCCCACGCGGGACTTCGTCGCGGCGGCGCGCGCGGCATTGGGCGTGGCGAAGACGCTCGACGCAGACAATCCCGCCAGAAGCCGCCTGCTGGACGCGCTGGACGCGGCTTTCCGTATCCTCGACACGCGCGAGCCGTTCGGGGATGCCTTCTACGCCAGCGTCGGGGCGGCGGCGGAGGCGCTGCGGGTGGGCGTCGCAGCGGCGGGCGCGCCCCTGGACGTGACTCTCACCGCCGCCGGGCACGCCCATATCGACGTGGCCTGGTTGTGGACGCTCGGCCAGACCCGCCGCAAGGCCGGGCGCACCTTCCACACCGTCATCCGCCTGATGGAACAATTCCCCGATTACTGCTTCACGCAGAGCCAGGCGCAGCTCTATGATTTTGTGCGCCAGGACTACCCGGCCCTGTTTGCGGCGATCCGGCAGCGCGTCGCCGAGGGCCGCTGGGAGGTGATCGGCGGCACGTGGGTGGAAAACGACTGCAACATCACCGGGCCAGAATCGCTGGCGCGGCAGTTTTTGCTGGGCCGGACCTTCTACCGCCAGCACTTCGGCCCGGACGCCGACTCGCCTGTGCTGTGGCTGCCGGACGTGTTCGGCTATGCCTGGAGCTTGCCGCAGTTGATCAAACAGGCGGGCATGGACTATTTCTTCACCATCAAGCTCGGCTGGAATCAGTACAACCGCCTGCCCTATGACTCCTTTTGGTGGCAGGGGCTGGACGGCACGCGGGTGCTCACGCACTTCAGCACCACGCCGGAGGCGGGCAGCGTCTACGCCAGCACGTACAACGCCGCCGCCACGCCGGAGCAAGTGATCGGGACCTGGAAAAACCTCCAGCAGAAGGACGAGCAGCGCAGCCTGCTGATGGCTTACGGCTATGGGGACGGCGGCGGCGGCCCGACGCGCGAAATGATCGAGAACGTGCGCGAGCTGGCAGCCCTGCCCGGCGCGCCGCGCGTACAGCCAGGCCGCGCGGGGGATTTCTTCCGCCGCCTGGAGGCCGAATCTGGGAATCGCCTGCCAACCTGGAACGGCGAACTCTACCTGGAACTGCACCGGGGCACCTACACCACGCAGAGCCGCAACAAGCGCGCCAACCGCAAGAGCGAATTTCTGCTGCACGACGCCGAATTCGCGGCGGCGCTGGCCTCGGTCCTCGACCCGACTTACGCCTATCCCGCCGCGACGTTCCGCCAGGCGTGGGAGCTGGTGTGCCTGAACCAGTTCCACGACATCATCCCCGGCAGCAGCATCGGGGAAGTGTACGTCGAGTCGCAACAGCAGTACGGCGAGGTCCGGCGGATGGCCGAGGAGGCTAGGGACGCCGCGCTGGACGTTATCGGGGCGAAGGTCGGCGGCGACCTGCTGCTGGTCAACCCGACCGGCTTCACCCGCGACGATCTGGTGTTCGTCCCCGGCGATCTGTCGTCCGGCCAGGGCTTGCAGCGGCCAGACGGCGTGCCCGTCCCGATGCAGCCTGCCGAGGGCGGCGCGTGGATTCTGCCCGGCGCGCTGCCGCCCTACAGCGCTACACCGTTGATCCTGGCCGACGTGCCGACGCATCTCGTAGGGGCGCAACATGTTGCGCCCCTACCGGATGATGGGATCAGGGCCACGCCGTCTCTGCTCGAAAACGCCTGCCTGCGCGTCGAGTTCAACACCGCCGGCGACATCACGCGCCTCTACGACAAAAGCGCCGCGCGTGACGTGCTGCCGCCAGGCGCGCTGGCGAACCAGTTCCAGGCGTTCGAGGACCGCCCGCTCAACTGGGATGCCTGGGACATCGACGTGTTCTACGACGACCGGATGTGGCTCGCCGACCCCGCCGCCGCGATCCGGGTGGTCGAGGCCGGGCCGCTGCGCGCCACGCTAGAAATCCGGCGGCGCATCCTGCACAGCGAGATCGTGCAGCGCGTCGCGCTGGCCTGCAACAGCGCCCGCCTGGACTTCGATACACACATCGACTGGCAGGAGCGCCACGTGCTGCTC
Organism: uncultured Anaerolineae bacterium; assembly: GCA_964529715.1. Taxonomy (GTDB): domain Bacteria; phylum Chloroflexota; class Anaerolineae; order Aggregatilineales; family Ch27; genus CAZGXI01. The sequence continues at coordinate 51,085 of CAZGXI010000032.1, read as the reverse complement.
AAGGTGGCTTTTCCGGTGGACGTGCTTTCTCCGCAAGCCACTTACGAAATTCAGTGGGGCAATGTGCAGCGGGCCACGCACCGCAACACCCGTTGGGACTGGGCGCGCTTTGAGACCTGCGCGCAGAAGTGGGTCGATCTCAGCGAAGGCGGCTACGGCGTGAGCCTGATCAACGACTGCAAGTACGGCCACGACATCCGCGATAACGTCATCCGCCTGAGCCTGCTACGTTCGCCCACTGAACCCGATCCCGACGCCGACCGGGGCGAGCACCGCTTCGCCTACAGTCTGCTGCCGCACACGGGCGGCTGGGACGAGCGCACCGTCGCGGCAGCCTACGCCTTCAACGATCCTGTGCTCGTCTGCCGGAGCGGTGGCAGAACCCCCTCGGCGCTGGCACTGGCGGCCCTATTGTCGGCAGATCAGCCCAACGTCGTGATCGAGACGATCAAACGCGCCGAGGACGGCAACGGCCTGATCGTGCGGCTGTACGAGAGTCAGCGGCGACGCGGGCCGGTCACGCTGACGGCGGGTTTTGCGCTGGCGGGCGCGCGGCACACGAACCTGCTGGAAGAGGACGGCGAAACCCTGGCGGTGGAGGGCGACCGCGTGCGCCTGTTCCTCAGGCCCTACGAGATCGCCACCCTGCGCCTGCTCCCGGCATGAGGCTGCCCACAGCCCGACCCGCCATGCAGGGTTTCGACGCCGGAGATTTGGGGAAAGGACCGCCCCGGAGTACACTCTGAGGCGAGAAGGGCAAGCCCTCCGGGCTGAAAGCTGACGACTGACCGCCGAAAGTGACGCCGATGACCGACACTCTTCGCCTTTTTATCGCCCTGGAACTGCCCCATGACGTGCTGGCCGCGCTCCAGGCGATGCAGGATCGCCTGCGTGGACGCGCGCCCAGAGAAACCGTTCGTTGGACGCGCCCGGAAGGTATTCACCTGACCCTGAAGTTCCTGGGCGAGACGCCCGCCGCCAAACAACCGGCGATCACGGCGGCCATGCAGCAGGCTGCCAGCGGATACGCCCCACTCCACCTGCACGCGACCGGCCTGGGCTGTTTTCCTAACCTGGCCCGCCCGCGCGTGGTGTGGATCGGGCTGGGCGGCGACCTCGACGCGCTGGCGGCGCTGGCAGCGGCGATGGAAGCGGCGACGGAAACGCTGGGCTTCGCGCGAGAAGGGCGGCCTTTCAGTCCACACCTGACGCTGGGCCGCGTGCGGCAGGAAGCCGGCAGCGCCGACGTGAAGGCCCTGGGCCGCCTGATCGAGGCGACGCACGTCGGCGAGATCGCGCGCTGGACGGCAGAGTCCGTGAGCCTGATGCGCAGCGACCTGCGGCCCGACGGCGCGCGCTACACCTGCCTGGCCGAAGCGCCGCTCAAGCCCATCCCCTCTGCCGAGCGATAGCCATGACCACATCCGTTTACGCCATTGCAGGCGACTTAACTGCCCCGGATTTCCGACTGCCCGCGTGGGCGCAGGACCGGCTGTGGATCGCCCTGTGGGACCGCGATCAGGGGCCAGAACACGTGCTCACCAGCGTCAGGACGACCGGGCCGCGCGGCGCGTTCCGCCTGGACCTGGACACTGACGCGCAGGCGGCGCTCTCCCTGACCGGCTACCGCCCTGCGCCGCAGCACATCGTCAGCGTCGGCTGGGGCCAGTCGCGCGATCCGGTCCTGGCGAACCTGCCCTGGCCCGCCGACTGGGCTGCGCACAAGCGGCTTGATCTGCGCTGGAACGGGCAGGTGACGCTGATCGGCCACGTGGAACAGATTCACTACCAGGAAGCCGGCGGGCTGCTGCTGGCGGCGCTGGAACTTTCTGGCTATGCCGCGCCGATCACGTACCGCCGTCTGCTGCCGCTGCCCGCCTCCGGCGCGGATCGGCACGGCCTCGATGCCGACCGCCGTCTGGACGACGCGCCGGAGCAGGTCGCCTATGTGCTGCTGGATGCCGAATCGCCGCTGGCGACGGTGGCGCTGGACGCGCTGGTGAGCAGCCTGCGCGTGGTATGCGTCGCCAGCCTGGGGCCGCAAGAAGGCGACTGGCACGCCGTCATCGATCTGCCGCTGCTGCTGGAGGCGCTAAGCATCGTCGGGCCGTGAAGAGCCGTCAGCATTCAGCCGTCAGCCGACGCGATGGGCAGAGCGCCGGGGAATGAATTCCCCGGCTACGGACGTAAAGTTCACTGAAGTGGACCGACATCCGTTGTCTTGATCTGCATTTTCAGTCCGCTAAAGCGGACGGTGTGGACTTCACCGGGGGTTTTGAAGCCCTGGCGACCAGGGCGAACATGGTCGGTGTTGAAACCCGCTCATTGCGTCAGCTGCCTGTGAAAGGCGGGGTTTTGTGCTTCCTGCTGCCCGACGTTTGCCGCTGCTGCGCCCGACGCTCGCCGCTGGCCTGTTGATTCTGGTCGCCGGACTGCTGATTCTGCCGCCGACTGCCGCGCAGCAAGGCGACGGTCCACCCACACCCGCGCCCATCCTCACGCCGACCCCCACGCCGCTCCTGGCTGGGCCGTTGCTGGCCGGGGATGGGCCGGACAACGCGAACCTCTTCCTCTACGACACGGCGACGGGCGCGCAGCGCGACCTGGTCTTCGGACCGGGACGACAGTGGTTCGGCAGCTTTGCGCCGGACGGCTGCCGCTTCGTCTTCACGGTGGCCGATCCCGCCGACGGCGCACTGCGCCTCTACACCGCCCGGATCGATGGCACAGAGATGCGCGAACTGCTGGCCTATGCCGACAACACGGGCGCGCTGGCGTGGGAGGCGTGGTCGCCGCGCTGGTCGCCCGCCGGGGATCGCATCGCCTTCCTGCTGTTCCGCTACTATCTGGCGGAAGACGGCGCAATCCAACGACGGGCGCATCTGGCCTGGGTGTCGCCACAAGGCGGCGCGCCGACCTTTTACAGCGTCAGCGGCGACGAAAGCCAGCCCGCCTGGAGTCCCGACGGCACGCGGCTGGCTTACGTGTCGTTTGAACGGCGCGTGCCCGGCGCGGCCCTCAACGCCACCGCCGTCCCCGGCATGACGGTGCCAGAAAGCGCCCTGCTGCGCGAGGCAGACATCTGGATTGTCAGCGCGGATGGGCTGAACAAGGTCCGGCTGACCGACTTCGCCACCGGCAGCGCGCTCTACCCGCGCTGGTCGCCGGATGGGACGCAGATCGGCTTCGTTTACGCCCCGGCGGGCAACAATCACCAGTTCTACGTTGTTCCGGCGGCAGGAGGAATGCCGCGCCCGCTAAGCACAACATGGGCGCTGGCACTGGCTTTCGACTGGCTGCCGGATGGCAGCGGCTACGTGGCGGCAGTGAAGGATTGGCGCGGCTACGACGACAATCTGCTGTGGATCATCCCCCTGAGCGGGAACGCCGACAACACCTCAACGCTGTATCTGGCCGATCCGCGCGTGACGGGGGTGGACTTTCCCGTATTCAGCGCCGACGGGCGCTGGCTGGCCTTTCGCAGCGCCTACGGCGTGATGCTCTACGACGTCGGGACGGGTGAACTGCGCGATCTGGCTGCGCTGGGCCTGAACAACACGCCGCTGGCCTGGAGTCCGGCGGGGTTCGGCGGAGAAACGGCCTGCCCGTAGCGGCTCGCGCCTCAGGCAGGCTCTGCCCGCACCAGACCGTCGTCGCTGCTCTGGCACAAGATATGGCCAGGCGGCACGACCAGGAATTCGTCTTCCGGCCAGTCGCCGCCGACCAGCATCCGCAGCAGGCGATGATCGCCTTGCTTGCGCGCGAACAGCCAGCCGCGCCGCGCAGCCTGTTCGCGCGTCATGGCTTCGTAGGCGCTGCCATCGCCCACGCCCATGTCGATGAACACGGCGCGGTCGTAGTGTTTGCCCCACTCGCCCATCACTTCCATCAGGTAGTCGGCGTTCTCCTGGCCGTACTTCTCGACGTACTCCTGGTAGACCTCGTCCATCACGCCCAGGTTGGCCGCGCCGAGGGTGACGCTCTGGCCCTCGTTGGAGAGGTGTTCCAGGTAGTCCAGGCTGTACCAGTAGGTGCCGGGATGGGCGCGGAATTCTTCGTCGTAACGCTGGCGCGATCCCAGATAGAGCGTGATACAGTCGTGCGCGCGGGGGATCACCAGCGGTGTGTGACGGGCCGTCAGCCCGACGGTGGACGTGCCACAGATGCCATAAGCCAGCAGGATGGCGTCGCACTCGCCCGGCTGGATGGCGTCGATCTGCTCCTGCAAGGTCTCGCGCAGCAGACGGGGCGTATTGTGCAACCCCTGGCGATACAGCCGCACGTTGACCGTATGCGGCGAGGTGGCCGCCAGTGCATAGATGCTGCGGGCCAGGGCTTCACACGTGAGGGCGATGTAATGCTGCATGGGCGATCCTTGTCTTTTCGCCGGGGATTAAAATCCCCGGCTGAGTAAGGAGAAGCCCTGCGGGCTGGAATGCCATTAGCCTGGCGGACTTCTCGTTTTCAGCCCCGGACTTCAGTCCGGGGTTGGGGTTAGAACAGCGTGTAGATGAACGGCGCCGCGCCGGACGCCTGCCCGAAGATGATCAACACCACAAATAGCGCCAGCGCGATGAACATCGGGATCAGCCACCACAGCTTGCGCGCCCACAGGAACTGGAGCAGCTCGCCCAGCACGCCCAGACGCGCCATAAAATCGTCGAACGCCCCCCGCACACCGCCGGGTTGGCCTTGTGTCTGCGACATGGTTACTTCTCCTTGCGAACGACGTAATTTTCCATCACGAGCATGTCGATGCCGCTGTTGCTGTAAGTCCAGTGCGCGTTGGCAGGCGTGGTGACAATCGGCTCGCCGCGCAGGTTGTAGGACGTGTTCAGCACCACCGGCGTGCCGGTGATCTGCCCGAAGCAAGCCACGATGTCATAATAGAGCGGATTGGTCGGGCGGTCGATGGTTTGCAAGCGGCCCGTGCCGCCCTCGTGAGTCGTGGCGGGCACCTCGGCCTGCTTCTCCGGCTTCACCGGGCTGACCATCAGCATGAAGCGGGCGGGCAGGCTTTCGCTCACATTGGGAAAGTCGAAGTATTCGGCTGCGCGCTCGGCCAGCACCACCGGCGCGAAGGGGCGGAACGGCTCGCGGAACTTGATCTTCTCGTTGACGATCTGCTTCATCTCGGCGCGGCGCGGGTCAGCCAGGATGGAGCGGTTGCCCAGGGCGCGCGGCCCCCACTCGAACCGCCCCTGATACAGCCCGATCACCTTGCCCTGCGCCAGGTCTTCTGCGATGATACCCGCCAGCTTTTCGCGGTCCTCGACGCGCTCGTAGCGGATGCCGTTGGCGTTCAAAAAGGCAGTGATGGCGTCATCGTCGTAGGCGGCACCGTAGTAAGCGTGGCGCATCACGCTGTCGCGGCGGCGCGGTTTGCCCTCCACCAGGTGATAGGCCCACAGCGCCGCGCCTAGCGCCCCGCCGTCGTCCCCGGCGGCGGGCTGGATGAACACATCCTCGAACGGCGTCTCGGTCAGGATGCGGTAGTTGGCGACGGAGTTGAGCATCACGCCGCCGGCCATCACCAGACGCTTCTGCCCGGTGCGCGCGTGCAGGTCGCGCGCGATCTTCAGCAGCGCCTCTTCGATCACGCGCTGGATGCTGGCAGCCACATCGGCGTAATACTGGCACTGCTGGACCTGCGGATCGTTCGGGTTGACGCCCGGATCGGTGCGCGTGGTGATAAAGGGACTCTCGCGCTTGCGCGGCGGCCCGAACAGGTCTACGAACTTCTGGTTGTAAGTCTGCGTGGGCGAATGATGGAACGAGAAATAATCCATGTCCAGGCGGAACGAGCCGTCGTCGTTCAGGTGGAAAACCTTGTAGACCTTGTCCATGTACTTCGGCTCGCCATAGGGCGACATGCCCATCACCTTATACTCGCCCTCGTTGACCTCAAAGCCGAGCCAGGCCGTAAAGGCCGAGTACAGCAGGCCGAGCGAGTGCGGGAAACGCTGTTCGCGGTCCAGCGTGATGGCGTTGCCGCCGTTGCGATGGTCTTCCCAGTCGGCCCGCGCGACGCCGGTCGTGGTGGTGGTCCACTCGCCCACGCCGTCGGCGGTCAACACGGCGGCCTCGTCGAAGGGCGAGGCGAAAAAGGCGCTGGCCGCGTGGCTCAGGTGGTGGTCGGTGAACAGAATCTTGCGGGCCGGGATGCCCAGATGTTTGAGCAGCAACGGCTTGACCCACAAGCGGTCTTCCAGCCAGGCCAGCGTCGCCTCGCGCCATACGCCCGCCGAACGCGGGAACGTCGCCAGCGTAGACATGAGGATGCGCTCGACCTTGACCATCGGCTTCTCATAGAAGACGACGTAATCCAGGTCTGGCCCGCTGATGCCCGCCTGCCGCAGCACGAAATCAATCGCCATTTTAGGAAAGCCATTGTCGTGCTTCTTGCGGGTAAAGCGCTCTTCCATCGCCGCCGCAACCAGCTCGCCATCCCGGATCAGGGCGGCGGCGGCGTCGTGATAAAAACAGGAAACGCCCAAGATATACATCAGAACTGCCTCCGCGCGTCGTCAGGCTGTGCGCTCACCGGCGCGCGCGCGACCCAGGCCGCTGCGCCGGCCCCGGCCTTGACGCGCAACGGATCGCCGAACAGACGCACGCCCAGGCCAAAGGGGAGCATGATGGTGTAATAAAAAAACAGGATGACGGCCCGGCTCTGGTAATTGCCCACCACGCCGCCGATGATCTTCCAACGTTGCCACGCTTTTTGCAGGATATTCAAGGGACCCAACTCCACTGCCCCCCACACACCAGAATGCTTTTGGAGAATTCCCGGCAGATTATACGCGCCGACCCGCCCCTGTCAACGCGCCTTTTTCCAGTACGTACAACAAGGTCCCCACGAATCTCTAGCCCCTCAGCCCCGCCCGACAACCCGCGTCTGCTCCTCCGGCACGGCAGGACGTGAATTTCCTGTAAAAAGTTAATTTCCTCTATTGAATGATGCACGATTTTGTTCTATACTAACGATCAAACAGGGATCATCTCATCCCTGAACGGCAATCTCCGGCAAACGATCCGGTTGGTGCATGGCCGTATGAAAGACATGTTGAATCAGGGCCTGGATCTGTTGGGTATGCACATCGACGTTGCGTGGGACAACCCAGAAAAAACAGTCGTGCGGTGGCTATTCAGCAACACATGGACTCTGGCAGAGTTTCAGTCCGCTGCCGAAGAATCCAGGCGGTTGGTGCAGAGCGTGCCCCACGCCGTCGATCTGATCTGCGACCTGGACGGCACGTCCTATCTGCCCGACGGTTTCCTGCCGCTCTTTGTGGCAACCCTTGAATCAAGTTCCCCGAATCGGGACCTGATCGTCGCCGTCGGAGCCAACCGGCAGGTCGAGGCGGGGATCAAGGCGTTCAACCAAGTCTACGGCCCGTATATGCGTCTCACCGTGCTGCTGGCCACGACCATCGACGAAGCCCGCGCCGTGATCGCGCAACGGCGCGCGGGCGGTTGAACGACCCCCGGCAGGCGCCGGGCCGTGAAATTTACGTGAAAAATAAAGGCTACCCTTTACATCATTAGTTCCTCTACTCTAGAATTATCGTAGTCGGTCAGTTACAGGGATTCGGATACGGCAGATGAGCATTAACGTCACCTGGGACAACGACGCACATACCATCGTTCGCTGGGAATTTGACGGCGCCTGGGACTGGGATGAATTTTCCGATGCCTTCGCCCAGTCGAAGGCGCTGGTTCAAAGTAATCGTGACCACAGCGTCGCCGTGATCTGCGACATGAGCCGCAGCCTGCGCCTGCCGGAACGGTTCCTGGCGCATTACCCACACGTGCACAGGGAAAAATCCGACAACCGGGGGATGATCGTCGTTGTGGGCAGCAGCAGCTTTATCAAGACAGCGATCCGGACCTTTAACCAGGTGTTCGGTCACTGGCTGAAAGACGAAATCCGCACGGCTGCCACTCTGGAGGAGGCCCGCGCACTGATTGCCCAGGCGCGCGAATAAACCACTGGACGAGGCCCGCGCCCTGCTCGCCCAAAAGTGCGTCTCCGGCGTCTCATCGCAGCACCCGATGCTGGAACTTCTTTCGCCGAACGGACTGAACTATTGTCGCCACGCTCGCGGCACGTTCTTGACCAAAAATGTTGTATTCGTTTTCATCAAAACGTTTCGATGGCGCAGACAACAGTTGAAAGGGCAGGCACAGGCAGTCAAGCAGTAAACAACAAACCATCTTGGGGGAGAAATGCTTGTGTTAGGGAACTTGAGCTATTGTGTTGCTTATGGTGCCGCCTTGGTGCTGCTGATGGGGATCGGCCTATATGCTCTGGCTCGGCGGCGCAGCACACCCGGTGCACTCCCGCTCCTGGTGATGTGCCTGGCGCAGGGCCAGTGGGTGTTAGGGCATCTGTTTGGACCTGCCGACGTTCCTCTGGAAGGCAACCTTTTCAGGAATTATTTGCAGTTCATCAGCGGACCGCTGTGGGCGGCGGCGCTGCTGATCCTGGCCCTGGAATATACCGGGCGGCGGCTGGCAAGCCCGCGCCTGATCTGGGGCGTCACGGGCGTTCTCATCGCCGGGCTGCTGCTGATGGCTTATACGAACACGCCATATAGCCTGACCCGAACCATGCCCGCTCCGGCGTCTGCCGGAGCGTTCGCGCCACCATATGATTTCGGCACCGTTGCATGGGTTTTAAACATCTACTTCCTGGCCCTGGCGATCTTGGCTACTGGAGTCCTGGCCGCCAACCTGTTCCCCAGCACGAGCGTTCGCCGCGCCCAGACATTGATCCTGCTGGGCGGCGGCATCCTGGCCGTGCTGAGCACGGCGATAAATAACCAGGGCAACCTGGTCCCCCTCATCGGCGTTCTCAGCAGCGCGATTATCGCCGCCGGGCTGTTTGGCTTTGGCCGGCCCGATATGACCCCGATGGCGCTGGCAGCCATCATTCAGAGCATCGACGACATCGTAATCGTGCTGGACACTGAAGACCGACTGATCGATCTCAACCCTGCCGCCCGACGAGTCATCGCACCGGAGTGCTCACAGGTTATCGGCAGCCCCATCAGCGCACTGTTCCCAAACTGGGCCTGGCTGGTGGAAAAATACCGGGACGTTTACACCGCCCGCGAGGAGATCGCATTCGACCAGGACGAGACGTGTTCCTACTTCGACTTTCGCCTCACGCCGCTGCACGATCATCACGGCGTGCTGTTGGGCCGCCTGATCATGGTGCGCGACATCACTGCCGAACGGCGCGCCGAAAAACTGCTGCGCGAACGCACCGCGCAGCTCGAAACCGCCAACCGGGAACTCGAAGTCGCCAACGAGCAGCTTCATCTGATGGGCCAGGCGAAGGACGATTTCGTATCCAATGTCGCCCACGAACTACGCACACCGATCACCAGCCTCAAGTTGAATCTACACCTATTGGCCCGCCGACCTGAAAAATGGGAGCAGTATTTGCCCATCGTCCGGCGCGAAACAGACCGCCTGGCCTCGATCATCGATGACCTGCTGCGCCTCTCCCGCCTGGACCAGGGCCGGGTGGAATTTGAGTTTGGGCCGGTGAACCTCAATGCTCTGGCCAATCAGTATGTCGAAGATCGCAAGGTGGTGGCCGAGGGCCGGGGCATCACGCTGCGCTTCGAGGGAGACCCACGTCTGCTCCCCATCGAGGCCGACGGGGGGCTGCTGGGACAGGTGTTGAGTATCCTGCTGACCAACGCCCTGAACTACACGCCCGCCGGGGGCAGCGTGACGGTGAGCACCGCGTTTATTCCCGGCAAACAGGCGCAAGCCGTCTTGCGCGTCAGCGACACCGGGCCGGGCATTTCTGCCGAAGAGCAGGCACAGCTTTTTCGGCGGTTCTTCCGGGGCGCGGCAGGACGGGCCTCCGGTATGCCAGGGACGGGTCTGGGGCTGGCGCTTGCCTGGGAGATCGTGCAGCGCCATCGAGGCCATATCACGGTCGAGAGCGAAGGCATTCCGGGCCGGGGCACCACCTTCAGCGTGTTCCTGCCGGCGTAACGTCTGGCGGCGCGGCTGCCGCCCCCTATGCCCCGGCCATTAACTTTTCGCGCCGCTTGAGGTCCTTCATGCGGTCCTCGTTGCTCAGGATGCGCTTGCGGATGCGCAGATTTTGCGGCGTCACTTCCAGCAGTTCATCCTCGGCCAGGAATTCGATGCAGTCGTCCAGGCTCATGATGCGCGGCGGCGTCAGGCGGATGGCGTCCTCGGCAAAGCCGCTGCGCCGGACATTGGTCAGGTGCTTGGTCTTGGCAACGTTCACCGCTAGGTCCTCCGGGCGGATGTGCTCCCCCACGACCATGCCTTCGTAGACCTCGGTCTGTGGCGAAATGAATAGCGTGCCGCGTTCCTGAGCATTGTCCAGACCGAAGGCGGTGGCGATGCCGTCTTCCCACGCCACCAGGCTGCCAAACTGTCGGCCTGGCACTGCGCCCTGATGCGGCGCATAGCCGTGAAACAGGGTGTGCATCTGGCCCAGGCCGCTGGTGGCACGCATAAAGTGGGCGCGGAAGCCCAACAGCCCGCGCGTCGGCACCAGGTACTTGAGATAGGTGGTGCCGCTCTCGCTAGACATGTCGATCATGCGGCCACGCCGCGCGCCGAGCAGTTCCACCACCGTGCCGGTCAACTCCTCGGCCACCTCGATGTGCACTTCTTCAATCGGCTCCAGCAGTTCGCCCGTCGCGGGGTCCTCGTGATAGATAACTTCCGGGCGGCTGACCTCGAACTCGTAGCCCTCGCGCCGCATCGTCTCGATCAGGATGCCCAGGTGCAACTCCCCGCGCCCGGATACGATGAAACGGTCCGGCTGATCCCCATCCGCAACGCGCAGGGCAGGGTTGCGACGGATTTCCTCGTACAGGCGCTGGCGCAGGCGGCGGGACGTGCCCCAGCCGGTCTTGCCTTCGCGCCCGGCCAGCGGCGAGGTGTTGACACCAAAGGTCATGCGCACCGTCGGCTCCTCGATGCTGATGGGCGGTAGCGGCGTTTCGACCACCGGATCGGCCAGTGTGTCGCTGATGCTAAGCGCCTCCAGCCCGGCGAAGGCCACAATGTCGCCTGCCAGGGCCTCGTCCACTTCCTGGCGGGCCAGATTGTGATAGGTGAAGAGATATTCGATTTTGCCGGGTGTGCGCTCGCCCTGCGGCGTGATGCGCACCACGTTCATCCCCTTACGCAGTACGCCGGACAGCAACCGCCCTACCCCGATCTGGCCTTTGTAATTGTCGTAGTCGAGCGTCGTCACCAGCAACCGGGCCGGAGCGTCAGGGTCGATCTGCGGGCCGGGCACCTGCCGGATGATCGTCTCGAACAGCGGCGTCAGGTCATCTTGCAGCGCGTCTGGGCTGTAGCCAGCTTTGCCTGCCAACCCGATGGTGTAGATAAGCGGGAATTCGGCCTGCTCGTCGCTGGCACCCAATTCCAAAAAGAGATCAAAGGTCTCGTTGAGCGCCTCATCGAAGCGAGCGTTGGCGCGGTCCACCTTGTTGATGACCACAATCACCTTGAGCCTGAGTTCCAGCGCCTTGCGCAGCACGAAGCGCGTCTGCGGCATCGGCCCTTCCACCGCGTCGATCAGCAGCAGCGCGCCATCGACCATGTTCAGCACGCGCTCAACCTCGCCGCCGAAGTCGGCGTGGCCGGGCGTATCGACGATGTTGATCTTCACGCCGCCCCAGGTGACGGCGGTGTTCTTCGCCAGGATGGTAATGCCGCGTTCGCGCTCCAGCGCGTTCGAGTCCAGGATACGCTCCCCGGCCAGGGAGGCATCGCGGAAGACCTTAGCCTGCTTGAGCATCCCATCGACCAGGGTCGTCTTGCCATGATCGACGTGCGCGATGATAGCGATGTTGCGAATGTCGTCCCGCGTGTGCAGCACAGCGTTTTACCTCGTGAATTTTGAAAATCCGATCTATTGTAACAAGCGCGCGCGTGACGCGGTAGGGTACGGTTTAGACGAATCCGGGCCGATTCACGCCGGGTTCTACCAACCGCCAAGACGCCAAGCCCGCCAAGATAGAGTAGGAGCAGAAGCGGCCCCGGCCCAAAGTCGCGCCTTCGCCGATTTTACCCCTATCGAACCTTTGGTCTATGTGATATAATTCCTAACCTGCTCAGATGCAGGAAGGGAGATTACCCGTGACCAGGCGTGAGTTTAGATTGGACAACGAATATCGCTACAACCACGCCGGGCCGGTGCGCTGGATCGGGTCGCACCTGTTACGCTATCCGATCTTCCCGCTGCTCGCCATCGGCTTTACCATCCTCAACAATATTTTCTACAGCAACATCCAGGTGTACGTCGGACGCGGCTTCGACGTGATCAACACGCCGGGCTGGAGTCCCGACGTGCTGTTGGGGCTGGCCGTGACGATGATGCTCTTCGCCGCCGGGCAGGGCCTGACCGGGCTGGGACGCAACTACGCGATGGAGTTCCTGGCCCAGTTTATCGAACGGAACACCCGCGACGAACTGTATGTCAGTCTACTGGGCAAGAGTCAATCCTTTCACGGGCGGCAGCGCATCGGCGACATCATGGCCCGCGCCACCAACGATGTGCGCATGTTGAACTTCATGTTCAGCCCCGGCGTGATGTTGATCATGGATGCCACCATCGGCACGCTGATCCCGCTGATCCTGATCGCGCAGTTAAACCCGCAACTCCTGCTGGTGCCGATGCTGTGCCTGGCCGGGCTGGGCGTGACCATCTGGGACTACAACCGGCGGCTTGGTCCGGTCAGCATCCGGCTACGCGAGCAATTCGGCGTGATGAATGCCGGCCTGGCCGAAGCCATCGCCGGGATCGAGGTCGTCAAGGCCAACGTGCGCGAGCGTTACGAGTGGGACAAGTTCACCACCAACGCCCGCCAGTACCGCAACACCTTTGTCAGGCAGGGCGAGATCCAGGCCTTCTACCTGCCCGCGCTGGTATTCGCCATCGCCTGGGCGGCGGCCTTTTTACACGCCATGCTGGTGTGGCGCTCCGGCGCGATCACGCTGGGCACGGCGGTTGGCTTCATCGGCCTGATGGGGGCATTGCGCTTCCCCACCTTCATCTCAATTTTCTCCTTTAACCTGGTGCAGTTGGGAATCGCCAGCGCCGAACGCATTTTGGAGATCATCAACGTCGAAACCGAGTTGGACGAGAACCAGACCGGAATCGCGCGGGCCATCCAGGGCGAAGTCACCTTCGAGAACGTCAGCTTTGCCTACAACGGCGCGATGGTGCTCAAGAACATCAGCTTCACCGCCCACCCCGGCGAGACGATTGCCATCGTCGGGCAGACCGGCTCCGGCAAGACCACCCTCACCCGCCTGATCAACCGCATCTTCGACGCCACCGCCGGCCGCGTGCTGGTGGACGGCGTGGACGTGCGCGACTGGAGTCTGGAGTCGCTGCGCTCGCAGATTTCCACCATCGAACAGGACGTGTTCCTGTTTTCGCGCAGCATCGCCGAGAACATCGCCTTTGGCTGCAACGGGGCAGATCAGCCGGCGATCGAGCGCGCAGCCGCCGAAGCCCAGGCACACGACTTCATCACCGAATTCAGCGACGGCTACAATACCGAGGTCGGCGAGCGCGGCGTGACGCTCTCCGGCGGGCAGCGCCAGCGCATCGCCATCGCGCGTGCCTTTCTGACCAACCCGCGCATCCTGATCCTGGACGACAGCACCAGCGCCATCGACAGCGCCACCGAGGACCAGATTCAGCGGGCCATGCGGCGCATCAGCAGCGAACGGACCACCTTCCTGATCACCCATCGCCTGAGCCAGATTCGTTGGGCCGACCGCATCCTGGTGCTGCGCCGAGGCGAGCTGGTGGACCAGGGCACGCACGACGAGCTGCTGGCCCGCAGCCCAGACTACCGCCGCATCTTCGCGCGCTATGACTGAGTGGGTGAAGTAGAGCGAAAAGGTAAGGGAAAATGGGCTTCATTCTGGACGGACTGGAAACCGAAGACTACGACCGCAGTTACAGCGACCGCGACCTGCTCAAGCGGATCATCAGCTACTTCCGGCCTTACACCCGGCAGGTGCTCCTGGCCGCCGCCATGATCGCGCTTAACTCCCTGGCCGGAACCGGCGGCCCGGTGATCATCTCACGGGCCATCGATCTGCTCGCGCGCGACCCTGCCGTGCCGAACATGCTGCTGCTGGCGGCGGGCGTGCTGCTGCTGGGCGTAGCGGCCTGGGGCTTTAACTTCGTCCATCAGTACGTCGGCGCGCGGGTGATCGGCAACGTGGTGCTCAAACTGCGCGAGGACGTGTTCGACGCCACCATTGCGCACGACCTGTCCTTCTACGACGAGCACCCGTCCGGCAAAATCGTCAGCCGTGTGACCAGCGATACCCAGGACTTCTCCGATGTGGTCTCGCTGACGGTGAACCTGTTTAGCCAGATTTTGCTCGTTGCAATCATGTCGCTCTGGCTGTTCAGCATCGACTGGCGGCTGACGCTGATGCTCTACGGCATGTCGCCCATCGCCGTGATCATCGCCCTCAGCTTCCGACGCATCGCCCGGCGCGTGACGCAGAACGCTCGCCGCGTGACGGCCAAGATCAACGCCCAGATTCAGGAGTCCGTCAGCGGGATCATGATCGCCAAGAGCTTCCGCCAGGAACAGGCGATCTACGCCACCTTCGACGCCAACAACCGGCAGGGCTTCCAGGTGGGCATCCGGCGCGGCATTGTCCTGAACTCGATCTTCCCGATCATCAGCATCGCCTCCGGCGTCAGCATGGGCGCGCTGGTCTATCTGGGCGGGCTGGCGACCCTGGACGGCCATGTGTCGCCCGGCAACTGGTATCTGTTCATGCAGGCGGTGGGGTTTTTCTGGTGGCCCATGCTCAACATCGCCTCGTTCTGGAGCCAGTTTCAAGATGGCCTCTCGGCCTCGGAGCGCGTGTTCGCCCTGATCGACGCTGAGCCGAAGGTCGTGCAGACGACCTCCGAACCGGTAGAACGTCTGGACGGCGGGATCGAGTTCCGCCACGTGCGGCTGACCTACACGGACAAAGAGATCGTGTTGCCCGACTTCTCACTGACGATCCGACCAAAAGAAACCGTCGCGTTGGTCGGGCATACCGGCGCCGGCAAGAGCAGCATCGCCCGCCTGATCGCCCGCTTCTACGAGTTCCAGGGCGGCGAAATTCTGGTGGACGGGCGCGACATCCGCCGCCTGGACCTGCACGCCTACCGCCAGCACATCGGCATCGTGCCGCAGGAGCCGTTCCTGTTCTCCGGCACGGTGGCGGAGAACATCCGCTACGGCAAGCCCGACGCGACGGACAAAGACGTGCGCGAGGCGGCTATGCACATCGGCGGCGGCGACTGGCTGGCCGACCTGCCGGACGGCCTCAACACCGACGTGGGCGAGCGCGGCGCGAACCTGAGCATGGGGCAGCGACAGTTGGTGGCCCTGGCGCGCGTGCTGCTCAAGAACCCGGCCATCTTCATCCTGGACGAGGCCACGGCCAGCGTGGACCCCTTCACCGAGACGCAGATTCAGGAAGGGCTGGAGACGATCATGGCCGACCGCACCGCCATCGTGATCGCCCACCGCCTCTCGACGGTCAAACATGCCGACCGCATCATCGTCATGCGCGAGGGCGAGATCATCGAGGAGGGCACGCACGACTCGTTGATGGCGCAGGGCGGCCACTATGCCGAACTCTACAACACCTACTTCCGCCACCAGTCGCTGGCATACATCGAGAATGCGCGCGACCTGTTGGAGCGCGCGGCGCGGTAAAAGGGAGCTATAATCCACCAATCGACTTCGTCGGCGCCGAGAACCAGACAGCCGTTGGCATATCGCCAGAAGCCCGTATGAACAGAGTGAACACACTGCGGAGCCTGGATTTGCGATGGGAGGACAGGGGCAGTCGCCTGCCCCTGATCCTCATCCTGGCTGCTTACGCCGTCCTGGCGCTGGCGTACGCCTGGGCAACGCCGCCATTGGAAGCCTCCGACGAACTGTGGCACTTCGGCCTGATCCAGCACCTGGCCGAGACGGGCGAACTGCCGGTGCAGGCCCCCGGCGTAGAGACGCCCTGGGAGCAGGAGGGCAGCCAGCCGCCGCTGTACTACTTCATCGCCGCCCTGCTGGTGCAGCCACTCGATCGCAGCGATTTCGACGCCGTGCGCCAGCCGAATCCGCACGCCTACGCGGGCGTCCCCGGCGCGGTGGGCAATAAAAACCTGGTCCTCCACGACACTCCTCATCCGCCGCTGCAAGGGACGGCCCTGGCGGTTTACGCCATCCGATTGTTCAGCATGGCGCTCGGCGCGGTGACGGTGAGCGCGGTCTATGCGGCGGCGCGCGTCCTGGCGGAGGGGCTGCCGGGCGCATTCCCTCGCCAGCGGGCAATGCTTCCCCTGCTGGCGGCAGGGCTGACGGCCTTCAACCCGATGTTCCTGTTTATCAGCGCGTCGGCGAACAACGACACCCTGGTGACGGCGCTCAACAGCCTGATCGTCTGGCAAACGCTGCTCCTGCTGCGCGACGGCTTCACGCCCCGACGCAGCGTCGGCATCGCCCTGCTGGTGGCCCTGGCGTCGCTGAGCAAGCTGAGCGCGCTGGCGCTGCTGCCGGCGCTGGGATTGGCGGCGCTGTGGACGGCGTATCGTCGTCGGGACGGGCGTGGACTGCTGTTCTTCGGCGTGTGCGTCGCCGGGGTGTGGGCGTTGCTGGCGGGCTGGTGGTATCTGCGTAACCTGACGCTGTACGGCGAACTGTTCGGCACGGGCACGATGGCCGCCGTCGCGGGCGTACGGGAGACGCCCTTCACCCTCCAGACGCTGCTGGACGAATTCCAGGGCTTCCGCTTCACCTATTGGGGCGTGTTCGGCGGCGTTAACATCCTGACCTTCCGCTGGTTTTACGACGTGATGGACATCATCACGCTGCTGGGGCTGGTCGGGTTGGCGCTGCACCTGTGGCGCGCGCGCAGCGACCACGCCTACACCGGGCGCGTGCTCCTGCTCGGCCTGATCGTGCTGACCGGTGTCGGCGGCGTGATCGCCTGGACCGCGCAGACTTACGCCTCCCAGGGGCGGCTGCTGTTCCCGTTCGTGGCCGCCGCCAGTCCGCTGCTGGCCCTGGGATTGGCGGAACTGACAGCGCGGGTGAGCCGCAACGCCGGGCAAGCGACCGCCGCCGTTGGGGTCAGCGCGTTTGCCCTGTTCGCACTGATTGTGCCGTTCGCCAGCATCGCGCCGCAATATGCCCCGCCCGCGCCGCTGGCGGCCCTGCCCGAATCCGCCCGCCCGGTGTACGCCCGCTTCGGCGACGCGGCGCTGATCGGCTACGAGACGCCCGACCGCCGCTACGCCCCCGGTGACGCTGTACCGATCACGGTCTACTGGCAGGTCCTCGCCCCCGCCGAACGCGACCTGAGCCTGTATCTGCACGCCGTCCTGGCGGACGGCAGCGTGATCGGCAAGGTCGATAGCTATCCCGGCGGCGGGCGGCTGCGCACCACCACCTGGCAGCCGGGCGCGATCTACGCGGATACCTACGCCATCCCGCTGGACGCGACCGCTGAAGGCGCCTCCACGCTGCGCGTCTCGGTCGGCTGGTGGCACTATCCAACCGAGAGCTATATCGCCGCCGTGCGCGAAGACGGCCAGCCGATCACGGCGGTGATGCTGGACGCGGGCGCGTTCGTCGGCAGGACGGGCGCGCCGCTGCCGGAGGACCTCACGGCGGTCGAAAACGCGCGTTTCGGCGGCGTGATCGCGCTGGCCGGGTATCGCTGGGAAGAACGCTACCCGCCGAACCGATCCCTGGTGCTGTACTGGCAGGCGACCGGGACGCCAGCGGCGAACTACACCGTGTTCGCGCAGGTGCTTGACGCGGCGAACCGGGTGATCGGGCAGGGCGACGCGCCGCCGGACCTGCCGACGCGCTACTGGCAGCCGGGCGAGCACTACACCACCGTGCACATCCTCGGATACCCCGAACCCGCGCCGGAAGGCCGCTACCGGCTGGTGATCGGCTGGTACGACCCGGTCAGCGGGGCGCGCCTGGACGCCGGCACGCCGGACGGGGCCGTGCTGGTGGGAGAAATCTCTGTGCCGTAGGCGACGTGACGCCAGAGACTGAAGTCCTCGGCGCTGAAAACGTGCACATCGCGCCTACTAATCGCTGACGGCTTCCCGGCGGTTAGAAATTCCGCACGGGGCAGCACTTGTGAGCAATGGCCCGTCCGTGCTAGTATAAACTCCGGGACAACAGGCTTCTGAAGCGGGCAATCGTGGCAAAACGCGCGCGGTTCTCTTTGATTCTGCTGGCAGCCCTGGTTCTGTGCGGGTCGGTCTGGGTAATCTCCGGCCTGCCCGCGCGGGCGCAGGGCGAGGCAACGGCGACTCCGCGCGCCAATTACGTGCTGCCGGACAACGTGTACGTGCGCGGCGGGCCGGGTCTGGGCTATCCGCCGGTGGGCCATCTGACGCGCGGCGTGATGGTCCGCGCTGCCTCCCGCAGCCTGGACAACGAGTGGGTGCTGATTTACTACTCACACGGCTTCGGCTGGATACGCGCCGACCTGGTGAGTTGGGCCATTGACCTGGACGACCTGCCAGTGATGTCGCCCACCAACCTGACCCCCTCCCCCGATCCGAACCGCATCACGGCGACGCCATTCTTCCCGACCGAAACGCCAGCCGGGAACTGGGCCAACCTGGGCGACGACGGCGGTTATGTGCGCGCCGGGCCGGGGCGAACCTATCTCGTCCTCGGCGCGCTGCGCACCGGCGACCCGGTGACGCCCGTCGCGCGCAGCGAGGACGGCGCGTGGATCATGATCCGCTACCTGAACGGCTTCGGCTGGGTGCGCGCCGACCTGGTTCGCTGGGCCGACGACCTGGACGCGCTGCCCGTTGTCGTCACCGGCAGCCCCGACGCACTGACGCCCTCCGCCACTTTCACCTATTCCATCACGCCGGGCCGCACGCCGACGGGCACGAGCACCCCCTCGCCAACCGGCACATCCACCCCAAACATGACGGATACGCCGGAGCCGACAGCGACCCATACAGATACCCCCAGACCGACGGCAACACATACGCCCACGCCCACCGACACGGCCAGTCTGACGGCGACGAACACGCCGACCGCGACCGCCACGCCCACGAATACCGCAACGGCCACGCCGACCAGCACCGCCAGTCCGACGGCGACGAACACGGCTTCACAGACGCTGACCGATACGGATACGCCGACTTCGACTGCTTCCGCAACGGCCACACCGACCAACACGGCCAGTCCGACAGCGACGAACACGCCGACCGCGTCCCAGACGCCGACCGATACGCCCACGAACACGGCAACGAGTACCCCGACCGACACGGCGAGTCCAACGGCGACGCCGACTGCCTCGCCGACACCCACGCATACAGCGACCGCCACACCAACCGACACGGCGAGTCCAACGGCGACTACCACGCCAACGCCCACGCATACGGCGACCGCCACACCAACCGATACGGCCAGCCCGACGCCCACCGACACGGCTTCCCCCCGCCCTGAGGACCTGTCCTCTGCGCAGCCAGAGGGAGAGACAACAGAGGTGAGGGTCACACCCAGCGACACCCCGATCCCGGTGCTGGCTGCTGCACCGACCTTCACGCCGCTGCCGCCGCCTCCGCTGGTGGACGCTTCGCCATCGCCCCTCCCTTCACCAAACTCCGCCTCTTCCACCCCTCGCCCTGAAGGCCTGTCCTCTGCGCAGCCAGAGGAAGAGGGACCGGGGATAAGGGCCACGCACACGCCGCAGCCGACCGCCGTCGCTGCCGCAAATAACCCTCCGAGCAACAATACACCAGACGCCCCGTCCGCAGCCGTGAATCTGCCGCCGGAAGCGCCGCTGCTCGCCGCGCTCGGACTGGCGGCAGTGATCTACGGCGGGTTCTACGCGGTAGGGGCCAGGCGGGCCGGGCGCTACCGGGCCGGGTTCGTGGTGGAAACGTGCCCGATCTGCGGACAGGGGAAGCTCTTCCTGGACGAACGGCGGCGGCGGGTGCTGGGCATTCCGCGCGTGCGGCGGACGGTGCGCTGTTCTGCCTGTGGATCGGTGCTGCGGGAAGTGGGCGTGTCCCGCTGGCGCTACGCGGTGGACGGCAGGGCCAACCTGGTGCTCTACCAGCGTTACAACGGACGCGAGATCACCGACGCCGAACTGGCCGCCCTGACTCCGCCCGCCACGCCAGACGCTGTGTCCGTCAGCCGCGCCCCGACGCGCCCCTTCGTCAGGCCGGAGTACATCGAGGACGACCGGGACGATGGAGAGGGCATCTAGGCGGCAGGCGTCAAAGCGGCAAGCGAAAAGCGGGCCGGAGTGGGATTGAGAATTGCGAAGGAAAAACGGGAACGAGCGAGGCGACGGAAATAACACGCGAAACACCGTCGTAGCGGCGGCTTGAAGCCGCCGCCACCCTTCGACGCACCCTTACTGTGATGCGATGGCATATTCCCGGCTGAACGCGCCCCAGCGCCCCGACGAATCGATGGCGGCGATGGCGACGGCCTCAAACCGCGCCGGGGTGAAGCCGCTCCACGTCAGGGAATTCACGCCTTCCACCGTGAGCACCTGGTTGAACGTCAGCGCGCCCGGCTGCCGCAGCGCGATCACGTAGCCTGCTGCCCCCTCGACCGGCGACCAGACCAGCGTGGTGCTGTCTGGGTTGGCCGAGTCGGTCCGCAGCGTGATATTGGTCGGCGAAGGCAGGCCGTCGGCTAGCACGGCCAGCGCCGAGAGCGCCACGCGAGTAACGTTCGTCAGGTACGGTGGGGAGACGCCGTCGATGGTATCCTGGGCGTTGTGGTTGCGATTGCGATCTTCCACCGCCTGCACCAGCCGGATCGCCGCATAGCCCTGGCTGCTGAAGGACTCGTGGTCGCCCCAGCGTCCCTGGCGGTCCAGGCTCGGCTCGATCACCACCTGGAGATCGGGCACATAGGTGCTGGCAATCAGGTTCACGGCGCGGCCCAACTGCCGCGAGGGGGAATCGTTCGGCTCGGCGGAATAGAGGCGCACCTGACTGTCGTTGATCTCGCCGTTGGTGCCGGTTACACCACCGATGATGTCCAGCGAAATAAAAGCGCGCAGTTGATCGCCGAAGT
The DNA here is from genome assembly GCA_964529715.1 of uncultured Anaerolineae bacterium. GTDB lineage: Bacteria > Chloroflexota > Anaerolineae > Aggregatilineales > Ch27 > CAZGXI01. Next base: position 29,942 of record CAZGXI010000032.1, on the reverse strand, counting down.
TGGTCCGCACCCACTCATCCACAAAGCGGATGCTGCCCTGGCGGCCCGTCTCCTCGGCGGAAAAGGCCACGAAGATGATCGTGGCGCGGTGCGGCAACGGCGTCATGATGCGCGCCAGTTCCAACAGCGCCGCCACGCCGCTGCCGTTGTCGTTGGCGCCGGGGGCGTACACCTCGCCATTGGTCCAGTCGGTGGTAATGCTGTCGTAGTGTGCGCCCACAACGATCACGCCCGCGCCCTGGGCCATACCCTGTAAGATGGCGACCTCGTTATGCTGGAGTGTCTCCATCTCCCCCCAGGTCAGGGTAAACGGGTGCTCCCACACGGTCAGGCGGCCCTGGGAGCGGTCGTTATAGGACAGCAGCATATCGTGGATGTACTGTCGCGCCGCGCCGATGCCGCGCGTGCTGCTGGTCTGGGTTGAGTTGACATGCCGCGTCTCGAAGCCTTGCAGCGTGGCAACATGCAGCATCAGTTGATCGGTATCGACCTGACGCAACAACGCCTCGACGCCGGGATCGGCGGGCGCTTCGGCCTGCACCCCGGCGGGTAACGCCAGCGGCACGAGCGTGCTGATGCCGATGGTGGCCTGCGGTGTGCTGGTGGGCAGGCGGGCCGGGATGGTCGGCGGCGGCGGCGCGCTGATGTTGCAGGCCAGCGCGCTGGCGAGCAGCAACAAGGTCGGCACGGCCAGGGGCAACAATAGCCAACCCAAAGGTCGGCGGCGGCGCGGCTGCGGATAGTATGGGCGGGCAATGGGTTTCCAACGTCGTCTGCGCATGGCAGGTATTGTAGCGCCGGACGCAGCCCTGGCAAAAAATTGGACAGCGGCTGGCGGCAAAGCCAATGTGCAAATTTCAGAAAAACAACCGTGTTTGCCCCGGTCGCCAGAGCTTCAAAACCCTCGGCGAAGTCCACACAGTCCGCCGCAGCAGACGAAAAAAGCGGGTCAAGACGGCAATGTCAGTCCACTGAAGTGGCCTTTACATCCGTCACCGAGGACTAGAGTCCCCGGCGCTCAACACCTGTACCTTGCGTCCGCTGACGGCTTTTCGCTACCACGCCTTCACGTAAACCGGCTCCAGTTGCAGGCGCGTGTCGCCGTCTACGCCAGGAGCGGGGATGCGGACGTTATCCCACCACTGGTAAACCACCAGATACAGCGGATAGGTGCCCGTCCCCATTGCCGCCGGCAGGGTCAGTTCCCGTTCGTCCAGGTAGTAGCGCCCGGTTTCCCAGCGGCTCGTTTCGTGCGGCGCATCCGTCACCTGCGGCGGGCCGTCCACCTGCGTGAGGAGTGCGCCGGGCGTCACCTGCATCCCCAGCGACCCCGGCAGGCCGATGCTGTTGCTACCTGCGCCGTACAGTTGCAGGCTAATGCTGTAGTCGAACGCGATGGGCTGTTCGGCGGACCACCACAGGCGCACCCGGACCGGCTCGCCTTCGCGTCGCACCGTCAGGCCGACCGCCATCTGCCCGTTTTCGAGCACATCCATGCCGTGAAAGCGCATCCCGTTTTCAAACAGGATGCCTTCCGCGTCCGGCGGGCCTTCATAGAGCCGGAACAGGCATTCCGGCGGGCCGAAGAATTCGCGCGGGAGGCGCCCGGTCCGCACGGCCTGATCGAGCGCCGGGTCTTGCAGGCTGTCGTGCACCACGTACCACACCCGACGGTAGCCGTCTGGATCGGTGGCGAACGTCAGCCCGTTTGGGAAGAACAGGCGCGTGTAGTAGTCCCACTCGTAAGATTCGCCGCACGCGAGGTTGTTGGGATCGACCACCACCGCGTCGCCCCAGCGGATGCGTTCCCGCAGCCATTGGAAGGCGTCGGCCATCGGCGGGTTCGGCAGCAGGTCGTAGCGGTCCAGCGGCAGGGGCACAAACATCATGCCCAGCAGCAAGGCCGCGACCATCTGCCGACCGTCGCGCGGCAGGTAAGAGAGTCCCAGGCCCACCCCCAAGGCGATGCCCAGCATCACCCACCACGAATAGCGCGGCGAAAAGAAGCCCAACACCGGGTTCAGGGCGTACATCAACAGCGGGCCGCCGAAAACCCACAACGCCAGCGCCCAGGCCGCAGGACGCAGCGGGCGCTGCCGGGCGACGATCAGCCCGACCGCAACCGCGCCCAACACGATCCACAGCAAAAAGAGGTCGCCTGTATAGGCCCGGTAGAGATCGGCCAGCCCCTCGAACAGCGGCGGCGTGACCAACTGGCGCGTCACCTGCGTCCGGCTGATCGACAGTTCAGCTTTGGCCGCGATCTCCGGCAGGGCCAGCAGCGCAGCCATCACTCCCGGCACGATCCAGCGCCAGACCGCTTTGCCGTACAGTACCAGCGTCAGTAAGGCCACCATCGCCAGGGCGATCACGCTGGTGGAATAGGTGTAAATCATCAGCGCCATCACCACCGCCAGCGGCACGGCCCGCCGGAGAGTCGGGCGGGCGAAGTAGCGCAATGTCAGCCACAGCGCCAGCGGCAGCAGCGCGATCACGAAGGCATAGCCGCGCACATGGACGCTCAGGAAGACGTGATAGCTCAGCGCAGCGTAAGCCAGGGTCGCCAGCAGGGCAGCGCGCCCGTCACCCAGACGGCGCATAGCCCGATAGGTGAACGCGCAACCGGGCAGGAAGATCAGCACGGTCAGGTAGCGCAGCACGATCGGATGCATCCCGGCCACGCCGCGCCACGCCCCCACGACCAGATACGACAGCGGCGCCCAGTCGTAGGGCGTCCACTGAACGATCTGCTGCGGTGTTCCCAGGGTTTGCCAGACCGTCCACACCTCGTCGGCGTTGAGTTCCAACCCGGCCAGCCGCAACACCCGACTGGCGGCAACGATCAGCAACAGCGCGGCCAACAGCAGCGGCATATGCCTGCGCGCGTCCCAGGTCATCTTGCTTTCTCTCCCGCGTGGCTTAACCGACAACCAAATCGTCGGGCGCGAAGCCCAACGGCAACAGGTCGCGCAACGACATTTCTGCCCGCACTTTGCCCGACGCATCCGCCATGATCACGGTCAGGTCCGGCGCGAATTCATACAGCACCTGGCGGCATACGCCGCACGGCGACACCCCGTTGGGCGTCACGACGGCAATAGCGGTGAACACACGCACCCCCTCGCTGACTGCCTTCACCACTGCCGTGCGTTCAGCACAGATCGACGGGCTGTAGCCGGAATTCTCCACGTTGCAGCCGGTAAAGATCGTCCCGTCGGCAGCCAGCAGCGCCGCGCCAACCCGGTAGTTGGAGTAAGGAGCATAAGCGTGTTTGCGGACGTCCTGCGCGGCGGCGATCAGGCGGCGACGAGTCTCGTCATTCAGAGACATGGGTTTCCCGTCCTTGTGGCAGGTTTCACCAGGACGCGAGATTATGCCCGATCTTGAGGAAGCCGTCGAGTAGCCTGTGCTGTCGCAGCATCGGCTCGAAGCCGACGCTACGCTTCCTCTTCTGACGGCTGATTGCTGACGGCTGGCGGCTCTGGGATCAGCCGCACGCGGGCGATGCGCAGTTCGTCCAGGGCTTCCACGCGCAGCCGCACCGGCCCAGCCTCGATCTCGTCGCCGACCTCAGCCAGCCGTTCCAGCCGCCCCAGCACGTAACCAGCGATGGTCTCATAGTCCGGGTTGGCCAACGCCAGGCCGAACGCCTCGTTCACCTCGTCAATGGGCGTCAGGCCGTCGATCAGCGCCGAACCGTCCGGCAATCGCTGGATGGCGGCCTCGGTCGGCTCGAAGGCATCCTGCACATCCCCAACCAATTCTTCCAGCAGGTCCTCCAGCGTGATCAGCCCCGCCGTGCCGCCGTATTCGTCCAGCAGAATGGCGAGGTGCTGCCGCTCCTGACGGAAGCGCCGGAGCAGGTCGCTGATGGTGATCGCTTCGGAGACGAACAGCGCCGGGCGGACCAGGTCACGCAAGGAGAGAAGGGCTTCGGGCTGCTGGCGCATCACGCGCATCAGGTCCTTGATGTGTAGAATGCCGATCACCTGGTCCAGGTTATCCTCGTAAACGGGGAACTTGGTCAGGCTGGTTTCGGAGGCCTGGTCGATCACGGTATCCAGCGGCGTGTCGGCGCGGAAGGCGACGATCTCCAACCGGGGAACCATCAACTGGCGGGCGCGCGTCTCACGCATCTCGAAGACGGCTTCCACGATGTCGTCCTCGCCGCCGGCAAGCAGGCCGCTTTCGGCGCTGGAACGCACCAGGATTTTGAGTTCTTCGACCGAATGAACCAGTTCGTGCCCGCTGGCAGGCTGCACGCCCAACAGCCGCAGCAGCAGGTTGCCTGTCCCGTTGAGCAGTTGGATCGGGATGTGGAACAGGGTGGTGGCCCAGGCGGTGGGATAGGCCACCCACAGCGCCGTGCGCTCCGGGTTTTGCAGCGCGATGGACTTGGGCATCAGCTCACCCACCACCACCAGGATAAAGGTGATCAGGGCAAAGGCAATCACACTGCCAATCGCCACGCCGCCGATGGTCTGGGTGGCGCCTTCGGCCACCTCGCCCAGCAGCGGGCGCAGGAGCGCCGCAATGACCGGCTCGACCAAGTGGCCGAGGGCGGGTTCGCCGATCCAGCCGAGGCCCAGGCTGGCAATGGTGATGCCGAGCTGCGTGGCAGCGATAAAGCGGTCCTGCTGTTGAATGGCCTTCTGCACGACAGCAGCGGCAGCATCTCCGGCCTCGACCAGTTCGGCAATGCGCGAGCGGCGCACGCTCACCAGGCTAAACTCCGCCGCCACGAAGAAGGCGTTCAACAGGACCAATCCGACAGCCAGCAGCAGGCCGAGAAGATCGTTCATGCGTTTCAATCTTCCTTAAAAACACCCACAATACTTTATCATATCGTTTCAAATTCGGATTGCACATTAAACAGCGTAGCGGCGGCTTGATTGAAGCCGCCGCTACTGGACCCTTTCTATATGTATGATCCAATGTGCAGGTTTTCAGCGCCGGGGACTGAAGTCCCCGGCTACGGATGTAAAGTCCACTGAAATGGACTGCCAGCCTCGGCCTCGACCTGCATTTTCAGTCCGCTTCGGCGGACTGTGTGGCCTTCGCCAGGGGTTTGAACTTCTAGCAACCGGGGCCGACGGTCGTTTTTGAAACTTGCACATTGGCATAACAAAGCGTTTTGAATGTTGGGTTCAGTGAGGTACTTTCAGGGTTTCAAAGCCCTGGCGGATGACCTGTGCCATCAATTTGCGGCGCTGGGCGAGGAAATCCTCATACCTCATGTTAAACCACCGATCTGGCAAGGCGTGCCAGAACATCATCCTCTGCATCTGTTCTCTGGGGAAGCGTCTGGCATATTGGGGAAAATAATCCGCCGGTTTTCGGTCCTTGATGCTTGTGTTATCGCCCCATTCCACGAGCGCATAATTCGCAATTTGATTGATTTGCGGTGTTTCAGTGTAGCCCTGTTTTTTGAGATAGGCTCTGGGAAATAAGTGGTGCCGCTCTATAGACCTGCGGTGCCCTTTGATGGTTGGATCGAGCATGTCCGACACTTTCATATTGGAGAACAATACATGCGCGCCAAGCAGATTGAGCGCAGCATAGTACGCGAACAGAGCTGGCGTGCGCGCCGATGATGTTTCTAGACTAGCGGGCACATTGATGTTCCAGAAGTCATTGGTGAGTTCCGCCTCGACCATGCGATTAAGTATCTCAATGAACCCGGTCGCATCGTCGATTCCACGTAGCCGGGCCAAGTCTTGACTCATAACTGTTTCAGGCGAACCAGTATAGCGACCGGTAAGTGAGGTCATGAAAAACCAGCGTGCAATCAGCGTGCGCAGCACAAACGGTTCGATCTGATAGTCATACTTGCCGATAAGGTACATGGCATAGGCATAGAGAACCGCTGTTTGCGACGTGATCATCTTGCCGCTGCGGAACCCGGCGGCGCGAAGCACATTAAGAAAGTCATGCCAGTTTTGCAGGTTTAGCGTCTTACTTTGTGCCTCTTTCAGAATTTCAAACTGCTGCTCTCTGCGCTCATCGGAGAATTGTTCGGTTTCCAGGTCTTTGCCTCTTAAAAGAGAGTACACGTGTTCCAGGCGTGCTCGTTTGAAGCCTACTGCAATCGAGACCCGTAGGAGTTGATCTGGGGCGGGTTGAATAAAGTAATTGAACGGCGATGGGCAGTTACCGACGGGTACTTGCCGAGCTGCACGGGCGAACGTTTCAAGTTCTTTGCGTCCTTCATCCCAAAAGACCGAGAGCAGGGTCAGGATGAAGTCCGGGATGTTCAATTCCGTTCCCTGGCTGTTAATACGCACGAAGATGTCGGAAACATCTTCATTGGATACGGTGGATTCAATTTCCAAAGCAGTGAAGGGATAATTGCGCAAGTCAAACAGTCGATCAATGCTCAAGCTGATACGCTGCTCTTCGTCATCGTCTACACTCCGAGTTTGACGCAGCCGTTCCAGAAAACGCTTGACGTGACTGTACGATGTACCGCCGTTCGCCCACAAGACCGAGATGTCGGCGATATATTCGGGGCTGCGTTCAAGGGCCACATTCGCAACCTGGAATTGCCCATCGGTAGGGCGGAAGGCGATGCGGATGTAGGTTTCCTGATAATCTTTGGTCAGCACCGGCAGTCCCTTGAGTACGGCATACAACCCCGTCAAACGCTGCTGGCCATCTACGATAAGCAGATTGGGTATTTTGGTTTGTTTCTGTGACGTGCCGATTTGGCGTATCCCGTTCATGTGCTCGTTAGACCAGAACAACAACGTGCCAACGGGAAACCCCCGGTACATTGAATCCAGCAGGTCGCGGACTTTGGCCGAGTCCCACACAAAAGGGCGCTGGATGTCTGGCAGACCGATGTTTCCAAGCTCAATGCTTTGAATGAGATGGTCGAGGGGATAATCCACTTTCTTGAACAGAGTGACGGCCACTTTACTTTCCCCCTGTGCTCACCCGTTTGGAATAGTAGTATTTTACCTAGATCAGACCACAGCACAAATACTCGCAACAATATCTCAACTATTCCTTTTCCCCCCGCGACGCCAGCGCGCGATCCACGCAGTAGGCGTCCCTGCCTGCCACCTCAAAGCACCGCTCTCCTTCTTTCGTTGCGCCCGATCAAGCGTTCCAGGACGAGATTTGCATGCGCAACAACACGGCGGGCTGTATGGGCGCGCGCCGACGTATTTTCTCCAGCAACACTTGGCAAAAACAGGCACATCGGGTATCTTCTTACAAGTTTTTGCAATTACGTTTTTCTGCAAAGGGGGTCTCCGTGTTTTCCGCACCGATTCTGGCAATGCACATTCCCGACGGCTTTCTCAGCGTGTCCGTTGCCGTCATCGGCTGGTTCCTGATGGCCGTGCTCGTTTTCCTGGCCGTTCGCCAGACGCGCCTCCAATTAGGCGAGCGGCAGATTCCGCTCATGGGCATTCTGGCAGCCTTCATCTTCGCCGCGCAGATGATCAACTTCCCAGTCGCCGGAGGAACGTCCGGCCACCTGCTGGGCGGCACGCTGGCGGCCATCCTGCTCGGCCCCTGGCCCGCCGTGCTGGTCATGACCAGCGTCGTGGCGGTGCAGGCCATCTTGTTTCAGGACGGCGGCCTGCTGGCGCTCGGCTTTAACGTGGTGAACATGGGCATCCTGGCCGCCTTCGTCGGCTATGCGACTTACGTAGGCGTTCAGCGGGCGGCAGGACAATCGCGCGCGGCCCGGTTGGGTGGGGCGGCGGTCGGCGCATGGCTTTCGGTGGTGGCGGCAGCGACGGCAACCGCGTTGGAACTGGTCTTCTCCGGCACGTCGGCGTTGGGGGTGGCCCTGCCCGCGATGATCGGCATTCACATGCTCATCGGCCTCGGCGAGGCACTGATCACCGTCGGCGCGCTGGCGTTTGTGCAGCAGGTGCGGCCCGATCTGGCCGGAGAGCCTGCCCCGGCGGCGGCGCGCGGTTCGGGCTGGATCGCGGTTGGCCTGCTGATCGCCCTGGCCGTCGCGCTGATCTCGCCGCTTGCCAGCCCCGAACCCGACGGCCTGGAGCGCGTCGCCCTGGACCTGGCTGCGCAGGGCCAGTTTGACGACCTGGACAACGAGGATGTGGCCGGGGAAGCCGAATCGCTGGCTTCCGGGCAGGCGCCCGCCTTCGAGATTCTGCCCGATTACACAGTCCCCTTCATCGAGGATACGAATCTGTCTACCATCGCGTCTGGCATCATCGGCGTGTTGATCGTGGCCGGGGTCGGTTATGGCGTGGCACGGCTGTCACGGCGCGGCGCTTCCGAACAGGCCGTTCAGAAGTAGGAGAAGAGGTCGTCTGCGCAGCCTGCGGGCGGCGCGAACCCATGCAACAGGCACTGCGAGAACCCTATCGACCGGGCAGCAGCGCGCTTCACCGTCTTGATGCGCGCGTCAAGACAGTGATGACGCTGCTGCTGATCCTGGGCTTTTTATCTACGCCGGAGCGCGCCTGGCCCGCCTATCCGCTGTTGTGGGCCATGGTCGGCAGCCTGGCGACGGTGGCCGGTTTGGGCGTCCGACGGCTGGCCTGGCGAGGAAGCGCGGCGCTGCCTTTCGCGCTGGCCGCTGCAACGCTGCTGTTCACCGTTCCCGGACGGCCTCTGCTGGTTGTCGGCGGACTGACGATCAGCGACGCCGGGGCGGCCCGTTTTGCCGCCATCCTGATCAAGAGCTGGCTGTCGGCGCAGGCGGCGCTACTGCTGGCGTTGACCACCCCCTTCCCCGATCTGCTGTGGGCGTTGGGCAGCCTGCGTGTGCCGGGAATCCTGGTCTCGATCATCGCCTTCACGTATCGCTACCTGTTCACCCTTTATGACGAGGCCGAACGTCTGCTGCGGGCGCGTGAATCGCGCAGCGCCGCCGCCGAGGGTCGTCGGGCAGGCGGACGGCTGATCTGGCGAGCGCAGGTCGCCGGTGGCATGATCGGCAATCTGTTCCTGCGCAGTTACGAGCGCAGCGAGCGCGTTTATGCGGCCATGCTGGCGCGCGGCTACCGGGGACAGATGCGTGTCCTGTCTCCGCCGCCGCTGACCCGGCAGGCCGTCTTGTGGGGAAGTGTACCGGTGATCGCCGTTGTCTTTATCGAACTCCTGGCCGTAGCCCTGTGGAACCATTAGCGCAGCCCGCCGTCGAAGTTGAAGCACTGTCGTTTCGCTATCCCGATGGTCGCCTGGCCCTGGACGGCGTTTCCCTATCTATCGCCGCCGCCGAAAAGGTCGCCCTGGTCGGGCCAAACGGCGCAGGCAAATCGACCCTGCTGTTGCATCTGAACGGCGTCCTGCGCGGCACGGCGGGGCGCATCCGGGTGAACGGCCTGCCGCTGACCGACGATACCCTGGGGCAGATTCGCGCCTGGGTCGGGCTGGTCTTCCAGAACCCGGACGACCAGCTTTTCTCACCGCGCGTGGCACAGGATGTGGCCTTCGGGCCGCTGCACATGGGCCTGCCGGAAAGCGAAGTCCGGGCGCGCGTGGCCGAGGCGCTGGCAGCGGTGGGCATGGCCGACTACGCCGACCGGGTCAGCTTCCACCTGAGCGCGGGCGAGAAGAAGCGCATCGCCATCGCTGCCGTGCTCAGCATGGCCCCACGTATTCTGGCGCTGGACGAGCCTTCCGCCGGACTCGATCCGCGCGCCCGGCGCGGCCTGATCCGCCTGCTGCGCGATCTCGATGGGCGCGCTTTGCTGGTCAGCACCCATGACATGCGCCTGGCCCAGGAGCTATGCGAGCGCGTCGTGCTGCTAGACGGCGGGCGCATCGCGGCGGATGGCCCGGCGGAAATCCTTCTGCGCGACCGGGCACTGCTGGAAGCGCATGGCCTGGAACTGCCGTAGCGCCGTTTACCTCCTTGAACACGAGGCACGCCGATGGTCCGTCTGGCTTATCTCGACTGTTTCGCCGGTCTCAGCGGGGACATGCTACTGGGCGCATTGCTGGACGTGGGCTGGCCCCTGGAAGCCTTGCAGGCCGTTGTCGCTTCCCTAGGCCTGGAAAACGTCACCGTCCGGGCAACGCGCGTCCAAAAGCACAACCTGTGGGGCACGCAGGTGACACTTGACGCGCCCGAAGCGCAGCCGCTGCGCCACCCCGCCGACCTGATCGCGCTTATCGAGCGCGCCGGGCTATCTGCAACGGCGTGTGGGCGGGCCATTGCCGTCATTCAGGCGCTGGCCCAGGCCGAAGCACAGGTGCACGGCATCCCGCCCGAAGCGGTGCACTTTCACGAGGTCGGCGCGGTTGATACGCTGGTGGACGTGGTGGGGGCGGCGGCGGGCTTTGAGGCGTTGGGCGTCGAGCGGATCGTCTGTGCGCCGCTGCCCTGGTCGCGTGGGACGGTGAAGATCGCGCACGGCGTGATCCCGCTGCCCGGCCCGGCGGTCGCGGCGTTGCTGACGGGCGTGCCGGTGGTTGGCGTGGACATCGAAGGGGAGTTGGTGACGCCAACGGGGGCGGCGCTCACCGTCCGGCTGGCGGATGCATTCGGCCTCATGCCCGCCATGACGATCACGGCTGTCGGATACGGCGCGGGCGTCTACGACTGGGCAGAACGCCCGAACCTGCTGCGGCTGGTGCTCGGCGAGGCCCCGGCGTGAAGGCAAGCCGCCGACGGCTCACCTGCTCTGCCGCGCGCGGCAGGCCGGGCACAGCCCGCTCAAGATGAGATGGTTGGGTTCGACCGTGAAGCCGTAGGCGCGCCCGATGGCTTCCAGCGCGGTAGACACGCTCTCGTCGTCGATCTGCACTTCCGCGCCACAGACCCGGCAGACCAGGTGATGATGCGGCGGCTGCCCGATGGCGATCTCGTAGACGTGCTGATCGCCGATGTGCGACGAGGCGATCAGGTTCAGCTCAACCAAAAAATCCAGCGTGCGGTAGACGGTCGAGGGGTCGATTCCGGCGTGTTCGCCCCGGACACGCTCGAAGATGTCCTGGAACGTGGCGTGGCCCTGGCAGGCGCACACGGCATCCAGCACGATACGCCGCTGAAGCGTCAGGCGGTAGCCTTTACGCCGGATCAGGGCGGCGTAATCCACCGTGTTATGGGTCATTATTCGGCCTCCTCGTCGTCCACCCGGACCGCTGCCGGCGTCTCGCCGAGGCGCACGCGCGTAACCCGCACCTGCCCGATGCGACGCTCGTCCACCGTCAGCACGTCCAGCCGCACGTCGTCGGTTTCAATCACCGTGCCCGGCTGCGGCACTTCGCCCACCTGGCTCAGGATGAAACCGCCCAGGGTGTCGCTTTCGTCGGTGGGCAGGCTGATGTCCATCAGGTCGTTGAGGTCATCCAGGTCCAGACGGGCGTTGCAGAGATATTCGTCGTCGCTGATGCGCTGGTAGAGGGCCTCTTCGTGCTGGTCGTACTCGTCCTGGATTTCGCCCGTGATCTCCTCGATCAGGTCCTCCAGCGTGACCAGGCCGGCCATGCCGCCGTATTCGTCTACCACCACTGCCACATGCACGCGGCGGCGCTGCATCTCTTGCAGCAGGTCCATCGCGCGCTTGCCTTCCGGCACGAAGAACGCCTCGCGCAGCAGGTCGCGCAAGGCACCGTTGCGCGCATCGCGGTCCCACAGCTTGAGCAGGTCCTTGGCGTAGAGCAGGCCACGCACGTGGTCGATGGTCCCCTCGTACACCGGGATGCGCGAGTGCCCGGCCTCGATGACGGTGCGCACGGCCTCGTCCAGCGGCGTGTTGATCTCCAGGGCCACCACGTCCAGGCGGGGGACCATCACCTCGCGGGTGGCGGTGTCGCCCAGGTCAAAGATGGAGTAGATCATCTCTTTCTCTTCGTCCTCGATCACCCCCTCTTCCTGACCTGCGTCTACCAGCGTCTTGATCTCCTCTTCGGTGACATAATGCACCGTTTCTTTGCCACCCAGCAGCCGGACCAGCCACTCACTGATCTGGCGCATGGCCTGGCAGAGCGGGGTCAGGAGGCGCACCAGTAAGCCCATGGGGCGGGCGCTGATCAAAGCCAGCCGTTCGGCGCGGGCTGCGGCCACCGCTGCCGGAATCTGCTCGCCCAGCACCATCATCAGCGCGGCAGCCGCCAGCAGCACCCCGACCTCGGCCAGCGCAAAGGCCGCGTCTGGCTGCACCTGGATGCTGGTCAGCCACAGGGCGACCGGCGGCGCGATTCCCACCGCTGCCACGCCCGCTGCGAAAAAGCGCAGCACCATTACGCTCAACTGATACGTGATGAGCAGGTTGGTCGCGTCCTGGCCCAGGCGCAGAGCTGCCGCAGCGCGGCGGTTGCCCTGTTCGGCCAGTTCGGCCAGGCGCGGCTTGCGCGTATTGACCAGTGCCTCGTAGCCCAATGTCAGCAGCGCATTGGCCACGATCAGCACGAGCACCGCCATCAGACTGGAAAGACCACTTTCGTCCACCGCTTTGTATTCCTTACATCAGAAACAATCCAACCGCCAAGACGCCAAGAACGCCAAGATTCAGCCGGAAGAGAGAACGACGCGTTTCAGTCCCTGCTTGAGTATGGGAACATTGAAATTGATCAGCAGGCCCAGTTGATAACCGGTGATTTTGAGATAGGACAATAGTTGGGCAGTGTGGATAGGCGCTAACGCATCGACCGCTTTCAGTTCGATAATCAGGACTTCGCCGACGAGCAGGTCCAACCGCCCTTCGCCGACCGGATGGCCTTTATAGCTCACGGCGACACACTTTTGCCGCTCAAACGGGATGTGACGAAGGCCGAGTTCCAGGCATAGGGCCTCTTCGTACACCGATTCCAGAAATCCCGGTCCAAGCAGGCGGTGAACCTCAATCGCTGCCCCGATGACCTCATGAGCAAGCCGGTCTAAAGACTCCTGTGGCTCGCTTGCCTTTTTTACCAACTTGGCGTCCTTGGCGTCTTGGCGGTTGGTCATTTTCTCTTTGCTTCACACCCCCGGCTTTTTGGGTTTGCGGCGGTCGCCGATGATCCGCGCCGGCACGCCCACCGCCAGCTTGCCCGGCGGTACGTCCTGCCGGACCACCGCGCCCGCCCCGGTCTGCGCCTCGGCCCCGATCTCCACCGGGGCAATCAACATGGTGTCGCTGCCGATAAAGGCATTCTCCCCGATGATCGTCCGGTGCTTGTTTACGCCGTCGAAGTTGCAGGTGATCACCCCCGCGCTGATGTTCACCTCCGCCCCGACCTCGGCATCGCCCACGTAGCTGAAGTGGCCCATCTTGACGCCGGGGCCGAGCGTGCTGTTCTTGACCTCGCCGAAGTTGCCCATGTGCGCGCCTTCGCACAGCCGCGATCCCCGGCGGATGCGCGCGAACGGCCCGACGCACACCTGCCGCTCCAACACTGCGCCTTCGATCACCGAGGCGACCACGCGGCATTCATCTCCGATGACGGCGTCGGCAACGATGCAGTTCGGCCCGATCTCGCAGGCCACGCCGATCTGCGTCTGGCCGCGCAGATGGGTGTTCGGCCCGATCACCGTGTCTGGCCCGATGGTCACGGTCGGCTCGATATAGGTGCTGGCCGGGTCGATCAGGGTCACGCCGTTGAGCATGTGCGCCCGGTTGACGCGCCGCCGCAGCGCAGCTTCGGCCTCTGCCAGGTGGACGCGCGTGTTGATGCCGATCAACTCATCCGGGTCGTCGCCTGTGATGGCAACCACCGCCCGCCCGTCGGCGTTCGCCAGCGCGACGGTGTCGGTCAGGTAGAACTCGTTCTTGGGCGGCGTGGGCGTGATGCGCGCCAGGGCGTCCCACAGCCAGGCGGCGTCGAACACATACACGCCGACGTTAAGTTCGCGCAGGCGAAGCTGCTCCGACGTGGCGGCGGCTTCCTCGACGATAGCTTCCACCAGTCCGTCGCTGCGCCGCAGGATGCGCCCGAAGCCGCGCGGGTTGTCGGAGACATAAGTCAGCAGCGACATCGCCGGGCGCTGGTGGCGTTCCACCTGGAGCGGTTCGGCCAGTCGGCGCAAGGTCTCCGGCCTCAACAGAGGCATGTCGGCGTAGCACACCAGCACCAGGTCGGCCTGATCGCGCAAGACATCGGCAGCCATCCGGGCCGCGTGCGCCGTACCTAACTGCGCCTGCTGTTCGACGCACACGGCGCGTTCCCCGGCGTGGGCGCGCACCTGGTCGCCTTGCACCCCCACGACCAACACCGGTGCACGCCCAGTCAGCTCCCAGGCGGTGTCGATGGCGTACTCGACCATCGGCCTGCCGCCGACGGGGTGCAGCACTTTTGCCAGCCGGGACTTCATGCGTGTTCCCTGGCCTGCCGCCAGGATGACCATTGCGAGTGTTGTCATGGGCAGATTCCTGTTGGTGGATAGAACTGCATCGGAGCGGCACAACAAAAAAGCCGTCGAACGACGCCCCACAGCGTCGCTCCGGCGGTCTTTACACGCGAGCCTGAACAGGAGACATTGCTCCAGGGTTAAATGGGTCGGCGGAGTCTTCTTCGGTCACGCGAAAGAAAATGGGCACATAGCATTGATCATCCGATTGGTCTATTGTAACAGGGCGCATGGCGGGGGGCAATCCCGGCGCACGGTGAATTGTGCAGGTTGCCCCCTGCCCCCACGCTATTTCATACGCGATGCAGACCTTTACGCCGGACGGATCGTCACGGTGTGCTCGTCGCGGTCGAGCGTGTGGCGGACCGTCACGGTCATAGCCGCGCGGTCGATCTCGTAGTTGCCGTCGGAAAGCTCAACCGTGTAGCCGTCTGGGTATTGCACATCCGGCACATAAATCTCGGTCGGGGCGGTCACGTTCGGGTCGTGGCGGAATGCGAACGTGAACATGCGGCTCGCCAGGTCGAAGGCCATGCGCAGCGGTTCGCCCGCCGTCTTGCGCGCGTAGGGCCGCGCGAACCCCACCACCCCGCGCCCACCGGCGTGAATATCCGCCGGGTTGGTCTGCTGGTCGCGGCTGAAGATCGAGAGGTCCTCGTCGTTCCACTGATCGCCGCGCGCGTTGGTGTTGTCGGCGGTGTAGTTCCAGATGGTGCAGTTGAGCAGGTTCGCCTCCATCGCGCCGTAGTTATAGTCCAGCGCCTTGACGTGGGTAGAAAAATCCCCGCTGCGGTAGGCGGCCTTATCGTCCAGGTCGAAGGGGATGCCAAACTCGCCGATCAAGGTCGGGATGCCGCCCATGTGATGGATGCCGACCTGCTTCAGCCCGCCCAACTGCTGGACGAACGACTCGCGCACGCCTGCCTCGCCCTGAATGAACTGCATCGTCGCCATGTCCACGCACATATCGGCGTTGAAGTGCTTGGTCAGCAGCGTCATGCCGTCGTACCAGTGGGCAGCGTTGACGACATTGGGGATTTCGCCCGGTTGGAGCGCCAGGTGTCCGCCGCCGGGCACGCCCTCGATGAAGATGATCGCGTCCGGGTCGATCTCCCGCACCGCCGCGACATACCGCTTTACGAACGGACGCAGGTAGTCTTCCTCGAAGTTCACCGCCCGCCCGTTGACGCTGGCGAAGTGATCCGGGCGCAACAGGCGCGGCTGACCGCCTTCGTCGGTCCAGACGCCGTTCTGCTTCCAGACGCAGTCGTACCCCGCGCGCCAGAGGTTTGCGCCGCCGGGGTTGAGCGTTACCGGGTCGCGCGGCTGCGGGCCGATCTGCGTCATCTCCCAGTTTTCCACCTGCTGCGGATAGCCTGACCCGGCCAGCATGGCCTGGAACGGTGTGGGGGTTGCCCCAGCCTTGAGCAACCCGGCGGGCACGGCGGTCAGGTTGGCCAGGCCAATGAAGCCGCTGCCCGGCTCGTTGAGTGTGTCGTAGCCGACCACGTTGGGCAGGTCTGCCAGGTGCCGGACCACCTGCCGGATCGCGTCGAGGTAATGGCTTTGCAGGTAGTCCTGGGCCGGCACACCGTCGATCTTCGTCTGGGGCGCGAAGTCGTTGCCGGCGAAGAAGAGCGTGAACAGCGTGGCTGCGCCGAGCTTGGTGTAGTTGCTGGGCCAGATCATGCGCGGGAAAGGGTCGCCGTGCATGGCGTGGGTGATGGCCGCGCCGGTGGCGTCCAGTTGGGTCAGGTCCATGCCAACCGCTTCGAGCGTCCAGCCGGGCGCGCCGTCGCCGCCAGTCCAGCGGCTCCACACGTCCTGGTGTGGATCGATGAACACCTCGATGCCGTATTCGGCGGCCTTTTCCAGCACGGCACGCACGTAGTCCAGATACGCCCGGTCGTAGATGCCCGGCCCGGCGTGCTCGACCGCTTCCCAGGTGATCAGGAAGCGCAAGAAGGTCAGACCCCAGGCGCGCAGGCGCGACAGGTGTTCGTCGGCTTCGGCCAGCGGAAAGGGCCGCCCGACGAATGACACCTCGCGGTGGTCGAAGAAGCCTTCGCGCCGCCAGGTGGCGCCGTCGGGCGTGTAGGGCACTTTGGTGCTGCCGCCCAGGTTCGCGCCGCGCAGAATCAGTGTGCGGCCCTGGTCGTCTTTGAACCAGATTCCGTCCGTATGCATGGGCATCTTTCCTCCGTCAGGTAAGTAAGTCAGGGGATCGCAACGCGCAGAGCGGGCAGCGGCGGGGGAGCGGGATGGTCTGCGCCGGGAGACGATGTGGTAGCGTGCAGGGGCAGACACAGGCCGCCGTTACCGAAAGTGTCTTTGATTATAGCGGAGAAGGCGGGCGCGGGGCAGGAATTCGGGATACGCGCTCCGTGACGATTCTACTGCGCCGGGAGACGTGTCATGTAGTAGTAGCGACGGCTTGAAGCCGCCGCTACACCTCAATAGACATCAGAAGTAAATACCAGTAAACTTTATATTATTCGGGCGTTGTGTCTATTTCTCGGCGATCTGAGCTACCTGAAACTCCTTAGGAGGTAGTGCTGTGTCTCACGAATTGATGATCACCGATGCCTATAAGCATGATCTCGACGCCTTACCACCGGACATCCGCAAGAAGATGAACAAAGCACACAAGCATCTGGAGCAAGACCCTCGACATCCGGGACTGTACACCAAAGAGTTTGACGCCATTCAGAAACGCCAGGTTTTCCGTTCCAGAGTGGATAACAACTATCGCATCGTGTGGTGGTATATGCCGGATCGCAGGATCGTGCTCTGGCGTGTCGGACCACATAGTGTAATCGATGCTCTAGGCGGGAGTGTGCATTTCCCTGAACCTATCCAACCACTGCACGAGCCAGCCGCGGTGGAAACAGGCAGGCCGGCTGTCTGGGAAGGGGCTGCCACGCCGATGAAGGCCGGAGAGCCGATCTTCAAGCATTTCACCCTGGCTCAACTGCGGCTACTCGGTGTGCCGGAAAATCGGGTTGAGCATATACACCGGGTGACCGATTTTGAGGAAATCTACGATCTGGGGCTGCCGGATTACGCCCTGATCAACCTGGAAAGCGTTTATACGAACGCGGATTGGTCGCCGGAGCACCTGTTTGATACGCGCCATATTTTTTATCGGGCCAACGCTGCACGGCTCGAAGCCTACTGTGCGGGCAAAATCCGGCAACTGATGCTCGAACTCCATCCCGATCAGCAACGTCTCGTCGGGATGAAAGCCAGTGGCCCGGTACTGATCAAGGGGGTAGCCGGGTCGGGCAAGACGACCGTCGGAGTCTACCGCGCGATTGAAGTGGCCCGGCAGCACAATCTGTTCACTGGGCAGCACCGGGTGTTGTTCATCACCTACACCCGAACTCTACAAAAGGTCGTGCAACAGTTGTTTAGCGAACTGTGCGGTGATGAGCTGTTGGACAAAAACGGCCAGCCGAGGATTGAGGTAGTCGTCTTGCATGATTGGCTAGAAGACCTGCTGCATCGAAACGGTTGTTCTAAAATCTTGAAGCCCGACGAGGCAGGACAACAATTGACCAAGGCAATCTATGCAGTACGGCAGCAATTGAGGAAAGAAAACAAAGACCATCCGCTGCTCAAGGTCGGCAATGATTTCTTCCAGGTGGAGATCGCGCATGTCATCAAAGGACGCGGCTTGCTGAGCTGGGATGCCTACCGTACGACCAAACGAACCGGACGTGGCAGGAAAATCGCCACCGGCCCCCTGGAACAGATCGAGGACCAGGAGATGCACCAACGCACCCTGGTCCGTCCGCGTGCCGATGGCCGACTGCTGGAAAGCGACCGCCACTGGGTGTGGCAGGTCTATGAATACTATGACCAGCTCATGCGTGAAGCCAATCTGATGGAATACGCGGACCTTTCTAGGGAGGCCCTGGAACTAATGCGTCAGGGACGGATGAAGTTGCCGCATTACACCGAGATCATTGTAGACGAGGCGCAGGACCTGCCTCCAATGGATTTGCGGTTCATCTCCGCCTTGGCAGGGAGCAGGACGGCGCGGGGACTGGTGTTGCTGGCCGACGCCAACCAGAGCATCTATTACCGGGGCATCTCCTGGAAAGATGGCGATATCCAGATCGTCCCCAGCCGGGTATTCAGTCTCAGACGCAACTTCCGCAACACGCGCCCGATCCTCGAAACGGCGTGGTCGCTGGCCCAAGCCGATCCCCTCGGCGTAACAGATGAGATTATCACTCCCCAGGCGAGCGACCGGCCCGGCAAGAAACCGATGCTGATCGGTTGCCCTTCAGAAGATCACGAAGTTAAATGTGTCAAGGATATTGTGCTCTGGCTGTGCGAGCGGATGGACTACCGTCCTGGGGATATAGCCGTCCTGGCACGGAGAAACGAGCTGGTCAGCAAGGTCTATTTAGCGTTGGGCCAGGTAGGCATCCCGGCGGTGCACTTTCGAGATAAAACCTTCGACATCTTCGAGAATCAGGTTAAGACCATCACCATGAATTCGGCCAAGGGGCTGGAATTTCCGGTCGTTATCCTCATTGGGATCAATGATCGGGTGATCCCGCGCTCAGGTTTGCCGTCCGATCGGGAGCGACTCAACATCGAACTGAGCATCGAACGCAACCTGCTGTACGTCGGCCTGACGCGCGCTGCTGAGCGACTCTACGTCGTCTATACGACAGCCGTCAAATCGCCTTTTCTGAATGATCTTGCGCCTGAATACATCGAAATGAAGGCCCCTACGGATTTTGCCGCGTCAGCATAGTACAATATGCGCCCAAAGCCTTGCTTATCCAGGGAACAGAATGCTGCCATGCCCACCTATGCCCGCCGCGTGGCCGGATACGGCCCCAGCATCTTCGCCGAGATCAACGCCCTGGCCCGCCAGCACAACGCGGTCAACCTCAGCCAGGGCGCGCCGGACTTCGACGCCCCTCCGCCGGTGGTCGCCGCCGCCGTCGCCGCCGTGCAGGCTGGCCTGAACCAGTACGCGCCCTCCACCGGGCGACCTTCGCTCAAGCAGGCTGTCGCCGACCACGCGCGTATTCACTACAGCCTGGACCTCGACCCGGAGCACGGGGTGTTGATTGTGGCCGGGGCGTCGTTGGGAGTGTTCCTGGCGATCCTGGGGCTGGTCGATCCCGGCGACGAGGTGATCGTCTTCGAGCCGACCTTCGATACCTATGCGCCGAGCATCGAAATGGCCGGGGCCACGCCACGCTATGTGGCCCTGCGCCCGCCCACCTGGGACTTCGACCCGGCGGAACTGGCCGCCGCGTTCACCCCCCGCACGCGCGCGATCCTGGTGAACACGCCGCACAACCCCACCGGCAAGGTGTTCAGCCGGGAAGAGCTGACGCAGATCGCGGACCTGTGTCAGCGGTGGGACTGTGTCGCCATCACAGACGAGGTCTACGAGCACCTACTCTACAACGGGGTGAAGCACATCCCGCTGGCGACGCTACCGGGCATGTTCGAGCGCACCCTGACCGTGAGCAGTTCCGGCAAGACCTTCAGCGCGACCGGCTGGAAGATCGGCTGGTGCAGTGGCCCGGCGGCGTTGGTCGAGGGGGCTAAGCGGGTGCACGAGTACAGCATCTTCGCGGTGGTGAACCCCTTGCAAGAGGCAGTGGCTGCCGCGCTGCGCCTGCCCGCCAGCTACTACATCGATTTGAGCGCCTTCTACCAGCCGAAGCGCGACTTTTTGGCCGGGGCGCTACGCGAGGCAGGCTTCACGCTGGCCCTGCCCGATGCCCTCGGCGCGTACTACCTGATGGCCGACATCAGCCCGGTCTTCGACGGCGACGACATGGCCTTTGCCCGCTATCTGGCCGCCGAGGTCGGCGTGACGTGCATCCCTGCGACGGCATTCTGTCGTCCCTCGGAGAAGGCGCTGTTTCAGAAGTACGTGCGCTTCACCTTTTGTAAGCAGGAAGCAACGCTCCGTGCGGCGGCGGAGCGCCTGGCAAGACTGCGTTGAAAGGATCAATCCTATGTCCACCCGTGTTTCCCACCGCATCCGCCGCCCGGTCGAGCGCGGCGACGCCACACGCTCCCTGCTGCTGATGCTGATCAGCTTCGCGGCGTCGGTCGTCGGCACGCGCCTGTTCCTGGAACTGACCGGCTACCCGCAGGTGGGCAACAGCGAACTGCACATCGCCCACGTGCTGTGGGGCGGATTGCTGCTGTTCGCCGCGTCGCTGCTGCCGCTGATCTTGGCGAACCGGTGGGCCTATCCTGCCGCCGCGATCTTGAGCGGGGCCGGCGTCGGGCTGTTCATGGATGAGGTCGGCAAGTTCATCACCCAGAGCAACGACTACTTTTATCCGCTGGCCGCGCCGATCATCTATGCCTTTTTCCTGCTCACCGTGCTGCTCTATCTCCAGGTACGCCGCCCGTCGCTGCGTGATTACCGCGCCGAACTGTACTTCTGCCTAGATCGGCTCGGCGAGGTGCTGGATCACGACCTGGATGCAGCGGAGCGTGCTGACCTGGAAACGCGCCTGCGCCGCGTGCGCGATCACGCCCCACACCCCGATCTGAAGCGGCTGGCAAACAACCTGCTGGCCTTTGTCACCGACAAACACCTCCAGGTTGCGCCGCGCCACCCGGCCCTGTGGGAACGCTGGCTCCGGCGGCTGGAGGCGTTCGAGCAGCGTTGGCTGGGCCGCACGACGGTTCGCCTGGCGCTGGCGGTCGGGCTGATCCTGTTGAGCCTGGCCGCGCTGGGCGGCGTGATTGTCCCGCTGCTGGCGATCACGAATCCGCAAAACCTGGAGGCGTGGATTGCGCAACTGATCGCCGCCGAAGAAGTGCGCAGCCCCACCGGCCTGATCTGGTTCACCGCCTGGGTGCTGCTGGACGGCGCCATCGGCGCGATGCTGCTGGTTGCCGCGGTGTTGTTGCTGATTCGGCAGGATCGCCTGGGCGTGCGACTGGGAATTTTGGTGCTGCTGGCGGCGCTGACGGTGGTGAATCTGCTGGCCTTTTACTTTAACCAGTTTGCGACCGTCGTGTGGGCACTGACGCAGTTCACGGCGCTGCTGGCGCTGCTGCGCTACCGTCAACGCTTCTTTGTCGTGCAACGCGCCGAGAAGACGATGTAAATTCTGAGTTCGCAGTTTCAAGTTTTCAGGTTTGAGTTCTTGAAGTCTGTGTTGGCCTTCTACGGGTACAGGCAGTGCGGAACTCAGAACTCAAAACTCAACCCTGGAGAATGCCTGTGCCAGACCTGCCAACCCTACTTGCGTTTATCGCCGCCGCCCTATCGCTCAACTGGACGCCCGGCCCGGATATGCTCTACGTGGCGGCGCGCAGTGTGGGCCAGGGGCGGCGGGCAGGCTTTGTCTCCGCACTGGGACTCAGCCTGGGTTACGTGGTGCATACGCTGTTGGCCGCTTCGGGGCTGGCCGCGCTGCTGACGGCTTCTCCGGCAGCCTATCAGGTCGTGCGGATCGTGGGCGGGCTGTACCTGGCTTACCTGGGTGTGCGGGCGATTCTGTCTGCGCGCCGGGCCGCCGATCCCGCTGCGCCAGATCGCGCGCAAGCGACGGGGGTGTTCCGCCAGGGCTTTTTTACCAGCGCGCTCAACCCCAGCGTGGCGCTGTTCTTTTTGGCGTTCCTGCCGCAGTTCACCGATCCGGCGCGCGGAGCTATCGCCGGACAGGTGGTGGTCCTGGGTCTGGTGTTCAACACCACCGCCACCCTGACGCACACGACCGTCGCATTGCTGGCGGGGTCGGCGGGCGACTGGCTGCAAGGGCGGCATCCAGGCGCGGCGCGGGCGCAGCGGTGGCTCACGGGCGGCGTGCTGATTCTGCTGGGTGCGCGCGTGCTGCTGGGCGGGTAGCTTTCATCGCAAAGGACGCAAAGATCATCAGGCGCGATTCTCCAAAACCGCTACAATCAGCCCTGATCGCCGGGTTAGTCTGTGTGTAAGTCCTGATGTGGTCGTTTTCCGGTCCCCGTTTTCCATCCCAAAGAAACGGCGTCGGGCTGGCGATGCTGATCCTGGCCGCGCTCGTCGCCGGCTGCGGCGGCCCGACACGCACGCCGCCGCCGGTGCTCTCACTGCCGGGGACGCCCGTGCCGACGGTGGTCCTCGCCAGCGCCACGCCCCGGCCCATCGCATCGCCCACCGTGCCGCTGCTCACCGCCGCGCCGACAGCGACGCCCTCTATCACCATCACGCCGCCGCCAACTCTGACGCCGACCATCACCTCGACCTTCGGCCCACAGGCGCGTGTGGAGGTCAGCGGGGAAGGGCTGTACCTGCGCACCGCGCCGGGCGAAGGCGCGCACATCCTGACCACGCTGGCGGACGACGCGCCGTTGATTGTCATCGGGCGCACGGCAGACGGCAACTGGCTCAACGTGATCACGTCGGGCGGGCAGGCGGGGTGGGTGCGGGCGGCTTACGTGGCGCTGAACGCGGTGGACCTCGGCGCAATCCCGGTCACGGGCACGGGGATCGTGGAGGCGATCCAGGCGTCGCCCACGCGCCCGTTGCGCACAGCCACGCCGACCATCGCCGCGCCGGCCGTCGCCCTGCTGCCGCCGAATGCGCGCGTCGCCGCCGGGCGCAGCGGACTCCGGCTGCGCGCTACACCGGGCAGCGCGGGCACGATCCGGCTGTCGCTGGGTGAATATACGCCCCTGGCGGTGTATGGCCGCACTGCCGATAACCGCTGGCTACAGGTGATGACGCCAGATGGCCTGACCGGCTGGGTGGCAGCGGCCTACGTGGAGGTAAACGTGGACGTGAACTCTCTGCCCATTACGGGCCAAGCGATCAGCGCCCCGGCAGAAGAGGTGGCTGCTGCGCCCGCCGCCAACGTCCCCGCTGCGCCTGCGCCCGGTCCGGCGCACCCACCCACTCTGCCGGACGTGGTTGCCAACATCAGCGCCAACGCCCGACAAATCTTCCGCCAGGGACAGACGTTCGGCAACCGCGCCAATGTCTTCTCGAAAGTCGGTGACAGCATCACCGCCGTGTCGTACTTCCTCAACCCCATCGGCTGGGGAAACTATGACCTGGGCAGCTACAGCTACCTCGGCCCGGTGGTGGACTTTTACCGGAGCGGTGTGGCGCGCGACGGCCAGAACTCGTTCAGCAATCGCTCCTTCGCCGCCGAAAACGGCTGGACCACCGAAAGCGTGCTCACACCGGGCAACCGTCCGAGCGACACACCGGATGACTGTCTGCCGGGCGAAGTGCCGCTGGTGTGCGAGCTGCGCGTGGTGCGGCCTGCCGTCGCGTTGATCATGCTCGGCACCAACGATGTAACCTACCTGCCCATCGACCTCTACCGTGCCAACCTGAGCCGCATCGTGGAAACGTGTATCGGCATGGGTGTGATCCCGGTGTTGAGCACCCTGCCGAACCGGGGCGGGCTGGAAGGGCAAGTGGCGGCCTTCAACGACGTGATCGTGCAACTGGCCTACGGGTACGACGTGCCCCTGTGGGACTACGCTGCCGCGATGCGCGTGTTGCCAGATGGGGGGCTGTCTGGCGATTGGGTGCATCCCAACGCGCCGCCGGGCGACCTGGTGGCGTATTTCACCCCCGCCAACCTTTATTACGGCTACACTGTGCGCAACCTGACCGCCTTGCAGGTGCTCGACGCGGTGTGGCGCAACGCACTGCGGTGAAAGCAGATAGCCGTCAGCGTTCAGCCGTCAGCCATCAGGGGTGAAAATTTCGCGGGACGAATCCGGCAAAATGCCTTGCAATTCCTGCCATTCCGGGTAAAATTACCGCAATAGGCTGTATCTAAGCTGGCAGATAGGAATTTTAGCAGCAGGTCGGGCCATGATCGCCTACACGCAGGTTTGCATGTGTATGTGTGTGCCAGGGACACGCAAGGAGTGCCTTGTGGTGTAGGCTTTGCCGTTGATTGTTGCCAGGTGTGTTCGGGCGAGTCACCCACAGGGTGGCTCGTTTTATTTTGAGCGATCAGCGGTCAGCATTCAGCCGTCAGCTTTGAGCAGTTAGGCCGTCGTTGTGTTCACCGAAGCTCCGTTGCCGACCACTAACCGCTGACCACTGATTGCTGATTGCTAACTGCTGATTGCTAATTGTTGACTGCTTTTGATAAGGAGACCATCGTGAAAATCGCAGAGAACGTGACCCAACTCGTCGGCAATACCCCGCTCGTGCGCCTGAACCGCGTCACGGCCGGGGTGCAGGCCCAGGTCGTCGCCAAGCTGGAATTCTTCAACCCGGCACATAGCGTCAAGGACCGCATCGGCGTCGCCATGATCGAGGCCGCCGAACGCGCGGGCAAGATCGGCCCGAACACGGTCATCGTCGAGCCGACCAGCGGCAACACGGGGATCGCCCTGGCGATGGTATGCGCCCAGCGCGGCTACCGCCTGATCCTGACTATGCCGGAGACGATGAGCAAGGAGCGCCGCAAGCTGCTGCGCGCCTTTGGAGCGGAACTCATCCTGACCCCCGGCCCCGACGGCATGGGCGGCGCAATCCGCAAGGCCGAAGAACTGGCCGCCGCCGATCCCAACGTGTTCATCCCGCAGCAGTTCGAGAACCCGGCCAACCCGGAAGTGCACCGCCGCACCACCGCCGAGGAACTCTGGCGCGATACCGACGGCCAGATCGACATCCTGGTGGCGGGCATCGGCACGGGCGGCACGATCACTGGCGTGGGCGAGGTGATTAAGCCGCGCAAGCCGTCCTTCAGGCTCGTTGCGGTCGAACCTGCCGCCTCGCCGGTCCTGTCCGGCGGGCAGAAGGGGCCGCATCCCATCCAGGGCATTGGCGCGGGCTTCATCCCGAAGGTGCTCAACACCGCCATTTATGACGAGATCATCACCGTGCCCAACGAAGCTGCTTTTGACCTGGCCCGCCGTATGGCGCGGGAAGAAGGGCTGCTGGTGGGCATCTCGTCCGGCGCGGCGACCTGGGCTGCCTTGCGGGTGGCCGCCCGCCCGGAGAACGCCGGCAAGTTGATCGTCGTGATCATCCCGTCCTTTGGAGAACGCTATCTCTCGACTGCCCTCTACGCCGACCTGGAGGAGTGAGCATGTTCGTCACGATCCGCGAAGACATCCGTTCGGTGCTGGAACGCGACCCGGCAGCGCGAAGCTGGCTGGAAGTGCTGCTATGCTATCCCGGCCTGCACGCGATCTGGATTCACCGCCTGTCACACCGGCTGTGGCAGGCCAAGCTGCATCTTCCGGCGCGCTGGCTGTCGCACCTGGCGCGCTGGCTGACCGGGATCGAGATTCACCCCGGCGCGACCATCGGCCCGCGCTGCTTTATCGATCACGGCATGGGCGTGGTCATTGGGGAGACGGCGGAGATCGGCGCGGACGTGACGCTCTATCACGGCGTCACCCTGGGAGGCGTGAGCCTGGTTCCCGGCAAACGCCATCCCACGTTGCAAGACGGCGTGGTGGTGGGCGCAGGGGCGAAAGTACTCGGCGCCATTACGATTGGCAAAAACACGCGCATAGGAGCGAATGCAGTGGTGGTGAAAGACGTGGAAGCGGACAAGGTGGTGGTGGGTATTCCCGGCAAGCCAGTGGAACGCAGCGGCCCGACCCCGACGGCACATCGCCCGGACCTGGATCACAATATCCTGCCGGACGTGATCTCCGAGCGGCTGGATCGCGTGCTGGCCCGGCTGGACGAGATCGAACACGCCGTGCGCGGCAACGGCGGTTCGCCGCGCGAGGAGCGGCGCTGGCCGGAGCCGGACTTCGTGATCTGATCCCGGTCGGCGGCGGGCAGTGGAAAATTATCGTTCAATCGGGTATAATGCTAATTATTGTCTGAAAAATTACCCACGAACCCACGACTGCCCGATGCCGATCACCGACCAACTCAACCGCTCCCTGCGCGACCTGCGTATCTCCGTCACCGACCGCTGTAATTTCCGCTGCACCTACTGTATGCCAGCGGAAATCTACGGTGAACGCTACCGCTTTCTGCCCCGCAGCGACCTGCTCACGTTCGAGGAGATCGCGCGCGTGGCGCGAGTCCTGATCGGGATGGGCGTGGGCAAGCTGCGCCTGACCGGCGGCGAGCCGTTGGTCCGTGAAGAGGTAGAAACGCTGGTGGCGTTGCTTGCCGAAATCGACGGCGCGCGCGACCTCGCCATGACCACCAATGGCTATCTGCTGCCGCAGAAGGCGCAGGCGCTCAAAGACGCCGGGCTGGGCCGCGTGACGGTGAGCCTAGACAGCCTGGACGAGGCCGTGTTCCGCCGCATGAACGGCGACCGCGCCAGCGTGGAGCGCGTACTGGCCGGGATCGCTGCCGCCGAGCGCGCCGGGCTGACCCCGATCAAGATCAACACGGTGGTGCAGCGCGGCGTCAACGACCATACCGTTGTGGACCTGGCGCGTTACTGCAAGGACCGGGGGCTGATCGTGCGCTTCATCGAGTACATGGACGTGGGCACGCGCAATGGCTGGCGGCTGGAGCAGGTCGTCCCCGCCGAGGAGATCGCGGCGCGCATCGACGCCGTGCTGCCGCTGGAGCCGGTCGAGCGGCACTACGACAGTGAGGTGGCGCTGCGCTACCGTTACCGCGACGGCAGCGGTGAGATCGGGCTGATCGCCTCGGTGACGAAGCCGTTCTGCGGGGCATGTTCGCGGCTGCGGCTGTCGCCGGAGGGCAGCCTGTATACCTGTCTATTCGCCACGCAGGGCACCGACCTGCGCGGCCCGCTGCGCGCCGGGGCAACCGACGCCGAGATCGCGCAGATCGTCGCCGGGGTCTGGCGTGCGCGGACGGATCGCTACTCTGAGATTCGCGCCTCGCTCACCGAACCGCTTACACGCAAGGTGGAGATGTATCACATCGGAGGGTGACAGGCCATGCAGGTGCAGGTGACGTTTTACGGCGTGCTCAAGCAGACGACCGGGGTCAAAGCGCAGACGCTCGACCTGCCGGAGACAACCCGCGCGGTGGGCGACGTGATCGCGCTGCTGGTGGAGCGCCATCCGGCCCTCGGCCCGCTGCTGGGATCGGTGGCTTACGTGGTGGGCGACGACCTGGTAAACTCCGACCATCTCCTGCGCGACGGAGACGACCTGGGCCTGCTGCCGCCGGTGAGTGGAGGCTGATCGACATGGGACGTTGGGTGACAGATGCGCCGCTAGACCTGGCCGCGCTGCTGGCCGAGACGGACGATCCGGCCTGCGGCGGGCTGGTGGTATTCGGCGGCACGGTGCGCAACGAGAACGAGGGCCGGCCCGTGCAGGCCGTCACCTACGAGGCGCACATCGCGCTGGCGGAAAAGGTCCTGCGCGAACTGGAGGCGGACGTGCTGGCGCGCTTCGCGGTGCGGCACTGCCGCATCCAGCATCGCATCGGCACGCTGCACCTGGGCGAACCGAGCGTGTACATCGTGGTGCGCGCTGGCCACCGCGCCGAGGCGTTCGACGCCGCCGAGTACGCCATCGACGAACTCAAGCAGCGCGTGCCGATCTGGAAGGAAGAGCACTACGTCGCAGGCGACAGCCGCTACCTAGACGGCGTGCCTTTGCAGCGAAAAGAGCAGCCATGAAAGACGTGACGGACAAAAGCGCCACCCGGCGCGAGGCCGTCGCCGAGGCATGGATCGCCATGCCGGACGACGTGCAAACCCTGCTGCGCGAGCGGCGGCTGGAAAAAGGCGATGCCCTGGAGCTGGCCCGCGCGGCGGGCATCCTGGCGGCCAAGCGCACCTGGGAGCTGATCCCGCTGTGCCATCCCATCCCCGTGACCCACGCCGAAGTGACCTACGAGTTCGAGCCGGGCGGCGTGCGCGTGCGGACTTCCGTGAAGACGGTCGCCCCGACCGGCGTCGAGATGGAGGCCCTCACCGCTGCCAGCCTCGCCGCGCTGACCCTGTACGACATGCTCAAGCCGCATACCCAGGCGCTGGAAATCCGGTACGTCCGGCTGCTCTCCAAAAAGGGCGGCAAAAGCGGCGAGTATGTCTATCGGCCTGCTGAGTGAAGCGGTTAGCCGTTGGCGATTAGCAGTTTTTCTTTTTGGGTCTGCTGACTGCTGACCGCTAATCGCTGACTGCCCATTGCTGACTGCTTACTCGTCCTTGAGGTCCGGCGGATACAGGTCGTAGTTGGCCGAGCACGCCGCCTGTCCCCCCTCGTGAATCGCCGTCGAAACCTGGTGAGCATGTAACCGCGTCACGTCGCCCGCCGCGTAGACGCCGGGGACGTTGGTCCGCTGCTCCACATCAACCAGGATGTAGCCGTTGTCGGCCAGCGCCACGCCCAACTGCCGGGCCAGTTCGACGCGCGGTGTGATGGCGTGCTGGCTGAACGCCTGATCCAGGTCCAGGCGTGCGCCCGACTCCAGGATCAGCGCCGTGAAGAACCCGTCCTGGCCGATCACGCGCGCGATGCGGTCGTGGATCAGGGGAATACGCGCCCGCGCCAGGCGGGCCTGGAATTCTGGCGTGATCCGGCAGTCGTCGTCATTGGTGAGCACGGTCAGGCGGTCGGTGAAGCGTTGCAGTTGCAGCGCCGTCGCCGCCGCGTCGTTGGCGCTGCCGATCACCACCACGCGCTGTCCTTTGGCCTCATAGCCGTCGCAGGTGATGCACCAGAACATGCTACGCCCGACGTAATCGCGCCAGTGCGCGAACGCCGGAAAGTGATCCACGACGCCCGTGCACAGGATGATCGCCTGCGCCCGGTATGCGCCCGGCCCGGCCCACGCCTGGAAGCGATCTCCGCTGCGCTCCACCCGTTCGACCTCGCAGGTCAATATTTCCACCTGCGGATACTCCTCAAGCTGACGGTAGCCGAGTTCGCGCAGGCGACGCGCCCGCACACCGCCGGGAAAGCCCAGATAGTTGCGGGCGGTCTGCCCGCCGCTGGAGCGGCCCTGCCCCGCATCGAACAGAGCCACACGGCGGTCGAAGCGGGCCAGGTACAACGCGGCGGAGAGTCCGGCAGGCCCGCCGCCGATCACCAGGACTTCGTAATCGGTTGGTGATGTCATCATGATCTCGATCCCAGGTCCCTGTTTTCGCCGCGAGCCGGGTGTTTTTTACGCCGCAAAAGACGGCAGGTTCGCAAAGGCCAGGATTCCGCAAAGACCTTTGCGCGCTTTGCGGTTAGGAATCCGTCTTGCCGAATCCGGCCAGCCAGTGAAAATCGCTCTTGAGGTGTGCATACAGCCCCAGGAAGTGGTCATAGAGCGCATTGTAGCGCGCATGTCGGGCCGGGTCGGGTTCGGTAGGCGGGCCGTAGCGGGCGGTTCGCGCGCAGGCTTCGTCCAGGTCAGTGTAAATGCCTGCTGCCACGCCGCCCAGCAGCGCCGCGCCGACGCCCGCCTGTTCCACCAGCAGGCTCTTGCGCAGCGGCAGGCCGAACACATCCGCCTGAATCTGGCGCCACACGTCGCTCTCGGCCCCGCCCCCGGCGGCGATCACGGCCTCGACCGGCCCACTGAGCTTCAAACTGAGTTCGAGCGCCTCCCGCAGCGCAAAGGCCACGCCCTCCATCACGGCGCGGGCCAGGTGTCCGCGTGTGTGATGCGCGCCCAGGCCCACGAACGCGCCGCGCGCCAGCGGGTCCATGTGCGGCGTGCGCTCGCCGGTCAGGTAGGGCAAGAAGAGCAATCCATCCGCGCCGAGGGGGACCTGCGCCGCCTCCGCGCTGAAGGTGGGATAGGCGTCTACGCGCCCTTCCA
>CAZGXI010000031.1:0-58263 GCA_964529715.1 uncultured Anaerolineae bacterium | reverse complement strand
TATCGGTCGGCGTCGGGGTGTCGGTCGGCGTGGCCGTTGGAGTATCGGTCGGCGTCGGGGTATCCGTTGCCGTTGGGGTTGCGGTATCCGTCGGTGTGGAGGTGCGGGTGGGTGTGTCGGTGGGAGTAGGGGTGTTACTGGGCGTCTCGGTGGGCGCGAAGGCAATCGGAATCACCCCCAGGTTGCCGTAGGTGTTCACCAGGGCCGCCGAGGCGGCCACCCAGGCCAGCGATCCATCCGGTAGGATAATCTGATACCATGCTCCGTCATCGCTGATGCCCGCAATATCGACGATCTCCTGCGCCGCCAGGGTTGCCACCATCGGATATTGCGATCCCGGTCCGATGCGCACGGGGATATCGCGGATGGTCTGCACGATGGGTGTTGCCGGGGTAGGAGTACTGGTCAGGGTAGATGTCGGTGTGCGGGTCGGCGTGTCAGATGGGGTTGGCGTCCACGTGGCAGTAGGTGTATCCGTCGGTGTGTCGGTTGGTGTAGGAGTGTCTGTATTTGTCGGTGTAGCGGTCGGTGTGGGGGTATCTGTATCTGTCGGTGTGAAGGTGGGTTCAGGTGTGTCGCTGGGGGCAGCAGCGACCGCCTGAGCCGTCAGCGTGGCCTCGATTGCGAGCGGCGTCGTGGTGGCGGCTACGGGCGTATCCGTATCCAGCGGGGCCTCGCGGCTGGGAGTATCCGACGCGGTCGCGGCAGGCGTTTGCGACTGGGTTATTAAGAACACGGCCTCTGCGGTGCCGGTCGCCTGGGCCACCGCCGTCTGACCCGCATTGGCGGTCTGGGTAGCAGCCTGTCTTTCTTGCTCTATGCTGTTGTTGGTGACAAAAACGGCGACGATGAGCAACCCAATGACCACTGCTCCCACCGCGATCGCAATAAGCGCTATCCTGCCTTTGCCCCGGAGTCGTGCCTCTGTGGGGGCAGCTTGCGCGGTCGCAACGGCAGTAGGCTGCACCCCCTGGCTTGCCAGGGCGGTGGGCGGCGCAGCAGCCCGGCGGTGTTTGAGTTCGGAGATGGTCTCTTGGGCGATCTGGCGCAGGTGAAGGGGGGTCGAATCGACTCCTTCTCCCAACACAGCGTTCAGGTCGCGCGCCAGGTCGGTGGCTGTCTGGTAGCGATCTTCCGGGCGTTTTGCCAGTGCTTTAGTGATGATGTTATCAATCGCCGGTGGCAACGCCGGATTGAGTCCCAACACCGAGGGAATCGGGTCGTTGATGTGCTTGAGGATGACCGCCATCGGCGTTTCGGCGCTGTAGGGCGCTTTGCCGGTGAGCATTTCAAACAACATCACGCCCAGCGCGTAAATGTCTGAGCGGCCATCGACGGGCAAGCCCAATCCCTGTTCCGGCGACATGTATCCCGGCGTGCCGACGGCGACGCCGCTGGCCGTCAGGCCAGGTGCGCCTTCCATCATCCGAGCAATGCCGAAGTCGGTTAAAAAAGCATTGCCCTCGGCATCGACCATGATATTGGATGGCTTGATGTCACGGTGGACTACGCCCTGCCGGTGGGCATAGTCCAGCGCCGAGGCGATCTGCCTGAATAGAAACGCGACCTCGCTGAAGGGCAGATTTTCCCGCTCCAGGATGTCTTTGAGCGTCCCGGTCGGCATGTAGCGCATGACGATGTAGGGCGGATCGTTGGCCGGGTTATAGTCATAGACGGGCAGGATGTGGGGGTGTTCCAGGCGGGCAATCAACTGCGCCTCACGCTGAAAGCGCTCAACGGCGGTCTTATCCATAGCGATAGCGCGATGAATGACCTTGATGGCAACGTCGCGCCCGACCTGCTCTTGCGTGGCGCGGAAGACCGTCGCCATGCCCCCCTGTCCCAGCTCCTCAAGAAGTAGATACGGGCCGAGCCGCGTTCCGATCATGCTTCACCTGTCCGGCACGCCAAGCCTTTTAATCTAGAGAGTGGGGATCGATATATGCTGCCGCACGCCATTGTAACACAGCTTAACCGGGCACGCATAACGCAAGGCTTTGAAAGCGTTGCGGCGGCAGCAAAACAGCAGCGGTGGGTTTGCACCACCGCTGTAAGGTCGATTGTAGCGCGACTACGACATCGCGCCGAAATGCGCCAGCAACCTGGCCGTGAAGCGCATGGCGTCGAAGTAATCCCGTTCCAGGACATTCTCATTGGGAGAGTGGACGCGGCTGTGTGGATTCCAGGTCGCCCCCGCCGAAATAACCGGGATGCCCAGCCGTTCGCTCAACGGGTACATCGGCCCGCTCCCGGCGAACCAGGGTCGGATGTCGGGCGTTTTGTTCCAGATGTCCAGGCTGGCGGCGACGGCGGCTGCCTGGAGCGGCGACTTCAGCGGGCTGCGGACCGGGCGTTCCCCGCCTAACATCTCAATCTCGATGTCGGCAAAGCCGCGCCGATCCAGGTGGGCGCGCAGTAGTTCCTTGACCTTTTCCGGCGTCTGGTTTGGCACGAGCCGGAAATCCAGCTTGGCGCTCGCCTGCGCTGGAAGCACCGTTTTGCTGCCCGGCCCCTGGTAGCCGCTGTTCAGCCCGCAGATGGTCAGTGTGGGCGCCTCGTACAGGCGACGGTTGGCAGCATGAGCATCCAGGCCATTCAGGAAATCGTCCAGGCCGTAGAACTGCTTGAATGCCTCGGCCTCGAACGGCTGCGCATCAACGACGGCGATCTCTTCGTCGGTCAGTGGGCGGACGGTGGCATCGAATCCGTCGATAGTGATCTTGTCCTGCGCGTTCTTGAGCGTGCTCAAGGCCCACACCAACCGCCAGGCAGGGTTGGGAACAATGGGCGCATTGGACGAATGGACATCCTGGTTGGCTCCCCGCACACGCAGTTCAAAATACGCGATGCCCTTGCAGCCTGCGCCCATGATGATGCGCCCGGCTTCGTCATAGCCGCCGCCTTCCCACAACACGCCATCAGCGACCAGCAGGTCAGTGTGCTCCTCGACCCAGCCTTCCAGGTGGACGCTGCCGATTTCCTCCTCGCCTTCTGCCACCCACTTGATCTTGACCGGCAAATCGCCCTGCGTGGCGAGCCAGGCTTCCACCGCCTGGATACGCGCCAGCAGTTCGCCTTTGTCGTCCGCTACGCCGCGCCCGTAGAGGACGCCGTCGCGCCGGGAAAGCTCAAATGGGCTGGATTCCCACAGGTCTAGCGGATCCTCCGGCTGTACATCGTAGTGGTTGTAGATCAGCAGCGTGCGCGGCCCTGCCCCGATTTCGGCGTAGACCACCGGGCTACCGTTGTCAGGTAGGGGATACTGCTGTACTTCTGCACCTAGTTTACGGAAGCGTTCGGCCAGCAGGTCGGCCATCGGCTGGATTTCCCGCCGTTGCGCCGCCACGCTGGGCACGGCGATAAATTCGGCGAACTCGTTCAAAAAGCGTTCGTGGTGCTGATTGAGATAGGCGTTGAAGGCACTGGCATCGAATGACATAGGCTCCTTCCTGAGATGTTTTCACGGCGCCAATTTCAGCCAGTTTAACGCAAAACTGGGGACTCAAGGCCCGGTATTTCCTGTGGCGGCCACACCCGACGCGGACACATGCCCATGTAGTCGGCGGCGACAAGATGGTAGCGTGTGCCATCCCGCGTGCCATCCACTGCGACGGCCCACTCCTGTTGCAGATGCAGATGGCCGTAAACGCACACCTCCGGCGTATATCGGCGGACGATCTCGCTGAAGCCTGTCGGTTGTCCGTCGGAGGTATAGGGCGGAAAGTGCATCATCAGGATTACTGGCCGGTTGTCGGTTCGCTGCACCGCTGCGTGTTCCAGGGCGCTGGTGAGCCAGTTCAACTCCCGCTGGTAGCTGGACAATTTGTGCGGCTGAAAGTAAGGATCGTTCGGGGCAATGTGGCCCATCGTGCCGCAGATGAGTATGCCGTCCAGCGCCAGGCAATCCCCTTGCACAGCGTACATCCCGGCGCGTAGGATGGTGCGACGCACCTCGTCGAGATCGCGCCACCAGTAGTCGTGGTTGCCCCGCACCAGCACTTTGCTCCCTGGCAGGGATGCCAGCCAGTCGATGTCCGGCTGGACGCGCAGCGGTGTTCTGCCCCAACTTAAATCGCCGGGCAGGAGCACGACATCCTGAGGTGCAATGTGCGCCCGCCAGGCTTCTTGCAAGCGGGCGGTATGATCGCGCCAACAGTCGCCATAGCGCGCCTGGTCGCGGGGACGGGCAAAGCTGAGGTGTAGGTCGGCAATGGCCCAGATAGTCGGGGAGGCGGTCATGTGTCCGGCAGGGAAGGGATCAGCGTCTCAAAACTCGATGAACACTTCGTTGATAAACTGGTTGGCTGCCAGGACGTATTGCTCAAACTCATCCAGGTTTTCGCTAGAACGCCCGCTGAGCCACTGCCCGCGTTCCTTCACGGCCCGGATCACACGGGCCAGATCGAAAGTCGTCCAGATGTCGAACATGCCGCCATTGTAGTTTGCTAACTGGGCAACGGCCTGCCATAGCTGCTGCCAATGAGCACCGTCGAAGGTCCGCGCGTTCAGACGGGCCAGGAAGCCGTAGGGCGATTCGGCCTCAAAGAAAATAATGTCTGCTGCTTCTTCTTCGGTCATTGGCCTCACGTCCCGCAGAGGTGGGCGGCACAGCAATCAGAGCGGCCCTGCGCATTGAGGGCCGCTCTTGCAACCCTGGGTCTACAGCGCACGCAGCAGGCTGCGCGCGGCCTCGGCCACAGCCTCCGGCGTCAGGCCGTACTGGGCATAAAGCGTTTTCCAGGGCGCCGATGCCCCGAAGTGGTCTACGCCGATGACGATCCCCTCGCTGCCGACCCAACGGTGCCAGCCCATGCTGACGCCTGCCTCGATGCTGACGCGCCGTTTCACTTGTGCGGGCAGCACCGCCTCGCGGTATTCGACCGGCTGCTGCTCGAACAGGTCCGGGCTGGGCATACTCACTACTCGGACGGCCACACCTTCGGTCATTAGCTTTTTAGCGGCAGCCAGGGCGATGTGCACTTCGCTCCCGGTTCCCATCAAGATCACGTCCGGGGTTTCCCTGTCCGAGTCGGCCAGAATATATGCGCCTCGACTGACATCGCCCACCATTTGCGGATCAAGCACGGGAAGCGCCTGCCGGGAGAAGATCAGTACCACCGGCCCTGCGCTGAGCATGGCTGTCCGCCACGCGCCGGCCGTCTCATTGGCATCGGCAGGCCGGATCACCGTCAGGCCGGGGATGGCGCGCAGCGATGCCAGGTGTTCAACGGGCTGATGTGTGGGACCGTCCTCGCCCAGGCCGATGCTGTCGTGGGTGAAGACATAGACGGTCGGCAGGTGCATCAGCGCGCCCAGACGGATGGCCGGACGCATGTAGTCGCTGAAGGTCAGGAAGGTGGCCGTATACGGTTTGATGACGCCGCCGTGCAGCGCCAGGCCGTTGACTATCGCTCCCATTGCGTGCTCGCGGACGCCAAACGCCAGATTGCGAGCAGCGTAGTTCCCACGACTGAACGTCCCCGCGCCTTTGATGACGGTATTAGTACTGGGCGCCAGGTCGGCATCGCCGCCGATCATGGCCGGGACGCGGGCAGCGATAGCGTTGAGTGCCATGCTCCCGGCGCTGCGCGTGGCGATGTCTTTGCTATCGGCAGGAAAGACGGGCAGGTCCGCATCCCACCCGTCCGGCAGGCGACCCTCCAGAGCGGCAGCCAGCTCCGCCGCCAGGTCCGGGTAGCTGGATTTGTAGGCATCTAGCTGCTTTTTCCAGGCGTCTTCGGCTTGTTGTCCTCGCTTAACGGCCTGGCGCATGTGTTGAAGCGCCTTGTCGGGCACGTAAAACGGGCTGTCGGTGGGCCAGCCGAGGTTCTCTTTGGTCAGGCGGACCTCTTCCACGCCCAACGGCGACCCGTGCGCCTCGAACGTCCCGGCCTTGTTGGGGCTGCCGTAGCCGAGCACGGTGCGGACGCTGATCAGGCTGGGCCGGTCGGTTACGGCCTGCGCCGTTTCGATCGCGTTTCCGACGGCTTCCAGATCGTTGCCGTCGGCCACTTCCAACACGTGCCAGCCGTAGGCCTGGAAGCGCTGCGGGATGTTCTCGCTGAAGCAGACGGCGGCAGGTCCGGCCAGCGTGACGCCGTTGTTGTCGTAGAGACAGATCAACTTGCCCAGGCCCAGATGCCCGGCCAGCGACGCGGCTTCGTGGCTGATACCCTCCATCAGGTCGCCGTCGGAGGCCAGGACGTAGGTGTAATGGTTGATAATTTCGTGACCGGGACGATTGAAGACGGCGGCCAGGTGTGCCTCAGCGACAGCCATGCCAACCGCAGTGGCAAACCCCTGGCCGAGGGGGCCGGTCGTCGTTTCCACGCCGGGCGTTATGCCATATTCAGGATGACCAGGAGTGATGCTGCCCCACTGCCGGAAGTTCTGGATTTCTTCCAGCGACACGTCATAACCGGTCAGATAAAGCAAGCTATAGAGCAACATGCTGCCGTGCCCGGCAGACAGCACGAAGCGGTCCCGGTTTGGCCACTGGGGATTGGCCGGATTGTGTTTGAGAAAGCGTGTCCACAGTGCATAGGCCATCGGGGCTGCGCCCAGCGGCAGTCCGGGATGCCCACTGTTGGCTTTCTGCACCGCGTCGATGGACAGAGTGCGGATGCTGTTCACGCACAAGTCGTCCAGAGAGGTTGATGCTTGAGTCATGGTCACAGGCTGTTACTCTCCTTGTCAGTCAGGCTGCCGCATAAACAACGGCCACGATTATAGCTCAATGGCAGGGCTTTGTGTGCCCGGCGACTCAGTCTGGCGGAACGATCCTGTCTGCGCCGCTGGGCGTGGGAGGGCCGGCGGGAGTAGATTCTTCCTCGCGCTGTTGTGTTGGGACAGGGGAAAATTGCCCCGCTGTCACAGGAGGTGTGCCGGAACTTGCTTGTGTCGGGGTCAGCGATGCTGTTGCCAGCGTGTGCAGTTCATCAGCCTGGACCTCCTCCGGCGACCGCGCCAGCGCCGAAACCACCAGTGCGGCAAAGCCCAGCCCGATGACCACCGCGCTTTGAATCAGCGCCGGCAATGTCAACTCGCCGATCACCGAGCGCAACAGCTCTTCGGCAATCAGCGTCATATAGATTTCCTCACCTGCCGGGCCAGGGACAGGCTCTCCTTCAATGGTTAGAGCAATCTCGCCGGTATCCATCGATGTTGCCAGCGACGAAGCAAACGGCGACATCAGCAGCGGCGACAGCAGCAGTGGAATGGGGAGCAGAGTCAGGATGCCGCCGACGATCAACGTCCAGCCGGCCCAACGCCCGAAGGACTTAAGCGAGCGCACGGCAAAGAAGACGATCAACGCCAACAGCGCCACTGGCAGCAGCCACAGTTCGATCACCAGCGCGCGCGCCAGCCGCACGCTGCGCTTGAGTTCTTCCAGACGCAGGCGGGCCTGCGGGCTGGTGAGCTGCTCCGGGTCAGGGATGACGTCGGGAATCTGCTGCACGATGCTTTGCAGTTGTGTGGAGAGGACGATAGTGCTGGTCGTCAGATATTCGTCGGGCGGCTGGCAGTGAGGCAGCGCGCCGTCGGCGGCTTGGGTGTCGATCTGGCGCAGCGCATCGATCTGTTCCTCGGTGCACGGCGGCCAGGAGTGGATAATCCGGTCGATCATGCGCTGTCCGGACTCGCCAGAAAGTTGCTCGCGCAGGAAGGCTGTGTCGATGGCGAGTTCCAGGGTGGGGGTTTCGCCGTTGAGCCAGGCAAAAAAGGCGTCCAGGTTGCGCTCAAGTTCTCTGCGCAGCCATTCTGGTGGAGTCGCTTCTGCTGCGATGTCGGCCCAGGCGCGCTCTTCCAGAGTTTCTACTACATCCAGGAATTCGGGCGTCACCTCGCCGGAGCTGTCATTGGTGTCGGGCAGGCGACTGGCTAGGGCCGGAAACAATGCCGGGATGAAGATGGCGTAAGCGTCCTGTCGCAGAAAGGCGTTTTTATATGTGTTGGCATTCAACAGCATTTGGCTGGCACTGAAGCTCCAGGCTGCACACGCGATGCTGGGCACAAGCAGTAGAGCAGCCAAGAATGCCAGAAACCATCCCAGGTATTTCACCATGCGTCTCCACAAAATAAAAGTAACGGGGCAGCCTGCACCCGCCACCGATCACCGGGGTTTGCCCACCGGAACTATCCCGAACCGGCGCGCCAGGCGCGAATATCTTCGGCGTGCTC
Source organism: uncultured Anaerolineae bacterium (assembly GCA_964529715.1). Taxonomy (GTDB): domain Bacteria; phylum Chloroflexota; class Anaerolineae; order Aggregatilineales; family Ch27; genus CAZGXI01. Next base: position 50,082 of record CAZGXI010000031.1, on the reverse strand, counting down.
CTGTTCGTGCCAGGTTGCCGTCTCGTGGATCAATGTAACCAGCGGTTCGCCCTCCATCCATGCAAAATATAGGGGGTGTTCTAGTGCCGCCTCGCTCAGGTCCGCGATGGCGTTCAGGAGTTGCCGATGGACCCCATGAAAATCTTCCAGGACGGCAGCCAACGGACGCCGCGCACTGACATGATACTGCTCTGCGTTCCATTCATCGATGTCCTCGATCAGGAGCAGGGCAGGCGCGCGTTTGGCCTGCCGTGACAGGTTAACGCTGAGCGCCGTCACCAGTTCGGCTTCCCAGGCGACCAGGTGAGACAGGACATCTTTCACCGACCAGATGCCGACTGCACCGGGACGCACCATTTCTTCCTCGGTCAGGCCCGCCAGAGCATCCAACAGCTCAGCTCGTGCCGCGCGGACCTGGTCGAGAACCTCGGCTTTGCTCATGTAGCCTGCCTTAAGCCGTGAAGAATCGGGACACCCATTCCAGGGAATAGGCCCCTGCCAGCGCAATCAGGATTGCCTGGATAGTCTTCCCGATCCAGGCGTATATCAGGAATTTCCACCACGCCATGTGCGATGCGCCGGCCAGCAGCCCGGCCATGTCAAAGACCGGGTTGGGAACGGTCGCCAGCAGCAGGATCACCAGCGGCGCGAAGCGGTCCATCCAGCGATCAAAACGACGGTATAGAGCGGTGTTTTCCAGTGGTGTTACTCCCCCATAACCGGCCAGATAGCCGGTCAGTTCCCCCAGCGCCGCGCCCGGCCCGGCAAACAGGCCAACCAGCACCGGGTTGAGCGTGCTGCCCATCGCAAAGACGAACACCAGTCCCGGTACGGGAAAGACGACCGTCGCATTGCCGACCAGCATGATTAAAAACGCCCCGATGTAGCCCAGGGCCTTCAATTCTTCGATCCGGTCGGAAAAGGCGAGGATCACAACCGTCACCGCCGCTGCGAGCACCAATGCCCCGATACGCAGCCATAGTGACCCGCTTCCCAACGTGGCAGCAGTCGGTGACAAAGCTGCCTCTTCCGCCTTGCTGTGTTGTTCTTTCATCCGGCCCGATTTCAAACGTGTGCTCCGCCCAGCCTGGCCTGCAACCTCACCCCCTCAACCACGCCGGAGGCGGAAATTCTCTGCTCAACGTGAGGAGACAATGCTAGGATTCGATGAGCTTGTCATCGATCAACTGCTGCTGAACCTTCTGCCCGCGCGGATTGAAGGCAAAGAAAGGCGCGTGCAGTTGGAACTCCATATCTACCATTGCCAACCCGGCGCGGTTTTTCTCGACGGTAAAGACCACCCAATCCCGGTATTGTTTGGCTTTGTACGGGTTGAACGTGATGTGGTCTTTGCTCAGAATATGATACTTATTGTTCATGATGATGGCGATGTCACACTCATAGTCTAGCGCGCTGCTGCCGCGCAGGTGAAACAGGTGCAGGCGCGGACTCTTCAACCCTTCGCGGTCGGCAGCGACAATCGCCCAGACCGGCACATCCAGTGCCAGGGCCAGGTCTTTCAACCCTTCCACGATGATTGTCACTTTTTCCGCCTCGTCGGCGGCGCGTTCCGGGTGAATGGCGACCTTTTGCAGATAATCTACGAAGACGGTCACGTTGCCGCCCGTCGCGTCGCACAGGCGAGCCGTCATCTCCCGGATGGCGCGCAGAGTCGTCACGGCAGGGCTGGCCTTGACCAGGATCAGCCGGTCGGCGTAGCGGTTCATCCGCGCCAGAGCCATCGCCGTGCGGCTGTTTTCGCGCAAAATGGCCTGAAGCGACCCCGCCCCGCCGTCGCGCCCCAACATATCGCGGGCGCGCTGGCTGATGATCACATCGTACAGGTCTTTGAGCTTGATGCCCCGTGCAAGGTCGATTTCCGGCGGATTGATGCTTTCTAGACACATCAGCCGGTTCATCAGGTGCGTTTCAGTGTGCTCATAGGACAGATAGAAGGCGTACTGGTCGTTGCGCATGGCGATGTTGCGCGCGATTTGCAGGGTGGCGATGGTTTTGCCGATACCCTGCGCCCCGCCTAGCAGAAACAATTCGGTTTTGCGCAGACCGCCGCCGATCAGCCCATCCAGCGGATCAAACCCGGTTGGCAGAGGCACAAAATCCGTTAGGTCGCCGCGCACGACCTGCTCGTTGGTGTCGTTTAATACCTGGGCCAGGGTACGCGGCATGTGGGCGATGTTGCGCTGGCCTCCGCGTGGCACACGAGCAGGCGCAGCAGGGGTGATGGGAGCGGCCTGCTGCTGCGATAGCGGCGCAACCTGCGGTTGTTGCGGCGGCGTAGGCTGCTGTCTGGCAGGCGTTGGTGGGCGATCCGCCATATCGTCATCAAAGCGTCGTGTTGCCATAAGTACGCCTTCCGGCTTTTCTTTGTCGGATTGAAATTCATTCTACAACGCCGTTTACATCCCCGCAACCGATAGTAGTGGGGGGGCGGCGAAGAATTGCGTTCCTTTCCTGTTGCCTGTACAATAGAATAGATATTCTATTGAGCAGATGATATTAGGGGCGCGTGGAAAAGATCGGTTGATCTGCTCTGAGAGAATTGTACAATGCAGGGGAAGTACGCCGGGTGTTGAAAAGAGGACGATGTGCGCTTTCTACACATGGCAGATATTCACTTGGGCAATCAGCAGTACAACAGCGCCGCGCGGTTCAATGATTTCTATTACGCTTTTGAGGATGCCGTGAACCTGGCGATTCAGGAGCAGGTAGATGCCTGTGTGATCGCCGGGGATTTGTTTCACAAGACGGCCATTGATCCCCTAACGCTTCTTCAGGCTGAAGAGGGCTTGACCTGTCTCCAGCAGCAGGGTATTCCCGTGATCGGGGTGCACGGCAATCACGACAAAGCTCGCTACCGTGACCAGTTCTCTTGGGTGGAATACCTGGCGGATCGCGGGCTGATCCGGTTGCTGGCGCCTCATTTTGAGATCGACCCTTTGCAGCTCGAACCCGGCGATAGCTATGTAGACGTGGATAGGGTGCGCTTTATCGGCGTGCCCTGGTTAGGCGCGTCGGCAGCGCGTGTGCTGGCGCAGACAGTCGAAGCGTGTGAGCGGTTGTCCTGGCAGGGGATCGCATTTACGGTCTTGGTTACACATGCCGGGGTTGAAGGCCAGATGCCGGATATGGCCGGTTGTTTGTCTCATGCCGAATTGGCCCTGCTCAAGCGCCGGGTGCAATACCTGGCGCTGGGCCATCTGCATAAGCCCTACCCGGTAGATGGCTGGATTTATAACCCCGGCTCCCTGGAAGCGTGCAGTTTTGAAGAGACCGATTATGAACGCGGTGTATATCTGGTGACGGTCAACCGCGATGGCAGCCACCATGCCGAACACATTAAGCTGCATCAGCGTAACCGCCCATTCAGCACTCTGCTGATTAAGACCGACGCCTGTGCTGCTCCCGGCGACCTGTTGGAGGAGACGCGGGCCGCAGCGCGCCGGGAAGCGCGTCGCTTGCGTGCCCTGCACCATCCCGATCCCGACCGGCGTGGAAAACCTGTCGTCCGAGTCATTCTGGACGGCTACCTGACTTTTGATCGAACCCATCTCGACGTCGAGGCCATCCGCGAGGCCGTGTGGGATGGGATGTCTGAAATCGATCCCCTGTTGGTGCGGGTGGAAAACCGCACGCGCCCGCCGGGGTTTGTTGCCAGCGCCGAGGAAAATCTGACCCGCAGCGAATTGGAACGCCTGGTTTTTGAGGACATCGCGCGCAGCGATACGCGCTTTAGCCTGCAAGCCGCTGCCATCGGCGACCTGATGCTGCAAATCAAGCGGCTGGCAGTCAATCCTCAGAGTTCTCCACAGGAAATCTACGACGTGCTGGATCGCTACCTGAGCGGAATCGAGGGGGCGTAACGGTGTGGATCACCCGTCTGGAACTTCGTAACATCAAGAGTTACGACGAAAACGGCCAGGTTATCGAGTTTAAGCCCGGCGTTAACCTGATTCGGGGCGAAAACGGCGCAGGCAAATCGACCATGCTGGAGGCTATCGGCTTCGCCCTGTTCGACAGCGCCCTGTACCACCAGGAACGTTTTGTCCGGGAGGGAGCAGGTAAGGGGCAAATCGTCGTCGGTTTTGTCAGCGCCCGTGATGAACGAGAATATCAGGTCGTGCGCGGCGTCCGGGGAGGACAGATTTACATCTACGACCCGGAACTTAACCTGCAAGTTTGCGATGGCAAAAAAGATGTTTTCGACTTCATTTTCAACCATCTGAGCGTTGAGCCAGGGACAAAACTGGGCGCTCTATTTCAGGATGCCATCGGCGTGCCGCAGGGCACAATGACAGCCGTCTTTTTAGAAGATTCCGCCGACCGCAAAAATAAGTTCAGTCGCCTGCTGCGCGTGGACGAGTACGAAGCTGCCTACGAACGCCTGCGTGAAACCGGTCAATACATCGATAGCCTTGTCTCTCAAAACAGCAGCAGCCGCGCCCGGTTGGAAGGCGAACTCGGTGAACTGCCCGCATGGCAGACGCGCGTTGCGGAACTGGTCAATCTGGTGGCGGCGGACCACGCCGCTCTGAATGAGACAAGGCTTAGCCTGGATGCGCTGGCGGTCGAGATCAGGACTCTGGACGATCTCAAGCAGCAGATCGATGCGCTTCAAGGACGCCTCCGGGACCATCAGACCGAGCTGGCGCGTCTGGAAGAGCGGCTGGCAGCGGCGGCAAAGGACGTTCGGGAGGCAGAGGATGCCGGGCAAATCCTGGCACAGACGGAGACAGCCTATCTGGACTTTGAGCGCGAACAGAGACAGCTTGAGGAGCTTCGCCAGGAGCAGGAGCGTCTGCGCGAGGGCGAACGTCTTCAGCACGAATGCGACCGCGCCCGACAACGCTACGATGAGGCGCGCCAGACGTGGGCCGATTTTCAAGATCGGCTGGAACGGCGGCAGGTGCAGTTCGCGCAGCGGCAGGCAATGGAGGCGCTTCGACTTGATCTGGAACGCGAGCAGGAGATGCTTCTCCAGCAGCAGGCCCACGCGGAAGCGGCGCTGAGCAGTATCGCCAGGGATTTACAGGAATTGCGTGCGCATGAAGACATGCTCGATGATGCCGAGGCGCGCTGCCCGGTCTGTCGCCGCCCGATGGACGAGCATACCCGCGCCGATAGCCGCGAACATTATGCCCAGGAACGGCGGCGGTTGATGGAGGCGCAAGATGTTGCCGAGAAGCAAAGGGAAGAGGCGCATACCCGCCTGAAGGAAATCGAACGGGAGCGTAAGCATCTGGACCGCGAACTGGCCGATCTGCCGACGCAGGCCGGCCTGGACGATCTGGAGAGCGATCTACGTCGCGCCGAGGCCGACCGTGACCGCTGCCAGCAGACAGTGCACGACCTGGAGCGCGCCCTGGCCCTGTTCGGCGACTTCATGGATCAACTGGCCCACTTGCAAGCGCAGATCGACGCGGTGCAGCAGCGGCTGGCCGCAAACAGACCGGATCATGACCGCTACCTCGGCAGCCGGGATACTGCCGCGCGGTTGGAAGCCCGCCGGGAAGTACTGGCGCAGTTGCAGGCGCAGTATGCCGATCTGGAAGTCCGCCAGGCGCAGATTGCTCAGGAAGTCGCGGCGCTGGCGCAGGGCTACGACGCGCCCCGGCACGCTGCACTCCAGGATCGGCAGCATGACTTGCGTGAGGAAATGGCCCGTGTCGAGGCGAGACTGGCGGAACGAGAGAGCAGTCTGAAGCAGGCCCGCCACCAGGTGGATGCGCTTCTGGCAACTCAGGAGCGGCTTGTCGTCCTGGAAAGGGAAGCGGAGCGGCTCGAGTGGCGCAAACAGGTGTTTAATTTCATTCGCGCAGGCGTCCGCAACGCGCGGCCAAAGATCAGCCAGTGGCTCGTGCGGTCGGTCGCTGCCGAGGCCAATCGTATCTTTGGCGAAATCATGGGCGATAGCAGCCTGATCCTCCAGTGGGATGAGGATTACAACATTCGGGTTGAGTATCGGGGCGAGGAGCGCGATTTCAAGTTGCTCTCTGGGGGAGAGCAGATGGCAGCGGCGATTGCGGTTCGGCTGGCCTTGCTGACCCAAGTGACAGATATCCGCTTTGCCTTTTTCGATGAGCCGACGACCAACCTGGATGACATGCGGCGGGAACAACTGGCCGAACGGCTGGCGTCAATCCGCAGTCTGCGGCAGCTTTTCGTGATCACGCACGATGACACATTCGAGCGCGATACACATCATGTGATCGAAGTGCGTAAAGTGAACGGCGTCAGCCGGGTGGAGACGTTTTAATGCCTCTGTACAGTGATCGTACGGCGGCAGCCTTGTATGCCAAGAGCAACGACTTCAAGACTGCCGAGCAGGAATTGAGAGAAGACCTGAAAAAGCTGCGGGAAGCCCAGGCGTCTTTTGAAAACATGTCGAAGGCGGAGATTGAAGCCGCCGTCGCCGAGATCCCGCATCCCGGTGCGCTGCCCACGTGGGAACAGGACGAAAAGCCGTTCATCATTCCTTTTGAGCACCGCTGGACCGATCACCGTGAGGCGCGTGATTGGGCGGCGCAGGTCCTTTCTGGCGTAATCACCTTCGCCGCAGATGGCTCAACCATTCCACGTCGCACCGATCTGTCGATCCCAGTGGGACTGGTGCAGGTCGGCTGGTTTATCAATCCCCACGACGGCCAGGACTCGTATGTCAAAGATGTGGAAGTCGAGGTGCTGTCGCCCAAAGAGTTGATCAGTGATAGCCACGAGGCACGCTTTGCCGACCTGGAAATCGAGTGGCGGCGCTATCTGATGGAAACCGAGCATGACATCATGTTCATGGGGATGCACGCCAACAAGAGCGCAGTGGTTTTTCTGGACGGCACGTTGACGATCTCTTTTGTGAACGCTCAAGAGATGTTGCCCTACCGCCAGAAGCGTTACCTGGATGAGATCAACCGCCTGATCGACATTTCGGAGGAAATGCGTGTGCCGATTGTCGGTTATGTTGATGCCAGTTCTGCCAGCGACTTGACGACGCTCATCCGTCATGTGTCTACCTACGACGGGGCATCGATCCCCGATGCGACCTTACTGCGCACACAGATGCAGTGGGGCGACCGCTGCCGGACGTTCATCTGCGCCCGCGACGACGAGGTGCCGGGCAACGCATACTACCAGGAAAAGGTCTGTTTTACCTACCTCAAGACCACGCAGAACAACCCGCCGGCCCGCCTGGAAATTCCGCGCTGGGTCTTCGACGATCCGGCAACCTACGAGTGGGTGCTGGATGTGGTCCGGGCCGAATGTGTGGTCGGCCTGGGCTACCCGTATCCGCTTGAGACGGCGGACGCCGCTGCCGTTCTGACGGCAGAGGACCGGGAACGTTTTTACCGCATGTTTCAGGAGTTTGCTGAGCAGGAGGACATCCCCGTGCGGTTCAGCCGCAAGTCGATCAGCAAGCGCGGACGGCGCTAGGAGGTGAATCCGTGTCGCTTCCCCTGGGCAAAATTGTCAAGTCAAATGCCCATACCGATTATGTTTGCCAGATTTACGGCAAGCACGAGGTCAAGGAAGTGCCCCAGGCGGCGCATTATGCGTTGGGGACGTTCGTCAGTATCGATTTGGGTAGCGAGGGGGCAGGCTACCTGGTCGGCCTGATCTACGACACCGTGTTGCTGAACCCTGACTTCGGGCGGCTGGGGCCGCGCCTGTCGCCGGAGACGGAACTGACCGTCTTTACCCCGGATTATCTCAATGAGCGGGCGGTCCTGGTGGGGATCAGCGCCATTGGTTGGGTGGATAGCACAGGCCAGGCCTATCAAGGCGTACCGCCGTTCGCCGCTACCAGCGACGCTCAGGTGCGCCAGATGGCCGAGGATCAAATCCGGGTGTTTCACCGGGGAGCAGAAGGGGGGGATGGGATTCAGGTGACTTATCTGCCCATCCTGATGCAGCAGCGGAATCCACTGACTTATCACCTCGCACGCGCCGTGTTGGAGCGGCTCCGTGTGCTGCTTCCTGCGCACCGGGATACCCTGGCCGTCTTGGTGGACGATCTGGTGTGGCTAACGCAAATCAGCCCGATGGGAGGCGCTTCATGACTGCTCGACCGCTGGGCCGCGCCAAGGGGCCGGGCGAAAAGATGCACACGTTTTTGTTCGTCTCGCCCGATGCTGACAAGGCGCTCAAAACAGGTGAGTTTATCGTTTATCATGCCGAAGTAGACGGTCAGACGCAGCCGATCCTGGCACGCATCACCGAGCGCCGTCCGCTGCGGCTTTATCCCGACGGCTTCTCGACCGATCCCCAGATCGACCCGAACACGGTGGCGGCGATGGTCGGCTACACGGGCAAGACGCGCGAACTGTTCGAGATCACGGGTGAGGTGATCGGCTATTACGACGAAAAGCTGCGCGACTTCATCAATCCGCGCGTACCGCCGGGAGTGGGGACGCCAATCTACCTGGCCGAAAATGACTACCTGTCCCGTGTGCTCAGCCGTGTGCAGCCGGGGCGGGTCGGCGCGGCGACGGTTGGCTGGCTGCTCAGCCGCTCTAAAGGCGAAGTGCCGGTGGCCGTCGATGTCGGCGCGATTGCCAGTACCCATCTGGCAATCATCGCCAGCACCGGCGCAGGCAAAAGCTACACGGCCAGTGTGCTGATCGAGGAGATGCTTAAGCCGAACAATCGCGCTGCCGTGTTAATCATCGACCCGCATGGCGAATACGATACGCTGGACGAATTACCGAAACACGCAGCCATGCGTGCCGACGACTATCGCCCGGAGGCGCGTATTTACAAGCCTGGCGACGTAAAAATTCGCGTGGCAACGTTGGAACGCGGCGATCTGCGCTATTTGCTGCCCAACATCTCCGAGCGGATGGAGCACATGTTGGATAAAGCCTACCGCCAGGCGCAGCACATCAGCCGGGATAAGTGGGGCGTGGAGGACCGCTGGACACTGTCCGACCTGGTCCAGGCGGTCGAGGAGGAGGGGCAAAAGGACGACGACGCCTATAACATGGGCACAGCCAGGGCGGTCATCTGGCGGTTGGAAAAACGGATCGTTGTCGGCGAGGGTCAGATTTTCGACGATTTCGTGCAGACGCCGCTGACCGAACTGCTCCAGCCGGGCCGCTGCGCCGTGATTCAGTTCAGCCGCGTGGATTCGCGTGAGCAGCAGGTGATCGTTGCGGCTCTGCTGCGCCGGGTCTTTTATGCCCGGATGCGCACGAAAAACCGCGAGGTCGCTGAAGGCGACGATTTCTACCTGCCGTATCCGGTCTTCGTCGTGGTCGAGGAGGCGCACAACTTCGCGCCTGCCGGCGTAGACATCGTTTCGACCGGCATCCTCAAGACCATCCTGGCGGAAGGGCGCAAGTTCGGTGTCGGTGTCGGTCTGATCAGCCAGCGCCCCGGCAAGCTGGACCCGGACGTGCTTTCGCAGTGCAACACGCAGGTGCTGCTGCGCATCGTCAATCCGGTGGACATCGCCCGCGTGGCGGAAAGTGTGGAGAGCGTTGGGCGGGAACTGATCAATGAACTGCCCGCCCTCACCAAAGGACAGGCGATCATCGCCGGGACGGCGGTCAACACGCCTGTGCTATGCCAGATTCGGGAGCGTCACACCCCGCACGGTGCAGAAGACATTCCTGCGCCGGAAGAGTGGATCAGCTACTTTGGCAAGGATCAGGCCCAGGCGCGGGCGCGCGAAGCGGCTCCTCTTCAGCAGCCGCAGCGCCGGGAACGCCTGGTCAAGCAAGAGGATTCTCCCCGTCGTCCACCTGGAAGACCGGGCTAGATCAGCGTAACAGGATACGCTCCTGTCCATGCCACCTTCTTACCTGCGCACTTCGGACATTGCCAGGGCCGTCGGCGCGCACCCGAACACCGTCCGGCTCTATGAGACCTGGGGCTTTTTGCCATCGATTCCGCGCAGCCCCAGCGGCTACCGCTTATACACCGAGGCTCACCTGGACCAGATGCGGCTGGCCTGGATTGCAATGCACGGGATGTGCCCGTGTAAGGCGTTGCTGAACGATCTGGTGCGGACAGCGGCAACGGGCGACCTCGGCGGCGCACTGGAACAGGCATATGCCTACCTGGCACAGGTTCGTTCGGAGCGCGCCCAGGCGGAGGCTGCCGTCGAATTTCTGGAATCCTGGGCGCAGGGCAGAATCATCGAACGGGCCGCCGGGCCGCTGCGAATTGGGGAGCTGGCGAAGCGGCTGGGAATCACCCACGATATGCTGCGCAACTGGGAGCGCAACGGCCTGCTCGATGTTCCGCGCGACCCGCACAGCGGCTATCGCCTGTACGGGCCGGAGGAGATCGGGCGTGTGCGCGTGATCCGGATGCTGCGCCTGGCCGGGTACAGCACGATGGCGATCCTGCGGATGCTGATCCAGTTCGACCAGGGGCACAGGCAGAACCTTCGCCAAACCCTGGACACGCCGCGCCCGGACGAAGATGTATATTCTGCCGCCGACCGCTGGCTCTCCACGCTGGCAGCGGGCGAGCAGCGTGGGCTGAAAGTGATCGCGCAACTTGAGGCCATGATCGCCAGACAGCCCCACGCGCGGCGGCGGACTCGTTGATTTTCGATCCCCTTAGCCGGCCTATCTTTTGCTCCCTTGTACCAAACCCTCCACTTGCACACCAGGGTTATATGATCGTGGTGTATCCGTGCGCAGGTTGAGGAGGGTATTGATGAACCGGCCTAAAGTCGTGGTTTGCCAGTCGGCTTCGCTCGATGGTCGCCTGACGCTGTCGCCCGATACGTTGCTGCTGTATGGCGACGAGCGTTGGTCGGCGATGATGGGATCGTCGGATGGAGATTTCTACGCCCAGGTGAAGGCCGCCTATCAGCCGCAGGTCATCCTGGAAGGCAGCGGGTCGTTCATGCTGGAAGGGATGGTTCCTGATCCCCTGCCGCCGGTCGAGGGCGATCCCACATCCTTGTATCAGGATTTCCTGCCGGAAGCCATCGTCAACCGGCCCGGCCACCGGGGCTGGTTCACGGTGGTGGACAGCCGGGGGCGGGGGCGCTGGCTGTACAAGGAATATCCCGGCGACGAGTGGGCCGGGTGGTACATGCTGATTCTCGCCGCCCGCTGTACGCCGCCGGAATATCTGGCCTATCTCCAGCGCGAAAACATCCCTTATCTGGTGGCAGGTGAGCAGCGGGTCGATCTGTCTGCCGCGCTGGAAAAACTGCAATGTGTATTCGGCGTAACTTCCGTCGTCTCAACGGCAGGCGGCAGGTTTAACGGGGCGCTGCTGCGCGCCGGACTGGTCGATGAGATCGAGATCGAGTTCTTCCCGGCGGTCATCGGCGGTTTCGACACGCCGTCGCTGTTTAATTCGCCGGACCTGAAGCTGGACGAGTGGCCGACGCGGCTGGAACTGCTCGCCGTTCGACAGCGCCCGAACGGATGTGTGTGGCTGCACTACCGCGTGCTGCCGAACAGTCACTAACCGCGAATCGCCAGCGGCGGATTGGACATCCGCCGCTGCTGTGTTGTTTTGCCGAAAATTGCCCCTTAATTTTCAACAGGCCGCAAAAGCTGCGTCTTCCACTTTGCGGAGTCTGGTTGTGTTTCGGGGTCGGTCCAGTAGATTTCCCAGACCCCGTCTCTGGTTTTGATGTGGTTCTCTTTCAACCACGTCTCCAGAGCCGTCCAGGTTTCGCTCAAGGTGGCATAGGAGCCGATATGCCATGCCATGGCGACCTTGCCGCTGGGCAGGGTGCTCGACTTTACTTCGCCTTCTTGCGGCAGTGGGCCGTTGATCGGCGCGCCGGCCTCGATCAGCCATTCGTCGCCGCCGACGTCCCGATACCAGCAGAAGGGTGGCCCGGCGGGTTGGACGCCGATCTTTTGCAGGTGCTCGAAGACGGATTGATAGGCTTTGCCGAGGTCCTCTCCGATTTTTGTCTGAGTAGTTTTAACCACGACGACAGCAGTGGGTTGCGATGGAATATTTTGTATCTGCACTTCAAGACTCATGCTATTTCTCCCTAATAGATAACCTTACCCTTGCAATATAATAATAGAACAAAAATTCTATCCAGTCAAGTAGAATGTAGACGACGTGATAAAGAAATATCTTGCAGTCAGACAACTCTCCACTTGCACACCAGGGTTGTATGATGAACGTGGATTCGGTAATCGCAGCGAGGGAGCAGGATGAGCCAACCAATCATCATTGTCCAGAATCTTTCCAAGACGTACCGCGTTCCCGAACGCCAGCCGGGGCTGGCAGCGTCGCTCAAAAGCCTGGTGCGGCGCTCCTACCGTGATGTCGAAGCCGTGCACCGGGTGAGCTTCACGGTGGAGGTAGGCGAGGTGGTGGGTTTCATCGGCCCCAACGGCGCGGGCAAAACCACCACGCTCAAGATGCTTTCCGGTCTGCTGCATCCTACCGAGGGCGAGGCGCATGTGGCGGGCTTTGTGCCCTGGCAGCGCAGCCACGATTATCTGCGGCGGATCAGCATGGTGATGGGCAACAAAAGCCAGATGATGTGGGACATCCCGCCGCTGGATACCTTCTGTGTGCTGGGCGAAATCTACGGCGTGTCGCCGGGTGACTTCAAGCGCACGCTGGATGAGCTGGTCGAACTGCTGGACATGGCCGACCTGCTCACCCGGCCCGTGCGCAACCTCTCCTTGGGGGAGCGGATGAAATGTGAGATGGTCGCGGCGCTGCTGCACCGCCCGGCGGTCCTGTTCCTTGACGAACCGACGCTGGGACTGGACGTTTCGACGCAGCGGCGATTGCGGCGCTTCGTGCAGGAATACAACCGACGCACCGGGGCAACGGTCATCCTGACCAGCCACTACATGGCCGACGTGTCGGAACTGTGCCCGCGCGTGATCCTGATCCATCAGGGCGGCCTGCTGTACGACGGCCCCCTGGGCGGGCTGGTCGAGCGGCTGGCTCCGTTCAAGCTGATCCGCCTGACTCTCAACCACGACGAGAACAACGGTCGTCACGATCACGCACTGCCTGCCGGAGTGGACGTGATCGAGCAGGAAAACGGGCGGCTGGTGTTGCGCGTAGGGCGGAGCGATACCCCTGCCGTCACCTCTCGCCTGCTGGACACACTGCCGGTCGTCGATCTGGCCGTCGAGGACCCGCCGATTGAAGCCGTGATCGACCAGGTCTATCGGGAGGGCAGCGTATGAACTACCGGGGCGGCTGGGCGCTGATCCGGCGCACGTGGGCGTCGTGGATGCAGTATCGCAGCTTCTTTTTCCTGTTGGCCTTCGGCTGGATGATCCCGCCGCTGGTCTACCTGTTCGTCTGGTCAACGGCGGCAGGCGGGCAGACGGTCGGTGGGCTGACGCGGGGCGAGTTTGTGGCCTACTACCTGATCCTGATCCTGGTCAACCAGTTGACCTATTCCCAGACGAACTGGGTCGTTGGGGATGTCATCCGCGAGGGAAGCCTGAGTTCCCAACTGCTGTACCCGTTGTCGCCGCTGTATCACGCCCTGGCGAGCGAGGTGGCGGGCAAAGTCGTATACATGGCTTTCGTTGTGCCGGTGACGGCGGCGCTGGCGGTGCTCCTGAAGCCCGAACTCAACGCCGGGTTGCTCGACGTGGCGGCGTTCGTCCCGGCGCTGATCTTTGCCTGGGCGCTGCGTTTTTTCTGGGGTTACTGGCTGGCGCTGCTGGCGTTTTGGGCCACCCGCGCCGATGCGCTGCTGGCCGCGCAGGATGCGCTGGTGTTCCTGCTGGCCGGGCAGATCGCCCCGCTGTCACTGCTGCCGGACGCGCTGCGGACCCTCGCTACCGTGCTGCCTTTCCGCTACATGGTGGGCTTTCCGGTGGAAATCCTGACCGGGCAGGTGGCTGGCGCAGGGCTGCTGGCGGGCTTCGCGCTCCAGATCGGCTGGCTGGCGGCGGCTCTGTTCCTGTATCGGTGGCTGTGGCGGCGCGGACTGCGTCGCTACACGGCGGTAGGAGGTTGAAATGCGGCGTCATCTGCGTTTGATCCGCACCTTTATCCGGGCCTCGGCGCAGCAGGAAGTCGCCTACCGCGCTAATTTCCTGATCGGCCTGCTGCACTCACTGCTGAATTTCGGTACAGGTGTGCTGGGCGTTGTCGTGCTGTTCGGACAGGTCGAAACCGTGCAGGGCTGGAGCTTTTCCTCCACCCTGGCGGTGCTGGGCGTCTACCTGACCGTCGGTGCGCTGCGCGACCTCTTTCTCAGCCCCAGCCTGGATACCCTGGCCGGGCTGGACGGCGACGTGTGGAGTGGCCGCCTGGATTTCACCCTGCTGCGTCCGGTACACACCCAGTTTCTGGCAACCTTCCGGCGCTGGCGGCTGTTCGCGCTGTTTGACCTGCTGCTGGGTCTAGGCGTCTTGGGTGTGGCGGCGGGCTGCCTCAGCGTGACCCTGACGCCCGACCGCCTGATCGCCTTTCTGGTCCTGCTGGGTGCGGCGATGGTCATCCTGTACGCGATTCTGCTGGTCTTTACCGGCCTGATTTTCTGGAGTCCGGGGATTCTGTTCACCTGGGTCTTCAGCGGTATTTTTCAGATGGCTCGCTACCCGGTCGGGCTGTATCCCGGCTGGCTGCGGCTGGTCCTGACCTGGATCGTGCCGGTGGGACTCATCACCACCGTCCCGGCGGAGGCGCTCGCCGGCGACCTGCGCCCGGAGACTTTTGTCGGCAGCCTGCTGCTGGCCTGTGCCCTGTTTTGGGGCGCGTCGGCGCTATTCCGCGCCGGGCTGCGGCGGTACGCCAGCGCGTCAAGTTGACGGTCTGTCCTGGCAAATCCTGATCGGGTCATATCCCCGGTGTACGTCTGCTGCGCCGGGGATGTTGTATTTGTCGGCAACGCCGGGTATCATGAAAACGATTCGACATCCGGTGATCGCCGGATTCTGATGCCTCAAGGATATGCGACGTGGATATGGAAATGGACATCGTCTTCCCCGGCGTCGGCGGAGACGAGCCAGTAGACGCTATTCTGGATGGGCGCGTGATCAAGACGGGTGGGGAAGAGCCGTCGCCTTTTGATCTGTTCCTGGTGTCCATCGGGACGTGCTCTGGCGTCCGGGTGCTGCGGTTTTGCCAGGAGCGCGGCATTCCTACGGAAAACGTGCGCATCCGGCAGCGGATGTTTTATAATGCGGATGCGGGCCGGTTTGAAAAAATCGAACTGGATATCCAGTTGCCGCCCGATTTCCCCGAAAAGTACCGGGATGCAGTGGTCAGGGCAGCCAATAGCTGCGGCGTTAAAAAGCACCTGCTCAATCCACCGGAATTCGACGTGCATACTTCCGTTGTTTTGCCGGACGAGCAGTCATCCTGAAAGGGTTGCGCCACCTTCGCACGGGCAGATGAGCCAATGACCCGCTATGTCATCCGCCGCTTGATTCAGGCTATCCCCTTGCTGGTTGCCGTCTCGATCCTGACGTTCGCCATTGTCGAGATCGCGCCGGGCGACGCCTCGCAGATGTATATTGACCCGGAAAAAGGCACCGATCCGGCATACTTGGAACAGGTGCGTCGCAGCCTAGGACTAGATCAGCCCGTCTACGTGCGCTATCTGGCCTGGCTGGGCAAGACACTGAGCGGCGACCTGGGCTTCTCGTTTCGCACGCGCCGCCCGGTGGCCCTGGAGATCGGCGACCGCCTGCCGAACACCCTGCTGCTCGGTGGCGCCTCGTTGCTGTTGTCTTTTCTGGTGGCCGTACCCATTGGCATCCTGTCGGCGCTCTACCGTTATACCCTGCTCGATTACATTCTCAGTACACTGGCGCTGGTGGGCATCTCTCTGCCGGTGTTCTGGTTTGCGTTGCTGTTGTTGCAGGTCTTTGCCATTCAGTTGAATTGGTTTCCGGCAGTGGGGATGCACGACGTGCGGGAGCAGTACGAAGGTGCGGCGGCGATCCTGGACGTGGTGCACCATATGGTCCTGCCCACAGTCGTGTTGAGCCTGGCACAGATGGCGAGTTGGTCGCGCTACCAGCGGTCGGCGCTGCTGGAGACGCTGGGGCAGGATTACATCCGCACGGCGCGGGCCAAAGGCGCGCGGGAGCGGCGCGTGATCGGCCTGCACGCGCTGCGTAACGCGATGATCCCGATGGTGACGCTTATCGGGCTTGCGGTGCCCTCCATCGTAACCGGAGCATTCATCACTGAGACGATTTTCGGTTGGCCAGGCATGGGGCGGTTGGGTGTAGAAGCGGTCAATGGCCGCGACTATCCGATCATCATGGCCGTCACCATGCTTTCCGCCGTGTTGATCATTGTTGGCAACCTGCTGGCCGACGTGGCTTATGCCTGGGCAGACCCGCGAATCCGCTATGAGTGATCAGACCCTTTCTGTGAGCCTTACGGCAGAGCCGACGCCGCAGTGGAAATACGCCTGGCGGCAGTTCCGGCGGCACAGGCTGGCGTTGATGAGTGCCGCACTGCTTCTCGTCCTGAGTATCATCACCGTCTTTGCCGATGTGATGGTTCCCTATGACCCGAACGCTATCGACGCGGCGTATGCGCGCGGTCGTCCCCAGCCGCCGACCTACGAGCACAGTTTCGGCACGGATAACTATGGCCGTGACTACCTTTCCCGTGCGATGGTGGGTGTGCGCGTTTCGCTGGTCGTCGGCGTGGTGGCGGTGGTGTTCCAACTGGTTATCGGCGTGACGCTCGGCGCGGCGGCGGGTTATTTCGGCGGTTGGGTGGATAACCTGCTGATGCGCATCACGGATGTGTTTCTGTCCATTCCATCGTTTTTTCTGCTGTTGATTATTTCGGGTGTTCTGGAAGGCACGCTGTTGGCGCTGATCTTCGTCATCGGCGCACTGAACTGGATGACGGTGGCCCGCCTGGTGCGGGCGGAGTTCCTATCGCTGCGGGAACGGGAATTCGTCGTGGCGGCCAACTGTATCGGCGTGCCCGGCTGGCGGCTGGTGACGCGCCACCTGTTGCCGAATGCGCTGGCGCCCATCATCGTTGCGGCGACCCTGTCTGTGCCCTATGCCATCCTGACCGAGTCGGCGCTGAGCTTTCTGGGACGGGGAGTCCCGCCGCCGCACGCCAGCCTGGGCAAGATGCTGCAAGAGGCCCAGCCCTGGCTGCGCACTGCCTGGTGGATGTGGGTTGTGCCGGGCGCGATCATCTCGGCCATCGTGCTGGCCTTTAACTTCGTGGGCGACGGCCTGCGCGACGCGCTCGATCCGCGCCTGCGGCGCTAGTTGCCGGATTGCCGCAGGGAGCACCATCGTTATTGCACCGCCGTTCCAATGTCCGCTGTAAAAAGTTCAGGAGGAAAAGGAATGAAGAGAGTGTTTGTGAGCCTGCTGGTCGTGTTGGCCCTGGCGATTCCCCTGGCCGGGACGTTGGCCCAGGGTGGGGGCGAGGAGACTTTCACCTGCCCAACTCAAGGCGGCACGATGGTTGTTAGCTATGGTACCGATCCGCGCACGCTGAGCGGTCTGTACGCCAACGATGGCAACAGCCTGTTCGTCGTCACCTTTATGGCCGAGCCGCTGCTGCTGGGCGGCGAAAACTGGGGCGACAGCATCGAACCTGCCCTGGCCGAAAGCTGGGACATCTCCGAGGATGGCCTGGAATATACCTTCCATCTGCGCCAGGATGTGACCTGGCACGACGGCGAGCCGTTCACCGCCGAGGACGTGCTGTTCACCTTCCAGGCCGTGCAGTTGGAGGAGAACGCCATCGACTGGCGCGCCAATCTGATGCAGGGCGATCAGCCGATGCAGTTCGAGGTGGTGGACGATCACACTTTCAAGGTGATCCTCAGCCAGCCGGATGCCGCTGCGCTGGCCGCGTTCAGCATCCCCATTGTCCCAGCGCACGCCTTCGACAGCCTGAACATGGTAGATGCACCCTACAACACCAACCCGATTACCACCGGGCCGTTCCGTTTTGTGGAATGGAATACGGGCGAAAGCATCATCTTGGAAGCAAACCCGGACTATTGGCGCGGCGCGCCATGCCTGGACCGGATCGTGGTGCGCTTCATTGAAGGGGCAGACAACACGGCCAACGCCATCCTGGCGGGCGAGGTGGACTTCGCGCGCGTGGATGGTGCAGACCTTACACCGTTTCAGGATAATCCTGCTTTTGTCATCCAGGAAGCCCCGCGCGACCTGATGCGCTACGTTGGCTTCAATACCCAGAGCGCCATCTTTGGCGATGCGGCAGTGCGCCGTGCCCTGATGGTCGGCCTGGACCGCCAGGCGATCATCGAGATCGCGGCGGGCGGCTACGGCACGCTGGCCGACTCGGTCTTCAACCAGGCTGTGTTCATGTACGAGGCGGGCCGTAACGCGCAGTATCCCTATGACCCCGATCAGGCGCGGCAGATGCTCGCCGACGCGGGTTGGACGGATAGCGACGGCGACGGCATCCTCGACAGGGACGGCGTGCCGATGACCATGCGGCTGGTTTACCTGGGAACCTGGTCGCTGATGCGGGCAATTGCCCCGGTGGTCGAGGCCAACTGGCGCGCACTGGGCGTAGACGTGCAGTTGACGCCCCTGGACGAGGCGGCTGCTTACGAGGAAATCTACGACAACGTCAGCACCGAGAAGCCTTACGATGCCTTCCTGGGCGGATGGGGCCTGTTCGGGCCGGAACCGGATCACTACCGCAATTACCTGGCGACGGAAACCAGCTTCTTCGCTTACGCCAATGCCGAGGTCCAGGACCTCTTTGAGCAAGGCCGCCGCGAAACCGATCCCCAGGCACGCTACGATCTCTATGCCCAGATTGACTCACTGCTGTGGGAAGAGCTGCCGATGATCCCGATCTATCAGGCCGTCGGCGCGTGGGCTTATCGCGCGGACTTGAACATCGACGCTGCCGAACTGAACGGCACATTCCTCACCGGTCTCAAGTATCCGGGCCGCGTGTACTTCGAGCAGTAATTAGCCTGGCAGGGTGTGCAGCGTCCCTTGCTTTGTGGAAAACCTCTGGGGGCGACCAACCAGTCGCCCCCCAAGCAGTTCACGTCGCTCACTCCAGACTGAAATAGCCGGCGAAATCGGGGGCGGGGCCTTCTGGCCAGTATGATCCTGAAGCTGTGTCCTGCACGTAGCGCCCCCGGTAATCCCCGCGTGTGATGCGTTCCAGCACCTCGACGAACCAATCGATCTCCGCCTCGGTGTTATAGCAGCCGAAGCTGACCCGTACCATGCCGGGCAGGTGGGCTTTGCTGCCCCGATGGATTTCCTGCTGATAGGTTTTGGCTGCCGCCTCGGAGACTTTCAGCAGGCGCAGTAAATAGGGGTGAGCGCAAAAACAGCCGTTCCGCACGCCGATGCCACCTTCCGCGCTCAGGATCGCCGCGACCAGGCCGTGATCCATGCCCTGCACGGTCAAGGGCACGACGCCGACTTTCTCCGCTGCCCGCGCCGGGTCAGTGATGCCAAAGACGTGTACCCCCGTAATCCGCGCTAGTTTTTTCAGCAGGTAGGCCGTCAGCCGCGCCTCGTGCCCTGCCAGCGCGTCCATCCCGATTTCCTCCAGGCACAGCATGGCCTGGGCCATCGCCACCGCGCCGATTACATTCGGGCTGCCGGCTTCTTCGCGGTCGGGCAGGTCGTTCCATTTGACGCTGTCCAGCGTCACAATGTCTACCACGCCGCCGCCGATCATGTCGGGATCGCCCTGTAAGAAGGTGTCCCGTCGCCCGATGAGCGCGCCAGTGCCGAAGGGGGCATACATCTTGTGGGCCGACAGGACAACGTAATCCAAATGGCCAGCATCGTCCAGCGGGCGCATATCGATGGCGCGGTGCGGCGCCAACTGTGCGGCATCGACCAGGATTTGTGCTCCGGCGGCATGAGCTTTCTCGGCCAGACGATGAATCGGGTTGATGTAGCCCGTCACGTTGGAAGCTCCCGTGACGGCTACCAGCCGCACGTGCCCGGCGTGTTTAGTCAGCAGGTGATCCAGATGTGCTTCGTCTAGTGCGCCGTTGTTGTCTACCTGGACGTGCTCAATCCGCGCGGCTCTGCGCCAGGGTAGGTCGTTGGAGTGATGTTCCATAAGCGTCGTCAGAATGACATCGCCATCATGCAACGGCAGGCGGCGGGCCAGCTTGTTGAGGGCTTCGGTGCTGTTCTTACCGAAGATGGCAACATGTGTAGATGGGTCTGCGCCGACAAAGCGGCAGGTTATCTTGTGGGCGGCCTCGTAGGCGTGCGTCGATACCTGGCTTTTGAAACCGCTGCCCCGGTGGACACTGGAATACCAGGGCAGAAATGCCTCGATCTTTTCAACGACCGGGCGCAATGCCGGGGTACTGGCGGCGTTGTCGAAGTTCACGTAAGGGCGTTGCGAACCGTCCAGCAGAGGCACCTGCGTTTCGACGCCGACGATCTGTTCCCGCACGTTATCGATGGACAGGGATGGACAGGATGCCGTTGAGAGGCGCGTAGACATGAGTCGTCAGACTCCTTTAGGTTAACCGGATCGGGAAAAGAACTGCGGTTTACTTTACCAGAATTTTCGTCCGGCGGTTTAATCCTGTTCTGCGTAGGGCATTTTTTGTTGACAGTCAACCGTATTTCGTGCTACGATGCAATTAAGCCAGATCGAATCGTTTCGACATAGGCGAATTGCTCTGCGCAATCGTTTGTTCTCTTGTTCCTTTCCATCCGGTCATGAAGCGGATGTCTCTCCGGGGTTGAGCTATGGCGACGATGGCCGACATTGCCCGGCAGGCTGGCGTTTCCCTGAGTACCGTATCCTATGTGCTGAGTGGCAGGCGTCCGGTGTCTGAGGCGACCCGGAAGCGTGTGCTACAGGCCATGGAAGCGCTTGACTATCATCCCCATGCAGTCGCGCGCAGCCTGCGTTCCCGGCGCAGCAGGGCCATC
Source organism: uncultured Anaerolineae bacterium (assembly GCA_964529715.1). Taxonomy (GTDB): domain Bacteria; phylum Chloroflexota; class Anaerolineae; order Aggregatilineales; family Ch27; genus CAZGXI01. The sequence continues at coordinate 29,245 of CAZGXI010000031.1, read as the reverse complement.
GCGCTGATTTTCCCGCCTTCCCTGGCAAAGGGACTGATTGAAACTCAACTGGAATTTGTCGCCAGTGCGGCAGCAGTCGCCAGCCAGGAAGGCTATAACCTCCTGTTATGGACCGCGCCGACAGATGACGCCGGGATCGTGCGTATGACCCGGCAAGGGCTGATCGACGGCCTAATCCTGATGGAGATCAAGGCCCGCGATTCCCGCGTCGAGATGCTCAAGGCGCGCAATTATCCGTTCACCATGATTGGCCGCTGCCGCGACAACACAGGCATCAGCTTTGTGGACCTGGATATGGACCACGCCATGCGGACCTGTCTGCGCCATCTGGTTGATCTGGGACATCGCCGCGTGGCGTTCGTGAACTATTCGCCTGCGTTGTTCGAGGTTGGCTATGGTCCGGCGGTGTATTTCTGGGAGAGTTTTCACCAGATAGTCCGGGAATGGGGGCTGGCAGGGCAGGCGGTTCTGTGTGACACCACACCGCAGGCGGGTTATGAGGCGACCCGCCGCTTGCTAGATGAGCGGCCCGCGCCAACGGCGATCTTCACAACCAATGAGCGAGCCATCGGTGGCATCACGCAGGCCATTCTGGAAGCGGGGCTGAAAATTCCCGACGACGTCTCATTCGTGGCGCTTGCTTCGCCGCGCCTGGCCGAAGTGACCAGCCCGGCCCTGACAACGTTGGATTTTCCCGCCGCCGAGGAAGGGCGGGTAGCAACCGAAATGCTGATCCGCCGCCTGGAAGAAGACCTGACCGAACCGACTCAAATCCTGGTACAAGCCCGGCTGACCGTGCGGCAGAGTTCTGGCCCCTGCCGAGTATAGCCGCCCGGCAGGGAAGCTCTGGTGAGAGAAAGGAGGCTTCTGAAAGGCAGAAAGACCGAAGTTGTTTTGCCGCAACTTTGTGAACTGGCCGTGTGTATAGATGGTATGGAGGAGAAAATGCACGCGCGTAAGTGGTCTCTCGTTTATATGACTGCCCTGGCGCTGTTGGGGTTGCTGGTTGCGCTGGCCTGGGCCGGCCCCATCCGCACGGTGGCGCACGCTCAGGACACGGTACATCTGACCTTAGGTTCCTGGGATGATGAAAACGGCAACCGTCGTCACATCGCCGCCATTGAAGACTTCCAGGAGCAATATCCGAACATCGAAGTCGAGATTCTGCCCAATCCAGGCGGTGACTGGCATACCCGCATCCTGACGCAGATTGCAACGGGCGACCTGCCGGACGTGTACATGGCAGACTCCAGCTATATTCCTCTGTATGTCGAGTCGGGCGGCCTGGTTAACCTGCGGCCCTACATCGAAGGTGAAAACGGCTTCAATCCTGAAGACGTCTTCTACATGTCGGTCTATGAGAATGGCTTCTACCAGGGCGACCCGTATGTCCTGGCGAAGGACTATAGCACGGTGGCGGTCTATGCCAACAGGTCGCTGTTTGAGGCCGCCGGGATCGAACTGCCGGAGGAAGGTTGGACCTATGATGACCTGCTGGACATCGCCATGCAGTTGACGGTGGACGCTAACGGCAATAACGCCGCCAGTCCCGATTTCGATCCTGAAAATGTCGTCCAGTGGGGCATGGATCATCGTGGCAACTGGTGGCGCGGCTTCCAGTCAACCGTCTATTCCTTCGGCTCGCACACCATCAGCGAAGACGGCACGACCCTGGACGGCTACCTGAACAGCCCGGAGACGATTGCCGCTCTGGAATGGATGCAGGCGGCTGTGCACGAATACCACGTCGCCCCCACGACCAACTGGATCTCGGCCCAGCCCAACGGCGTGATGCCGCTCTTCCTGGACGGCCAGATCGCCATGATCTTTGGCATGGGTCCCTGGTTCCTCAGCATGTTGGAAGAGCAGCCCGGCTTTGAGTACGCCATCCTGCCGATGCCGACCGGCCCCGGCGGGCATCACGGCGCGGTCTGCTGGGCAGGCTTCGGCATGTCCCCAACCAGCGAACACCCGGATGAGGCCTGGCTGCTGCTGCGTGCTCTGGGCACGGAAATCGGCCAGCGGCAGTACGGCGAGCATGCGCTGTCGTCGATGCCGTCCATCATGGAAGGTAAGGAAGATCACCCCTTCTGGGGCACCTTCTTGGCTGAAGTTGCCTACCTGGACCCGCTGGATGACCTGAAGAATCCGTACTATCTCCAGTGCGTGGGCAACGGCATGGGCGACCGAGTTACGGCGGTGCTGTTCGGTGAAGAAGGCGCCGATCTGGATGCTGCCGAACTGGTCAACGAAGTACTGCCCGACCTCCAGACCTGCCTGGATACGCACGGCGAAACGCCGGCCACCGAGTCTGGTAGCTAACGCAGCAGTTTTCGTAGAGTAATCGGGCGGGACCGGGTCCACGGTCCCGCCACGGCAAGCCTTTTGCGCCAATTCACCATGCAGGGGCGCCGTCAGGGGCGCCCTGTTATGCCGAGGTGTTGCCATGAGCAGCGCGCTACCCCTTCGCCGCCCCGGTTTATTCGGGATGAGCGGCGTGGCCCGGCGAGAGGCCGTCGCCTTTTATCTGTGCATCCTGCCCTGGCTACTGGGCTTTCTCATCTTCTTTGCCTATCCGATTGTGCGCTCGCTGTATTTATCGTTCACGCACTACCAGATCGGCGGCAGCCCGACCTTCATCGGCCTGGATAACTTCACCCGGATGTTTACCCAGGACTCGAACTTCCCACAGTCGCTCAAAGTTACCCTTTTCTTTGTGCTCGGTAATGTGCCCGGCAGCCTGATCATCGCGCTGGGGACGGCGCTGTTGCTGGCCCAGCCGATTCGGGGCGTGAACTTCTGGCGTACGATTTACTTTCTGCCCTCCCTGGTCAGCGGCGTGGCGGTGGCGGTGCTGTGGAGCTACGTATTCAACCCGCAGTATGGCCTGATCAACACCCTGCTGGGCTACGTGGGCATTCAAGGGCCGGGCTGGATCAACAACGAATACTGGGCCATGCCGTCCCTGATCATCATGAGCTGGTGGACGGTAGGCGGCGGGATCGTGATATACCTGGCAGGCATCAAGGGGATACCCAAAGAGCTTTACGAGGCCGTGGAGATCGATGGCGGCGGCTTTTGGGCGCGTTTCCGGCACATTACCCTGCCGATGCTCAGCCCGACGATTTTCTTTAACCTGGTGATGGGGTTTATCGGCGCATTCCAGGTCTTCGACCTGCCGCTAGTGATCGGCGGCGGGCAGACATTGGGCAGCCCGAACCGCGCGACGCTGACGTATATGCTGAATCTGTATCAGGAGGCCTTTCGCTTTGGCAACCTGGGTTATGCTGCCGCGCTGTCGTGGGTGCTATTCGTGATTATTATGCTCCTGACGGCTCTGACTTTCCGTTCTTCTTCGCTGTGGGTTTATTACGAGTCAGAACGGCGGTGAGTCATGTCAGATACATCCCCGACCAATGAACTGAGCCGTGTCCCTTTGCGCAAACCCGCTCGTCGTTTTACGCTGTCCAAATCCGCTGGGCGACGGATCAGCCGGACGATCACGTACATGCTGCTGGCAATCGGCTCTGTCGTCATGATTTTTCCGGTGTTCTGGATGCTCTCCGCCAGCTTTAAGCCCGACTGGCAGATTTTGACCCAGCCGCCCATCTGGATTCCCTCGGAATGGATTCATGTCCAGGCCGGAGACACACTGCAAGAACTGGAAACCTGGTATGCCACCGATCCGCAGGGCCAGCGCCTGCAGGTCATCACCATCGGCACACGGCGCTATACCAGCGTGGTCGATGCAGCAGCGTTGACCGAAGCGATGCTGCTTGTTGCGCCGCCGGACCAGATGACCACAGCGCAGCCCACGACCATCAATGGCGGTGTGGTATTGAATGTGCGGACGTGGACGGCGAGCGACGGCACGACACGGCAGGTGGTGGCGCTGGCCCGCGACGGCGATAATTTGGTCGTTGCGCCGGTAGATGCCCTGGCAGGGGCCGTCCGGCAGATGCCGCTGGACGTGGTAAACGCCGGCGACCGGGCGCGGGTCGAAGTCGGGGATTTTACCTTTCAGGGGCGTACCCTTGAAGCCAACGGCGCGACCGTGATCCCGCTTGGGCCAGAATCGCAGTTAACCATCGTCGCGCCGCAGGACGTTGCGGCGCAGGCTATGTTGGTCCCGGCGGACGCGCCGACCAATGCGGAATATATGCCGCTCGGCAACACCGAGCTTCAGGTCTACAACCTGCCGGATCGCCCGGAAGACGAACGGTATATTGTTTTGCAGTCGGAAACCTGGCAGCCAATCATCAACATGGATGAGCTTCGGCAGTATGCCTTTGTCGTTTCCAACGATCAGCTTACCGGGGAGCCTGAGGTCCGGGAATTTCAGTATGCTCCACTGCCGGTGCAGGCAGTGACCGGCGAAGATGGCGTTTCGCAGGACGTGGTGGTGTTGATCCGCGACACGGCCCAATCGCTGGTCATCCCGGTCGAACGGGCTGCCACGCTGCGTCTGACGCCCCTTGCCAAGATTGTCTTTCCCTTTGTCCGGGTTATCGGGGGCGTGTCTGTCCGTTACGTCGATGATTACCAGGAAGACGGGCAACGTATGGAAGTCGCCATTGTGGGCCAGGCGCAGGATCGCGCTCTGGTTGCGCCGCTGGCGGCGATTTCTGAGGCCTTCGACCTGAGGCCGGAAGCCCTGGAGCGCGTACTGGTTCCACATCTCCGGGTCGAGAACTACATTGATGCGCTGACGCGCGACCTGGGCGGGGCCACCTTCCTGACGTTTTTTCGCAACTCGGCGGCGCTGGTGCTTTTGAACCTGCTCGGCACGTTCCTGTCGGTGACGATTGTTGCTTACGGCTTCGCCCGCCTGCGCGCGCCGGGCAAGAACCTGCTGTTCATGATTTTGCTGGCGACGATGATGATCCCCGGCCCGACGTTGCTGATCCCAACCTACGAGATTTTCCAAAGCCTGGGGATGATCAACACACTGTGGCCGCTGTTCATTCGTTCGTTTTTCGGCAACGCGCTGTTTATCTTCCTGCTGCGCCAGTTCTTCATGAGTATTCCGGTTGAATACGAGGAATCGGCGCGCATCGACGGCGCAAACACGCTACAAGTGCTGTATTACCTGATGTTGCCGTTGAGCAAGCCCGCCCTGGCGACCATCGGCATCTTCACCTTCTGGTGGACGTGGAATGCGTTCTTCGATCCATACATCTACCTGAGCAGCATTCAGCTTTTCACCGTAACGATGGGGCTGAGCTTCTTCAAGAGTCAGTACGTCTATTCCTACCATCTGATCATGGCAGCCTCGGCGGTGACGCTGCTTCCCATCGTGATCATTTTCTTCTTCGCCCAGCGATACTTTATCGAGGGTATTCAGTTGAGCGGCCTGAAGGGATGAGCGGTAACGCATGACCAATGCAAACTCTCCCCTCTTGACCGGACGGGTGTGGGTGGCTCTGGCAGTGGTGTTTCTGTTGTCCGTGGTGGGCCTGGCCTGCGAAGTGGCGCTGACGCGGCTGTTCTCGTTGATGTTTCAATACCACTTCGTCTTTTTGGTCGTCTCGCTGGCGGTGGCCGGGCTGAGCATCGGCGCGGCGCTGGCGACCTGGATCGGGCGTGGCAGGAATGCGCTCGGCTGGGAGGACCTGGCTCACGCTGCGCTGCTGTTGACCCTGTTGATCGCGGGCGCGGTGGTGGTACTGTCGCAGCTTCGCTCCGCCGCTCTGATCGGTGTGGCGGCGGTAGCGGCGTTGCTGCCGTTTGCCGGGATCGGTTGTCTGAATGCGGCGCTGTTTGCCCGTTTCGCCCGCGTCGGCGGGGTGCTCTACGCCGCCGACCTGCTCGGAGGGGCAGTGGGGCTGGTCGCGGCGCTGGCCCTGGTTTCGTGGTTGGGCGCGTTGGATGCGCTTCTGGCGCTGGCGCTTCTGGCCGGAGTAACAGCTATCCTGCTGGCCTGGATCGCCGGTCGGCGCGTGCTGCTGGTTCGTGCTGCCGCGGTGGTGGTGGCGTTGATCGCCATGCTGTTGATCAATCGCGCGGCGGGGATCGTCGTTTTTTCGCCCGCTGCCCTGGCAGACGCCCCGCCGGACAAGACCATGATCGCCTTGCTGCGCGAGCAGGGTGCGCAACTGCTGGAAACGCGCTGGGATTCTTTCGCCCGCGTGGACATGGTCCAGACGGGCGACCCCACCGTGCGCTATGTGTTCACCGACGCTGGCGCAGGTAGTGTCATGGTGCGTTACGGCGGGGATGATCGGGCAGTGTCCTGGCTGCGGGACGACATCGCCTACCTGCCCTTTGCCCTGGACGCAAGCGCGACAGACGCCGTGCTGATCCTGGGGGCAGGGGCAGGCAAGGATGTGCTGATGGCTCACCTGGCCGGAGCCGAAACGATCACGGCAGTGGAGATCAACCCGGCGCTGGTGGACCTGACCCGCGACTCTGCCGACTACAATGGCGGCGTGCTGGATCTGCCCGGCGTGGAAACGGTCGTTGCCGATGGGCGTATTTACGTCGAGCGGACCGACCGGCACTACGACCTGATCTACGCCAACATCGTCTACAGTCAGGTCGCTGCGCCGGGACATTCGGCCCTGGCGGAAAGTTATATCTTTACCCGTGAGGCCCTGCGCGCTTATTGGAGCCATCTGACCGACGACGGGCGAATCGGCTTCGTCACCCATCACGGCATTGAAGGAGTCAGGCTGCTGGTGGCCGCGCTGGATATGCTCCAGGGCGAAGGGATGACTCTCCAGCAGGCGCTGCGGCATGTAGCGTTGGCTTCGCTGCGCAGCGGCGATCCGCAGACGCGCTCTTCGGTGGTGCTGATCCTGCGTCAACCCTGGACCCTGGGCGCGGCGAACGACTTTGCAGAGGCCGCCCATGCGCGCAACGCGGGGGTGCTCTATCTGCCGCTGTACCAGGAGCAGAGTCTTGAGCCGCTGGCGCAGGGGATGTCGCTGGATGACTATATTGCCATCAACAGTGACTATAGCTACACACCGACAACAGATGACCGACCGTTCTTCTACCAGTTCGATCCCGGCCTGCCGCCGGGGCTGGGCGACCTGCTGCTGGTCGGGCTGCTGCTGGTAGTTGTCTATTTCTCATGGCTGATCTTCTTCTTCGTCCGGCGGGATGGCGGGCAGTGGAAGCGCGCCAGCCTGGCCCCGTACTTTGCCGCGCTGGGGGCGGCCTTTATGCTGGTGGAAGTGCCGCTCATCCAGCGGTTTAGCCTGCTGTTGGGCCAGCCGGTGCTGGCGCTGGCAGTGGTGGTCGGCGGGCTGCTGGCCGGAGGTGGGATGGGTAGCCTGCTCAGCAGCCGGTTTTCGCTGGCGCAGTTGCCGCGCCGCACGGCTCTGGCCGCTCTGTTGGCTGCGGCGTTGGCAGTGATTTCGCTGGTCGTTTATCCTACCCTGATCCGGCAGGCATTGCCCCTGGACCTGCCAGCGCGGCTGCTCGTCACTGTCGCCGCCGTGATGCTGCCGGGTATCTTCATGGGAATGCCTTTTCCGGGCGGGCTGCGCGCCGCTCACCGCGCCGACCCGGCTGGAGTAGCGGCCCTGTGGGGGGCCAACGCTATTGCCTCCGTCCTGGGATCGGCTCTGGCGATGGCCCTGGCGATGGCGGCGGGTTTCTCGGCAGCGTTGGCCCTGGGCGCGGCGCTGTATATTGCGGCGGCGGCGCTGGCGTGGCTCACCTGGCCGCGCCTGCTGGCGTAACGGTTCACCCCTGGCCGCTTGACCGGTATGTGGTTTCTATTGTATAATTGAGACGTCTCAATTTTGGTGTTTTCCAGCTTTCAACGGTTGGGGGGTGGCGTCTCGCAATGGGCAGCGATGCCATGAAGATACGGACATGTAGCCCAGTGGCGGCGGCAGGCGAGGCATTTTCGCGCCTCTTGCGCCGGAGCTTTCTCAAAGAGGTGACGACTCCACCGCCTAAAGGCGACGGCTTCCCAGGGCACACCTGACCCACTGGCCAACGTTACGCCCTGGCCGCTCCGTCCGAGCGGGCTTGAGTTCAGGTAAAGCACGACGCAAGATATTCCGGGCCGCGTTGAGGTCCCGGTCAAGGACAAGACCACAGTGAGGGCAGTCGTGAACCCGGTCGCGCAGAGACTTCTCCACAACCCTGCCGCACCCGCTGCACAGCTGCGAGGTGTTGGCCGGGTTCACGGTCAGGACTTGCGTACCAGCCTCTGCCGCTTTGTAGGCAAGCATCTGACGGAACTGAGCCAGCCCCGCGTCGTGCGCGCTGAGGGCCAGCAGGCTCTTGAGTCCCACATCGATCCCCACCGCCTGCCCTTCGTGAGGACGCGGCCTGGGATCGGGCAGGTCCAGTTGCAGGTTGACGTACCACTTGCGCGTTTTGCGCACGAGCACCACGTGCTTGATGACTGCGCCTTTCGGCAACGGACGCTGGAGCTTGACCTTGATCTCCCCCACGTTCTGCACGTAGAGCAAGGCTCGCCCGTTCTTCTCCAAGCGCAGCTTGCACCCGTCGCCGTAGGTAGGGGCGTTCAATTGAACGCCCCTACGGTGGAAGCGGTTCGCCCCCTTGAAGCGCGGAAAGCCCGCCTTCTCTCCGGCCTTGATCCGCCGGAACGACCCCTGATACGCCTTGTCCAGTCGCCGCAAGACGTGTTGCAGGCTGCTGGCGTTCAGCAACCCCAGCGTCTCCGGGTTCGCCCGTCGCTCATCTCGGAAGTGCGCCCATTGCTGTTGGTAGGTGACGCTCTTCCCGGTCTCTCGATAGCTCGTGATGCGCTGTTCCAGCGCCGCGTTGTACACCCCTCGTGCCTGCGCCAGCACAAACACCGCCATGCGTTCCTGGGCATTGGTCAGGTACAAGCGGTACTGGTAGGTACGGATCATGCCGGGATCACTGCATTGAACATTGCTGAGAGTAATCTTAGTCTATTGCCCATACGTTCGTCTGTCAAGGATTTCGTGAAGGGGGCAAGGCGCATTCCCCTGTCGCCTAAAGGCGACAGTCCCCTTTCTTATGGATTCCTCTTTCGGCCTGAGGACCTGCAACTACCGTTGCGGCTGTTCGCTTTGCGGAATGTCTATGCCCAGGACGAGGCGATCCAGGCGCGTCTGGATGAGGTATTCAATGCTCTGGTCGGCGGGGAAGTTAACGCCGCCGTGCAACGTCTGTCAGCCTTTTCATCATCGGGTTGAGCAGCGCGGCCAGGCCGGGTGCGTAATGTCACGCGATTCCTGGCCGGCTGTTCATGCCAGCGGTGTGTAATCAATATTCGCCCTGCGCCATTTTGACCTGCATTTTGACCGGCGTGTTTTGCAACAGCCAGGCTTCCATGCGCGCCTTAATCGCTTCGGGAGTCTCGGTGTAGCCGTAGGTCTTCAGGAGCACTGGAGTCCACTTTTGCCCCCAGCGGATGTGGAAGTTCTCGTCGCTCCAGTCATAGCTGACTGCGGCTGCCGAGACCTCATCCGCAATGGCTTCCCAGTGCTCGCGGTTGGCGACCTTTTCCGGCATCCCATTCGGCTCGATGACGGTGGTGAGCAGGGCGTATTGTTCGACGGCGGGCAGGGTCATCATCACGTTGTATATCTGGACGACCTGCGGCACATCCGATACTTTCAAACCGAGCTGTTGGACCCGTGCCTGTCCGATCTGGCTGTGGCGAATTTCATCCCACTGGTGGCGCGCGACGTTGTGCTGGAATTCCCAGGGCATTTCCGGCGTCATCCACAACACCGTCGCTAGTGTTTCTGCCGCCGTCATTTCATTAAGGTAGTGCTTAAAACGCCACAGGCGATGGGCCTCTGGCTCGGCGCTGCGGGATGGTTCGATGTCGATGGAAGGATCGAAGATCGGCCAGTCAGCCATGCGCTGGCACTCCTTCCAGGGGAGCAGCAGAGGATGTCCATCCGGGCGCGTGGGGACGGCCTGGGGCGCGTCAGTACCCGTCACGCCGCCGTCGGCAGCGAGCAGGCCGTCAATGTAGTCGCGCCACGCTTCCCAACCCGGATACCGCTCTGCGACCTGCGGGAAAAAGCCCTCCGCCCAGGCGACCTGCTTTTCGGTGATTGCCAGCTGGCGCTCTTTAATCACCTTGATAGTCGGGTTGTCGAAATCTGCCCAGGTGATGTCCTCGTGAGCGCGGTAGGCTTGCAGCAGCGCCGCCTTGACCACCAGGTAAACGGTGGCGATGACTTCCGCCGTGTTCTGCGCATGGTCCAACGCCTGCGCCAGTGAGCGGAGTCCCGCGCTGATTCCGCGCTCCGGGTCGTGTGCACGCAGTTCGCGCAGCCGAGCATGAATGGCATCGGCTGCATCGGCGCTTTCCCAGATGTGCAGGCCGATCAGGTTCTTGGCTTCCCATTCTGGCACTCCCGCCAGCCAGCCGGCCAGCGTCCGCATACAGGCACGTTCCAGAAAAGCAAAGCGTTTGAGAATGGCGACATTTTGCTCGATGTTAATATGTTTAGATCGTTTACTCATAGCTTTCCCCAGCAATATAGCAGTCTCGCCTAAGCCCCAGACGGTAGAAGTCAATTCTATGCCAAATATAACAGTTTTGACCTATTTAATCAACTATTCGATTCGATTGACGACAGCCGGTAATCGTGGCACAATAGAATTGTCTATACGTTTCCTGGTCGAATGCATCTCCTGTCTATACAAAGAATGGCCGGACTTGTCCGGCGTACAAATGGAGTATCCACTTGGTCCACTGGTGCTATGCCGCCGTCTAAGGAGAAACTCCTGATGAGTGCATCTATCCAGATTACCGTTGTACCGCATACGCACTGGGACCGCGCCTGGTATGTCACTTTTCAGGAGTACCGCATCCGTCTGGTGCGCCTGATCGACCGCCTGATCGATCTGTTGGAGCATGATCCGACCTACCACTTCTTCATGTTAGACGGGCAGACCTCCATTCTGGAAGACTATCTCGAAGTCCGTCCGCAGCGCGCTCCTGTCCTCCAGGCGCTCGTCCGGGCGGGCAGGATCAGTGTCGGCCCCTGGTATGTGCTGCCGGACGAATTTCTGGTCAGCCCCGAAGCCCTGATTCGCAACCTGATGATTGGCCACCGCATGGGCGAGGCTTTCGGCGGGGTGATGAAGGTCGGCTATGTGCCTGATGGGTTTGGACACATCGCGCAACTGCCGCAGATTTTCCAGGGCTTCGGCATCGATTCGGCGTTTTTCTGGCGCGGCGTTGGCGCTGAAGCGGATGAGATCGGGGCAGAGTTCATGTGGGTCGCCAAAGATGGCTCGCGCGTACTCGCTGTCTGGATGCCCTGGGGGTATCATAATCTCTCAAACATTGGCTTTCCCATCCGCTGGGGCGATACCTCTCAGATGGAATTCGATTGGGAACTGGCCTTTACTCAGCTGCGTGATGCGCTGGACAATCTCGAACCCCTGTCAAACACGTCTGCGCGCCTGCTCATGAACGGCATCGACCATGCCGAAGCTGAGCCGCGCATCCCCGAACTGATTCGGCGCGCCAACCAGATTTTTCCACAGGCTACCTTCCGGCAGGGCACCCTCACCGATCATCTTACACAGGTGCGGGCGTCCGGTGTGGCATTACCAGAATTTAGCGGCGAATTCCGCTGGGGGCGTTATTCCGAAATATTGCAGGGGGTTTACTCGACTCGCCTATATCTGAAGCAGCGCAATCACCGTGTCGAAACGCTGTTGGAACGTTACACTGAGCCGCTGACGGCTTTTGCCTGGCTGGCAGGTGCGCACCCACCCGACGGCGTGCAAGACCTTGTGTGGACGGCCTGGCGTTGGCTGCTGAAGAACCATCCCCATGATGACATCTACGGCAGCGGCATCGATCCGGTACACGAGGAGATGCTTTACCGCTTCTCCCAGGCTGAGCAGATCGGTGAAATCCTGGTCCGCGACAGTCTACGCCTGATCGCCCGGCAGGCGGATTTCACCGGGCAGGCGGGAATGCCGGTCTTGGTGTTCAATCCGCTCGGTTGGTCGCGCTCCGAAACGGTCGTCGGCGATATTGACTTTGACTTCGACGATCCGGCGGCGCAGCAATTCGTGTTGGTCGGCGCGCAGGGGCAGCCGATTCCCTATCAGGTGCTGCGTGTCGAGGAAAAAGTGTGGCTGGAAACGCTCAAGCCGAACCGCAAGATCAGGGTGACGGTGGCCTTCCCGGTCGAGGTGCCCGCCTGCGGCTACACGACCGTTTATGCTCGGTCGGGCGTTTCGGCTGCTCAACCGGAGATTGGCTCTCTAAGTGTGCATGAAAACGGCGCGCAGAACGCCTTTCTCGCGTTTTCGATTGCGCACGACGGCAGCCTGACCGTGACCGACCGACTTACAGGAGCGGTTTACACCGATCTACATCGTTTTGACGACGTGGACGACGCCGGGGATGAGTACAGTTCGTGTCCTTGCCCACACAGCCAGACGTTCAGCAGCAAAGGCGTAGAAGCCCACATCGAATGCCTCGTTTCTGGGCCGCTGCTGGCCCGGTTCCGCGTGACGCAAACGCTGCACATCCCGGCGGCGCTGACTGCCGACCGTCAGCGTCGTGACAGCCAGCTTGTTCCGTTGGAGATCGTCTCCACGCTGACACTGTATCGTAATCAGCCGGGCCTGTTTGTCGAGACTCGCATTGACAACCGCGCGCAAGATCACAAACTGACCGTGAGCTTCCCCGTCGATCTACAGCCTGAGCGGGCCTATGTCGATGCAGCTTTCCAGGTCAGTGCGCGCGATATTACGCTGCCGTCTTCCGAGGGGTGGGTAGAAGACCCAACGCCACTGATGCACCAGCGGGCATTTACCGATCTCAGCGACGGTGTGCGTGGTCTTGCGGTGCTCAACCGGGGGCTGCCCTCGGTGGAAGTGGAGCATACTGGGCAGGGCACGCAGGTCGCGCTGACCCTGCTGCGTTGCGTAGGCTGGCTCTCGCGCGACGACCTGAGCAACCGGCACGTCGCCGCCGGGCCACTGCTGCCTGCCCCCGGTGCGCAGTGTCCCGGTGTGCACATGTTTGAATACGCTATTTTGCCACATGTGGGCGATTGGCGGCAGGTCTACCGCGCGGCTGTGAACTATACTGCGCCTTTGCGCATCGCCCGCGCCGACACGCACGAGGGGATGGAACTGCGTGAAATGCCGTTCATTGGCGTTGACCTCGACTGGTACGAACGGGTGGTTAAACGCATTCCCTGGCCGCGCGAAGGGAGCAACCCCGATAGCCTGAGCTTTGTCCGCCTAGAGCCGGAAACGCTGGTGCTCAGTGCTGTACGCCGTAGTGCTGACGGCGGCGGGTTGATCGTTCGCTTCTACAATCCCGACGACGCCCCTGTGACGGCGCAGCTCACAAGCTGGCGTCCCCTGGAGACAGCCTACCTGCTTAACCTGAACGAAGATCGGCTCGAAACCATAACACCTGTTCCGAATTCAGACATGCCCACGAACGGCGTGCATATGCTTACCTTGCCCGTTCGCGGTGGCCAGGTGTTAACCTGTGAATTGCGTCCTCGCCGGCCCTGAAGCCGGCCTGGTTTGGGAAAGGAGGATGTATTGCTGATTGGCCCGAACGAATCCGCCATAAAAACGAGCGACGCTGTTTCTGTTTAAGGAGAGGAAAATGCCTACCATCTCACGTCGTCATTTTCTTAAGTCGGCAGGCGCCGCTGCTGCCATCGCTGCGATGCCCCGCTTTTCTGGCCCCTGGGTGATCAACCGCCGCCGCCAGAACACCGTCGTGTTGAAGATTCAGGCATTCGCTCATGATGCCATCCGGGCGGTGTTGCCAGAATTTGAGGCCGCTACCGGCCTGACGGTTCAGTTGGAGTCCGGCGTTTCCTCCGGCGTCGAGCATCTAACCGAGGTCACTACTGCCTATGCTGCCGGAGATAGCCCCTGGGATGTAGTCAGTGACTCGGATGAGAGCGGGCCGGTGCTGGCCCGTGCGGGCTGGCTTACGCCGCTGGATGACATCATTCCACAGGAGACGTGGGATGACTTCCCACAGGGGATGAAAGACGCCTTCCCGCTGTGGCACGGTTTCGACGGCGCGATGTACCGTGTGCCGCATGAATTCGCTATGGGCTATTTCTTCTATCGCAGTGACCTGATCGACCAGCCGCCCACAACCTGGGAGGAGATGGTCGAACTGGGGATGCAGTTGACCGATGCCCAGAACGGCATCTGGGCTACGACCGACGCCATCAGCCGTGGCGCGCTGACATATGTCTATCTGGCCTATCTCACCAGCCAGACCAACGGTCAGATTTTCGAGATGGACGACGGTACGGCCATGGCGACTCGCCTGCTGTACGACATGCTCCACACCTACCGCATCTTCCCCTTGGACGCGCTCAACATGAACTATGACCAGCAGAACGAACTCTACATGGACGACCGGGTCATGTTCATGCGGCAGTGGCCGTTTTTCCAGAGCGTGGCCGAGGGCAATGCCGAGTGGTACGATCCGGCAAAGGTTGCCATCGCGCTGCCACCTGCCGGCCCGGCAGGGCCGGGAAGCTGGTGGGGTGGCTGGGGCTTTACCGTGCCGTCGCTGGCGCCGAACCCCGACGGCGCGGCGGAGTTGATCCGCTTCCTCACCTCCAACGAGATCGCGCCGCGCCTGGCGCAGGGGCAGAGCTGGTTCATTATGCCGCGCCAGTCGATCCTGGCTCAGTTGGCGGGCACCGGCAATGCCATTGTGGACGCGATGGGGATGTATGCTGATGGCGGCGCGATTAAGCCACGTCCGTTCCATCCGCGCGCTGCCGAAGCGCAGACGGCGGTGGAAGACGCCCTCACGCTGTATCTCACCAAACAGGCTACCTTACAGGAAGCCCTCCAGACTGGCAGGGAAATGCTGGCAGAGCTGGCGGAGTAGGTCGTCTGAACTGTTTTATCCCCTCTCCCGTGTTCTTCTGGCTACGTTCCCCTCATCGGGAGAGGGGAGTCCTGTTGAGAAAGGGAGTATCGCGTGGCCTCAAACGCCCAGGTCGTTCAGGAGGCGCCTCGTGCGCGCCCCCGGTTCAGTTTGCGACACCGCCGCTACCTGGCAGCGGCTCTGCTGCTGTTGCCGGTCATTTTGCTGCGCCTGTTCACGACGCTTTATCCTTTTATCCAGACCATCCTGCTCAGCTTCCAGGAATACAACCCGGCTTTTCCGCCCCGCGAATATGTGGGACTGGCGAACTACGAAAAGCTCGCGCAGGACCTGGTCGTCCAGAGCAGTATCGGGTATACGCTGATCTTTGTCTTTGGCTCCACGCTGTTTCAGTTGATCTTTGGCGTGATGGTGGCGTCACTGCTGAATGCCAAATTCCGGCTGCGCAATCTGGCCCGCACGATTAATCTGATTCCCTGGGCAATCCCGATGGTCGTGGCGGCGGTTGGCTGGCGCTGGCTCTTCGACGGCACCTATGGGATGATCCCCGATCTGCTGAGGCGGCTCGGCATCACGTACAACTGGCTGATCGACCCGACGGGCGCACGGATCGCCATTCTCATCGTCAGCGTGTGGAAGAGCACACCCTTTGTGGCCGTGTCGCTGCTGGCCGGGCTGCAAGGCGTTTCGGAAGAACTCTATGAAGCGGCTCGCGTGGACGGCGCGAGTGCCTGGCAGTCGTTCTGGCGAATCACACTGCCACTGATCATGCCGCTGATGGTGACTATTGGCATGTTCATGCTGGTCTGGCAGTTGGCCGTCTTCGACCTGCCTTATGCCCTGACCTCCGGCGGGCCGGGCTTTGCGACCAGTGTGCTGGCCTACAAGGTGCAGCAGGAAATCGCCACGCTCAACTACGGCTATGCCTCTGCGATCAGTGTGGTCATGTTCGGTGTCGTGGGGATTATCGGCGTGATCGGCCTGCTGGCGTTCCGTCGCGTCCAGGTCGCCCAATGAAGGGGAGCAAACCGATGCGGCAGTTCTTCTATCGTCATGGTAAGAGCGTTGTTACTTACGCCGGGTTTGCCGTCTTTGCGCTCATCGTATTGTTTCCATTTTACTTTATCGTGGTGTCGTCCTTCACGCCGCGCTACGAGATTTTCCAGATACCCCCGCGCTACTTTCCCGAAAACCCCACGCTGGAAAACTACCCCAACATGATCAACGCCATCCCGTTCTGGCAGTTCTACGTGAACTCGTTGATCTTCGCCATCGGCAGCACGGTGGTGTCGGTGCTGGTCAGCGCGATGGCAGGGTATGCGCTGGCGCGCCTCAAGTTTCCCGGCAGCAGTCTGGTGTTCCTGGCGCTGGTGCTTTCGATTGCGCTGCCGCAGGTGGCGTTGCTGGTGCCGATCCGCGAGATTTACAATGCCCTCCGTATGAACAACACCTATCACGGCCTGATCATTCTGATGTCCAGCCTGGTCACGCCGTTTACCGTGTGGATCATGGTATCATTTGTCAACCAGATTCCGGTGGAGATCGAAGAGGCGGCGTATATTGACGGCGCGACGATCTGGCAGACCATCATCCGCGTAGTGCTGCCGACCATGCGTCCGGCTCTGGCGACTATGTTGATCATCAATTTCATCATCAGTTGGAACGAACTGCTCTATCCCCTGATTTTCGCCACGCGCAACGACACCAAGACCCTCAGCGTCGGCTTGATCTCGCTGGGGCGCGAGGCAATGGGCACGTCGCGTCCCTGGGACCTGATGAGCGCCATGAGCGTGTTGATGATCCTGCCAGTGCTTGTTCTCATCATCTTCGGCCAACGGGCAATCGTCTCTGGGTTGACGCGCGGCGCGGTGAAGTGATTCGCCTTCCGCCGCGTCTCGACGGCATCGATCCGGTTTGTGGGATGCGCAGGATTACATCAAAGGAGAACAGGCTTGAGTACGCTGCTCCGTTTCTTTTGTGATCCCCCGGCACGCTTTCGCGGCGCGCCGTTCTGGTCCTGGAACGATCTGCTGGATCGGGACGAACTGGTGCGCCAGGTTGCCGATATGCGGCAGCATGGGATGGGCGGCTTTTTCATTCATGCGCGCGAAGGGCTGGAAACGCCTTATATGGGCCAGGACTGGCTGGCGGCAGTGCGTGCGGTGGTCGAGGCGGCCCGCCGCGAGGGGATGCATCCCTGGCTCTACGACGAAGACCGCTGGCCTTCCGGCGCTGCCGGAGGGCTGGTTCCGGCGCGCGGCGGTGATGCTTTTCGCGGCAAGGCGCTCACCCTCGAAGTCACGACGGCGTTGCCCGGCCTGGCTGAGGGTGTGGTGGCGGTCTATCGCGCCCGCCAGGATGGCGGAAAGTTGCTCTATGCCGAGCGTGTGACCCGCGCCAACGCGACCCCTTTACAGCCAGGCGAAGTGGCGCTCGTGCTGCGACGCGAGGTGGCCGCGCCGACCGAGTGGTACAACGACGATGCGCCCGCCGACAACCTGAACCCCGACTCGGTGGCAGCGTTCATCGACATCACCTACGAGACCTACCGTCGCCTGATCGGAGACGACTTCGGTCATCTGGTGCCCGGCATTTTCACCGACGAGCCGAACGTCAACGACATGCGGATCGAGTCCGGCCTGCCGCATCTTCCCTGGACGGATGGGCTGGATGCCTATTTCCGGGCCAGGCGCGGTTACGATTTTCTGGATGTCGCACCTTATGTGTTCCTCGACGGTGAGCACAGCGCCAGGGCGCGACATGACTTCTGGTGGACCATCAGCCAGCGGTTTACTGAGGCGTATTCCGCGCAGATCGGTCAGTGGTGTGAGGCGCATGGCCTGGCGTTCACCGGTCATTACCTTGAGGAGAATGTGTTAGGCTTTACCATCTGGCGCTCTGGCGCGGTGATGCCCCATTACCGTCACCAGCAGGTGCCCGGCATCGATATGCTGTGCGAGCAGACCAACGAGTACCTGACGGTCAAGCAATGTACCAGCGTTGCGCACCAGTTTGGGCGTCCGTTGGTGCTTTCGGAAACCTACGGCTGCACCGGCTGGGCCTTTACGTTTGAGGGTCAAAAGTGGGTCGGAGATTGGCAGTACGTGTTGGGTGTGAACCTGCGTTGCCAGCATCTGGCGTTGTACACCCTGAGGGGGTGCCGCAAGCGGGATTACCCGCCATGCTTCAACTACAACACCACCTGGTGGAAGTACAACAGTGTGGTCGAGGATTACTTCGCCCGCCTGGGCGCGGTGCTCAGCCTGGGTGAGCCAGTGCGCGATGTTCTGGTGATCCATCCGATAGCGACCTGCTGGATGATGGTCGAAGGGGCTGCGCGGGAGTTCCCGCCGTCCAGGGGGGTACAGGCCGCCAACGATTTCGGCTGGAGATTGAATGCATTCGCCCGCGCCGTCCTGGCGACTCATTACGACTTCGATTTTGGCGACGAGCAGATCATGGCGGATATGGGCCGTGTTGAGGGCGCAACAATCTGGGTGAACCGGGCTGCCTACCGGGTGGTTGTGATTCCCCCCGGCACGCGGACGCTGCTGCGGAGTACCCTCGATCTTCTGGAGCAGTTTGCAGCATCCGGCGGAAAGATCGTCGCCTTCGCGCCGACGCCAGACCTGGTCGAGGCGTTGCCCGATGAGCGTGTGGCGGCGCTGTTCAGACGCCCCGAAATCGTCATCCTGAAAGGCGTCGATGAGCTTCAGGCGGCGTTGGAGCGCATCGTTTCGCGCCGGATCAGCCTTGTCATGGAAACAGGTCAGCAGGCGGCGCAGGTGCTCGTCCAGCAGCGCGTGGTAGAAGACGAACACAAGACGGTGCTTTTTGCCGTCAACA
Organism: uncultured Anaerolineae bacterium; assembly: GCA_964529715.1. Taxonomy (GTDB): domain Bacteria; phylum Chloroflexota; class Anaerolineae; order Aggregatilineales; family Ch27; genus CAZGXI01. Next base: position 10,566 of record CAZGXI010000031.1, on the reverse strand, counting down.
ACGACCGGGAGAAACCCGTCCGGGTTACGGTCGTTTGGAAAGGTGCAGGGCGGTTGGAGGAGTGGAATCCCCTCACCGGCGAAAGACAGCCGGTGGCAGTGGAAATGGAGGATGACACGATCCGTTTCCAGGCCGACTTCGGCCCTGCTGGTTCGCGGCTGTATGTCCTTCACCATGACGGGCATCCTTCACCGGAGGCAGCCGCACAGGTCAGGGAGGGGGAACGTATTGCTGCCTATCTTGGTCCGACCTTCAGGTTTACCCGAACCGATCCCAATGTGCTGACGCTGGATGTGTGCGCCTGGCGCATCGAAGAAGAGGCATGGTCCGCGCCGATGCCGGTCTGGCAGGCGCAGCAGGCCGTCCGCGAACGTCTGGGGATGCGTCCGGTGTACGCCAACCGCCTGCCGCAGCGCCACAAATGGGTACATACACCGCATCCCCAGGACGGCAGGCTGGTCGCTTTCCGGTTTGCGTTCGAGGTGCGCGACGTTCCGCGCACGCCGGTTTATCTGTTGGTCGAGAATGCGGCAGCGTTCGACCTAACGCTCAACGGCGAAGCTGTGCCTGCCATTCCTGATGGGTGGTATCTTGACCGGAGTTTTCATCGCGTGCCGCTGCCCGCGTTGAAGCCGGGGCATAACGTCTTGACGCTGGCCTGTGCTTACCGGGAGCGCATGGAAGTCGAGGACTGCTATCTGTTGGGCGACTTTGGAGTCGATGCGAACCGGGTCATCGTGGCGGAACCGGAACGACTGCGCTTGGGCGATTGGGGGCTGCAAGGCTACCTGCACTACGCTGGCAGCATGATCTACCATGAAACGTATACCCATTGCCCTGGCGAACATGTTCACCTGGCATTGGGCAGTTATGCAGCGACGACGGTGGCCGTTCACGTGAACGGCGCGCTGGCTGGTCACATTCCCTGGCGCGCCACCAATGACCTTGACCTGACGCCCTACCTGCGCGAAGGCGAGAACCGGATCGATATTGAGGTGGTCGGCAGTCCGCGCAATATGTTGGGGCCGCTTCACCTGAAGGCCGGCGACGAACCCTGGACGGACTGGCGTTCCTTCCGCACGACGGGCGAACGCTATACCCCAGATTACATTGTGGTTCCTTATGGATTACTTAGCCCGATCCAGGTGCGCGCCTGGACTCCCCAGACAATGGATAGCACAGAGCCTTATCTGTGGGAAGATCGCCAATAGAGGGGGCAACGCCGGGCCGGCCACACGACCGGCCCGGTTTTGGGGTCAACGTCTGGGCAGAACTTCCGTCAGCGCCGTGAACATGGTCTCTAGGTCCTGGCGGGTGTTATATCCCTGCACCGACACCCGCACCTGAAGCTGATCGTGCCACGCGCCGATGGAAAGCTGAACGCGCCGTTCTGCATACAGGCGCGCCTGAAGATCGTCAGGATCGGACATGGGCAGGAGCAGGGTGAACATTTGCGCGAACCACGCACTTGAATCCGGCGTCAGGGGAGTTACCCCATACCAGTCAGCCAGCCGCGCGCGGAACTCACTCGCCAGGGTGTGGCAGCGCGCCTGCACCGCGTCCCAGTCGTGTGCAGCCATGAAGTTGATGGCCGCCGGGACGGCCAGAAATGCGGCTACGTCTCGCGTTCCCTGCCACTGGTTGGCGCGTACGTAGTCGGATGTATCGTCCCATTCCCAACTGACCACCAGCGGTCTGATCATGGGCTGGCATTCAGGCCGGGCATAAAGGAATCCTGCCCCTTTGGGCGCACACATCCACTTGTGACAGTTACCCGCATAGAAGTCCGCATCAAGTTTGTCCAGGTCCAGGGGAATCTGGCCGGGGGCGTGTGCGCCGTCGATCACGGTGAGGATGCCCGCTGCACGGGCGCGCGCACAGATTTGCGGCACCGGCAGGAGGATGGCCGTCGCCGAGGTGATGTGGCTCAGGAAGATCACGCGCGTACGCGGCGTCACCGCACTCCACAGGGTCTCGACGACCTCCTCAGCCGAGGTGAGAGGCAGGGGAATGGCCTGGCGGACGTAGTGTGCCCCGGTTTTGCGGCAGACGAATTCCCACAGCCGGTCCATCGCGCCGTACTCGTGGTCGGTGGTCAGAATTTCGTCGCCGGGTTGGAAGTCCAGCGATTGCGCGACGTAGTTCACGCCGGTGGTGGCGTTGGTGACGAAGATCAGGTTATCACTGCTTGTGCTGAGGTAAGTTCCCAGGTGGTCGCGCGCCTGTTTGAGCGCGTCCCGGACGCGGTGCATAAAGAAGTGGGTCGGCTGGCGTTCCAGTTCCAACTGCCAGTGCTGATACGTCTCGAAGACGGGCCGGGGACAGGCGCCAAACCCGCCATGATTCAGGTAGATGACTTCGGGATCCAACAGAAACAGCGAGCGCAAGGCGTTGTTGCAAGCGGCTTGATCTGACACGAAAACGTTCGTTCCTCTGTGGTTGGAAAAAGGACTATTCAGGATAGATGTCGAAGGGCTGCTCACCCAGGGCGATCAGCAGTGCGTTCAGGGTATGGCCGATGGGCACAAGGCAGGAGTCGGGGTTCCGGTTGTTCAGCCGCCACTGGATGGATGTATAGCTCGCCATCCCGTAGACCAGCCGCCCGACCGGGTTATTTCCCAGGGCCAGGACCACGTTCACCGGAATATCCGCCGGGTTGAGAATCCAGGCAATGTGTTGCTGCATCTGGCCTTGTCGCTCCGGCGAATAGTCGCCGCACGCCTCCACTGCTGCCCGAAGCGCACGCCAGCGTCCGGCTTCTTCGGTGGAGAGAGGCGTCGCCAGGGGCAAGGTAGTCAGGTTAGCGATGATCGCCGGCTCCAAAGTCATGGCGGGCTGTTCTGCAGCAGGATTGCCTGCCAGGGCGGCGGCGATCAGCGCGAAGACAGCCACTGCTCCCGCCGCCAGACCGATAGCCGGCCAGTTGGCCTGCCGGTCCGCATTGCGGGCCTGTGCTGGTTTACGGGTTCTGTGTTTGGACATAAGTTCGGCGGCGTGGTCAGTCTGCGCCAAGCGACTGTACGAACTGGTAAAGATTCCGTCCCCCCCGGTCGCTGAGCCGGTCGGTCGAAAAAAGATGGTCGTTGCCAAGTGTACCGCCCGTCCGTAGCCAGTCGATGAACTCATCCTCGGTCAGCGTGAGATCGGTCAGCGGCGGGGCTTCCCTGTCGCCAATGCTGCCTGCGCCGCCTTCGCCGTTTTCGCCATGACAGGACGCGCATTCCAGCCGCGTCCAGTTGTCCTGTCCGCGCGCGATAGCGGTGGGGTCGAGGGCCGCCGTGTTCTGGCTGCTCCTGGCGGTGGCGGTAGCGACGGCGGTGGCGATGGCCGCCGGTTCGGTGGGGGGTTGCACCTGTTCGAACCTGGGCAGCGGCGTGCTGGTCGGGCGCGGCGTCGGCTCTTCGCCCTGGCCGCACCCCGCCAGCGCCAGAACAACCAGGATCATGAGAATAAGCGCTTTCCCAGGTCGCTGCTTGATGTGGAACCCGATCATGACCCAACTCCTCGGAGCATTATAACCGTGAACGTTGCGGGTCCAGCGCCTCTTGCAGCCCATCCCCGACGAATGAACAGCTCAGCATGGTCAGCCCGACCAGGATCGTCGGGAACAAGGCCAGATGATAGTAGACCTGCACGGAGGTGCCGACCCCTGATCCCATCATTCTACCCCAACTGGCTGTCGGCTCTGTAATGCCCAGGCCCAAAAAGCTCAGGGCAGCTTCGGCGAAGATGGCCGTCGGCACGGCAAACGTAAAAGACACCAGCAGCGGGGCCAGGGCGTTGGGCAGGATATGCGTGAAGATGATGCGTAGTTCCGACGCGCCGATGGATTTGGCCGCCGTGATGAATTCACGCTCTCGCAATGCCAGGAACTGCGCGCGCGTGAGGCGCAGCGGTTCGATCCAGGCGGTTACACTCAGCACGAAAATCACGCTGCCCAGGCCGCTGCCCACAACGCTAAGCAGGAACAGGGCAAACAGCAGCGGCGGAACTGCCGTCATCACTTCGACCATCCGCAGGGCGATGAAATCGACCCTGCCGCCGCGATACCCTGCCAGCGCGCCCAGCGGGACGCCAATGGCGAAGGAAAGCATGGGCACGGCCAGCCCAACAACCAGCGACGTGCGCGCGCCGTAGATCAACCGCGTCAGATAGTCGCGCCCGATACCATCTGCGCCCAGGATGTGATTGGGGTCTCGGAACGGGCGCAGGTTGGCAATGGCGAACTCGGCCCGGTTATACGGGTACGGCGCGATCAGGTCGGCAAACAGGGCTATCGCCACTAGCAGCGCCAGGACAATCAGCCCGATCATCGCCAGGCGATTCCGGGCGAAGCGCCGTGCGGCGTCAGCCCACAATGAGCGGTGTGGATATGCTTCTGGGGTCAGACTGGTCGGCTGTGCCTGGTTTGCCGCGATCATCCTGCACCTCCTGCCCTGCCGAGTCGCACGCGCGGATCAACCCAGGTATAGAGAATGTCGGTGATTAAATACGTGACGCCCCACAGGACTGCAACCAGCAGCACGACGGCCATGATCATCGGGTAGTCGCGGTTGAACAAGCTCGTGACGAAGTATTTTCCCAATCCCGGAATACCATATACGACCTCGATAAATAGCGAACCGGTCAACAGGTTCGGTATCTGCGGCAGCAGTACGGTGATCATTGGGATCAGGGCGTTTCGGAACACATGTCGCAGCGTGATGGCCCGCTCGGTGAGTCCTTTGGCCCGCGCCGTGCGGACGTAATCGGCGTTGAGCGCGTCGGCCACGCTGGAGCGTGTGTACCTTGCCACCAGCGCCAGGGGGGTCAGGCCGTAGGTTAGCACCGGCAGGATGTAATCGCGTGAAAGCAGCGCCGGCCCCTGGCCGAACACCGGGCCGATAATCCACTCGCTGGGCTTACCCCAGCCCAACTGGTAGCCAAAGATCAACAGGAACCATGTGGCGATAATAAAGTTGGGCACGGCAAAACCCAGCGTTGCCATAAACGTGACGACGTTGTCGATCCAGGTGTTGCGGTAGTAGGCTGCAATTGTTCCCAGCAGCAAACCGAGGCCGAAGGAGAATATAATCGTATAGAGGCCCAGATGAAGCGTGACCGGCCAGCTCCGCGCGATCACCTCGCTGACGGGTGGGTTTCCGGCTACGGCGAACGAGTGTCCAAAGTCGAATTGCAGCGCGCTGGTCAGGTAGTTCCAATAACGTTCCAGAATGGGTTTGTCCAGGCCGTACTTGCGCAGGACGTTTTGCATGGCCTCTTCCGTGTAGCCGCGTTCGCCGAGGCTGAACGGTCCGCCGGGGATGATGCTCATCAAGATAAAAACGATGAAAGAGACGAGCAGCAGTACAAAAAGAAGCGATAGCAGCCGCCTGATGACGTAACCGGTCATGGGTGCTCCACCCGCAAATATGAAGGTCTGGGAAGCAGTGCTTCCGCGCCTCCCAGACCTATTGTACCTGATGCAGCGAGAAGACTGCTGCCTCTATGCGCGCCGATCCCTATCGGGTGCGATAGGTATCGTAGTTGAACACGTCCTGCGTGATGTAGAACTCTCCCCAGCACCACTGGTTGTTCCAGTGATAGGCGGAGATGCCCTGGTTATCCGGTGTAAAACAGGCGCCACCCGCTACATAGGGCTGGAACAGGTCGCCCAGGTTGCGGTGGAATAGGAAGACGCCGCCGACTTCTTCAACCAGGATACGCTCGGCCTCATGGTACATCTGCATCCGGGCTTCGGGATCGCCCACCATCTGGTCGGCCTCGCTGACCATGTTGTCGTAGTCGGCGTTGCGCCACGAATGCCGCCCGGTAGACTTCCAAACGCCCAGCATGTTCGCTGGGTCGAGATAGTCCATGCCGTAAGACACGCCGCCGAACTGAAGCGTGGTCGGGCGGGCCAGCAGCGCGCTCATGAAGGCATTGAACTCCATGTTGTTTACGGTGATGTCAATATTGAGGCATTCGCTGATCGAGGCAGCTACAGCCAGATACCAGTTCATGATGCCCTCGGCCTCGCCGCGCAGCTTCAATTCCTGCGGTGGGAAGCCCTCGCCGCCCGGATAACCTGCTTCGGCCAGCAAACTCTGGGCGGATTCGCAATCGTATGCCTGGTAGTCGCGGAAGTCACCTGCCTCATCCCACCCTGGGAAGCCGGGGGCCAGGAATGTCGTGGCCGGGTAGGCCGACTGTGCGCCGCCGACATTGATCACGTTGTCGGCAATGGACTGGCGATCTACTGCCCTGGCGAAAGCCAGCCGTACCCGCACATCGTTGAATGGCGGATTAAACGTGTCGAACAGCAGGTAGTCGGTGCGGAAGTCGCCCGCATGAGGCCGGAAGTTGGCGCTCAGCACCGGGTCCGCGTTGATGATCTCGAAATCCGAAGGCTTGAGGTGAATGTAGTTGACCTTATCGACCTCGTGGTTTTGGAAGGCGATAAAGCTGCCGTTAAGCTGATCGCCGTACAGTCCACGAATCTCGCGTAACCAGGGCGTGCGTGGCCCGACATAGGTCGGGTTGGCTTCCAGAATCAAGTGATCGCCGGGCACAAACTCTGTCATGATGAACGGGCCAGATGAGACGTGCCGTGCAGGATCGATGATGTATTCGGGCGTCCACGCACCGGGTTCGCCCAGGCTGGCGGCTTGCATGGGTGGCCAGTAGACCATCGTGGCGGGCAGCGGTGGAAACGGATTCTGCGTCCTGACGACGAGGGTGTTATCATCCTCGGCAATGACGCCGATCTCATCGACCGGGATTTCACCAGCGACGGCCTCATCCCAGCCTTCGATGACGCCCAGCCACATCCATACAAAGTCGTAGGCGTTGGCCGGGTCGGCCATGTATTGGAAGCTGCGCACCCAGTCCATTGCCGTGACGGGCGTTCCGTCGCTCCACACCTGGTCGCCGCGCAGATGGAAGACCCAAGATAGGCCATCTTCGCGCACTTCCCAGCTCGACGCCGCGCCGGGGAAGAGCTGCATGTTCTGGTCGAGTTGCACCAGCGAGTCGCTAAACTGGTCGAAGGCATGGATGTCGCAGATACGTTGGTACACGGTGACGACGGACGACAGTGAGATTTCAGTGCGTTCGGCGTTGCAAAGTTCCTGCCACACCTGCATCTCGTACGGGGCTGCATCTGCTGGCAGGGTGCGCCCATAGACATCTACATTGCCTTCCTGGGCGACGCTGACGTTCGGTCCGATGGCGGCTGCCAGCAGCAACAGAAGGGCAGCCAGAAAGATCACATGGCGGCGGGACATCTTTCTCCTCCTGAAAAGTATATACATCTGATCGGCGCGAGAGGTCAAATGTGCGGTAAACTGTACTGAAGACTTATTCAAATTGTATGATCGTTTGGGAGCGAGCGCAATACTACAGTATGGCAGGCTGCCCAACAAACGTTCCATCAGCTGTATAATGGACCTCTGATCAGGCCGGGAGATGTCTGGACAAGGAGATCGTTTCTGTGGAAAGCATGACCTCGCAAGAGCGCTGGCTGGCGGTGCTCCGGCGGGAAACGCCGGACCGGATTCCGATGGATTATTGGGGCACGCTGGAGGCGACGCGCAAGGTCATGCGCTATCTCGGCTGCGCGACGGAAGCGGAGATGTTTCGGCGCTTGCACATCGACCGACCGTTCACTGTCCAGCCCGCCTATATCGGCCCGCCTATCCCGACAGGTTACGACCTGTACGGCTGTGGCTATCGGGAAGTGGACTATGGGACGGGGGTCTATCCAGAGTGCGTCTATCACCCCCTGGCGCAGTATGAAACGATTGAGGAGATCGAGGCGCATTACACCTGGCCGACGGCGGATTGGTTCGACTATGCAATTCTGCCGGAGCAGGTCAGGGGCAAAGAACATCTGCCCGTCCGGGGCGGCGGCTCGGAGCCGTTTCTCACCTACGCCGACTTGCGCGGCATGGAACGGGCCTACATGGACCTGCTGGAGAACCGCGCTCTGGTTGAATACTGCTTGGATAAGTTATTCGACTTTGCCTACGAGTTCACGCGGCGCATCTTCGAGACGATTCCCGGCGTTGTAACGTTCAGCTATGTGGCAGAGGATTTCGGTTCGCAGGAGGGATTGCTCTTTTCGCCGCATGTAATCCGCGAGGTGTTTATCCCGCGTATGAAGCGTATGATGGACCTGGCCCACGAGGCCGGTGTGTATGTCTTCTACCACAGCGACGGCGCGATTCGGGAGATTTTGCCCGACATGATCGCGGCGGGAATCGACGTGCTTAATCCGATCCAGTGGCGCGCCAGGAACATGGATCGCGCGGGCCTGAAACGCGACTTCGGCGGCAGCGTGATTTTTCACGGCGGCGTCGATAACCAGCAAACCCTGCCTTTTGGCACGGTCGAAGAGGTGCGCCGGGAAGTGTTCGACAACATCCGCATCCTCGGCGCAGGCGGTGGCTATATCCTTGCGCCATGCCACAACATCCAGGCCGTCAGTTCTGCCCAAAATGTGGTCGCGCTGTATGAGGCTGGGTACGAGTACGGGCAAAGCGTGTGACTGAAGGGGACCAGGAGGTGCCTGGGATGGTTCGATTGGAAATCATTGCCACCAGTCTGGCGGATGCCATCGCCGCCGAGCAGGGCGGTGCAGACAGCGTTGAGGTCTGTGTAGACCTGGCTCTGGACGGGCTTACCCCACCGTTGGACATGGTCAAAGCCATTCGGGACGCGGTTCACATCGATATGCATGTGATGCTGCGCCCGCATAACAGCGGCTTCGTTTACGGCGAGCATGAGGTCGCAGCGATGCTTGCCCAGATTGATCTGTTCAGACCACTGGGGATTCAATCCCTGGTTTTTGGCGCGCATCGGAAAGACGGCGCGCTGGACGTGGACCTGATCCGACGCATTGCCCAGGCTGCCGCTCCCTTGCCGTTGACCGTGCATCGCGCCCTGGAACGGTCTTCTAACCCAGAGGATGCGCTGCATCGGCTCGTTGGGGTGGCTGCGCGAATTCTGACTTCAGGCCCGGCTGCTTCTGCTGCCGAAGGGCGCGCTGGGCTGCGTCGCTGGGTGCAGGTATTTGGCACGTACTACCGCTTTGCGGCTGCCGGGGGCATCCGCCTGGAAAACGCCAGAGACATTATGCTGTTTACGGGTGCGCACGAGTGTCACGTAGGTACTGCCGCCCGCACCGACGATGCCGTCGATCCGCATAAAGTGCGGCTGCTGCGGGCGGCGCTACAGCCATGACAACACAGGCAACGCGGCGAATTACGCCTTGTTGTGGTGCGTCAAAATCTCGGCGCCGTCGGCTGTGACCAGCAGGGCGTCCTCGATCCGCACAGCAGTTTCACCGGGGAAGTAGATGCCCGGTTCTAGCATGATGACCATGCCCTCACGCAGCACTTCGTCGCTGTAGGGGACAATGCGCGGTGCCTCGTGGCCGGAGACGCCGACGCCGTGCCCGGTGTGATGGGGATAAACCGGATACCCCGCGTCCGCGATCACCTGGCGCACCCGACGGTCGATGTCTCTGGCGATGGCGCCAGGGCGCACCAGAGAAATGCCCAACTCCAGCGCGTTCAGCACGGTGCGATGCATTCTTTCCTGCCGCTCGGTTCTTTCTCCGGCATAATAGGTCGCGCAGCTATCGCTCCAATAGCCGCCGAGCACAACGCTGATGTCTACGATCAACGAGTCGTGGGGCTGAAGCGCGTAATCCAGTGGCCAGCCGCCGCTGTTATCGGGCGAGCGCCGCCCGACCACGCAGTCGTTGCCGACGGGGACGCGGCAGCCGGCAGTTTGCTGAATGGCGGTGTGCAGCGCGTTCCATACGTCGATCTCGCGCCTGCCAACGGTCACTGCGTCCTGAGCTGCTGCATGTCCGATGTCGGTCAAGGCGAAGTTTCTGCGCAGGGTGGCTAGTTCTTCCTCAGTCTTCACCATGCGTAGCGGCTCCAGCCAGCCGTCGATGGCGATTGTTTCCGCGCCGTGCAGTTGGGTGGCAATGAGATCGCTGACATATTCGCGTTCGACGCCCACCTTGCCGCCCGGCCTGATCGTGGCGCTTGTCAGAAAAGCCTCCAGCAGGTATTTGCCACTGGCGATGGGGTGCTCGAAGCTGTACCCGGCATACGTGACGACGCGCCCGTCGGCTTCCTGCCCAAACGGGGCCGCGAGATCGGCCTGGGCATCCACAACAATCAGCGTAAACTGTCCGCCTTCGTACCAGACCAGCGGATAGCTGGACGCAAACAGATTTGGGCCGACCTGGATCGGGGGCGTGAACCCGGTCAGCCAGGTAACGCTCGCCGGCTTTGCGAACACGGCCCGCTCGATTCCCTGCTGCCGCAGGAGGGTATGGGTTTGCTGCCGCTGTTCCTGATGCATGGCTCACCTCGTCACTGGTTATTCCAGTACGTGCGGGTCAGGCGGGAGCACGATGTGGAATACTACCACAAGTGACCTTAGTCTACTGTTCATTCATTCGACCGTCAAGCAGGACATTGCCCATGCGGACCGGGGATGCCGAGATTTTTGGTGACGACTCCGCCGCCTAAAGGCGGCGGCTTCCCAGAGCACGCCTGACCCAGT